>JADGFA010000020.1 GCA_016744065.1 Gammaproteobacteria bacterium
TGTAACGGAGATATGCGGAACTGTATATCTCCGTTAGCCAAGCTTCCGCCTATCTACCTAAAAACAGGAGTTTTGCGGCACTGTATATTTAACTGTTAGAGCAATAAATATGAAAAAATTTAAATATACGGACATATTTCTTATTCCAGCAATCATCATCGTACTCATATCAGGTTCATTGTACTTTAATATAAAATCAATAAACCACATTAAAAGCTCATTAACACAATTACCAACTGTAGAATATTTTACTAGCAGACTATCTGACCCCAAAAATTCACTATCAAAAGAAGAGCTTATTGGTTATTCAAATCACTTACTTAAGCTTGTAAAAGAAAGCTATAAAAACGACATAAAATCATTAAACACAACCAAGAATACACTTCTGTTTGTGCTACTCATGATTATAATATGGTCAGTGAATGGAGTATATATTTACAATAAAATACTTAAAGCACAAAAGGCTCTAACAAATAGCTCAAGCGGGACTACTAGCCCTTAACTTCTACTACATTTTCGGGTTACACTACTAATCACTACAATAAAAACTATACCTACTGGGTTAGCAGCCCCTTAGCAAAGCGTTAGATTCAAAGGAAAATTAAAAGCAATGAGATATATTTTAATACTATTTACCTTATCATTAACATCATGCAGTGATATGGATGCTAGCGATTGCGAGTTTGCAGAGTGGGACAAAATTGGAAAAGAACATGCTCAAAAAGGTAAAAGCCAAAAAGAATTTCGTAATTTATTTAATGAATGCAATGAATACGGTATAAAAGCAGACAGAGAATTATATAGAACAGGCTGGAATGTTGGTATAAAAGACTTTTGCACAATTAAAAACGGTTATGAATTTGGCAAAAATCATTCTTATGATGGCATATGTCCAAAAGAACTTGAGAAAAGCTTTCTTAAAGGCTATGAGCTTGGTAGAGAAATAAATGCTATAAAATCTAAAATGCGAATGAAAGAACATGATAAAAGCATGAATGAGTTAACTTTGAATTCAAAAGAACGCAAGGAACTTAGGGGAGAAATCACACCTGATGAATTAAAGGAACTGAACAATGCTAAAGAAAAAGATAAGATAATCAAATCAGAACTAAAAACACTATCAGCTAAACTAAAAAAATTAGACTCCAAACATAAATCAACATTAAAAATCTAACAATTACATTAACGCTGACCACATTTACTTACGGCCTAAAAAAGCAAGCCGTAAGTAAATGCGCCAGGTTATGTAGGCGTTATGTTTGTAACATGATATAAAATTTCACCATTAAGGATTAGTATGGAAGAAAAAAATCAAATAAAATTTGCTCTTTATCTTGATGGTTGGAAATATGATGGAGGAGACAAAAAATCTCTTCGAGAAAAAGCTAAAGAAGTCACACCAACTGAGTACGATATAGAGATGAAAGAAAGTATCTTTTGTCCTGAATGTTGTGCTGATCTTTTTCGTTCACCTCAAGAGAAAGATTATGACACTAATGGGAGAAAAGCTTTTTATGCCCACTCAAGAAAATATTCACCAGACTGTGGACTTCGAGTAAAAAAGGCAGAAGGAAAACGATTTGAAACAGAAGAGCAAGCAAAAGAAGCCATTGAGAATGAAGAGCTTGTTATAATAAGTGGCTTCATGAAAAAAAAACCAGAAGCACCAATAATCGATGAACCACAAGAATATAAAGGTAAACCTGTTGAGGATATGAATGGTGTATTAACTGAAGTGCCTATTGGACGACACAATGGGGAAACATTTAAATTACCAAGCAAAGTTACTACGGTAAGAGGTATTTGTAGAAATTTTAATAAAAACATACATCGTTATTTTCATTTCCCTGATCGTAAAAATGCAATTCATTTACAAGATTTATTAACCAATATTGAGTCATTAAAAAATACCGATGATATACCAAAACTTTATTTTGGAAGAATAAATAGTTCTTGGAATTGTGGAAAAACACCTCAGAATATACGTCAAACTATGATTGACTTTGTTAAAAATGATGATTATGTTGATTTTTGTTTAAAGACCACTGATGAAAATTCAAAAGAACATGGAATTGATGATGATTCTAAAGGGAAAATTATACTCATCTATGGCAAGGTTACAGTAAGTGGTATTGGTCTATGCATCGAAAATGTAGGTTGGGGAGAATTTGCTGTATTACCAGAGAAATATGAATATTTACTTTACTGAGAACATAACAAGGGCATTGAAGCAGATAAAATTGTAATTGGCTGAAAAGCGCCAATTACAATTTTACAGTTCATGCCAACGTTATGCATAAAAAAGGGAAATTGTGAACGCATACATTATCTTATTAAGAGGCGTGAATGTCGGTGGCAAGAATTTACTCCCAATGAAAGAACTTAAGTCTCTTTTAGAAGACGCTAGCTTTGATAATGTTAAAACCTATATACAAAGTGGGAACATTGTTTTAAAGAGTGCCAAGAACCCAGAAAAAATTATTGGTGAATTAATTCAAAATAATTTTAGCTTTACTCCAGAAGTAATGGTTCTCTCTGAGAGTGAGTTTCATACATCGGTTTCAAATAACCCTTATCCAGAATATGAGGGTAAGTTTGTACACTTTTACTTTTGTAAAAGAAAACCAAAAATTAATTTAGCCAAAATTGAGACATCAATTTCAGAAACAGAGAGATATCAGTTAATTGGCAATACATTCTATTTGCATGCACCAGATGGTATTGCTCGTTCTAAGTTGGTAGTAGGTATTGAAAAACATCTTGGTGCACCTGCCACAGGGCGTAATTTAAATACAGTTAATAAACTCAAAGAGATTCTAAAAAATGCATAACAAATCACTGCAGTTGACCAATAATACGCCGCTTCGCTCTGTATTATGGTCAACTGAGTTCAGGCGTTAGGCTAAAAAATAAAACACATGGATTTGAGAATATAATTTAATGAGTATTGAATTTTTAACTACTGACTTTGAAAAAGTCAGTTATTTGGCTAGTTTACTTACTTCATCAGCCACGGGTAAGGATGCGTCAGATAGTGAATATGAAACATTAAGGCATGAGCTGCTAACTAACAAAGAACTATTGCCGCTAATGCCAGAATGGCTAAAAATACATAGAAATTTAAGTTCCTTTTGGGGGTTCATACAACCAAAATTTGGCACATATGCCGATCGCAGGAAATTCCTAGCTGAAGAGTTTTCTCCAGCGCTTAATGTTCTTGAATTTGGTCACGCCATTGAAATTGAAAATAAACCTGAAACAACTCATAAGAACAATACTAAAAATACAACAAGCAAGAAAATTAAAAACAAAGTATTCATCGTCCATGGCCATGACAACGAAGCAAAACAAGAAGTTTCACGTTATATAGAAAGCCTTAATATTGAAGCCATCATACTGCATGAGCAAGCTAGTAGCGGCATGACAATAATTGAAAAAATTGAGCACTACTCTAGTGAAGCAGACTTTGCTCTTGTTTTATATACTGCATGTGATCTGGGTCGTGGAATAAAAGAAACAAAGGTACACCCTAGA
Source organism: Gammaproteobacteria bacterium (assembly GCA_016744065.1). GTDB lineage: Bacteria > Pseudomonadota > Gammaproteobacteria > SZUA-229 > SZUA-229 > SZUA-229. The sequence goes on from JADGFA010000020.1 coordinate 3,535, forward strand.
AATAGGGCCAGACAAAATGTTATCTTTGAGCATGGCTATTTAATGGCTAAGCTCGGTCGTGAAAATGTGTGTGCATTAGTAAAAGACGAAATAGAAACACCAAACGATATAAGTGGTGTTGTTTATGTTGGTCTTGATTTGGCTGGTGCGTGGAAGCTAGAAGTAAACAAAGAACTTCAAGCCTGTGGTTATGAAATAAAATGACTTATTTTTATTTATTCAACAGCAAGCCTAACAAAACGGTCAAGTTCGCATGTGCAAAAAACGCACATGCTTGGACTCCGCTTACGCTCCGCCACTTACCTCTGCGTTAGCTTTACCAGAGTAATTGTATGGAATATGAAGAAGTCATAAATGGTTTGAACAATCTAAAAAAGGACTTGATAGAAAGTGTTCTTGCTTCCTATGAGGAGAGGGGATTAGATTTTGGTAACGAAAGGTATGCCTCGTGGTGTAAAAAAGTGTCAAGATTTCTTGATGACAACCTGGCATATGAAAATGAACGGTTTGGATATAAAAAATCTTTCATTATTTTTGCCGGAAGATTCGAGTCTTCTGGCCAATCATTTTGGAAACAAGGTGGTGAGAGAGTTCTTTCATATATAGACTCTTTAGTTTTAGATCTTGAAGATGGTTCTTATGAATCGCCACCAAAACCAAAGGATACTGAAGATTCCTCTCACAAATTTGATGTAATATCTAAAATTAGAAATACATGTGATAAATTCCATCGGGTTGTAAAGCAGCTTCGTTCAAGATGGTCGCAAAGGAAAACTTTAGATGTAAACGATGAGTATGATGTTCAGGATTTACTTCATGCTCTTTTTCAATTGGATTTTGAGGATATTAGAGCTGAAGAATGGGTTCCAAGTAATGCCGCAAAATCAACGAGAGTGGATTTTCTCCTCAAGAAAGAAAAGGTTGTAATCGAAGTAAAAAAAACAAGAAAAGGGTTATCTGGTAAAGAAGTTTCTAGCCAGCTTATTGAGGATATCCACAGATATCAATCTCACCCTGATTGTGAAACACTAATATGCTTTGTTTATGACCCAGAAGAAAGAATCAGTAATCCTAGGGGTATTGAAAGAGATTTAAACAAGGAAGAGAATGGTTTTAAAGTTGAAGTATGGATCAGGCCGTAAAAAGCTAACAAGTCAATCAATGTCGGCTTCGGCTGGACAAAAAAAGCGTTGCTTTTTTCGCCCATTATTGAGGCGTTCAATGTCTGCTTTGTAATTTGGACGACTAAACGAAATGCCCGCTTACCTGATAAAACAGAAGTTAAAACAGATTATTACGAAGGCCAGCTATAGTTAGAAATTTTCGACTTTATTTAACTACTTAAGGATATAGATAGTATTCCTGAATAAGAATAATACTGATAATAAAGATATACGCAAAAAGCGAGTGTAAAGCATTGTCAGTATCCAGTTTAATGAGTAAGCCTGTTAGTAAAGCCCTGTTAACAGACAGGGCTTTACTATTGAGGTTAATCGCCTTATTTATACTTTATTACGTGTGCGTGCGACACCTGCAAGGCCAAGCAGCCCAGAGCCAAATAACCAGACAGCGGCTGGAAGTGGAACGGCTGAAACAGCAGATGCTGATGCCTGGCCATCCCAGGTGGGTTCAAATGGGAATGGAAAACCTGACCATGACGGTGTACATTCAGGTGTACCATCATTACAACCCGCTATGGTACCGGCAAAGCCATTACCATCACCATCAGCAGTGACCATGGCCAGATTACCCATGCCATCATCGGTAATATCCCAGGTAATTTCCAGCCAGGCACGGGGGTTGCCAAACCCGGGGTTGTATACCTGGAAGTCGAGCAGGCCTGTGTAGGTGCCATCGCCATTATCGGTAAAATTAATAGCATCTGCATTATGCAGTTCATAAGGAACACCGATAGTCAGTGCGTGCTGGCCAGGCTCAAAAGTTGCTGTGCCTGTATTAAAATCCCAGCTCCATATTTGCCTGTCAATGGCCTGTCCCATAAAGACAGGTGTATTATCAGGGTTGCCGTCGGTGTGCGCCATTGCGATCATCTGGTAATCACCCGAATAAGTCCCGGTAATGCCCACTGTGCCCGCATAAGGTGTTGTCATAAAGCCCAGTAAAGTTGCCGTTGTTACGGCTGTAAATCTATTTTTTATCATGTTAAAACCCCTTAACTCGTTAGTATCTAAACCGGTTTTGAATGGTTTTTTAAAATCCGGCTAAAATATTTGCCTTAGCTTGAGGGGGGGCATAGCGGTTAAAGCTATGACACAGGCCAGACAAGGATTGTTCTTTGGCTGGCTGGATGCAGAACTGCATGTGGCTACTCTGTATTCCTCTTAAATTAACAGGAAGTGAACCAAAGTCATTACATGCTAATGATTCTCATTTGCCTTGTCAATTGTATCGACGACAAATATAAGCATTAATTGATATATGTTAAACAATAATGATAATGATTCGTGTTAATGTGTATAAAAATCAGAATATAGAGTAAGGATTTGTAAATTGTTAAAACTAATAAATATAAAACAATTAAAAATACGGCTGTTAGTGGTACTGTTTTTGAGTTGTTTACCGTTGGCATCGCAAGCAGAGAAACTTAAAAAACTGATTCTTTCAGGCCCATTTGCTGCCGTATCCGATCCGTTAATTCATATGGTTAATTCGGGCGCACTTAACGATATTGCAGAAGAAGTCACCTTTGTTACCTGGACTAATCCAGATCAGTTACGTGCAACGGTTATCGGTAATAAAGCCGATTTCATTGCCATTCCCAGTAATGTGGCAGCAAATTTATATAACCGGGGTGTTGATATAAAGCTGCTAAACATTTCTGTCTGGGGCGTGTTATGGATGGTATCTCGGGATGATAACCTGAAAACCCTGGCCGATTTTAAGGGTAAAGAAATTGCCATGCCATTTCGTGCCGACATGCCAGATATCGTATTTACCCAGTTAGCCAGAAAACAGGGACTTGATCCTAAAAAAGATTTTAATTTAAGGTATGTATCCAGCCCACTGGATGCCATGCAACTGTTAATTATGCGCCGGGTGGATCATGCTTTATTAGCCGAGCCAGCTATTTCAATGGCATTGCGCAAAACAAAGTCTTTTCCTGTCAATATTATTGCACCCGATTTATTTCGTAGTGTCGATTTACAAAAAGAATGGGGTAAGCTGTTTAACCGGGAATCACGCATGCCACAGGCAGGCATGGCAGCATTGAAAAATGTACTGCAAAAACCAGAGGTGATTAAGCGCTTTAATGAAGAGTATGAAAAATCACTGCAATGGTGTTTGAATAATCCTGTAGAAGCCGGCGTAATGGTTGCTGAGCGCATTGATATGTTAACACCCGAAGCAGTGACCGATGCGATAAAGCTAAGTCAGTTTAATTATGTAAACGCACAGGATGCAAAACAGGATCTGGAATTTTTTTATAGTCAGTTAATGGAAGATACACCGGCCGTTGTTGGTGGAAAATTACCTGACGACAAGTTTTATTTTTAAACACGTATTTGCATTAATATTTAATGAATTTATTACGCCTGTGGTTACGTGATTTACCCGCTTATTTATGGAGCGGGTGGGGGGCAATTTCCAGTTTATTTTTATTACTCGCTTTATGGCAGTGGGGTAACCAGGTGTATGGTGACCTGGTATTTCCAGCACCGCTTGATGCCTTTATCGTTTTAAAAAAACTGCTATTAACTGAACAGGCAAGAACTGAGTTACTAACCACCGGTTGGCGAGCATTTGCAGGATTCATTATTTCAATTATTATTGGCAGTGTACTGGGTATTACCGCAGGTTTATCCGTAACCGCATCCATAATGTCGCGTCCTATTGTAACCGTGCTGGTCGGTATGCCACCCATTGCCTGGATTGTGTTAGCCCTGCTATGGTTTGGTGCAACAGACATGACACCCATTTTTACCGTAACGGTTGCCTGCTTTCCAATTGTTTTTGTCGGCGCACTACAGGGTGCGCGTACTTTAGATGGTTCACTTAAAGATATGGCCCGTGCATTTAAATTACCGCCTTATATGATTTTTCTGGATGTATATTTACCACATATTATTTCTTACCTGTTTCCAGCCTGGATCAGTGCTCTGGGTATGTCATGGAAAATAGTTGTTATGGCAGAGCTGCTTGCGACCAGTGATGGTGTGGGGGCTGCACTGGCAGTGAGTCGTTCACATCTGGATACTTCCGCAACCATGGCATGGATTGTTGCCGTTGTCGGTTTATTATTAATCATTGAGTACCTGTTGCTGGAACCTGTAAAACGACAAATTGAGCGTTGGCGTAATGAGTAATTTACAGGTTATTATATTTTGAAATTACTTAATGTTGAACAGGTATCACATTCCTTTGGAATAACAGAGGTTCTAAAAAAAGTTAACCTGAAAATTAAATCAGGGCAGGTTGTAGCTCTGGTTGGGCCATCGGGCTGTGGTAAAACAACGTTATTGCATTTGTGTGCCGGTTTATTAAATTTAACCAGTGGTCATATTTCCAGCAACTTTGAAAGCACAGCGTTTATGTTTCAGGAACCCCGGTTACTTCCCTGGAAAAATGCAATTGACAATATTGCATTAGGGCTTAAAGCACGAAAAGTTGCAAAGAAAAAAATTAAGCTTATATCCACTGAAATTGGTTTAACAATGGGGCTGGCAACAGATGACCTTGAAAAATTCCCCCATGAGCTAAGTGGCGGCATGCAGCAACGGGTTGCACTGGCGAGAGCGCTGGTATTACAACCGGATTTATTATTACTGGATGAGCCGTTTTCAGCGCTGGATATTGGTTTGAAAACAGAGCTATACGGTCTGTTAATTGAACAGTTTATACAACGCAATGCCGCTGTTTTAATGATTACTCACGATCTAATGGAAGCGGTTCGACTATCCGACTGTATTTTATTAATGGCGTCAAATCCAGGGCGAATTGTTAAAGAATTTTTTCTAGATAAAAGTATATCTGAACGAGATGATAGTTGGGTTTACCAGACGACTGCCGAACTTATTCAAACTAAAGAAGTACGTAATAGTTTTGAGCTAACACCAGCAATTAGCACCTGAAAATATGAAATTGATTAATAACACATCGGCACTTTTTAGTTGCGGTTTTCGACCCTTTTTTTTACTCGCATCAATCTATGCCATTGTGTTAATTTTTTTCTGGGTATTGTTCTGGAATGGTGTGATGATCTTGCCAGAAACCCTGGGCGGGCCTGTTGCATGGCATGTATATGAAATGCTTTATGGTTTTATGCTGGCGGTTATGCTGGGATTTATTAGCACAGCCATTTATGAGTTTGTGAGCTTTACAGGAATAAGTCGACAGCAACTTATGGCTCTGGTTTTATTATGGCTGCTGGGGCGTATCAGTTTCTGGCTTTCTGGCATTGTGGGGCTTATTCCTGCTGCTGTATTTAATCTTACATTGCTCATGTATTTACTGGTTCTGTTAACACCGTCACTCTGGCGTGATCCCGGTCGCCCCCATATGAGTTTTATCTACACTTTTGTCGGGCTATTACTAATAGAGTGCGGGTTTTATTATAGTGCTTTAACCGGGCAAGCGGTGATGCCCTGGTTATATACCAGCATTGGTTTAAGCATGATTATGATTATTATAGCCATGAGCCGAATTTCCATGCGCGTTATTAATGGCATGGAAGAAGGTGTGCAATTATTTAAACAGGATGTAGAGTATCTGGCACGGCCACCCAGGCGTAAAATTGCTATTTTTACAATTGCACTTTTTAGCCTGGCAGAGCTAATCATGCCGGGTAACTTAATTAATGGCTGGCTGGCACTGGCAGCAGCAGCCGCCATGCTTAATCTGTTAAATGACTGGCACATAGGTCGCCCATTATTTAATCCCTGGGTGTTTAGCATGTATGCTGTGTACTGGTTAATGGCATCAGGGTATTTATTTATTGGCTTATCAATACTTTCAGATGTGCCAGAAATAAATGGTGCACGCCATTTATTGACCACCGGTGCAATGGGCCTGGCCATTTTTATTATTATGACGTTTTCAGGGCAGGTTCATACAGGTTATGGCGTAAATTACCGACCGTGGATTTTAATCAGTACACTGGCTATTTTAGTGGCAACACTTAGCCGGGTATTAATAGCCTGGCCAACAATGATGGAACACAGTGCATCTTTAATATTAATTTCGAGTATTGCATGGATGCTTGCATTTAGTTTATTTATTATTTTTTTCTGGCGTCTGTTAACCGGCGCTGCGATTGATGGCAGGGAAGGCTGCCTGGATTGAGTTTTTCTAAAATGCAGCACACAGCTTATTGAGCATGTATTACGGAATAACAATATTCTCTTCAGCCCTGAATATACGGTTATTCGGTGTCGTAATAATCAGAGTAACTGAGTAGGTTCCACTCGCAGCATAGATGTGTTCAGGGTGAGCAATATTTTACATAATGGCTGAACCATCACCAAAGTCCCACTGTAAAATGCTTGCTGTTATCACCCGGCTATAATTATTAAAAGAAACCCGTGTGCCTGCTGGTGCGTTATTTGTTGCAATGTCAGCAAAAATTCTACGTCGATATCGACCTGTTGCGCCTGGAACTTGATATTGTAATCCTCAAAATGAGTGATTTATCATGCCTTCCTGGCAAGTGTATTATCAATTTATAATATGATAGGGTGCTTCACACCTGATGTGGAAGTATATAAGAGGGAAGCGTTGATATTGTAATATCCCCTGGTTTGATGTCATGGCAGGCATAAATTTAACTATCAACATACCAAGAATTTGGTATTTATCCCATTTCAACTTCCTAATAGAATAGTTCCATAATAAATAAACTCAATATAGCTGCTATAGGTATGTCTGGCCTGAAAAATAGAATGTTAAAAATGAAACTTACATCTTATCAAAACAGTATCCGTCTACTTGCTAGCCTTGCATTTCTTATGTTATCTGCCTGTGGCACACCGGGTGGCGTTATTCACTCTGGAACACACACTCAAAAGCATATAAAAATTACCGGTGGAAGTACTTCCGGTCAGTTATCGATTGAAAGATTAGAGCTAACCGATCAAAGCGGTAGAAATAGCTTTAATGTAGTTAAGGGGAAAAAAATAACCCCTTTGGCAACAATTAAATTTTCTGGCCGAGGCGTATTAACTGGTCAATGGCTGGTTGATGGAAAAATAATTGAACAGATAAATGTTAATTTAAGTCATGGTTCATTGCTAAATTTAAGGCTTAAACCGTCAACGCGAATACCTGCCTTTATACCGGGCTCCCATAAATTACAGTTGAAAATTAATCAGCCCGCAGTGAATTTTAAGTACCCTGTATTGAAATTCTTTGTAACAGCCAAATAAACAAATTATGTACTTTTAGCGAAAGTTAAATATCTGGTGTATTTAATAGCCAGGATAGAGAGTGATCCAGAATCCGTCTGGCCTCGCTTAAAATGATATGAAATAAAATGTATTTTCAGGAAGATGAGAATAATTTAAAGAGGAATGGTTTTGTTTGCAATAAATATAAGATTTATATTTTTATCTCTAGTTATAGGTCTTATACCTGCATATAGCTCCGCATCAATAGATATTAGCGTTGATGTAACCGGCACTGACAGGGGGGCATCTAGCGCCGCCAGCAAGGTTTTTGTAGAACGCATTGAACTTAGTTTCCCTAATAACCGCGCATCGCAAACGGTTAATTTAAACAGCAAAAAATTATATGCCAGAGCAAAATTTAAATACCTGGGTAATGGCCCATTAATTGTTCGCTGGAAGGTGGATGGTCGTGTTATTTCACAAAGCTCCGAAATTTTAACCTTTGGCAAAGAAGTTGAAATTCGTTCAGATAAAAATAAAACCTTTTTACCTACTTATCAACGTGGTTCCCATGTTGTTACTTTAGAGTTGCGTAATAGTAGTGGCTTAATTGATGTAACAGTACCCACTATCAAATACTTTGTAGCCGATGGTGTAGCGGGGCTGGAAACGGATACACCATTAAGGCTAATGTATCCTTCTGCAGCACAGGTCGATCCAGCCAAAGTTTATTTTCGTTGGCAGGGTCAGTCCTTATTTAAAGCTTACTCTATTGAAGTGCAGCGCATAGCCAGCAAAACGGTCAGCGCAGCAACACTTATAAAGGCCATCAGTGATATTGATGTTTATTCCCCTACAGATAAAACACGCTCAGAGTTTGTAGCCGCTGATTATCGTTGGCGGGTTAAGGGTATATATCAGGGTAAGAAATTAAAACCCTTAACATCTAAGTGGGCAAATTTTAGTGTGTCTAATGATGCATTATCTGGTGGCTTATTTATTCGACAGATTAGTGCAGAAACATCCATTTCTGATACAGGTTTATCTGCACAGTCTTTGCAGATAAAGCAGCAAATTATAAATAATTCACAGCGATTAATATCCCCTCAACATGTGGTTTCTCAGGGCAATATTACAGCGGGAAGTGGTTATCAATTAAATATTGAGTTGCAGAACTCAGGCTTTATTGATGCGAATAATGCCGCAGTAGAAGTGCATGATCACTCAGGGTTAATAGGTCGATATCCAGTGACTGCAGCGGTTAATAATAATGTATCTGTTTTAATTTCGTTAGATGCAGATAGTAACAACCAGATCAGTTATGAAAATTTAAATATTATTTTATTAAATAATAACCATGTTATAGATGAAGGTGCAATTAACTTAACCATCAGTCCTGAGTTACGTTTAGATGCACTAGATTTTGATGAAATAAATACTCAGCTAGGCGAAGTAGTTGCCATTGCTAACCCTTGTGGTAGTACATCTCCTGCGCATAATTTAGCTTTTAGTCGTATGGTTTCTGCACGATCACTACAATCTACACAATCTGTATTAGACACGGGATCTTTTACCTTTGTAAAAAATCAGAATATAGAGTTCACAGCTTACTTAAAAGATAAAGGCCTGGGCAACTGGTTTGCATCATCACGCAATAATTGCGGGATTTCACCCTTATCGCCTTTTGATCGTAGAGCATTAAACGATGAAATTGATGACTTACTGGCATTAGTTCAGCAATGTTATTCAGAGCATACAGGTAATAACCCTGATAAAAGCTGTAAGAACCAGATCAATGCATTAAGTGCAGCTCAGGAGCAACGTAATCAGGATGATATTTATAATGGTAATGCTTTTCATCTACAGTTTATTGCACATCCTTTAGACCAGTATGGCCAGCTATCAGGTGAGCCGATTGAAATCGGTCAGGTTACAGTTAATAAAAATAATGATGGTTTAGTAAAAAGTCCTTTCTGGAAAGTTCCTGAATCAGGTCAATATAAAATAACGTTAAATGACATTAGCGAACCGGTTGATTTGTTTGCAACCAATATCAATGGTCTGCCTAAATATATACATGCAGGTGGATTTGTTTTAGAGCTGGATCAAGTACATTCAAGCTCTGATATAACGAATATGAATCCGCGCCAGGCCAGTATTAATGGTGTGGCTTATACCCACTGGGCAGGTGATAGCTCACAACAAAGGTTATTACTGGATTTAGATAATGTATCCGTCACAATGCAGGCAAATCCGCTACATGGGGTTTTAAGTGGGGGTGAACTTAATTTAAAAGAAAACCAGTCAATTACATTGGCGTTAAAAGATGTATCCATGCAATTAAACCAGTTGCAATTAAATATTAGCGGCGCAATAGCTGATCTGGCATATAAAATGCCGGGTTATAACCCCAGTATGTTTTCTAATATAACTTCATATTCGTTCACTAAAGGTGGAAAAGGTGAAGTAATACAAAATTCTATACCCAATAATGGCAACATTAAATTTCAGCAGTTGAAAATATTTAATGGCGGTGAATTTGTTGCACGTTATGATTTTGACAATAGTTGGGCTGATACACGTTTAAATAATGATGATTTAGCACTTCGTTTAAAAGGTAGCACGCTAGTTATTGATGCCTCAAAGCATTTTAGTTTTACTGACTACACCAGTGAAGAAGAGTTTACTGGTATGGGATTTTATAATGCACTTGTACGGCTTAAAGTAAATAACTCAAATGGATTGTTTAGCTTAGTTGATGCAGAGCATGGGTTTATTTATGGCCGAGCTAACTGGTTAAATTATTCAGAAAACAATGTAAGTGGTGAAAATATTGAAGTGGTTTCAGCAGTGAATGTTGCTGATTTTTTTAATCAGACAGTTGCTACTGAATTTGAGTTATTGCAGCCATTTGGCTTTAAGTTAAAAATAACAGGGGGTGTTTTTAGTCTTGAAGATTCACAGATTGGTGGACTAGACCTGTCCGGTTCAGTAAATTTACCTGGCAGTAATGATAGCGATGAGAATGCATTGTCCCATGTTATCTCTAATCATGAGTTTGTTTTTCAGCACTTGCATCGTCGAGCTTCAGCTACCGGTGTGAATTTGTTTAGTACTGAATTAGTCGATGATTCATCAATCAATTTCTCAGTTGGTGTATTTGATTACCAGCCAGAAAACATTACTTTTTATATCGGTGAAGAAGATCGTCCCGCCTACCACTCGTTAAATAATCCTGCTTTAGATCAGTTGGAGCAATGGGAGCATGAAGCGCTTACACACTGGCAGGAAAGTATTTCTAATGTATTAACTGAACGTGCAGGTTTGCTAATGAGCAATGGCCGTTTTGGGAAAAGCTGGCAAGTTATAGCGAGCAATGAAGATACACTGGATGGTTTCCATCGTGGTGCTTTTTTAGTTAACTCACAGGGTTTCACTGGTCAATGGATAGATGCGGGGGATACGCGGCATTATCAAAGCAATGGTTTCGATTCAAAAGTTACCGCCTCATGGATCAAGTTTGAAGGCTCCTCATTAGTTGACTCATATGTAAAAGGTCAACTGATTGTGCCTTATCCTGTTGATCAGAAATTTGCATTTACCGGAAAGCTAGATCAGGAAGCAGGATTTAATATTCCAGAAAATGCATTACAAATGCCATCAGAAAATAACTGGGATCTCAGCTACTGGAAAGCGCGTTTGCATGTACCTGAAGATGAAACTACAGAAATACTTACACCGACATATAACGCTATTACAAGATCTGAATTACCCGTAGTTGCACCCAGTCACCTTTACTTTGATAGTGATAATCAACGAATTAAAATTCAGGGTTTGGGTTTATCTTTACTGGTAAGTGATGAATCAGGTGGTGAGGAATTTACGGCTATTGAAAGTGATATTCCTTTTAATATTGATACTTATATTCTTCCTGATGGGCAGTTAACCGAAACATATATTACACCTAATGCAAATATACAGTTTATCGGCCAGGCATTTGAGCCTGATAGTCATGATGCCATTCAGTTTTTACCTTACTTAGGTAATCATCAGGCACCAGCCGATGATGTAACTGCTACCTCACAGCCATTAATACAAATACAGGGGAATATCAGTTTTAGTGTGTTTGGCCCTCGTACGGTTACTATTCACCACACCGCATCAGGAGCTAAAGTACCCGAGATAAGTCGTTCACCAAATATAGATGAATATTATGGTGAAGGTGATGCTATTCGTGTGAATGCACAATTAAAATTTATTAATACTTATGCGCGTAGCGCTGAAGGTGTAGCCAGTCAGGTTAGCCAGTCTACTGGTGAAACCAGTGAAAACCTGCAGGCATTTAAAGCCTTTGTTGGTACAGCTGATTTAGTAATGATGAATGCAGTTTCAATTAAAGGCTTGGCTGAAGCTGGTATTCATCAACAATCGGTGCTGCAACGAAACGATGATAATAATGGCATTTTTGTACCCGTTGCCGGTGGTGAACAAGTTGCTTATGAGCGTTTAGGTTTAGGTGCCGGTGCTGATATTGTAAAGGCTACATTAGCGGGTGTTCGTGGCCTGGAAACGGCAACTAAATTAGGTGGGGCAGCGGTATCTGCTGTTGCAGGTGTTGATGGTACAGGGCAACAGGTGGTTGACCTGGGCGTAGATGCGGTTAATTTTATTGAGTCTGTTGCAGTAGCTGTTGCGGTAACGGGAGGAACGGCTGGCCTGGGTGCAGAGGAAATACGTCATGCAATTGATAATGGCCTGGCCACCACTGATTCAGCTATTAAATTATTAAAAATCATTTGTGATCAGCAACCTGGCTGTTTAGAGGATACCTCATTACAACTGGATGTAGCGTCATTATTTGTTCGCATAGCTGGAGGGGTGAGTCATTTTGAACAATTAACAGCCGAAGAAATTGCCAGTATTAGCTTACAAATGATGGACACGGGTATTCCTTTATTAAGGGGGATTCCAGTGGGGCAGGTGGCGGATGTACCGGTTAATGATATTAAAGATGCATCATTATCTGCTGCCCATATGGTAGTGGGTGCAGCACGTACCCTGGTTGATAATAATGGACGCATTGCTTTTGCTGATTTTTTAAAAATTTCACGTCGTGCGGTACACATGGCAAGTGATATCAGGCACATAAATGGTTTAGTGCAAGCGGGTGATGAGCAAAAGTTACTCGACCTGTCAATTTCACTGGCAAATGAATCGATCGATATGGTTGATGCATTTAATAATAGTGGCGGCATTAACTCGGTTAAGCTCAATGGCCTGACGAATCAGATGATTAAGCTCATGTGCAGCCAGTCTGAAAATATAAATCCCCTGTTTCATAAGGCGGGTTTAGCACAGGCTAATGATCAATTTATAAAACCCATATTAAGTTTTTCCAGTCAGGTATTAGAAAAAGTTGAAACTGAAGGTCTACCCCAAAATGAACAACAGGCGGTTAGTACATTTTTAATTAATTTATTACAGAGCTTATCAGAAGGTACAGGCTCTATAGAAGGCTGTGAAACTTCACAAATGCAAGCCATGCCAGCGGTTCAGGCAATGTTGAAAATCGCTGCGCACAGTCTTAAGCCAATGAAAGGCGCATTGAATAATGAAGGCAAACAAATTGCATGGGCATTAGATGGTGTAAGCCTCTCGATTGATGCGGTCAATGAATTTAGTCAGCAGTTAAATGGTAATAGTTTTGCCGAAGCGCAGCAAATAAAAACATTGCTAAATAACTTAAGCGCTACCTTCAATAACTTACAAACTGACTTAAGTGAAAACCAGAATAACACCGATAAGGGACGAACAATATTACGTTTGGCCAAAGGCATACCCGAGGCATTTCAGGATTTAGTTTCCACTGGCTCCCCCCAGGCAGCTGAGTTAATGGATATATATATTGCCTTAATGCGTGAGCTGGAAATTTTAATCAGCAATGCAGAAAATATTTCTGCGAATGAATTAGAAGGTATCGATTTATTTGCACTGCCACTGGCACTAATAAATGAAACACAAGATCTGTCCATGTTAAACCAGTGTCAGAAATATGCCTTATCTAATTTAACTAACATTATTAGTATGAGTCGAGAAGTCGCAAAAGACTCACCGTCACTAAGCCAAATAGTCAGTTATTCACGCAGCATACATAATAATATTAAATCTTGTGATCAAACTGGATTTAGCCGTAATCCAGAATTAGAAAAACTCATGGTCTTACTCGAACTGAGTGCATCCATGCTGAATAACAATCAACAAACTGCACTGCTGGTTAAGAATTCATTACCACAGCTATTACCTCTATTTGTTGATGGCAGTGTGCGTATGCTGGAGTCGGTTCAGGCATTTATAATGGCCCTGCCTATAATTGACTTTACGCAGGATGATTTAACACCAGTATTAGACGATACGTTAATAAAATTATTAAATGAAGCAGAAAGTCGTAGTAGCAGTAGTACGACTAAAAATGCGATTCGAAAAGCCCGTTCAATTATTTCCCATGCCGACTTTAATATAATTGGTTTAACCCTGACTCGTGATGATACGGGTAATGTTACTAGTATGAAGCAAATTCGTGCTGATGGTAGTGAGCGGTTTTATGATTTTTCATTAGGCTGGTTTAAACAAATTTATCCAGAAGGGCACCCTGATTATACCGGGGGTGTCGATGAATTATATTCTGCTGGAAGTCTGAGTTATGAAAATTTATCGGCAGCAGATAAGCTGGATATGTTTAGTGAAAACTGGAATGCTGAATATGCTAATGGTGATATACATATTCGAAAATATAAAGATGCTCTGGGTAATTATATTATAGCGGATAACACTAACGGAGCAGACTTTGTATTTATCACTGATGCAGTGAGTTATGGGGCTACCACACCAGAGCGTTTAATTCAGGTAAATGGATTACCCGATGTAAACACCCTGGCAAGTGATATTAATATTGAATCAATTTGGAGAGCATCATTTTATTTACCCGATAATGACAGTGATTGCCCTTTTGCCGGTGGTTGTATTGTTAAGTTTCAAAATAGTCTGACATATTTAACTATACATTCTGTTGTTAATTCATCTAATTTAGTTGTTTATACTGATTCAGAAGAAAATATGGTAGACAGCTTAGATGAAATAAGACCAGAAGGTCAGTTGATGCTATTTAATGGTCGTATTATCAGCACACAAAATAACTGGAACCCTTTATGGCAAGTTAATTATAGAAGTGATGGTGTTATTAGCATTAAAAAAAGCGACAGTATAGAAGTGCTCAATATAGGTGACGCTAATTTAATTGATTCAATTAGTGAAATTATAAATCTGGTTACATCCGCAAACAATTTTGTATATCGACGCGTAATTACTGGTAATGATATCTGGGATTATCGTCCAAAAGATAATAGAGCTATACATAGTTTTGGTAATGGTCAATGGGCTGTTTATCATATGGACAGTGTTCTTGCTGATGGTATTGCGGTTCCTGCACCAGAACAGATATTACCCATGTCAGAATTGAGTCTGCAATTTGAGGGTGATGCAAATGGCCTGACTGAAAATAGCAACTTACCCGGTGTAGCAGAAAATATGCTGGTTGATGGCGATATACAGATACCCTCGGAAAACCCAGGGGATGTTATTGTAATTACATTAAGCGGAACAGGTGCAGGTAGTGTCACAGTGGGGGGAGTGCCGCTTGATATTGTAGCTGATAACTCTGCTGCAAGTTCAGAGCCGGATGGTATGGGTTCGCGGCCACTACAAGATGATGGCAGTTATATTGTTAACGGCTCTAACGGTAACTCATCTCACTATATTGGCAGCAATAAAGACAATATGAAAATAATACGTTCGACCAGTGCATCAGGCATTCGAACCGTTGATATTACTTTTTGTAGTAATCCATCCTTATCTTTAGCCATGTGTGCTGGTGGCGATGAATCCTATTCAGCTAACTATTTAGTATCAAGTAATTATGAAATTTTTTATCTACCTGTACGTCCGGTTATCACACCAGCTAGTGGTATTAATCAGGCGATTAAACATCAGCTCTGGTTAGATGTTTTTGAACTGGAACGGCAGTTGAAAATAAATCCATCTGAAGAATTACTAAATCGCCTGGCGATGCTAATTGATAATGCTGAAGATCAGGGTTTACCCGCAGATGAATTATTGGCGCAGCATAAACATATCGCTGCGACAGCGATTAAAAAATTAATTATGTTGCAGTTTGAATATTATGAAAACAATGTGTCTAATTTACAGACACAACAGGGCTGGGAAACGAACCCAGATTCATCGCCTGCACATAAGATAAAACAGTTAATTGAACGGGGTGAATCATCAGGATTAGCAATATCGATTCATGCAAATAGTTTTAAGCAGCGTTTTTATGAAATGCAGGTTTTAAATTATCGTTCACAATTACATCAGTTAATGGCATTAAACCTGTCTGCTTCTGATACCAGTTCAATAGAGAAATTTAAAACTCATATATCAGCGCTGGGTGATGCAACTATCACCATGTCCGCACTGGGTGACAATGAAATTTTATCAACCTTGAGTGAGTATGTGTGTGGAAAATTAGAGCAGGTTGAAAATGATATTATTCAACCATTAGTTAGTGACACTAACAGAGTGGTATTTAAAAGTGATATTAAATTTGCATTAGATGTTATGGCATATTCCGATGAATATGGATGTGAAAATGTAGATTTCATAGCTGAAGTGTCCAGTTTGACTGATCGGTTATTAGTAGGTTCAGAATCTGATTCACTTAGCCTGCAAGTCAGTAGTGTGATGCTGGAAAAAATGATATTAAATCAAAACCCGGAAACAGGTGATTATAATCACAGTGGCGGTTTATCGTCTGATGATTTAATCAGGTTTTATATGGATAAAGCCTGGCATGGCAGTAATGTTGAAAATTTAAACCCTCCAGAAGCTAACCAGTACTCTTTATGGGCCCAACAAATTCAGGTATTAGATCGAGCCATAGAATTAATAAAATCAGAACGTATTCGCCGCTCAAACAATGGTTTAACGGTTTATTTTTATGAGTCATCGGTTGAAGATTTAAAAACCAGCATGGTCAATAAACTAAAACTGGCATGGGAAGCAGAGTGGAA
The DNA here is from genome assembly GCA_016744065.1 of Gammaproteobacteria bacterium. Lineage (GTDB taxonomy): Bacteria > Pseudomonadota > Gammaproteobacteria > SZUA-229 > SZUA-229 > SZUA-229. Next base: position 20,000 of record JADGFA010000020.1, read on the forward strand.
CCGATTATTTACTCAGTTTAGAAATAATAAAACCAACAAGCTGGATGACCTTAAAGGGCTGGCAGTTCATTATGAATTAACAGCCCAATTAAACGCCGCTTTAAAATTAACTTTATCAAAAGATTTAATCGAAGTAGATAGCCAGCAGTATTTAAGATCTAAAGAAAATGGAAGCTGGAATAGCCCTTTAAATCAGATGAAAGACCAGCAGCAGGCCTGGATAGATGAGATTTGGCTAACAAACAACACGGTTGATGTTAATAAACAAAATTTACACCAGCAAGATGATGTTATTGCCTTTCTTAAAAATACTTTTCCTGAGGATCGCCTGGCTGGTATTAAAGTATCTGAAAAAATATTAATGGAAAGACTTAATCAGGAAATGGATAACCTGGAGGTGGCTATTGCACGTCCTGATATTGATGATATTTTAGATGATATTTTAAAACCCGTTACAGACATTGATAAGCTGTTATCGAAACTACAGATTGATTCACTTCGACAACGTATGGATGAACGAGTACAAACTTTATTAGACCAGGCTGTTGAACGGGTAAGAACAAGCTCAAACGATGTTCTGAATTTAGAAATTCAAAAAATTATTGCTATTCAGACTAAACATAATGGCAATATTAATGGAATTGTAAATAATCAAAATATAATGTCAGCACTGGCTAATGCCTGTGACACTGCACAGCAGGCAATGATCAGCCAGTCAACAGTGGACGATTTATCGCATATCCAGCGTTTTATTAATGTTGCAAATATGCAGGAATCATTGGGTGTTGAGTCTGATCAGGCCTGCAGTCTGAGTGAAGCAGCGGAGGTGATGGGACATTTATTACAGGAAGCATTTGCGGAATTAGTTAGAACACAGGATATTAATCAAGTTGTCCCTTATCTCAATCTGGCGGAACATGCAGTAGCGCTAGGTAATGAAACAGATATAGGAATGGCTGAAATCGGCGTGATTATTGATCGTCATCGTTTACAGATATTAAGTTGTGTAGACACAAAAAATTGTACGATTAACAATATTAAAGATTATATTAAAGCAGCAGCTCAAGCCCAGTCGCTGGGTGTAGTAGATATTAATTTAGGTGCTGATATAGATAGTATGACAAGCAGCTCACCTGACACCATGCCCGGCTCTATTCAGCGTGAAAGTGACTTGCCAGATTTAGCTCAACTGGTTAAATCAGATGCATCTGGTAGCAATGGCCGCTCTATTGCATCTAATATTCTTCTGTCGTTAGGTGCTAGTTTAGATTTAACTAATGCACAGGCAAGAAAAAGTATAAACAGTATCATTGCGCGCCTGAAGTCGTTGGGCAGCCTGACTATTCCAGCAAGTTTTAATAAACCTGTACAGATAAATGACCCTCTATTTAATGCAGCAGATGATTTGCAATTAAAATTTGATACATGGCTAGAACAGGCTACACAACAACTGGCTGATGCACTGAATGAAGACCCGGGAATACTTGTGACGGATGCAGTAGATGGAAGTGCATCTACTATTGAAGGCTTAGGTTTCACCGATGAAGAAATTGAAAATATTTTATTACCGGCATTAAATGGTAATCCAGGTGATGACAGAATTGAGCCGGGTAATAAATACCGCCTTGCGGCGACAGCACTTGAAGAAATAAATGATCTTGATGGCACAGCATTCTTAAATTTAAGTTATCGCATCTTAAAAAATATACCTGATCCAGATATTACGGCTGAAGGTGATTATCGTTTAGCCGGTATTGCGCAACTTACCACATTTATCTTTGCGAGAAGTGGTGAGTTTGTTGTCAGTGCAGGGCAGGTATTAAGTGAAGATGATATTAAAGATTTACCCGCAGCTAATGTTTTATTTACCTTGCTCAATTTACCCGCACAACAGGATCCATTACAGGCGCTTGCTACAACAATAGAAACTCAGCTTATTTCGCCATTGATTAATGGTGAAAATGCATCGATGAGTTGTGCACAGGGCGTTGGGCCGTGTGTACTAAGCAGCGGCTTACAAATAGTGGCAATATCACTGGACAGTTTAATTGTGACTGCACAGGAAAGTGATCTGGAGAATAGTGATAATGGCACAGCAAACAAGCAGCAAAAATTAATAGTATATTTAAATCAATTAGCAACAAAGTTATCTGCTGTATCCAATGATGGCTCTGCTGAAGCTTTCTGGTTTAGTTTAGGTGGTGAAGGTCTGGGCATCAGCTTAATGATGTTTGAGCAAAACATCGATCTGGAAAAAAAGCTGGCTTTACGTGGTTTACAACTAGCGAATAAACTGTTTACTCATTCACAGGTTGATCAATTTGTTAGTGGCCTGGTGCAACCTGTACCTATGGCCTTTTATTTTGTACGTGACTCCAGTGTGTTCTTGCAGCAACAACTATCTGAGAATAATGATCAGAATTTGCCAGTAGCCATGGCGCGTTTAGTGCAAGGTGCGGTAGTTGATACGATGCAAAGTATTGATCCAGCGCTGGCCAGTTTTGGTAATGAACTTATGGGCTGGCAACTTGATTTTGCAGATGCAAACTGGGAATTAATATCCGCCGGTACAATTGAAGCAAATGAATGGATGGCTGCATTAGTCTCAGATAAAGGCGTTGCATCTTTAAACTGTCGGGTTAATGCCTCTACTAATTTATCTATTCCACCTGCATTAAGCTTATCGCCTTTTGTGGCCGCACAAAGCTTAATTAATAATCGAGCCTTATTGGGTCGCACGGAGAATTCACCTAAATTACTTGCAGATCTTTCAGCCGATTTAAGTAACTTATGGTTTGCCAAAATTGAGAACAGTCATTGTGACAATGTAAGTGTGCCCGTTATCACCGCTGATAATGATCAACCAACGGCAAAATTATTGCGTCAGTTAGGAAGCATTGATATGAGTAAAGGGGCTGACTTAGCTGCCGTGCAAGTGGTGGGTAATTTTGGCATAGGGGCAATCAATATGCTGTTACCTGAAACCTCATTAAGTAATGTAATGAATCTAGTCTGGAATGGAAGTACAGAAAAAAATGGTGTGATGGGTAGCGGTGTGAATAGTTTTATTGTATTGGGAATGCAGGGCAATTCACTTACACCAGAGCAAGCATTAAGTGTGGTTAGCGGCGTTAGTGTTACTGCCAGTGAAATTGTTGAAAGTTTAACGAGTGCCAATGACCCAACTGCAGTATTTATGCGTATTTTAACGGGTAATGTAAAACAGGCAGATATGTTGCCACCCGATCGTATGCTGGGAAGTGGACAGGCTTATGCTATTCCTAACGCCATTTTGGCAATATTGGGGCAAGTACGTAAAGTCGTTAAACCCTTACCTTCGCCTGACGCATATGCATCAGATAATACCTGGGGCTATTTAAAAACTGTGCCATTTATGAACTGGAATAACAGCTCAGCACAATTATCTGATGCGGGCCATTATGCAGAAGATATGAATGAAATGATTGGTATGGCCAGTGGTTTTAATGCGGCAGGTGCTGCTAACCAGGGGACAGAAGTCGTACAGAAAGTCATGATAGCAGGAGCTGATATTGCACGTTTAGGCATTACAGGTATAGCTCCATTGATTGACCCCGATCCGAACAATCATCAGGCTGTGGCGGCAATTCAACAACGTGCACTGTTTGACACATTGGCAGGTGATACACCGGGTTTCTCAGGTGTATCCGGCGGTTTACAACGTGAGTGGTTTATTGAAAACCCCAGTCAGCCAGGTGATTTAACCTTAGAAATGTATGGCCAACTCGTCTTCCCATTCTTTGGTCGTCATGTAGGCATGATGCAGTTAATCACGCAAGGTGATACGGCAGTATTAGATTTTCAATCAGCGAACGCAACAGAAGCCATAGGTGATTTTGTTGGTGGACTCACAGGAGGAGTGCATGCTCAGTTCTCAGTGGATGATCATGGCGCATTAGGCCTGGCATATCAGGGAAATACCAAACTGGAAATATTATCTAACACGATTGCTGAAGGTGCAGCTAGTGGGTTCATCCGTGATTTTAATGTGCCAGGCAGTGAGAATTTAACGCCTTTGCAATATGCTAAAAAACAGGCGGAAACAATTGATATTTTACAGTGTGCTTCATTAGAAACACAAATTGTTCCATTTCCTCTTTCATTAACCGGTGTGGGTGCAACGGCAAATATAGGCGGCTTTATGGAAAAAACTGACCTGGGTGCGACGTTTGGTAGCCGAGTTGGTTTAAGTGGAAATTTAAATTTTCCAGTGATTACTTCTTTATTAGGTATTACATTGGATGGTGATATTACATCAGCCTATGGTGGCAGTTTAAACCCCGTTACCGGACAGGTTGAGTTAAGCAATCAAACATGTGTTAACCCGGATATTAGTTTGACCGTATTTGGGCAGAGCTTTTCACTAACCGGTGTTAATGCTGAAGTGGCGAGCTTTATTGAAGGTGACTTAACTACGCTTAATCCTGCTGCCGGTATTAAAATGAAAGTAAGTTTAAATAGTGCTGTGGTAACCGCTATTAAAACAAACTTAGGCTGTTTTAATGAATCATTCGAACCCTTTAAATTGCTCGGTGATTTTGTATCTGATCCGACAGGTACATTAACTGAACAAGGCATTTGTACCGTACTGGATGCAGCTTCTACGGCGAGTATGTGGGTTGTTCTTAGAAATGAATTCCCGGCTAAAGCACAGATGATTCTCGGTTTTGGTGAGCTTCCCGCTAAGCAACGTAACACAGTAGAGCCGTTCTTCATTGCTAATTACTCAATAGGTAATAATGGCAATATTACCCCGGGGTTAATTGAAATTAGTAAGCAGGCCGGTGACTGGGGCGGTTGGCCGGGATCGAAAAATATAAATATCTGTAATAAACAAATGTGTAACCTGAGTCAGTTTGAGGCTTTGCAGTAGCAATGAAAAATATGAAAAAATTAAAGGCTTTAGTTATCCCTGAATATATTTGTCGAAAACTTAATGAGTGTGAATCGAAATCTGTAGAATACGCTAACAGTAGTCTGGTGCTAAATATATTTATACGAAAATTGATATTAGCATCTATTGTTTTTTTTCTACCCATCAATGCATTCGCAGATATCACGGGATTTCAGGTGAAATCCACAGAAAAATCAATTTTTTTAAAATGGCATAAAACCGATAAAATAATCAGTTTGTATCGTAAGGCATATCAGTTACCCATAGCATGGGAAAAGCAGAAAAGTAAAAAAATAGATAAAGGCGAAAAAATTGCAGAATTAAAATCAGGTGAATCAGAATATATAGACAATAATGTAAAAGAAAATACACGATATTATTATCGACTTCAATATGCCAACGATAAAAAAACGACTTTATCTTCTGCTCTGGTTTCATCCTTAAAAGACACAACGCCACCTGATGCAGTAAAAATAAATACCGCAAAAGCAGTTAATTACAGTAAGCTGATATTAAACTGGAGCGCAAGCAAATCACCCGATGTGGTTGCATATCGAATTTATCGATCACAAAAAAACACATCACCAAAAATAATAAAAATAGTAAATTTTAATAACAAAAGCAGCAAACAAATAACCACAGAAATACTACAGAAAAAGAATGCTCAAATTGAATATAATTACTTTATTTCCGCAGTAGATGGCGCGGGAAATGTATCCCCATTATCAAGCTCAATTGCATTGCAGTTACCCGATACAATTGCACCTCAATCACCGTTGCAGTTAACCGCAACACAAACAGAAAAGGGTCTGGAGTTACACTGGCTAGCTGATCTTGTAAATGATGTATCTGGTTATGCTGTGTATCGCAAAAGCAGTAATGACGAAACATTTAAAAAACTAAATAATGACTTGATTTATACACCTGTTTTTATCGATACAGAAATACAGGCTAATAAGAAATATCGTTACCGTGTCGTCGCAATCGATCAATTCGGAAATGAAAGCAAACCGACTAAAGGTTTGCTGGTTTTTATAAATAATAAATATTTTAGTGTTATTGCTCCAGATAGTTTTCTCATTACTACAACACAACAGGGAAGACCTGCCTTAAACTGGGCATTAAAAAATAATCAGTCAATTTCAGGTGTTATTGTACTGCGCAGTGAAGGTGATGGTTTTAAGGTGGTTTCTAAACTGCTTAAAAATAATGCCTTTGTCGATGATTCCGTTAAGCTTAACCGCAGTTATAAATATAAGCTTAAAACCCTGGCGACCAATGGAGAACAATCGGTTGGTTCTAATGTGGTGCTGTGGAAAGGGGCAATGAAATGAAATGGCTTGTTAACCCATCTTCTTCTAGATTCCTGTCTGTTTTATTAGCTATATTATCAAGTGTATCGCCATTAAAATCTGAAACACTGTTAACTCTGCCTGGGTTTACAGCAACAGCCAACATACAATTAGAGAATAACCCTGATGAAAGCCTGGTTTACGTTTCTGGCACCGTTAAAAAAATAAATACGCCGTCAGCAGAAAATATAATTGCCCCCAATATAACCGTGCGTTTCTGGCAGCCAGAAAATCCGGGCTCTTATGTTACCGCAATAACAAATGAAAATGGTGTGTATACCATTGGTTTAACAGAAGGGGCCTGGCAGGGAGAGGCCTGTGGTTCTGATGCAGCTTACTATCCGTCAAGCTGGCAAGTGCTGGTGCAGGATAAAAAATTATTACAGTTACAGGCACATGATCAAAAAACAATTGAGCTGGATATGTTAACGCCAAGTAACCTTATTAATCAACATAATACGGTAACCCTGACAGGGCGTGGATTTGGCTGTAATGGATCACTGGTTTTTACCTATTCCAATTCAGTTGATATTTGTAACAAGTCTTCAGATATCGAGTATGACCATGAAGTTATAACGTTAAATGATTTTTCATATCGCACTGATACGCAATTGCGTTTTGCTATGCCAGAGCTTTCAGACGTACGCGATGTACACAAACACATTGCTTATGTTCGATACCAGCAGGGTAATTATAAAAGTCGATACATTGGTATTGGTGAAATGGTTTTGGCATCACAGTCCTCGAATGTGATTCTTTGTCAGGGTGGGCAAGTAGCTAACCAGTCTAATGTTGCCATATTAAACGGCACCCTGGGAATGCAGGGCATTGTCACTCAGATTGGAGGAACTGCTTTTAATAATGCTGGAGCAGGGGTTGTATCCGGTGTTGTTGGTGATACGCATCTGGGTGGCGGTAATAACCCGCAATTGACAGGCAGTGATTTTGCATCGGAAATGAGTTTTCAAAATTTAGAAATTGAGGGTGTGTCTGGCATCATGCAGTTTAATGGACAAGTGCCAAATATGGAGTTAAATCAATGAGAGTACTTTTGTTTTTAGGCTTATCGTATATGATGTTGCCTGTTGTATCTCATGCTGAGATAAAGCAATCAGTTATGCAGGGGCAGCGTGTTGAATTATATCAGGTTGATGATATTTCTATTCAGTTTGCTAATTTATTTTATCGATTAGAGGGAAGCCAGAAATTTATTCAACAGCCTTTATCAAGAAAGGGTAGTCAATGGTCTGCACAGCTTAAAGGGCATCAAGTACGTGTTCCTGGTATTGAGTATTATGTTCAACTGACATATAAAAATGGGTCGATAAAAACAGATCCGCCGGCTCATCCTGAATATAATCCAGAGCGTTTAAGTGTAAATACACTATCTACAGACACAATTCATATTACTAATATGAAAAACAATAAAAATGATAGCATTGAATTTATAGTTAATGGTTATGTAGATACTGAAACACGCGTATTTATGGGTGATACTGATATTACAGATATGATGCGCCGTGATAATGATAAATGGACATTAGAAAATGTAAGTCAGCTATTTGATGGTCCGCAGTCAATTCAGCTAGTTAACACGCAGGGTAATACCATTGCCAAAAGTGCAATAAATATAAGTAATTCTGATGAAACGCCCGCTGCTAAAAATGGAGAATTCGTTTTACGCGGTAGTGCCAGTTTTAATATTGGGGGGCAATCGGATGATGATTCAACTACAGATGAATCATTAGTCGTTACAGGTAATTTACACATAGAAACAGAATATACTCACAATGATTTTTCTTCTCACTTTTCTGGCGTTGATGTTAATTATGATCATAGTGCCGATAAAGAATTCGATTTATCGTCAGGATTTTTATTTACCAATAGTTATAAAAAAACATCACTGGAATTAGGTGATGTGAATGTTAAAGGTACGCCTTTAGTTCTGTCGGGGTTTTCTCGTCGTGGTTTTGTCGCAGCGACAGAAGGTGAAACATGGAAGGGATCTGTGTTTAATGTAAGAACCAGCACGGTGGATGGATTTGAATCGGGTATATCATTTGATGACAGGCAAACCTATGGTGCATCGTATGAACAGACAATAGGTGATTCAGGCAATACAAATATTCAGATATCAGCCGTAAGCGGTGACTTACAACAGCCAGAAACCAGTAATGTAGGGTCTGCAAACACAAATGCACAGGCTGGTGATACATTGGGTTTATTAGTTTCATCAGAGTATGCAGGTGTCAATATTAATGCGGAGCTAGCAAGTTCTAAATTTGATCTAGATACAAATGATGTCAATAATGCGGTGTCTGATGAGGCCTATGAAGTTCACTTCACAAAAAACATTTATGGCTTGGCCTCGTCTTTAGGTTATCAACATTATGGTGCAAATTATGCCACCATTGCAAACCCGAATTTCTCCGGTGATAGAGAGGGGTTAAATTTATCCTTTGGCAGTAACTGGAAGGCCGTTAGCTGGACAGCTTCACTTTCAAGTATTGAGGATAATGTGGATAATGATCCACTGCGCCCAGTGGTTACATCTGATAATGCAGGCTTAAGCCTGGATTTTGTTATTGAAAACTGGCCAGCTATTAATATTGGTTTTAATCTAACGAACCAGTCATCTGATAATGAACCAGATGCAACTGCTGAAGTGGACAATAAAGGCCATGATGTATCATTAGGTTTATCGAATAGTTTTGATGCTTACAACCTGGCCTGGAGCAGTTCTATTGGTGAATTAAATAACAAACTGGACGTAACTAATGACAGTGAAACCTCCAGTCATTCTTTAACCATGGGTTATAACTTTGATGCTGCCGATGTTAATTTAAACCTGTCACAGAATAAAAATGAAACAGATTTTATTCTGACTTCAAATTTAGCTAATCTTTCATTAAATATACCTCTTTTTTCTGACAATGTGGTTTTAAATACGCAATTTTCAGCGCAACAGAATGAGGCGGATAATAATTCACAGAATAATGAAATTATTGGCGGCAGTGCCAGAGTTTCCTGGACTTTACACGATATTATTATTTTTAAGTCGATGGACTGGGTTAACCCACAGTTTGGTATTAGCTGGACTATGAACAAAACATCAGATCAGATAGATAGCAGTCTGAATGAGTCTGACAGCACCATTATGTTTGACTTTAGTTTTGGTGCACCAATCAGCTTTGAACAACGTTGGCAGTTTGATGATGAAACTTAATAAAAATTTAAATATGGAAGTCTTATGAGTTTAATAAATAAACTAACAATTATGTTTTTAATACTGATTATCAGTGCCTGTTCATCTGAGTCATCAGAAAATGACTCAAAAGAAGGCCTGGCAAGTATAAAAGTCAGTATACCTGGTCTGGAAAATAATAAATTTATCAATAAAACCAGTTTGGGTGAATCATCACAGGCAATAGATAATGCCAGTGTTCCGGCTGAAGTTGATTCAATTATAATAGATGTTCTTGATAACCGATCTAATGTTTTAGATGCTGCCGATATACTGGCCAATAATGGTGAAGTCACTTTAAACATTGTAGCGGGCAAAAATTACACCGTCAGGGGCAGGGCTTTTGCAAATAATGAAGTTTTATTTTCAGGTACAAGTGAAATTGATTCAATTGTGACGGGTGATCGAATTTCAGTAAGTCTTTCATTACTCGATCAGATACAACTATCATTGACGGCTTTTGCTAATACACCTGTAGGCACCGCTGAAACTGACGTATCATTTAACTTAAACGGTTTAAATGATATTTCAATAAACTGGTACATTAATGGCATTCTGGGAGGCAACGCTCAATTTGGCACTATTAATACAGCTGGTCAATATACAGCACCATCGATACTTCCACTTAACACAACAATAACGGTGACCGCTGAACCTGTTAATGCACCTTCATTTGCTCAGTCGTTTACTTTTCAGTTGTTACCCGCTATTAATATTCCCCCGGTTGCTAATGCTGGAGCTGATGTAATGGTAAATGATGGAATCACAGTTAACCTTAATGGTAATGCAAGTACTGATATTGATGGCACTATTAGTACCTATAGCTGGCTAAGAATATCCGGTGATTTTAATCCCGTATTAAATGTTGTTAATTCCACGACAGTTAGTTTTACCTCTCCAGCCATGCAGTTCGGTGGAGCAGCAACCTTCAGGCTAACCGTAACAGATAATGAGGGTGCAACTGACACAGATGATGTAATCATTACAGTTAATGGCACGGATCAACCTTTGCTTGCCAATGCGGGGCCCGATCAAACGGTAAATGAAGGTGATTCAGGCATTACACTAACAGCTAGTGCCAGTACCGATCTGGATAATACAATTACAGGCTATCTATGGACACAGCTGTCAGGTACTTCTGCTTTATTATCCAGTACATCTGCTGTCTCACCAACTTTTGTAGCACCTGATGTGAGTATTGATGAAAATTTAGTTTTTCAGTTAACGGTCACCAATGATGCTGGTTTGCAAGATACAGATACTGTTACTATCAGGGTTAATAACACAGTAGTGACTACCGAGAAAATTTATTTTTCTGCACTTTCAACAGGGTTTAATCAAAATATATGGGTAACTGATGGCACTGCTCCGGGCACATTTCAGTTAGCATCCGTGGCGGTTGAAAATAATGAATTTGCACGTTTTGAAACTCTCAATAATGATTTGTATTTTCAGGGAAATGATGGTGTTAACGGACGTAAATTGTGGCGCACCGATGGTACATTAGTTGGTACTGAGTTAGTGGTATTAGATGATGGCTCTGTAACGAATGTAGACCCTAATAATTTTGCAGTACTGGGAGACTTATTATTGCTTGGGGCTAATACCTCTTTTAATGGTTCATTTAATATACCTGAATATATTTCACTTAATAGCACTAATGATGTAATAACGCCTTTATTTAATAGTCGGCCCACAGGTGGTTATGGTGTGCATAATAATGAGCTTGGAAAAATGGATGGCTTTATTTATTTTAACGATACGACCTTTACACCCTTAGTTAGCACCAACCTCTATCGTACCGATGGCATTAATGCTGCTACGAGTATTGCAACTGGTTTTTTTGATACTCGTATGACAGAGTTTACCGAGTTCAATAATGAACTGTATTTTGTTGTTGGTCAAAAAGAGCTCTGGAAAACAGACGGTACAAATTTAGGTACTGTTTTATTAAAAACGTTTAGTGGTCATGTCGGCTATTCCTCATCATCGAGCTTAAGCGGGGTTTATAATGGCGGCATGATCGTATTTAATAATCAGTTATTTTTTGTTGCTGATGATGGGCAGGGAAGTGAGCTTTGGGTCAGTAATGGTGTAAGTGGCAATAGCCCGGATACTCTACTGATTAAGGACCTGGATAATAATACCAGCACATCTTCCTACCCTTATGAATTTAGAGTGGTTAATGGTAATTTGCTTTTCTTTAGTGCAGAAGGTGATGCCAGTACCGATGGGTTATGGATTACTGATGGCACATCGGTTGGTACTACACGGCTTCGGGCATTATCTGTAGGCAATACGGACAGCAGTTATTTTACTCAGGGTTACGATACAGCCGTACCAACTGTTGTAAATATTAGTAGTCAGGATTTATTATTTTTTGTCGCAAATGATGGCATAACAGGTAATGAACTATGGGTAACAGATGGAACTGTGGGCGGTACTAATCTGGTAAGTGATATCAATAGTAGTAGTCACAGTTTTCCTGCTATATTTAAGGCAGGTAATAATAAATTGATATTTTCTGCACAAGATGATGATGGGCGTGCAAAACTATGGCAAACCGATGGTACCGCAATCGGTACCTCTTTAATACTTGATATATGCCCTGGCTGTTTTGGGCAAGGTGCATTTTTCAGGCCTGCAGGATAAATATGACACCGTATTCACTGACGATAGTAGAAGATGAAACAATAGTAAGGGAGCGTCTGGTTAAATTAATTACCGAGCACTCTCAATTTAATTTATTGGGTGCAGCGGCTGATGTGGCAGGTGGTATTGCTGATTTAATAAAATACAGTCCAGATATTCTATTAACCGATTTAGGTTTACCCGACGGTTCGGGGATTGAAATTATTAAAGCAATTGAAATTAATCACCTTGATACTGAAGCTATGGTTATTTCCGGATTTCAGGATGAGCATAATGTATTTAATGCACTGCAGGCGGGTGCCAGCGCTTATATTCATAAACACGATAAAAACCAGAAAATAACCGATGCTATTTTATCTATGATGCAGGGGGGGGCGCCTATAAGCCCGGTTATTGCGCGATTGATGCTACAGAAATTTCAAAAACCACAGCCTGTTAAACAATTACCAGAAGCATTAACTGAACGACAGATAAAAATATTAAAGCTGGTAAGTCAGGGGTTTTCATCAAAAGAAATAGCTGAAAAACTTAATATTAGTTATTACACAGTGACCACGCATATTAAGAATATTTACAATAAGTTGCAGGTTAATAGTCGGACTGAAGCCTTGCATGAGGCGGTTAAACTGGGTTTGCTGGAGTAGGTTTTCGTTATGTTATTTTTGAATATCCCCCTTTAAATATACAGTTGAGATTATTCATATAACTAAAGTATGTGACCTGAAGGAACACCCGCAGGATAATTAAGATACACAGTGGAGCAGTATCATGAAATCATTTAAAAAGAATTTAATACTTATCGTTAGTTTATTGTTTTTGATTCCAAACGCCCAGGCAACTGAGCTACTGCAAGGTGTAGAATATAACAGCGGTGAAAATCTTACTGCATCAAAAGCAGGTATTAGCTTTACGCTTCCTCAGGACTGGTCAGGCTCTGTATCTACAGAAGGTGATTTCATCATGAAATCAAACCAGCATTACGGTATGTTAATCCTGACGTCATCGCAGACCAGTGATAGACACGCTATGGCTGGCAACCTTACAAGAGAGTCTCTGGATATTGGCTCAGGCTTTGTTTTTTACCCTTCAGGTAAAGCAAATATTGAAACAAATGGGCTTACCCAGAACTATCAGGGTAAAGATCCAACAAGTGGAGCCGCCTTATCAGGCCATTTACATATACTTGAAGGAAAGTATGGCCAGTCAGTCACTATTGTCATTATGGGAACCCTGTCTGACAGTAATTATAATAACCAGTTATTACATAACACATTGAATACAGTGAGTTTTTTTGATCAGAATGTAGGAATGCAACAAACTCAGGGAAAGCAGCAGAAAGAGGCTATAAAGCCGGCTCAACAACGTCGACCAGTTATTGAAAACTGGAGTGGAGGCGGCTATGTGCAAGGCATCAATAATGAAGGGCGTAACTGTTCCTATGTGACTGTTCAGGGAATGAGCATGAGAAGTTGCGACTAGCGTCACTTTTCAGTAGCATAGGATAAATCATGGTACAGGTATCTTAATCTGGCTCTTTGTTTAGCTAAAAGGAGGTACTCTAGTTTTCATATCTTGTTATTCTATAAAGCGCCCTGATAAAACGATGTTATTTTTTGCTGGCTAGAATGATAATTTTATGTGGTTGAGTAATACTAAAAGCAGTGCATTTATATTTTTATTTGTTTACTGGTTAGCTTTTAATTTTCTGGTGCTTCATACACCTTTCACCGTTTTTAACTCACCCGATGTGAGTGCAATTAATTATGTGCAGTATATAAACAGTAATGCACAATCCCCTGACGAAATAAAACAACAAAACTGGCAAACCATATCGCTACCAGATGACTGGTATAACAATCATAAAAACATAAAACAGGTATGGTACAGAGCTAACTTAACTTTGGATAAAGACAGTGAAGAGCAGGTCTGGGCTGCTTATCTGCCCTCAGTAACCCATAATGCGGCTGTATATATTAATGGATTCTGGGTAGGACAGGGCGGGCAGTTTACTGATCCGGTTTCCCGCAATCAAAATAAACCTTTGTTATTTAGCTTTTCATCAAAATTATTACATCAGGGCAACAATCAAATAGATATAAGAGTTAAGGCCGCATTTTTTGAGCAGGGTTTAATGGATGAGTTTTACCTTGCTCCCGAGTCCCAGTTACATGATGCCTATGTATGGAAAAAAATCATACGTGTTGACCTGGTTCGCTGGATGACGATGGTTATGTATGTACTGTCATTAATTGTTTTTGCATTCTGGTTAGCTCGTCCGCAGGACAGTATTTACGGCCTGTTTGCATTAGAACTGTTTATCTGGGCAACACATAATTTAAATTTATTTGTATCAGATATTCCTGTATCAGTTAGTATCTGGGAAGCCATGACCATAAGCACACTTGGCTGGACGGTGGTTGCGATGATATTTTTTAATCATCGATTTGTTGGTGAGAAAAATATTATTGTAGAAAAAGTAATTGTAGTTTTTTCTGTACTCGGTATAGGTATATTTTTTCTTCCTGATATAAGTAGCATTATGCATATTGGCTATAGCATATGGGATGCATTCGTTATGATTTTTGGTATTTATGCCATTGTTCATCTTATAAGGGTATATCAGCATAAGGGTGATTCTGATGTGTTTTTGATGTTAGTGGTGGGCATACCTATACTGGTTTTTGGTTTTCATGATATCTTGATGATCAATCACTTCATTGATAGACGTGACGGCTTGACTATTCAGTTTAGCGTTATACCTTCAGTAATATTATTTAGCTGGTTTCTTGTGCGTCGATTTGTACAGTCAATTAATAAAGCAGAACACCTGGCTGAAACATTAGAGCAACGAGTCAATGAAAAGCAGCAGGAATTACAGTTACAGTACGAAAAATTAAAATCGATGGAAAAAGACAGTATTCTTTCAGAAGAACGGGAACGCATTATGCGTGATATGCACGATGGTATCGGAGGGCAGTTAGTCTCTGTTGTTATGATGTTACAGGAACAGACAGGCGAGGTATTTACCCATGTATGTGAAAAAGTACAACACAGTTTAACTGATTTACGTTTTGTAATTGACTCGTTAGATCCCTTATTAAGTGACCTTCCTACGCTGTTAGGGATGATGCGTATACGCCTGGTTGACCAACTGGAAGCGGCAAACATTGAGCTGGAATGGGCCGTTACTGAACTACCCGAAGTGGCAAACATGAGCCCTCGACGTAGTTTGCATATTATGCGAATAGTGCAGGAAGCGATAACCAATAGCATAAAACATTCAGGTTCTGAAAAAATGACATTAGCTACAGGCGTAATAAACGATAATATTTATATAGATGTAATAGATTATGGAAAAGGATTTAAATCGTCTGAAAAAAATGAGGGCAGGGGCATTAAAAACATGCATTACCGTGCTCAGCAATTAAAAGCAGGCCTGGAATTTAATTCATTAACTAATGGGGTGTCTATTCGTTTATTGCTTGGTATTAATACTAAATAAATACTTATATTTAACCATTAAAAATGGAGAATTTAATGGTTAGTAAAAATGTACAGATTCAGTATAAGGTTCCATGGATTTATGTCTGATCTCTTATATGTGATTTAGTGATATAATCTTATCCAGTCTTTAGCTTCTTGGTGCTACGGTATCTATGTTATTGCAGTTTTTCATGTTCATTGTTTTTTACAGATAAACTTTATCGTTTTATTATGCATTATCTACTTCAATGTTCCATTCTTTCTCATAACCTGATTTTTCTAAATAACCACCTAAAGAATTATATAATTTTTCGGTCCAATATTGTGAGCTTCCATCACATGGTAATGTGATGTTGCCTTCGGCAGATTTATTAATCATTTCCCAGAAAAACTTACTTAGTATAGTTGCTTCTTCCCTGGATGATACAGATCCAAGTGTTATGATTTCTTTTGCTTTAGAGTTTTCTAGTAGGTTAGCAAAATATAAAGCCACTACTTTTTCTTCTTCGTAATTATATTCGATCATAGTGCTTTCCTTGCGTCTTTCATTACAGACATGCGATATGCTACCATTTTTAATTTTTGTACTAGTTGATATAATGTCATTGGTTCAGTTATTGTAAGTAAGAAATGTCCTTTTTTCTTTTTATCAGGCATGAACTTCATATGTTGTGATATAAGCGAGGATCAAAGCACTGGACACTCAACTATTTCATAATTTGATAAGTCACCATTAGGCCCATACTTTTCATCATTAGCCAGTTCACTTAACTTTTCGGTACTTTCGTAACCAAGTGGTTCGGCGTCAATTAAGCTTTCAAAGTGAATTTTATGAATATTTATCTGTCCTGTGATATTGGGACACTGTTGTGTCCATACTGCATCTATAATAACGGCACAGGAAGAAGATAGTACATCTATACCTGCATCAGTTAGTTCCTGAGCACTTTGCTCAAGTGTTTCATTGTCTGGATAATCGCAACCAAGAATAAGATCCGTATCGTAGATATAAAGGCTATCTTCAGGTGAGCTTTCAGAGCAAGCTGTTATAAATAATCCAATAAAAATTAGTGGTATATATCTCATATAAAACTCCGTTCTAGCTGATAAGTGTTAATTTATTTGTTAGAATTTTCACTGAAGCTATCAACACATATTTTATACTGGTTAGCATTTAATGCTTTTTTAAAATAAACTTTATTTTGTTCAAGAAATATGGGCTTATTTTCTATGTGTTTTCCTTCAAAGCCAAAGTATGCGTTTAATCTATTGCAGTTTGATAGAGTTAAGAAAGGGAGTTGATTTAAAATATTTAAGAATACATCTTTATTTTCAATATATATTGGCATTAAGTCTGATGCCAGATATTCATTAAATGCTCCCGATTTTTTTTCATGAGCATAAAATGCATAAAACATTATAATTTTCAATCGTTTGGTGCTATGTTTATTATCAGAAAGATCAGCTTTTATGTTATTTATGTATATGTCTTCAAGTTCCTTAAATTTTTTTAATGAGTCTGGTTGTTTTTTTCCTTTTGCGTCAATATATGTATATTTGTCTTCGTTTAAATTTAAAAGATTTGACAGAATAGTTGAGTATTCATTTTCTTTATTCTTATCTGTATTTGATGCGTTTATAGACGAGCATGCTGATATTAGAATAAGTAATATTAATAGTATGCTTTTCATAGGATTAACCATTTATCACAACTGTTACGTTATGCCCGTTCTTTGGCGTGATTGCATTATGTATTTTAATTATCTTATCTTCATCTATAACAATACAACCATCAGACCACTTTTCATATGGCGGTTTTCCCATATGTATAAATATTTCAGAAAAACCTGCGACATTAGGTAAAAATACTGCTTCTCGCGGCATGCCTTTCGAGTTCTTTTTTCGTGTCATTGTGGTTGCTGAACAACTCATGTACGTGCCGGCTGGAATTTTTTTAGTTGCATTCCAATAACATTGAGTCGTAATGATCTTTCCTGCTGAGGTAAATGTTAAAGTACCGTTTTTAGCTAATCTTTTTATTGTAATTTTGTACATGACTTTGAGTTCTTCAGTATTTGATGAGGTTTTTTGATATCTTTTTTTGCTTCACGGTGAAGTATTACATTATATGTCATTTTCTTTTTCCCTTCTCTGGCAGCCCTAGCTCCTTTTTGAGGTCTGAAAGAGATGACGATTGCTTAGTTTTCTTTTGTATATCCATTTCGAGTTTACGTCTAGCTATCTCGGCGCGTTCTTCACTTGTCAACTGGAGATCTTCAATATTATTCATTTATCAAGTTCCTTTTTGAAGTCATTTAAATTTTGTGCTCCATTTTTGTCATCAGCTCGAGTACTAATAGCTTCAATATTCTGCTGTGCATCTAATTGGTCTAAAAACAAGTCATACTGCTCGGCTGTCAGTATTGCTCCAATATTTTTCCGTTAGAGGAGAGGACTGGCTCCGTTTTTTGATGCTTGAGTGATTTTACAAACTCTAATATTGAGTCAGTATCACTGACATCTTTTTCTTTATATTCATCGACACTCATATGCTTTTCCTTTATTGGTGTTGATATAGAGCTAAACGCTTTGCTAAGGGGCTGTTAACCCAGTAGTTATAGCTTTTATTGTAGTGGTTAGTAGTGTAACCCGAAAATGTAGTAGAAGTTAAGGGGTGAACGCATTAGTGTCCACTGAAACAAAGGAAGTCCAAAAACAAATATTGAGCTGTCTATTCATCTAGTTTAAAGTCTTGTCAAGATCAAGCAGATTCAACTGAAAAGCATATATAAACGGGCACTATAAAGGCGTTGGAAGGGCCGTTACGTCATACTGGCAGCTTATTGCTGATTAATTGCCTCCTTCTAATAAAGAAACAAAAGAATGTCTAATGAAACGCCTTTAAAAGTGGGGTTGTGATGTAAAAGCGGATAGGCAGGGGCACAGTACACTATATTATTCAAATACCCATAATTATGAAACGGTGCAGGATGTCATTGTCGAGCATTACGCGGTGTTGTAAAATATCGAGCTCACGGTAGAAGGTATTATTAAAATACACATACTACTTAAGTGGGATTAAAGTTCGAAATACATTAAGAGCACTATAAATTTTTTTTAAAATGATAGTATTGTGGCTATCGGTAAAAATTAAAATGCAATTACAAATGGGAAGCTATGAAAAATAAACACTATATGATGGTTGGCATCATCATTGTCGGTATAACCCTTCTTCTGTCTTTTTTTATCAGTCTGTTAATGAGTGGGCTGGTTGGTATTGTGTCTGGATTAGTTGTCTATTTTATTCTGAAGCAGGGTAAAGACGATGCGACTCAATCAACGCCATCAAATGAACCTGCACCAAAAAATGACAGTGAGCAAGGCATTGAGTTATTGCTTGTGGCGAATATCACATTACGAAAAGCAGTCATACCTGAAAAGATTCGTGATGTATATGAAGAGATCATTGATCAGTTAATCGCACTTCTCCCTCGCGTTAATGAGTCAAGTCCTGATGGGGAACTGGCCTGGGTTATTAATCGTATGGCAACCGAGTATCTGCCCCAAAAGTCAATTAAACCGTATCTTGCTTTGAGTGAAGGTGAACGCCAGGATAAAGATGTCATTGAAAAAGTTATTGAATCATTATCGGGTATGAAATCTGAACTGGAAGATGTTAAAGATATACTCAGCCAGCGAAAAACAAATGAATTTAATACGAAAGCCAAATTTTTGAAACAACGTTTCAATATCTAATACGAGAGAGACTATGGATACTCAAAAGAAAGCACCGAAGTGGGCTAATGAAATTGATCTAAGCAATATGAAAGATCGCTCTACGTCATTGATGGTGAAAGTTAAAGAAAAATCAGGTCCGGCAATGATGCGCCTCATCGATAATATCGGAGGTAACTCACAGAAAAAAATGGCCGCCGCTAATGATCTTATGACTAACAGTGTGGCATCATTATTAAAAGGTTTAGACGGTAAATCGCCGACCGGTGAAAAATTGCTTGAGTTGCGCTCAGCTATGGATGATCTAAATCCACATTCATTGAGTAATGCATGGTGGTTTTCATGGATGCCAAAAGGTATTAAGCGAAAAGCAATTGGACGATTTGTACACCGCTATGAGCCCATGCAAAAACATGTCAATGGTATTTTAGCTGGATTACGTGCAGGTAAAGATGATTTGCTTGAAACCAGTATCGAACTTGAGCATCAGTACACGGAAATCGAAGGTGCACAAAAAGAAATTCAAGCTGAAATTTTTATTGGCGAGCTGTTTCTTGATGATGTAGAAATCCAGGAAAAGTCGGTAGATTCAACGGATATTCAGGAAGTACAAAAACTGTCATCAGTTAAAAATAAAGCTGCAAGGCGTATCCGTGATTTGCGTACAATGGAACAGGCGGCTGTGCAGTTTTTTATCAGTATTGATCAAACGGTCGCCACCAATGAATTGTTGAGTGAGCAAATTGACAGTGCGTTAACCGTGGGACCGATGGTGATGACCAATGCCCTTAGAATTCAGGTTGCACTAGCCAAACAGGATACGGTTAAAAAAGCTGTGCAGGGTTTTCAGGAAGGGCTTGGTGATATGATGGCGCAAAATGCAGCGGCGGTAAATCAGGCGGCCAGTGAAGTGGGGGATATGTATAACAACCCTGTCATTGCCTTAGAAAAAATGGAAGAAGGCTTTGATCAATTAATGAAAGCGGTACAAACAGCCAATGAAACCATGGCAAACAGTACACTCAAAGCACGAGAAGCAAGTGCTCGTTTAGCAAAAATGACCGCAGAACTGTCACCTGTTGCAGCAGGTTTACGTGAGTCACGTGACGATGAAAAAGAAAGTGAAAAAGAGAATGAAAAAGTGATTGAAGCTGAGGTAGTTGGCCAGGATAAAGCAGAATGAAAAATATTACTGAGCGATTAACCGCCATTAGAGGTTTAAACCCAATGGTTGAAAAAGCGCGAACGGGATTTGATATTACGTCTATTAATCAAGGTGGATATATTGAGCTTAATGATCAAACCTGGAAGGTCATTAATAAATTTAAGTATCTTGATGTGAAATGGAGTAGCTTTAAGCGCCGAAAAACAGATTACTGGGTAACCGAATTAGAGCTTTTTTCGCTCAATACAGGTGAATCAATTTATATTGAATGGGAGAGGGATGATACCTTAGAAATTTGTCAGACAGATGCGGTACTTAAGTTACGTGATATTAAATATAACGGAAAAAGTATAAAGCAAAAGGATCTTGAGGCTATCGCTGATGAAGAAGAAGGTGAGGTTGTCGTGAATGGAACGTCATATGCATATAGTGAAGATGATACGTGGGCAGGTCTGTTTTTTAAAGATACCAGCGATAATGATGGTATCCCCATGAGAGCATATGAGTTTGAATCGAGTAATGGGGACTATTTAACTGTCGAGACATGGCATGAAGATGACCATGAGGGTGATGATAATCGACCCGATCGAGAAGCATTTCTAAGTCATGATATTACGCAACAATCAATGGCTATTTTACAAATTGAAGGTACTCAAAAATAGTCACTTGCTATGTTTCGTCAAAGCTTTAAATCATGGAGAATAAATTGAAAAACAATAACAACAGCGTATGGGGTTTTATTGCCCTGATCGTCGCTATGTTTGTATTAAATGGTTGCGCAGGACTGCCCGATGGGCAAGTGCATAAAGTTGAAAGTATGACATATACAATCAAGCAACAGGCGGAATTCTTAGATGCCAGAAAACAATATTTTGATACACTAAATAAACATGCTGAGTGGGAGTTTATCAAGCCTTATTTAGAGAGTGAGAAATGGTCAGATTATTTAGTGCTTGCACATAAGGAATACAATGCAGCAAAAAATACTTATACCAATGAGTTACTGCCCATGCTGGATCGGGATGATCCAGAAGAGACCAGTGCCTTTACGCTTTTAATTATACAATTTAATTCGCAAATAGAATCATCAACAAACCATGCGATGCGCATAGAAAAGCGTATTGAATTCTTACTTAAAACACGTGATAACGTACCTGCTATTTATACTCACGCAAATGATGAATATTCACAAATCAAAACAATCCAGAAAATGCTTATCCAAAAAGCAGAACAGGCATATACAGATTATCCCAATAAAAAAGATGATATTAAAAAACGTATCGAGATCCTGAATGAACTGGTTAATCAGGCCTCTGAGTCAAGATCCCATATTACGCAACAATTTGCTAAAAAACGGGATGCTAATTATGCCGTGTTTGGTGATGAGAGCGTCAAGATCAGTCAGCTCTTAATAAAATCAATAGACTATCAAAAACAGACAAATACAAAGCTTGATCAATTATATAGAAGTTATACCAAAGTCTTAGCAGATCAACGTATTGAATATTTTATTGTCGTGGGCCGAGCCAATTGGTGTGAAAGTGATTATTGTGGTGGGGGCTCAAGCAGAAGTTATCCGCCCTCACAAGTGGACGATAAAGTGTATGAATATTTCGACACTTTACGCACTGATACTATTGCCACAATGCGTTCGAGTTGGGGTAGCTTAAATTTTGAATTAGCGATACCGCAGGCTCAGTGGAACGCACTGGGCATTGAAAAACAATGGCGTTGGCCACGTGGTGATAATTATGCTGATTACTGGATTGAAAAGTCATACACCCATACGTATCACAAATACATTGAGATTGTGAATGACAAAATGACGGAAGGGGAGTGGGTGAAGGTCGATGAGGTCAGCTTCTGGAATGATTACGACAATCTGGGAATGGCCATTTTAACAAAACCATATGGCTTTTATGAATCCGACTCTATTACAGACGCACAGCCAGCAGGTATTGCAAATATTGCAACACCTATTATGAGCAATGGCGTACCTACCGGTTCCAATCAATACGGTGAATGGCGACATTCAAATGGCAGTTCATTCTGGTATTACTACGGAATGTATCGCATGTTTGGTGGACTTGGCCATTCTCGTCGATACAGCTATGGTGACTGGTCTTCCTATAATAATCGAGCGCGCGGGAAACCTTATTATGGTCGGAATCAGGGATATGGAACCTATGGGGCTTACACTTATAGCAATTCACGTTATCAGAATAGTGATTATGCAAAACGAAATCCAGGTGAAGTGAGGTCAAGTAAATCAGATCGCTCATCAAAAACTAATTCATCTATCCGTGGAGCTGGGGCTTCGACACGAAGTCGCGGTGCAGCTGGCGGCGGAAAATAACTTAATTTTATAACGAGGAAGTTCAATGAATATCGAACAGTATGTGTACTACATTTTATACGCATTAGTCTATTTAATGTTAGCAACTGTAATGAAATATATTTTAAATATACGATCTGCAAGTCATTACTCAGCAGATGATCAAATCGCGGAAGGTAACATGGCTGTTGGCTTACGTCGATCAGGAGCACAGCTTGGCCTGGCCATAGCAATGATTGGCGTGATGTCAGGTAATAGTCATCCTGACTTAATCAACGACCTTATCGGTACTGTACTCTATGGTTTGTTAGCCATTGGCTTTATGCTAGTTTCACTTTTTATTACCGATAAAGCGGTTCTACCTAAAGCAAACAATACTGAAGAGTTAAAGCAAGGAAATATTGCCATTGGGTTAGTTGAATTTGGCACACTCGTAATGACCGGTATATTAGCCTTTGCAAGTATAAAGGGTGATGATGGAGGTATATTGTCGTCGATAGTTTATTTTATTGCCGGACAGATTACATTAGTTTTACTGGTGTTGATTTATGAAAAAGTATTAGCACGTAAAATTAATCCTGTTGCATGTGTTCTGGATAAAAATTTATCAGCAGGTATTTATTTATCTGGAAAAATCATTGCTTATGGATTGATTTTACAAAGTGCAATTATTGGTAATGGCAATGTAAAGCCGCCTGTGGATGCACTTATTGAATACCTAGTGGCCGCAGCTGCGGGTATGGTCATGTTGTATATTTTTGAAATACTCATTGATAAGTTGCTCATCACATCGACAACGGTAACTGACATTATTATAAATGATCAACGTGTTGCTGCGGTTCAGTTATCACTGGCGAAAGTGAGTATGGCACTGATACTTGGTATGGCTATTCTCTAAATGAGTACACCGCGTTACTTACCTGTATTGCTCGCATTTTGCATGTTCTCAACTGGTGCCAGTGGCCTGGTGAATGAATATGTACTCGCGACAATTACAACTTATATTTTAGGTAATTCGATAGAACAGTTTTCTATCGTGATTGCCTGCATGATGTTTATGATGGGGGTATCAGGTTTTGTTCAAAGCAAAATGTCAGATGATAATCTGATCTATAAGTTCATTACCGTTGAAGTGCTTATGGCATTGCTCGGTGGGTTTGCACCCCTGGTGATTTACACTGCTTATGGATACATGGAAGATCATTTCTACCTCGTGCATTACTTCTTTGTCCTGGCTATCGGTTTTTTAATAGGCTTTGAAATTCCGATTGTGATGCGCATCATCGAGCAGAATAAAATTAACTTAAAGACAAATTTAACACTTGTATATGCAATGGATTACATTGGCGCTTTTATTGGCGCGCTTATCTGGGTTAACTATTTATTAAAACATTACCCTTTAACAGAAATCAGTTTTATTGTTGCAGGATTTAACTTTTTCGTAGCTTTACTCACTATTCTATACTTTATGTACACGCAGGTGATTAAACACCGTTTTATACCAATAAGTGCAGCAGCATTAACAATAACAGCATTAGTGGCTGGGGTATTGAATAATAGAGAGTTAAGTAATTTGTTTGAGCAGCAATTTTATGAAGACCCTATTGTATTTAAAACCACAACGAAATATCAGCACCTTGTCATTACTGAAAATAAGTCCATTGATGACATTCGATTATACATAAATGGCAATACCCAGTTTTCATCATTAGATGAAAAACGATATCACGACCTGTTAGTACACCCGGTTATGACACTATCACCTAATATAAAGCATGTACTGATTTTAGGCGGAGGTGATGGCCTGGCTCTGCGTGAAGTATTAAAATATCAAGGGGTTGAGTCTATCACCCTGGTTGACCTCGATCCCGAGATGGTAAAAATTGCTTCCAGGAATGACTATTTAAGAAAACTAAATAACGATGCATTTAAGGATGCTCGACTTTTTGTACAGGATGCAGAAGGTATTGAAAGCGTAAATGTTAAAGGTCTGTACATGGAGACGAATAATGCAACAAAAGAGGGGATAGCTGACACTCAATGGGTTGCTTCACTTCATATTTATAATATAGATGCCGATCTTTTCATTAAAAAACAAGCCAATAAACTATGGGATGTGGTGATCATTGATTTCCCCGACCCTTCATCAGTAGAGCTCAGCAAGTTATACAGCAAACAATTTTATCGCCATTTAAAACAACACATGTCGCCTTATGCGTATGTTGCGATTCAATCAACCTCACCCTACCATGCAAAAGAAGCATTTCTAACTATTGGTCATACACTTGAGGCTGCCGGGTTATCATCGCTACCATATAGGCAAAATGTTCCATCATTTGGTGACTGGGGTTATTACCTTGCCTGGAAAAACCCCTCGACACCAGACACGGTGAAAGCAACACTAGCTAATTTAACAGAATTTCCTGTGAGCACAGATTTTATAACACCGGAATTAATGATGGCGTCGTTTGCATTTGGAAAAGGTGAATTAACGTCTGAATCACATTGCATTAACACCATTATGCAACCTTGTCTCGTCACACAATATTTAGATTACAGCTGGAAGGTTGAATAAATGAAGACAGAACATGCTAATAATATTTCACATATGGATACAAGTGATCAGCAATGGCCGGTTCATCAGCAGAAAAAAATCAGCCATGAAGCAACAGATCATTTTATGGAACGAGAAGGCGTGGTGTTTGCAGGAGAGCATATCATAATCGATTTATGGGGCGCGCGTTATCTTGATGATTTAGCTTTAATGGAAAAGGTGTTACGTGCGTGTGTAAAGCAAGCGGGCGCTCATTTATTACATATTCATTTACACCACTTTACATCCACAGGTGGCATATCTGGGGTCGCGGTATTAGCAGAGTCACATATCAGTGTGCACACCTGGCCTGAAAAAGGTTATGCTGCGTTTGATGTGTTTATGTGTGGTGATGCAAAACCTGAAAAAACGATTTCAGTTATGAAAGCAGCCTTTTTACCTGAGAAAGTTAATATCAAAAATCTTATGCGCGGCATTAAATAAAAATAAGACTATATAAGTATGAATGAAATTTGGTTAACAGAGGATTAATTTAAAGAAAGATCACATGGTCTTAAGGAAAAAACTGGTTCAGTATATGAATCAATTCAATCTAAACAAAGATATCCCTATTAAGATAAAGCTTGAAATTATCGATTCTATATTTTAGAACTATACTCCCAAACACGCTATTCCAATTGGAATACTCATCGCGTTTTCTGGAGTTAATACTACATCCATAAATTATTTTTACTGATAATCAATTTTAAAAATTCATCATGTAAGTAACTCTTTGTACGTTGTTTCTTGTATCCTACATCAATTGTTAACGTAACAGCTTTACTTTTTTTCGGCAGCAATTGGATCATGGCGCCTGTTGATAGCTCATCTTTTACTATTTCTTCAGGTATAAGTGCCATGCCATGGCCCTGCCTGACTAACTCTTTTAGCACCAGGTCATTCTTTACAGAAACAGTTGGAATCTTCTTTTTAGCTTCGGCAAATAGCCAGCGTGCATTTTCTTTAACCCATATACTATAAGATGCATAATCTTGTGAATAATCAACAAGGTCCAGGGGTAGTGTGTCTTCTATGGTTCTTATGCGCTTTCTTTTAAGAAGATACTCGTTTGATGTAACTAATATAAGCTTACGACGCAGTACTGGTTGAGTATTGATTAATTTACGGTTATTCACATAAACAAAAAAACCAAAATCTATTTCATTATTAAGTAAGGCTTTTTCAAGTTCAACATCAATACCGAGTAATACCTCAAATTTAACCCTGGGGAATTGTTGTTTAAAGGCAGTAACAATATAGGGCAGGTATCCAGTACTTTGCTCCATCCACAGGCCAAGTCTTATTGTTCCTGTTGCTGATGTTTTATCCGATTTCATGTGATAAACCGAGTTTTCCATTTGCAGGAAGGCTGACTTAAACTCTTTGTAGAGCGTCTCTCCCTGTCGAGTAAGTACTATTTTTGGGCCATTACGGTCAAAAAGTATCAGTTCCAGCTCTTCTTCTAACGACTTAAGCTGTAGTGATATTGCTTGTTGCGTTCGAAAGAGTTTAATTGCTGCTTTTGTAACACTACCGGAATCAACGACCTCTATAAATGTTTTTGCTTTGTTGAAATCCATGACATTTCCTTAATTATTTAAATAATTATCACAAGTATTATTATAGTAAAAAAGTAATTTTACTAGTTTTACTTGTTTATAAGTATTGCAGATAATTCATCTTTATTACAAAATCTAGGAAATAATAAAATGAGCAATATAACAAATAAGACAAATACTTATCTATGGGTTGAAGTTTCGAGCTCACCCAGTCGAGAAACGGATAAAGCTGAGTACATACAAAAAGCAGGTCCAATTACAGCAAGTTATGGTGGAAAACCAGTTAAAACATTCAAAACATCCAGTGCCCTTGACCATGGGCATGCACTGCAAGTTGCTATTCTCTATTCGTTTCCAGATCAACAATCAATTGATAATTTATTTTCCGATCCTGAATACATCAAACTCATTCCTGTACGAGAGAAAGCATTTAGTGAGATTCGATATACCATACTTGAAGAAATAGAAGTATAAAGCAGCAATGAAATCTATATAAATAGTTTGTTACCTGGAAGGTATGGTGCTTTAAGCATTAGATTGATTTGACAGTTTTATGTAATCTATGCCTTCATGTTGAGTCAATTAAGTTGTAAGGCAATTTAATTATAATTTATTATTGACATATTCCGATATAGGAATATGATAGATTAATGTCCAGATTAAAAACAACACACGATGTATTCAGCGCAATAGGTGAGCCTAAGCGCAGGTTATTAATCGAGCAACTTGTCATTAAAGAAATGACTGTTAATGAGCTGGTTGACATTTTTGACTGGTCCCAGCCGACTGTATCGAAACATTTAGGTGTATTAAAGAAGGTTAAAATTGTTTCTGAGAGAAAAGAAGGGCGGTTTAGATATTATCGAATTCAACCAGATGAATTACGTCCCATTCAAGAGTGGATGCATCAATTCGAAAAATATTGGGGTAGTACCATGGACCAATTAGATAACTATTTAAATCAAATTCAAGTAAAGGGAATAGACAGTGAGCACTGATAAAATAATAGCTTCAAAGATAATTCGAGAATTTAATGCACCAAGACAGCTTGTTTTTGATGCCTGGACTCAAACAAAGCACCTTAAAAACTGGATGTTCCCAATGGTGGGTTGTAAGTGCGAATTTGTATCTGCGAATATCATTGATGGTGGTACTTCATTGCATAAAGTTACTATGCCAAACGGACATGAGATGTGGCTTTACACTAAATATGAAGAAGTATTATCACCTGAAAAACTTGTTTTTTTACAATATTTTTCCAATGAAAATGGGGATATTGTTTCCATGGATCATATTCCTAATTGGCCAAAGGATATGCTTGCTAGCTTATTCTTTGAAGAGGTTTCTAGCAATAAAACTAAACTAACTTTTCTCTGGGAGCCACGAAACCCCACTGAAGAAGAACTTAAAGCGTTTGAAGCCACGCGATCTGATCATGGAAATGGTTGGGGAGCAGGTATGGAACAACTTCATTGTTATCTGGAATCTTTATAAAATTAAATTGAATAACAACATTACAAAAGCAGAGTTAAACCAAAAATATGAAAAAAATATTCATAATAATTAGTGTCTTAATATGTATCAGTATCATTTACCTGGTAATAGAAGGAAGAAATATGCAAACAATAAAAACTGAAATAGAAATTTCAGCATCGCCATCTAAAGTCTGGGGCATCATAACAGACATTAACAAATGGCATGAATGGAGTCCTACCATAAATTATTCTCAGGGTTATGCTTCAACTGGGTCAACGCTAAGTATAACAATGGCAGGAAAAGATGAAGGTACGGATGGTCCAAAATATAATCCAGAAATTATAAAATTAGATGAACCTAATTACTTTCATTGGCGCGCTCATATGATGTCGAGCTTTATTTTCACCAATGATAAGATAATTGAACTGAAAGAAACTAGCACGGGTACGAAAGTAATTCATACAGAAACATTTAAAGGGATACTCGCACCGTTATTTAGTGGTCAAATGAAAAAAGGGGTACCGCCTATGTTAAATTCTATGAATAAAGCACTAAAAAAACTAGCTGAACAATAGACCATACGTATTTAAATTTTATTGTTTTTAAGGCGTTTTAAAAGTTCACGAATAAGCCTATCTTTATCTTTGTTATATTGCTGAATAAAAGATTTTGGCGTGGCTGTGTCTTGATCGTATTTTGCACCCCATGCAATCATTTCAATTAACATTGGCATAAGATCGAGCCCTTTCGATGTAAGGCTATATATTTTTCTAGAATTATTCTCCTCATCAATTGTTTTTGAAATGAGGCCTGCATTTTCTAATTTTTCTAAACGATCAGCTAAAATATTAGTCGATATTTTTTCATCTGAAAGTAGAAACTCACCATAGTACTTTTTATTCTTGAACATCAGATCTCGTATGATCAGTAGACTCCACTTGTCACCAAATGTTTCCTGAGCAAAGTTAATTGGGCAGTGGGATCGGTATTTTTTAGATTTAGTTTTCATTACACCATACTAACACTTGCAAAAGGCAAGTAGAAGGCCTAGTATTATTCTACTTTCATTATGCAAGTGCCTGTAGATAATTAATTAAAGAGGAAAAACAAATGCTAAATTTTATGCTTGCCTATCACGGTGGAAAAATGCCTGAAAGCCCTGAGGAAGGTGCTGAACATATGGTTAAATGGGAAGCCTGGGCAGAAGGTCTGGGTGAGTCACTGGTTAACCGGGGCACACCACTAGGTCAGTCTAAAAGTGTTAATACAAGCGGTATTACAGAAGGTGCTGGTGTTGATCCCATGATTGGTTATTCAATCTTAAACGCTGATAATTTAGAAACTGCAGTGAAAATGTTCGAATCAAGTCCACATGTTAATTACGGTGGCACGATGGTCGTTTCTGAAATGATGGAAATGTAAATTAGATGAATATCAAAAAAGTTATTCTTGCTACAGTTTCGTATATCGGGATAACGATGTTGATTGCATATCCCTGGCATATGATCTGGTTTCATGACTTATATTCTGGGATGGGTGCTTATACAAGACCTGAACCTGATATTGTATTAGGCATGCTTTCCATGTTGTTTCAGGGGGTTATTATTGCTTACCTCTATCCTGTTTATTACCGAGATGGACATCCCGTTATACAGGGGATTAAGTTTAGTCTGATCATGGGCGCAATTGTATATTCAGTGATGGGGTTCGCGATGGCAGCAAAAATAGATATCAATCCAATATCTACCTACTTACTTTATAACTTGATGTTTCAAAGCATTCAGTTTGTTTTAACGGGTAGCATACTTGGATTAATTTACGGCCGTATTAAACAGATATAAAGTATTTAGCTATTAAAAATTATCTTTAGCCTTAATGCAGAAAGAGCCATCCTGCTGGAATAAGCAGTGCTGCATACGTTGCAAGCATTCCAGTAATTCTTGGTAAAGGGTAATGGGGATTGATTAACATGCCAGCCACATGTAACACTCTGCCTACGACAAAAGAAATTCCTAGTGACCAAATTAAAGTAGGGGACGCACCACTGGCTTCAATTAAGGCA
Organism: Gammaproteobacteria bacterium; assembly: GCA_016744065.1. Classification (GTDB taxonomy): domain Bacteria; phylum Pseudomonadota; class Gammaproteobacteria; order SZUA-229; family SZUA-229; genus SZUA-229. The sequence goes on from JADGFA010000020.1 coordinate 50,589, forward strand.
AGCATAATAAGACACATAGGTGCATATTCAGTAAAATTACTGAAACTACCAATACGTCGTTTTAAATTCTCGTTGTTTCCATCATGAATTGGGTATTTAGCGACATCACCTTCAGCCTTTCCTAAATTAATCCGCCCCATAGAAACCATTAGTGATAATCCGAACATGAGGAATGCAAGTGTTGCTGCAATCATTGAAGTAATAGGTAAATAATTCATAATTTAGTCCTGTTTGTTTGATAACTTGATAAGAAAGTTATCGAGGCGTCGTAAAGCGCCATTCCATCCCTGGGTGTGTCGTTCGACTACCTGTAACATTGAAAGGTTCTCATGTGTAATGATGAGCCTGGTATATTCCCCATGATCTAAAAAATCAGCCGTAACTAGAGAATTAATACCCGCATGTATATCTGGCTTTTCCCAAACCCAGGTGAAGCAAATTTGCTTATGACGTTCGATATGTACGTATTCACCTGCTAGAAATAAAGTTCCAACCTCAGGTACAGTAAATTCTATTCTGTACTGTCCACCAATTTTAAATTCATGTATCAATATATTCGTATTAATTTCATTAGATGGTGCGACCCATTGTTCAAATGCTGCTTTGTGAGAAAATGCATCGAATACCTTTTTGACAGGGTGCTTGTATATCCTTTCTATAACGATAGGTTCTATTTTGTTGTTAATCGCGCTCATTTGGATTATTTCTCATCAGAATCTAAAAATTGCCCCAGTCTATCCAGGCTATTTTCCCAATAAACAAGGTGACGATTGATCCAGCCATCTGCTTCTTTTAATCCATTTACACCTAAAGCAAAAACATGATGTCGGCCTTCGATATGTCGAGTAACTAATCCTGCATTTTCAAGAACCTTCAAGTGCCTGGAAACAGTGGGTTGAGAAAAGCTAAATAATTTAACGAGTTCTCCCGCTGTGCAGCGTTGTTTCTGACTAATCATCGCCAAAATTTTACGCCGAGACTCATCCCCTAAAGCGTGAAATGTCTTATCTAGTGAATTAGTATTTTGTATAGCCATATGGCTATATATTAGATAATATAGTATAGATGTCAAGGAAATAAATCTGTATCTTAATTACACTCGTGAATGAATTCTCATTCGAAGTACTATTGGCAGGTTGATCAACAGCGATTCTGGCGACGATATATGGAACATATCGTATTTTATTTTTTGTCATTTTCCTTAAAATTAAGTTATCTATATGGATTAGGGTTCACCACAGTAAGTACTAAAGTATCAGCATACACGGAACAGTAACGAATATACGAGCTTTCACGTAATCAATAACTCAACCTCACTATGGATCTATGGCTCTTTAATAGGTGAAGATGCATTAATTGAATTTAAGTGTCATCAATTGTCCGCGCCTAAACATATTGGCGAATATGTATGAGAATAAGTTTTGATCAAAAAAGATTTGCCTTTTAATTATGATAATGCGTAAAGATTATATATTTATTTTGAAGAGTTTTCTGGTAAAGTTACCAGTATCTTAATAATCTGGGGTTGGTCTGGGCAACAGTTGCCAGTAATTTGGAAGTCGTAGAAGTAAGATTGGAATAAAATAAGAATAGTTAAAAATAAAATATTTATAAAAGGAGACGACTAATGAGTGAAACTATATTTTACCGTTGGATAAAGAATGGATCATATGATCTTATGAAGGCACTAGAGCATAATACACTAACGTATACGGAATATGATAAAACTAAAAAAGCTCCAAGGGTTAGTAATAAAGCCAGATGGATTTTTATTAAAGGAGGCAGTTATTTTGGAAGTAAAAACATTATGAAAGATCGTTTGCTGGTGGTTTTTACTCTCTCAATTGATTCTTCTCAAATTATAACAAACAGTAAAAATCACGTTAATTTTGAAGATGATTTTGTAGGGGAGGCTAAGCACCTAAACAAAATAATAGTTAAAAATAATGAGCCAGGTGCTTATGGTGTTGGGTGTTCAATATGTCCTCATCTTAATATAATATCAACCAGAGTAGCCACAAAAAAAGAGTATGCTAGGGTTATAGGTTGCAATACTATAGAAATAAAAAATGGATTTGATAAAATTAAAAAGTTTAATATTGAAACTAAATTAATTGTTTCAGTTTAAAAAAGCTAGTCTTAAAGTTGCGGCTATCTAATGAAAGCCAGCAATGCCAGAGACATGTGTACAACCATTTAATCTATATAGTTAATAATAAGACTTCACGCAGTAGATAAAGGCTTAAGTTTTATCTTAAAATACGGATTGATATTAGATAATATCCTCTCTATCTCCGATTCAGAGGTTGATCTCATTTTTTACTAAGTCAATGTCATCATTTTGGTACTTGATTATTCATATTCTAATTTCTTTATTCAATTAACCTGAGCTTGTAGGATGTTAAGGGAAATATAACCCAATCAATTGAAGATCCACGTATTAGAGAGCTTGATTGGGAGCACCTACGACATTCTGATGACAATGAGTAATAATCAGGCTTATAAGTAATCTGGAAACGAGAAATTAAGAGTGTTAATGAGCGCCTAATGCAAAGGTAGTTTCTATCAAAAACATCTCTGGTTAATAGCTTTAGTGGTTGTTGTGTCATTTTAGTATTTATTGTGGAATTCTTTAGCTTCTTTACTCTAACCCCAAATAACTGTCACCAACAGTACTTTAGTATGAGGCCGCTTTGTTGGGCTTAAAGTACAGTTGCATTAAATTTAAACTAAAAAAGGATTAATTTAATGCAATATTCAATTTCTAACTTAAAAAATACCTCAATAGCTGCATTATGCAGTACCTTAATAGCATGTGGTGGCAGTGGAAATGGTGTCCAAACAGGTGTTTTTTTGGATAGTGCTGTTGAAGGATTGCATTATGAAACAACGAGCCAGTCAGGCTTAACGAATGATGCGGGTGAGTTTACATATAAAGAAGGCGAAACAGTCACTTTTTCGGTAGGTGGTATTACGTTAGGAAGCGTATCAGGCTCTGCTCAGGTGACGCCATTTGATTTGTTTCAACTAGCAGTACCAACAACAGAAGCCGAAGTACTTGCAATATTAAGAAGTGTTTCAGAAGTAAATGACTATGACAGAGTAATAAATATAGCAGTATTTCTAACGTCATTAGATCAGGATGGTAATCCTGAAAATGGGATTGATTTGACGGGTTGGGAAGCGGCTTTAAGTAATGCCTCTCTAAGTTTTGATCACAATAAAAACAGTTTTTCTTTTAAAGAGTTTAACCCGTTTGTTAAACAGTTTGGTATTAAACAGCAAAAATCATTAGCAACGGCATTAACGCATGTTATTGGCTCTTTAAATATTAACATTCCTGTTAGTTTAGTTACTAAAATAGAAGTCGATACAGGAAATGATGGTTCGATTAATGAAGTGACCAACCAACACTATGATACCAATGGTCGCTCAACAAACAGACAGTTTGATTCAGATAACGATGGTAATTTTGAGCAGATAAGTAATATTACGTTTAATGCCCAGGGATTGGTGACACAAATTGAGGGTTTATTTGATTTTGATGGCTTTGGTGGTCAGGACATCACTAATTCTAATACCAGTAATAACACGTATGATGTGAATGGAAATCAAACAGGGTCTGTTCAAAATACAGATTTTGATGGTGATGGTGATATAGATGAGCGTATAACCACAACGTTTAACTATGATGACAAGGATAATAATATTCGAAAAACAACTCTTAGGGCGACAGTTAACCCTGTTTTAGGTGATGTGTTAGAGAGTTCAGAGGTTGAAACACGAACCTTTGATAATGCTGGAAGAGAGTTAACCTTTAGATTAGAGATAGATAGCCCTGTTGATGATGTGGTGGATACTATCTTGACGACAACTAAAGCCTTTAATACGGGTGGTGAATTAACCAGTATGACGAGAAATCGAGATAATGACGCTGACGGTACACCAGAAACAACAGAAGTAACAACATTGACTTATGATACCAATGGAAATAAGTTAACAGAACTAAGAGAGCTTGATAATACCACGAGTAATGATGGGCCTGATGATATTACATCACGTGTTTTTACTTATAATGCTAATAACCAAATATTAACTGAAGCACTTGAATTAACCAGTCTTGATGTTGATATAACAAGACCTTATCGAAAAAGAGTTAAAACATTTTTTTATAATTCTAAAAATCAACAAGTACGTATTTTTGAAGAGGTTGATTCTGATAATGATGGCACTGTCGATAGAACTTTTTTAGATGAATTCGAATATAATGATTTTGGGCTTGTTAGCAAAAAAAACAGAACAACAGATGGCAGCCCTTTGATCGATGGTTTTAGCTCTAAAAGTAGCAACACTCGAACGTTTGATAGTGATGGAAATCAGCTAACAAATGCCTTTGAAAAAGACAGTAATGGCGATGGTGATATAGACCTCACATCAATGCAAACATTCGTTTTTGTGGATGGACGTCAGCAAAGCAGTCTGTTTGAAGAAGATACGAATAATGATGGGATTTCAGAAACAAGTATTAAAACGACATTTAGTTATACGGTTTTTTCAGGTGGGCTGTTAGGATTAATATTGCAAAATATTCTTTTATAAAAGAAGAGGGTGGGTATGAGATCTTACTTATACCTATCCCATCGAATGGAAAATAGATAAATGGCAGATCTTTCAAATCAACAAAAAGTCCATGAGGCTCAAATTGCTTTATTACTAAAGCAGTTCCGAGTGACGGGTTTATCCAATGTTTTTATATTAAGCATTGCTGCTGCCGTTATCTGGTCAATGACTCAGAGCCTTTTTGTATTGCCCTGGCTTATAGTGGGTTATGGTTTGGTCGCATTAAGGCCTTTAGTCTTAGGGCTACAAAATAAAGCTCAAAATAAGCAATTAACAGGGTCTCAATTAGAGCATACGGTTACATTGTTATTAGTCATGTCCGCATTGCATTGGGGTGTCATTGTTTGGGAGTATTATGATGTCAATAATATTGAGCTTTTTCTGTTTATATCAGCTATCTATTTAGGGCTGGTATCTGGTTCGATGCCCAGTTTATCTGTACGCTTTCCAGTATGGATGATTTATGCCATAAGTATGTTTTTAACACTCGTTATTAAAATGCTTTATTTAAGTAGCTGGTCTATGGCAATGATGCTGTCTATTTACTGTACCGCTTTTATTTATTTTGGACGTAATTTATCTAAAAAAATAGAGCATTCAATTACTCTTGATTTAAAAAATACAGAGCTATTAAAAGAGGTTAATCTAGCAAAAGAGCATGCCGAAAAAGCAAATTTAGCAAAGTCAAAATTTATGGCTTCAGCAAGTCATGATTTGCGCCAGCCTTTGCACGTGCAAAGCATGTTGCTCGAAGTGTTAAGCTTACGTTTAGAAGATAAAAAGCTAGATCAGGATGAATTAAAAAATCTAGTGAATAAAATAACTCAATCTAATAGTGCATTAAATAAACTGTTTAATGCACTATTAGAAATTTCTCAGTTAGATGCGGGTACTTTAAAAGTCAATTTAAGTCATCAAAATTTAAATGAATTAAGTGCTAATTTATTTGAAGAGTATCGAATTTTGGCGCAACAAAAGGGCTTGTTATTTAAAGTGGAGGTGGAAGACTGTACCGTCATTAGTGACCCTATTTTGCTACAGCGAATTCTGAGCAACCTACTAAGTAATGCATTAAAATTTACAGAAAAAGGATGCATATCCATCAGTGTTAAAAACAGGCTGGATGATGTTGAAATTATTATAGCAGATACGGGTATTGGTATAGATGCTACCCAGTTTGAAAGAATATTTGAGGAATATGAACAAGTTGGTAACCAGGCAAGAGACAGGAATAAAGGCATTGGCCTGGGTTTGGCCCTGGTGTCTCGCTTGTGTGAGTTATTAAATCATAAGGTTGACGTCACCTCAAAATTGTTAAAAGGTTCTGAGTTTAAAGTAACGTTGGCACGTGGTGATGAGCCTAAAGTGATTAGCGTTGATACTGATATTAACTATAATCAAATAGATAACACTCAAATACTCCTCATCGATGATGAGCAAGACATTGTTAATGCAATGTCGCTGATATTGACAAATTGGGGAGCTAGAGTACAAGGTGTATCCTCAATAGAGGAGGCTTTGTGTTTGATTGAAAGCAGTCAGTATGAACCTGATTTAATTATTTCTGATTATCGCTTAAAGAGCAAAGAAACAGGGCTTGAAGGATTGTCTTTAATTAATAATAGAATAGGAAAAACTATTCCTTCATTACTGATTTCAGGTGATACAGACCCTGAGTTATTAGAAAAAATTAATAAACAAAATTTATATATATTGCATAAGCCAGTAAAAGCACAGTTGTTAAAAAAAGTAATTAATATATTGTTAAAGCAATAGGCTTATAGTTATTAATGTTGATGAGTAAATAATGAAAAATATTTTAGTAATAGATGATCATCCAGTTTTTGTTGATGGCATTACATCATTTATCAGAAATGTATTGCCAAACTCAAATATAGTTACTTGTGTAAATGGTGATGAAACGTTAAAGCAGCTACATAGATCAATTGGTTTTGACTGGATTTTTTTAGATATCAATTTACCTGATGTTTCTGGACTTGAATTATTAAAACAGTTTTTAGAACTTAAAGTTTTAGCTAATGTTATTGTTGTCTCAAGTGATGAAAACCCTGAAACAATACATGCTGCGTTAGAACTTCATGCCAATGGTTTTATTTCTAAGCAATTTAATACGGATGTTTTTAAAAAATGTATGCAAACGATTGAGAGAGGGGGCGTCTATCTTGACAAACAACAGGCTCAGTCGTTAAAAAATTACAGAGAAGGGATCTTTATCGAAAAAAAATACATCCAGGAGAACATCAGTGAGCGGCAGCAAGAAGCTTTGCTCATGATTTCTAAGGGATTAAGCAACCAGGAGATTGCTGCACTGATGAATATTTCGGAAAGTACAGTAAAAACACATATCTCATTATTAATGAATTTATTTGAGGCTGATAATCGCTCTCATTGTGTTGCAGAAGCAAAACGACTTGGTTTTACTCTTTAGACAGGCGAAACATATCTGGATAGTATTAATGTAATAAACACTATTCTACAGAGCATCAAGTCGCTATAGACGTCAAAAGTTTACTAAGGCTATATATAGATAGTTTCACTTTTTTTACGTCAAAAACGTTTAACGAATAAAACTTAGAAATAAATAACTAGCAAGAATCACAGCAACCCACATAACCATACTGCCTGCTGGATATGTGCGTGAAAGTAAACCACAGATTCCCTCATGTCTTTTAGAAAGAAATGACAGACACTGATTTAACCTTATGAGAAATGCCTGACGTAAAGCACTGTCTACCTGCCATATAACGGAAAACATTTGTTGTAATGTGTTGGGCAATACACGGCGATAAATCCAGTCAAAATCTAGATTTGTAGAACGTAATTCGGGGGGATACATTCCTTTGAGATTAAGCCAGACAAAAGCCAGCGCAGAGAAGAACAGCAACTGAGTCTGTGCTAGTACGTGGGTTGCATCATAAGGGTTGTAACTCGTGTTGTAAGGTAACAAAGAGTACAGGGCTGATGGATAGACCCCAATCGCAATACAAAGAACGGCAGCTATCAGCATTGCTAATAACATGTTGTTGGGTGGATCACTTGCGCGGATGCCTGAGTCGTGAGCGAAGAAAGCAAAGTAGGGGATTTTAATACCCGCATGATGAAAAACCCCTGCTGAGGCAAATAACAGCATTAGCCATATCCAGTCATAACCATTTTCCAGGGCAGCGGACATCACCATTGATTTGCTCACGAAACCACTGAATAAAGGGAAAGCCGATATAGATGCAGCCCCTACAATGCACAGCACTGTGGTCTTAGGCATGGTTTTATATAAGCCACCAAGGTCAGAGCCATTGATGCGCCCTGTCATATGCAGCACGGCTCCCATTGACATAAATAACAAACCTTTAAAAATGACATCATTAAAAGCATGTGAAATTGCGCCATTAAGCGCGAGAGCGGTTCCAATACCGATACCGACAACCATAAACCCAACCTGATTGATAAGGCTATAGGCCAGCACCCGGCGTAGATCGTTTTCTATTACTGCAAAAAATATCGGGAAGCAGGTCATAGCTGCGCCAATATAAACCAGCAACTCTGTGCCAGGGTACCCACGAGCTAATGCATAAACGGCTACTTTGGTAGTAAACGCGCTGAGAAAAACAGTGCCTGTAACAGTGGCTTCAGGGTATGCATCAGTGAGCCAGTTGTGGGCCATAGGAAATGCACACTTAATGCCAAAGGCGATAAAGATCAACCACCCTGAAACACCCTCTAGACCTATGTGACCGAACTCTAAAGTGTTGTTTTCGGAGGCATAAAATAGTGCGCCTGCAAGAAGAATGACACCGGATAAAACTTGAATAATGAGGTAGCGCATACCAGCAACATAAGAGCTTTTAGTTCTGCGCGCCCAGATAAGAAATACTGAGGTAAATGCCAGTAATTCCCAGAAGACAAATAACGTTAATAAATCACCCGCAAAAACAGCCCCCAGGCCACTGCCTGCATACAACATAGCAGCCATTTGTTGCATTGTGTCGCGAACGTGCAGGGAGTAGATAATGGCAATAAATGCGGCGAGGTGAAAAACGTAACCGAACATGAGGCTCAGCTTATCAACACGGTAAGGCGTTAGTTGATAATCTAGAAAAGTGAAATGTAAATGGATTCCTTCAGCTACTCCCCAGAGGTGGAGGGCACTCAGTACAGGTATTGCTAGCATAATCACATTGCGCAAAATACCTCGGGTGAACAGGACAATTAGTGCGCCTATAAAGAAAGGCAGAAAAGGGGGGATCTCAGGCATCCACATCGGGTCTACCTATTTCGTCATTTTGTTTTTTATCAACACTACTGAGTTTTTCACCAATATCTGCTTTGCCTTCATTGGCATAATAATCTTCCGAGCGCATAAGAAAAGTACGCATCCATGTGGCGATTAACACCAGCACAACGCAGCCAACAAAACCATAAAGCGGATAGAATCCCCAAAGGTTTTCCCAGTTGTGCATGACGTGACGATGGATAACAAAGTCCAATACAAAAAGAAGTACACAACTCCCATAGAGAAAATACAAAAGTCGTTTTATATTTTTAGGATTATCAAAAAGATATTTTTTTTTATTTTCCATGAGTTACTCCGGGGTTGCCAAAATGGCCTTAGCCAATTCATATAACGGTTGTGGATATACAAAAAGAACCACGCAACCCACAGTGGTAATACTCAATGCAATTAATGATGCTAGTGGAGCTTCTTTTATCTTGGTGCCTGTATTCGCAAATGGAATATTATTTTTAGAGAAAAAGGCATGAAAAGGTATGGGTAATAGATAAGCAATATTCAGCAAAGAGCTGATCATAAGTACCACCATAAGAATCCATTGCTCAGTTTCCAGAGTACCCATTAGCAGAAACCACTTGCTCCAGATTCCCCCGGCGGGGGGGACACCAATGATGCTGAGGCTGGCAATAAAAAATGCCGCCATGGTAATTGGCATTTGCAGGCCAAGGCCACGCATTTCACTTATTTTTGATTTATGTGCTGTGACCAGAATGGCACCTGCACAGAAAAACAGGGTGATCTTGCCAAAAGCATGTGTGGCAATATGCATTGAGCTACCAATAACGCCCGCCGATGTCGCCAACAATGCGCCAATAGTGATATAGCCCAGTTGGCTTATGGTTGAGTATGCCAGTCTGGCTTTTAAATTGTCCTGGCGCATAGCCACCAGTGAGGCCAGTAATACAGATGCACCTGCTAGATAGAGTAAGAACTGCGTGGTTGGCAGTATCGATAACAAATCAATGCCAAAGATAAATAGACATACTTTCAATATGGTGAATACGCCAGCCTTTACCACGGCTACAGCATGCAGCAGAGCACTCACGGGTGTTGGTGCAACCATTGCCGCCGGTAACCAGCGATGAAAAGGCATAATTGCGGCTTTGCCAATACCAAAAATAAACAGCACCAATATTACACCTGCAACGGTGGTATTAACGTCAGAATCAAATATGCCACCGGGTTTAAAGTCTAATGTGCCGGCCACAAACCAGGTACTGATAATGGCTAAAAGGAAAAAGACAATTGAAGTACCCAGCAATACTCCAAGATAAACTCGTCCGCCTTTTTTTGCCTTTTCAGTACCCGCATGGGTAACTAATGGGTAGGTGGACAGGGTTAGTGTTTCGTAGAAAATAAATAGGGTGAATAGGTTTTCGGCAAATGCAATCCCCATCACGCTGCCAATGGCGATAGCAAAACAGGCATAGAATTGAGTTTGATTCTGTTCCTCATGGTGGCGCATATAACCGATGGAGTAGACAGTGGTTATTAGCCAGAGAAAGCTGGCAATTAAAGCAAACAGCATTCCCAGCGGTTCAATGTTAAAGCTTATCTGTAAATTGGGTAAAAGCGGCCACCAGGTCACACTGATACTTTCACCCTGTTTGATTCCCTGATAAAGATTAACTGAAAGGTAGAGCAGTATTAAACTGCTAATAATGGTCACAGCCTCACGCAAGTTGGGTTTGTTGCCTGTTGCCACAATAGCCAGCGTCGTTAATATGGGCAGGATAATACTCAGTTGTAGCATGGATTCCAGAGAAAGAGTCATGGATTCACCCCGAACAAACTCTGCGATGCGGCCTGTGCAACCTCAATGCTAAGGCGCGTATCTATGCCGAAATAAATGTTGGCCATTACCAGTATCCAGATGGGAACCAGCAATGAAAATGGTGCTTCCTTAATGTTTTCATTGCTGGTTAATGGAGGCCTAAAATAAGCCATTTCAACGATTCGCCACACGTAAACAACGGCTAAAAGTGAGCCTAGTAGGATAAGTAATGCAACAGGCCACCAGCCACTTTCAATCACCGCCAGAATCAGATACCACTTGCTAACAAAGCCAACAGTGAGTGGCACCCCTATTAAACTTAAGCCGCCTATTACAATGGCTGCCATAGTGATGGGCATTTGACGACCCAGACCCTGAAACTGACTCAGTTGAACACTACCTATACGGTACATCACTGCACCTAGTGCTAAAAACAGGGCGCTTTTCATTAAAGCGTGATTAAACAGGTGCAATAAGGTCGCCATTAAACCGGTTGTTGTACTAACGCTGAATCCAACAATCATGTAACCGATCTGAGCGATACTTGAGTAGGCGAATAGATGTTTGACATTTTTTTGATAGATCGCCGCAATTGAGGCTGCAAATATTCCTGATAGACCCAGCACCAAAAACAGAATATGTAGGGGCAGGGCTGTAAAAGAAAAGGAAAGCCCGAATACTGAAAAGGTAAAGCGAATAAGTAAATAAATAGCAACTTTTGTTGCCGTAGCCGCAAAGAATGCCGTTACTATTGAAGGCGCATAAGCATAGGCATTAGGCAGCCATAGATGCAATGGAAACAGTGCCAGTTTCAGGCAGATGCCCACAATAACAAAGGCAAAAGCAGTAAAAACAGTTCGAGTATGCGCCACCTCTGGCAGACGTATAGAAAGGTCATGCATATTCAGGGTGCCGGTCATCTGGTACATCAAACCTATACCTATCAGGATAAATGTGGCACCAATGGTTCCCATAATTAAATACTGATAGGCTGCCCAGAGCGCGCGTCTGTCTTTGCCCAATGCGATTAAAGCGTAAGCTGACAGGGAAGAAATTTCCAGAAATACAAAGACATTAAAAGCATCACCTGTCGCAACTATGCCAAGCATTCCGGCCAGAGATAACAGGTATAAAATATAAAAATAGCTATGTTTTTCTGCGGGAATTTCCTTTTGTATACTGGTATCAGCGGCAAGTAGTACAACAGTACTAACCGATGAAATAATCAGTAACAGGAATGCATTAAGATGATCGATACGATATTCAATACCCCAGGGTGCATCCCATCCCCCCAGTTCGTAAATAATAATGCCCGAAGTCATTACCTGCTGCAGTAAAAGGGCGCTGATCAAAAAAGCTAAACCACTTACCATTAAAGCGAACAGCCATACCAGGCGTGATCGTGTTAGAAACAGGCACAAAGGTGCAGCCATAAGCGGCACAATAACTTGTAAAACTGGCAAATGCGTTAACAATCCAGGTTGTCCTTTTTTTGTATTTCTTCTTCTTCAATGCTTCCATAGGTTTCTTTAATGCGCACTGCCAGTGCGAGTCCCAAAGCGGTGGTGGCAATGCCAACTACAATTGCAGTGAGAATTAAAACGTGTGGTAAGGGGTTTGAATATTGAGTTATGCCATCAGCTAAAATGGGAGCAGTGCCACCATCAACCTTAGCCATACTGATATAAAATATAAAAACTGACGTCTGAAAAATGCTCAGCCCAACAATCTTCTTAATAAGATTGCCATGAGCGATAACGATGTAAAACCCGACCATCATCAGCACCACCACAATCCAGTAGTTATAGAGTCCCATTAACATTACTTTTTGTTATTTTCCTTGAGGTTATTTTCTATGCCGTTACTTTCAAGGTTTTGACCGTTATCTTTGCGGTCTGCAAAACTGAAAAAGATGATGACCATAACCGATGCAACCGTGCAGCCAACGCCCAGTTCGATTAAAAGTATGCCCAGGTGTTGGCCTGCAATTGGGTCAACAGATAAAGCGCTGTAATCAAAAAAATTTTTGCCGTTTAACAGGGAAACAACACCTACACTGCCGTATAGCAAAACGCCGATAGCTGCTAGCAACTGAATAAAGGACTGATTAATCACTCGACGTGCGGTACTCATGCCAAACAACATGGCATACAGGAAAATGGCTGAGGCAAAGATCACGCCGGCTTGAAAACCACCGCCTGGGCCATAATCTCCATGAAACTGTACATAAAATGCATAGAGAAAAATAAAAGGAATCAGCATTTTGGTTACAATGCGCAGAACTAAATGTTGCTCGTGCATTGAGTCATTGATCAAGTCAATTTTTGCAATATCTCTGGCTTTATCCCCTGTTGTATTTTTGGGACGACGCACCACTGACAAAAGCGCCAATACTCCCATGCCTGCGGTAAAAATTACGACCACTTCACCAAAAGTATCGAATGCTCTATAGCTTGCGAGCACAGAAGTTACGATATTTGGTACGCCTACTTCCTCTATAGAATCGTTAATGTAACGAGGTGCAACATGTTGGTGAACTGGGGCTTGTGCAGAGCCAAAATACGGCATATCCAGAGTGCCATAGATCAACAGGCTGCCGGTGATAATCACTACAGCTAAAGCTAAAAAAGGTTTATGACGAACCGGATGCTCTGAACGTCCTGTCATGGCAATTGTTACCAGCATGAGCAGAGTAGAAATCCCCGCACCCACGGATGCTTCTGTAAATGCCACGTCAACAGCATCCATCGCGACAAAAAAACTAGCTGATAACAAACCGTAAATGCCTAATAGCATAATCACCGCTAGCAGGTCTTTCATCCAGACAATGGCAAAGGCAATACCTACCAGAAAGGCCAGTAAGACTATATCAATCAGGGATTCCATGGCTTCACCTGTTCACTGTCTGGTTTCTCATTATTCTTTTGTGAAAAATCATTGCGCATTGCAGCGCTGGCTAGAGCATGGCTTGCTGTGGGGCTAATAAATAAACTCATGATCAGGATGATCATGAGTTTAATATCCACAAAAAAATCTGGATTGTGTAACATTAAACCGATTAAAATCATCGCAGTGGCTAAAGTTTCAGTCACACCAACCGCATGCATTCGAGTATAAAAATCTGGAAAGCGTAAAATACCAACCCCGCCCGATATGCACAAAAAACTGCCTGTTAATAAAAACACTGAGCTACTTATATTTATGAAAGTATCCATTATAAATTTTTTTTCATTATTTTTTCTGTTGATTGCTGTGCTTAAATATTGAACTGTCTGAATAACGCAACACGCCAATAACACTGATAAAATTAATGAGGGCGTAGACGATAGCAATATCCAGAAACTCGGGGCGCCCCATCACAAAACCTAACAGTGAAATGAGCAGAACTGTCTTAGTGCCAAACATATTGACGGCAAGGATACGGTCGTAGAGCGTAGGCCCCATGATCCCTCGAGTGATGGCCATAACCATGACAATAAGAATGGCTAAGGTTGCAGCTATTAGCATTAATTTTCCAGTTGAGCGACGCGGCGATCCATTTCACCGGCTTTAAGTTCTTTTATCGATTCCTGTAATAAAGCGTGTACCATAAATTGGTCACCTTGCAAATTTACGGTAACGGTACCCGGTGTCAGCGTAATAGAATTTGCGTAGATAACTTTTCCTATATCCGTTTTCTGACTGGCAGTAATGGTTGTAAAAGCGGGAGATATAGACTTGTTGCCAAGCCAGATATGTTTAACAACCAGGAAATTTGCGAGAATGATTTCTTTATTCAGCCATGCATAGAAGCCAGGAAGTTTTAGCGTGAGATGCATGGGTTGAGATTCGTGGTCGACTACATCCATTCGGTGGGCGATGTATATAACAAAGACAATCGAAATCATGCCAAGTGACAGCATGAGTGTGGTGTTGTGACCTGAGTTAAGTAACCAGAAAGTAACTAAAGTCAGAGATAGAATAATGGTATGTCGCATTAGTTAGCCCTGCTATTTTAAATTGCGTAATCGGGGCATTCCAGAGTGAGTCTTATGATGTAAAGAATGAAAAAACATCGTTGATTCAGATCGTTTAATTTTGACTAAGTTGATTACACGGGTATTCAGTTTTAAATATCTTTAAAATGGTATCTCTTAGCATTTTAACGCTAACAATTTGAGGTGATAGTTGCTTTGCAACCGTCTTTATAACAAGTTCATTCGATTCATTAACGGGTATGCAAAAATGATAAAAACCGCTGGGTAATGTTCGACCCTTAGTGCGATAGGGTTTATATTTTTTGTTAGTCTGTTCATCTTTAACTAAAGAGTTAATGGCTTGAGCATTGGCAAGAAAGCCTTGAATAAAATACTTACAGGATTCGGTATTTTCATGCTCTGATGTGGCTATTAAAGACTGACAGGATGAAAGTAAGTGGAGATCGTCATTTTGCCTGATTTTTTCAGTTGCAAAAACTGACAATGAAGCAAATGATGCAATAACAAATAGATACGCCCTGAATTTCATCTAACTATCTCCAGTTTATGATCTTTGTATTTATAACAAATTTAACTTATTCGTATGCATCCGTAAATTCGAAAAATATTTTGTTATTGTTCGGATAATTCGAATTGTGTGAGTTTAGAATTTATCTGTTAATTTTGAAGTTGTTGAATTCAACATATTGTTATGCCTTTGTCTTCAGCAGAAGTATCTCTTCCAGCCGGAGTCTTGTCAAACCTTGAATGGTGCGCCATAAGTAATAGAGAATAGCTAGCATCATCAACATGGAGGGAATGACTATGACAGGATAGCTCAGCAAGGTCATTTGCCCTAACTGCTCATTAAACGCACTACTACCTGCAGGGCTTTTGACGATCCATCTGGCAAGAATGTAGTTCATAATTGCAGAAAAGAAAAAGGTAGTGCTTAGCAAGTAAGTGGCTTTTAACAGGTGGGCTTCAAATAGAGCCACATTATTAAATTCATCTAATCTCTTTTTAATTCTATCGATATTCATAACTTTCGGATTATAAATAAGCGTTCTGATCAGAGGGTAGCGAGTTCTGGTTGAAATAAGTACCGCGATTCCAATTAATGCGGGTATTGATGCTTCTTTAATCGCTAACCATTGACTATCTAGTTGTAATAAACCAATACCACCTGTCGACAAAACGCTGATTAAGCCGAGCAAAGCAATAAAATTAAATTTTCTATATTTAGTAAACTCGTACAGTCCCAGGCTTATAGGAAAACATAAAGCAACTAGCAGTGCATTTGTTGCGCCCAGGTCATCTTCGCCACTGAATTTCATCAAAACAATCGAAGGAATTATAATGCTAAACATCAACTCAATAAGTGGGTGTTGTTTATGTTCAGATGATTTTTGAGTAACAGCTTCGGGAGTGTTAGTCATTTATTTTATCTATGTCTAATTTATTTTTCTTAAAAACGAACCTGTGTCACAGGATGCCCATCTTTAATCCACTGGGTGATGCCGTCACGCACATTATAAATGCGGGTGTAGCCCAATTTTTCAATCAGATGAGTTGCTAATTTTCGAGTGCGGTTACCGGTGCGACAAATTAGAATGACCGGGCTGTTTTTATTTACAGCACTTGAAAAGTTGGGCATAAAGTCTGGATTTACCCTGGCTTCTTTATCAATAATAGTAAGAAGTTTGCTGCCCTTGATCACGCCTGTTTGACTCCATTCATCAACGCGACGTACGTCATAAACGGGTACGCCCTGTTCAATCATTGTTTTTAGCTGCGCATTATTTAGATTTGTATAAGGTGGTTCCGTGCAACCAGTTAATATAAGGAGCAACAGGTAAAGCCCCGGTAGTCTAAAAGACATGTTTAATATTCCAGTTTAATATGACTTATAAATAAAAATGCATAAACGGTTGTAGCCATTTAATTAGCATTGCTAATAGAGGGGCTTCAATTTAACCTTAGTTTTTTATGAGCATGATTTTGCTGAAGGCAATCTGATTTATTAATACGTACTCTGACAGGTGCGGGGACTGGATCGATAAACATATTGATCGTCTCTAGCCACTGCATGAAAGTGGCAAGTATTTTTTTATAAAAGTGAATCAACATAACTATCTCTCTGAAAAATTACAGGTTTACTTACAATAAGCATATTAACGATTGAGATAGAGCTGGTTAAGTCGAATCTTATACATCATTAGTTCGGATTTTTCGATTATTTGAAAAAAATAGTATGTTTTTCATAGAAAAACCAATAACTCTCTGTCTGTTTTATATCGGTTAGTTCGTAAAATACGATGTTAATGCTGTATATATTCGAATTAACTTATGATTATGTACGCTGTAATATATATATTACAGCGTACAGTGCTATACCGTTACCCGTATTATAAAGCTATTAGGGTTATAGAGCTGTCAAGGCTATAAACTGTAGGGCAACTATATTTATAAACTAAAACAGGTAAAACAATGAAACGAATTATGTTATTTATTATGACCAATATCGCCATTATGGTTGTGCTGAGTATTACTTTGAGCCTGTTAGGTGTTGACAGCATATTAGCGGAGAATGGCTCAGACTTTAATATACAGGCATTGGTCATATTATCTGGTGTGATTGGTTTTGGTGGTTCATTTATTTCCTTGCTGATATCCAAATGGATGGCAAAACGCATGACTGGTGCGGTTGTGATTATGAATCCAACGTCCAATATTGAAAAATGGCTAATTAGTACCGTTGAAAAGCAGGCAGAAATTGTTGGTATAAAAATGCCAGAAGTGGCCATTTTCCCATCGCCTGCAATGAATGCCTTTGCTACCGGTGCCAGCAAAAATAAAGCATTAATGGCAGTGTCTCAAGGCCTGTTGGATAATATGACACAAGGGGAAATTGAAGCTGTTGTCGGCCATGAAATGAGCCATATTGCCAATGGAGATATGGTCACACTTGCGTTGATTCAAGGTGTGGTGAATACGTTTGTTGTGTTTTTATCACGGGTTATCGGCCACATTGTTGATCGAGTGATTTTGAAAAATGATCGCGGCCATGGCATCGGTTACTTTGTGACTGTGATGGTGGCGCAGGTTGTTTTATCTATTCTTGCATCGACAATTGTGATGTATTTTTCAAGAAAACGTGAATATATTGCAGACACGGGTGGTGCAGATTTAGCTGGACACCAGAATATGATTAATGCACTTAAACGTCTTGGTCAGGCCGTGCCTGAACCATTGCCCGAACAGATGGCTGCCTTTGGTATTAATGACAAAGGCGGTATTATGGCCCTGTTTTCATCACATCCACCTATCGAAGCAAGAATAGTTGCTCTGGAAGAGCGAGCTATGCGTCGTTCATAAAAACAGGCCCCCGGCGTTCGTTTTATTATCAAAGCAATGACCAGTAATGTGCCTGATTGTAATTCATTCATTGATTATAGCGGGTCAGGGCACCAGAGTTGCAGGTGCGCAGGGGTGCCAGATTAGCAAGGTAATCAGTTGCTTGAACTCCCCCCAGCGCTTACTCGTTTAGACTTCTTTATCCTGTGGCGCACTCACTAGATAAAGCCAGATATATCCGCTGATACCCGCCAGCAGAGAGGCAAAAAGGATACCTGTTTTTGCCATTAGCAATAGCTCTTCATTATGTGAAAAACCCAGTTGGGCGACAAAAATAGACATGGTAAATCCAATTCCCGCCAGTAATGAGACACCAGCTATCTGAGTGAAGAGGGTATCTTTAGGTAATTCGGCTATGCCCAGTTTTAGAACTAGCCAACAGGCACCGGTAATACCTATGAACTTGCCCAGCACCAGGCCCAGTGAAACACCGAGCATTACGGGGTGGGTAAGGGACTCACCCAGTGAACTAAATTCCAGTGGAATACCCGCATTAGCAAGGGCAAATATCGGAATTATTAAATAGGCCACCGGCATGTGCCAGGTATGTTCTAGCTTCTGCAATGGGGCCTGTACACTGTGCACACCGTTTTCCAGTGTTTGTACCACAGAGCGTAAAGCGTCATTGGTCATAATGCTTTTGTCTGGCTGATGGCTTCGATCAAAGCGCTGCATGAGTTCTTTAATATGTTCGCTGAAACGTTCCGGATTGTACTTCGGTGTTGCCGGTACCGTAAGTGCCCCTAAAATTCCAGCCAGAGTGGCATGCACACCAGATTGTAATAAGGCATACCAGAGTAAAGCTGCAACTATCAGATAGGGCATGGTTTTGCGGATTCCAGCCATATTAAACGCCATCAAAACGGTGAATAAACCACCGGCCACCGTCAGGGGTATCAGTTGAATAGTCTCGGTATAAAATATGGCTATCACTAAAACTGCACCCAGGTCATCGACTATCGCCAGAGCGACCAGAAAAGTGATTAAAGCTCTGGGTACCCGACTGGCCAGAAGTGCCAGTGCACCAATGGCAAAAGCTATGTCAGTGGCCATGGGGACACCCCAGCCCAGTGCCGCATCTCCCGATGGGTTGATGGCAAAATAAATGAGCGCAGGCACAACCATGCCGCCAATCGCTGCGGCAATCGGTAACGTAGCATTACGCAGTTTCGCCAGTTCACCCACCAGTAATTCACGCTTTAATTCTAAGCCGACAACAAAGAAAAACAGTGCCATCAAAGCATCATTTATCCAGTGATGCAGGCTCATTTCTAATGACCAGCTACCAATGTCGATGCTGACCATTGTATGAATAATATGAAGATATGAGTCCGCAAGCGGACTGTTTGCTATTATTAGTGCGATCACTGCCATAGCCATCAGTAGTAAACCACTGGTCGTCTCTCTGTGAATAAACTCTTCAAATGGCGTGAGAACCTTATCGAAACTTTTTTCCCAGGGGGCGTGATAGATGTTTGCTTGAGTCTTATTTTTCTTCATGTTATTTATATCTTTAATTCGTTATTTTTTATCAATAAATAATAATTCACTCGCCTGATCCATCACAGCACAAACGACAGGGTGTTTGACTCTGCGTTCAATAGATATGGCGTAGAAATGTTCTTTAACTTCGTTGATCCGGCCAATTGCCGAAACTTGATATTGCAACTCAACTTCTTTTTCAATAGCCGCAGGTGCAATAAAAACACCTGAGCCTTCTTTTCCAAATGCTTTCATCAGTGCGCTGTCGTCAAACTCAGCGATCATGCGTGGGTGAATACGATGTTTATCCAGCCACTTATCAATGTTAGATCGTAGTTGCGTACCGGTGCTAGGGAGCAACATAGGCGCTCTATCAAGACACTGAGGGAAAGAACCTTTTAATGATTTTTTCAATTTTTTAGTAGCAAAAAAACTCACAGCACATTCACCAAGCTTGTGACTGTAACCTCGTGTACTAACAGTAGACGGAATAGGGCGGTCAGCCAGAACCAGATCAAGGTGATGTACAGCCAGTTCGGCTAACAACGTATCGAGGCCTGCTTCTCGGCAGGTCATGCGTATCGACTCAGGCATCTGCAACGCCGGTTTTAAAATCTGGTGGGCAATGGATTTTGGCAACACATCAACCACTCCAACCCTGAATAACTGGGGATGGCTCTCTGGCAACTGATGTACGACTTCTTCTAATTCACCACCAAGCAAAAAAATCTCATTGGCATAACTCAATATTAATCGTCCGCTTTCAGTTAATTCCAGATTACGTCCGACCCGGGTGAAGAGTTCAACCCCGAGACTTTCTTCCAGTAATCTCAGTTGCCCGCTAATGGTTTGTGGTGTCAGGTGCAGACGTTCGCTGGCACGGGTGACACCACCCTCTTTAGCAACTGCCCAGAAGTAATGAAGATGTTTGTAATTAACCATGGCTTTTTATAGCTTCGTTATTTTCGAATATAATATCAATAATAATCGAGTTTTCTTTAGTGTCAAATGAATTTTACATAGCATTTAAGTTAACAGTATTTTATATAAATCGCTGGGATTTTCTGTATAAAGAGAATAAAATTGATGCAGAAGGCATAAAAATAAAAATGGAGATATTAAAGCCAATATTAGAATCAAAATATGTATAACAAAACATTCAAGTTGGCACTGTATAAAAA
>JADGFA010000021.1 GCA_016744065.1 Gammaproteobacteria bacterium
CTGTGATATTGGTATTCACTTTACCGCCGGTTCAGAGAAAAATGAAATATATTCAAATGCATTTATTAATAACCGTACACAGGTTAAATATGTGGGTACTCGGTATATAGAATGGTCAAAAGAGGGTGTAGGCAATTACTGGAGTGACAATGTGGCATTTGATATTGATGCAAATGGTATTGCTGATCAGGTTTATAAACCGAATGATCTGGTAGATCAGATTGTCTGGCGTCATCCAGTAGCAAAACTATTATTAAATAGCCCTTCAGTAAAACTATTGAAATGGGCGCAGTCTGAATTTCCAGGGCTACATCCTGGCGGAGTAACGGACAGTACGCCATTGATGGCCCCGCCTGAAGTTGATTCTGTTATCAAAAGTGATTTAACGAATGGTTAATCTAAAGTCAGCCAGTGAAGTTATTTCCCTTCAGTCAGTTCATAAAGCTTATGCAAATGAAACCGTATTGCATGATATAAACTTATCTATTCAGTCAGGCGAATGCATTGTTCTGGTTGGGCATAATGGAGCGGGTAAAACGTCATTAATTAAAATGATGTTGGGTTTAACCCGTCCAACTTCTGGCTCGATTGAAGTGCTTGGTCGTGCTCCCGCATTTAGCGCTATAGTCGCACAGCGCCTGGCATTGGGTTACTTGCCTGAAAGTGTTGCTTTTTATGAAGCCATGACAGGTCATGAAGTGCTTTCCTTTTATGCTCAATTAAAAGGCTCAAGTAAAGCAGAGTGTAAAAAACTATTAGATCTGGTGGGATTGGGTGATGCAGCAAAACGTCGAGTCGGTACTTATTCAAAAGGCATGCGTCAACGTTTAGGCCTGGCTCAGGCTATGCTGGGTAATCCTCAGTTACTTTTTCTTGATGAGCCAACAACCGGGCTTGATCCTGTTTTACGCCAGCATTTTTATGAACTGATTGATGACCTTCAGAAAGAGGGTGCTACCTCAATTATTTCATCTCATGCATTGCATGAAGTTGAAAGCAGGGCGAGTCGTTTCGTTATTTTGAAAAAAGGTATTGTTGTTGCCTGTGGTACGCTAGATGAATTATATCAACAGGCTGTTCTACCCGTTCGAGTAAAAGTGAGTGTAACACCGGGTGAGGCTTCTCGTGTTGTTGAGCGTATGGGTTCGGCTGCCAGTATTACAGATGTAAATAATCAGAGTTTTCACTTGTCCTGCCTTATGGATGAAAAAATGTCGCTTATTCGTCATATCAGTAGTTTGGGTGACGTAGTTCAGGATATGCAAATTATGCCACCCAGACTTGATGAGCTTTATAGTCATTTTATGAATGGAGATGGCCCATCATGAAAATGTTATGGGTGCTTGCACTTAAAGAAATACGTGATGGTTTACGTAATCGCTGGATTGCTGCGGCTATTATTTTATTAGGAGCGCTGGCATTGGCTCTGTCTTTATTGGGCTCGGCACCAACAGGTTCAGTTAAAGCCAGTGATCTTGATATAACGGTAATCAGTCTTTCCAGTTTAAGTGTTTATTTGATTCCACTAATTGCCCTGATGTTATCTTTTGATTCATTAGTGGGCGAGTTTGAGCGTGGAACCATGATGTTACTGTTGACTTATCCTGTGGCACGTTGGCAGGTTATTATGGGTAAGTTTCTGGGACATGTAAGTATTTTATTTATTGCTATTGCTGCGGGTTATGGTGGTGCAATTATAATTATGACAGTGTTTTCTGGTGGTAGTCTGGACGGCTGGCAGGCTTATGTTGCGATGATGATGAGTTCCATAGTGCTTGGTGCTGTGTTTATTGCATTGGGTTATCTTGTGAGTGTGTTAGTAAAAGAAAGAGCGACAGCGGCGGGTACGGCAATTGGTTTATGGCTGGTTTTTGTTGTTATTTATGATTTGTTATTATTTGGTGCGTTATTACTTGATAAAGATCAGTTAATTAATCAGCAGTTATTTTCAGTATTGATGTTAATAAGTCCAACGGACAGTTATCGTATTTTTAATTTAAGTTTGTTTGAAGGTGTTAGTAATGCAGCCGGTATTGCGGGTATTGCCAGTGAAGCTGGCATGAGTGCTGCGTTGTTGCTTGGTGTTATGTCGCTCTGGATTGTTGCCCCATTGCTGATGACACTGGTTATCTTTCAGCGGCGTGAATTATAGTCATAAGTTAAAAAATAGAGTATCTATTTATTCAATCTATTATTTATCATGGTTTAGATAGTATGGCCAAATTTTAAATGTGTGATTTTTAATATTTATTAATATAAATAATCGAGGTTTTTATCAAAAAAATTATTTTATTCTTCTTCTTTATAGTGTTGTCAGCCTGTGAAAAAGAACTACCTGTTGAAATGCCGGCAGCACAGAAGCTAACCCGTGAGGCTAATGGTTACTATTGCCTAATGACAGTGGTTTATCATAAAGGGCCTAAGGGTCAGATTATTCTCACTGATAATAAAGTGCTGTGGTTTACTTCTGTGCGCGATACAATTTCATTTACACTTTCACCGGAAGAACCAAAAAATATTGCTGCTATTTATGTTAATGATATGTCCGATGCGCCGTGGGATAATCCGGGTGAAGAAAACTGGATTGATGCAAAGAAAGCCTGGTATGTTCTGGGTAGTAATAAAATTGGTGGTATGGATGCGCCGGAAGCGGTGCCTTTTTTAACAAAACAAAGAGCAGAATTATTTGTCAGTAAAGAAGGCGGGAGTATTTATGATTTTTCTTCTATTCCGAAGAGTTATATACAGAATACGTCTGGTAACTAAAATTTCAGGAAAAAGAAACTGCGAATAAAAGAAAAAACTGAATGCAATACGTAATGGCGCTTACTTAAGCTTCTGCACAGGGTAGTATGGGTTTAAAAAGAATATACAAATAAAAATATATGTGAATACCTGTCATCCTGAGCGAATGCGAAGGATCTAACTACCCGAATACTCAAGATCCTTCGCATTCGCTCAGGATGACAGTTGTAGGGTAGTTCAATAGCTGTGGGTTCGGTATTGCTCGCTACTTAACAGGTGGTGGATTCGCGTTGATTGATCCACATCACTAGTGCATTTAATTAAGGGGTGTTAAGTCTTAAGTAAGTGCAGTACGCCATAAGGTGTATAAATAAAATGTTTTCTTTTTAGTTAAATAGCTGCCCAGCTAAACCGATCCCAGGTCCAGTATAATCCGGTTAGCCCAATCATCAAAGAGCCGGGCAGCGTAATATAATTATGAAAATGCTCCTTGTTTTTAAACCAGTAGGTAATGCCAAAATAAGCCGTTGTTAAAATAACCAGCTGGCCAATCTCAACACCTAAATTAAAACTGATTAATGAGATGACATACGCACTTTCAGGCAGTCCAAAATCAGCCAGTACACTGGCAAACCCTAAACCGTGTAATAAACCAAAAGCAAAAACCAGCGCCAGTCGACTGGTTTTTAATTTATGAGCAAATATATTTTCAAACCCAATATAGGCAATAGATAAAGCGATCAGAGGTTCTACGATGCTGGCGGGTAAGCTAATTACATCAAACATCGACAGGCTCAGGGTAATAGAGTGTGCCAGGGTAAACATGGTGGCTTGCCAGGCCAGGGTTTTCAGTCTTGTGCTGAGTAAAAAAATACCCAGAATAAACAATATATGATCAAGGCCTTTGGGAATAATATGATCAAAACCCGCTACAGTATATTCAGATATAACATCAATAAGTGAGGGCTCGGAGAATACCTCGGTTAATGAAAAAGCCTTACTGGTCTGGTCGTTTCTTAACCATTGCCATGATGACCAGTACCATTTTTCATTGTCTTCATCAATTTGCCTGACCCGAATGGCATTATCTGAAAATCGGGCTGGGTAGTACCATGAGAGCTGTTTTATCTGTTTGTCTATCTGGCCTTCAAAAACAATCAGGCTGGTTCTGGGGACTTTTGTGTAACCAGGAGGAGGTATCTGTACATCAGTAATTTTTAATTTTACAGGCTGTTTATCAAAATTCAGGTGAATTTCTCTGCTTAATTCGTCTTTAAAAGAAATAAATTTTTCATGTAATTGTGCAGATTGCAACACTCTGAGGGCATCATAGTCGTTGGCAAAAGGGGAGTCCTGGGTATTTTTGTATTTTGAATTAATGCCGGTCATCATGGCTTCGATGCTGGCACGCAGCTCAATACGATAATTTCCATCTGCATACACGCTTATTTCGACCAGTGCTGGTTTTACGATATCAGCCGCGCTATATTTTGCACCGAGCAGGGCTGATATCAGGTATAATGCGATTGCAAATTGCATTTTGTGAATTGCATTATGAATTGAATGGATATTACTAAGCATTTGAAAAATCAGGAAATAATCTATATTATTAGGCTCACAATTATAATAAATTAAACGCTTATTACAATATAAATATAATCTCATTATTTCTACCAGGGACTGGAAAGCTTTTATTCAGCAAGACTTAATTTTGTTTTTATATAACCACCCATACTTACAGGTGAAACTATGCCATTTTTAAATCGACGTACATTTTTGAAATTAATGGGTGCTACGGCTGCCTCAGTTGCTGTTCCGGCAATAATTAGTTGTTCAGATAAATCCAGCTCATCAGCACCTGCTTCGGTAGCCAAACTTAATGCAATGCCAAAAGGTTTTTATGACTTACCTATAAAAGGTAATGTGCGCATCATACATATTACAGATGTGCATGGTCAGTTAAATCCAGTTTATTTTAGAGAGCCAAATGTCAATCTGGGTGTGGGTGAAGCTTATGGTCGTCCACCGCATATTGTCGGTAATAAATTACTGACAGCGATGGGTTTTAAACCTGCGACGCCCGAGTCATATGCCTATACTTATCTCGATTTTGAAAATGCGGCAAAGACTTATGGTAAGACAGGTGGTTTTGCTCATATAAAAACACTGGTTAGTAAGTTACGTGATCAGGCTGGTGGTAAGAGCAATACAATTACGATTGATGGTGGTGATTTATGGCAGGGCTCAGGTACATCATTGTGGACACGTGGTGTCGATATGGTAGAGGCTTCAAATATCCTGGGGCTGGATGTAATGGTTGGCCACTGGGAATTCACCTATAAAGAAGAAGAGGTACTGAGTAACGTTGCTTTATTTAAAGGTGATTTTATTGGTCAGAACGTACGGGTTAAAGATGATTCTATGTTTGGTGATGAGTACCCAACCATGGTTGAAAAATTTGATGGCAGTGGAATATATGATGAGGATACGGGACACGCTTTTCGTCCTTATGTCATTAAAGAAATTAATGGTGCGCGTATCTGCATAATCGGACAGGCATTCCCAAGAACAGCTAATGCAAATCCCCAGGAATTTTTCCCTGACTGGTCATTTGGTTTGCGTGAAGATGACATGATTGAGCTGGTAAAAAATATTAAAGCCGATGAAAAGCCCGATGCTATTGTGCTGCTATCTCATAATGGTATGGATGTAGATATAAAAATGGCAGAGCGGGTGCCAGGTTTAAACGCGGTGTTTGGTGGGCATACCCATGATGGTATTCCAAAACCAATAAAGGTTAAAAATGTAGATGGTAGTACCTGTCTGGTTACTAATGCGGGTTCTAACGGTAAATTTGTTGGTGTAATGGATTTTGATATTCAGGATGGCAAAGTTAAATCCATGGATTATAAAATGCTACCGGTTATTACAGACTGGTTAGAAGCCGATAAAGAGATGCAGGCATATTTAGATCAGATGCGTAATACGGTTTATGATAAAAATATTGTTGAAAGTCGCGCACAGAAATTTTTCTATAATGAAGGTCGTGTAGGCAAAACTTATAAAGAAATACTCGATGAAAAACTGGCGATTGCTGATCGTTTATTGTATCGCCGTGGTAACTTTATGGGTACATGGGATCAGATTTTATGTAATGCCCTGCGCGAAGAGTACAGTGCAGATGTCGCTATGTCAGCAGGTGTGCGCTGGGGCACCACTACATTGAAAGGCGACTGGATCACCATGGAAGATGTAATGACCCAGTGTGCAATTACATATGGTGAAACCTATGTTAATGAAATGTCAGGGCGTGACTTAATGCGTATTCTGGAAGGTGTGGCGGATAACCTGTTTGATGTTGACCCATATTTACAGTCGGGTGGTGATATGGTGCGAGTTGGTGGTATGGATTATACGATTGATCCGTCCAAGCCTTTATATCAGCGCATCACGGATGCAAAACTGGATAATGGTCATTCAATTGAACCGGATCAGATGTATAAAGTAGCCGGTTGGGCAACAGTAAATGAAGCCCCAGATGGTCGATTAATGTGGGATGTAGTTCATGACTATATTGTAAAAAATCGTGGTAAGGACAATGTATTGAAATTGCCAAAGATTAATCACCCTGTATTGGTCGGAATAAAAAATAACCCGGGTATTGCCGATTATCCTGGCAAAATAAGTTAGCTAATTTAGCTGCATAATAAACAAAAAAAAGCACCTTTCAGGTGCTTTTTTTTTGTTTACATAAAAATATCAGGTAAAATACATAGGTCTAAATAATCTACCAAAGCACAATTTCTTCAGGTAGAATGCAGTTGAGTTGTATTTCAGGTTTAATTAAAAGCTAGATGCAATAAACTCGTTGTAAATGTGGTCCGGATGCTTATTGCAATAATAAGATAAAAGGAGTTCATTATGTGCGTATCGTGTAAATTAACTTCAACTCTCTTTGTGATCAGGTTTCTTGCTTTAATATTTGTTTTATCGGCTTGCCAGGAAGAAAATGCGTCTGTAAATAAAGCGAATAAAACAGAGCAGATTAACGCTTCACAATCTAAAATATACAAACCCGATAATTCTGATTTTAAAGGTATTATTGCTAAAAACTATAAAAATTCCAGAGAATGGTGGCCGCAAGAAACCGTACCTATAAAAGATGCACCTAATGTCATTATTTTTTTACTGGATGATGTCGGATTTGCTCAGGTAGAAAGCTTTGGTGGTTTAATTAAAACACCTAATATTGATAAACTGGCCGCAGGTGGTTTGCGTTATAATAATTTTCATACCACTGCACTTTGCTCGCCTTCACGCGCTTCATTAATGGCTGGGCGTAACCCTCACTCAATTGGTTTAGGGAGTCATGCGTTAACCGCAATGGGATTCCCAGGTTATAACGCAATAATGCCTGCTTCGGCAAAATCGGTTGCTAATTATCTGGGGGAGCACGGTTATATTAACTATGCATTGGGTAAGTGGGATCACACGCCTTTATATGAAGTATCGCAGGTAGGCCCATTTGACCGCTGGCCCAGTGGTGAGGGCTTCCAGCATGCCTATACCTTTATGGCGGCAGATGTTCACCAGTTTGTTCCGGTTATGTGGAACGACCATACGCCTGAGCCCTATCGTAAATCAGAACATCTTGACAAAGATTTAGCCGATCGGGCAATAGAGTGGATTACCGGTCATAAATCCATTAAACCAGATTTACCCTTCATGATGTTATGGGCTTCTGGTTCAATGCATTCTCCTCACCATGCGCCAAATGAATATCTGGATAAATACAAAGGTAAGTTTGATAAAGGCTGGGATCATGCCCGTGAAGAAATTTTAGCTAATCAGAAAAAACTGGGTATTATTCCCGCGGCAACTCAATTAACAGAACGAATTGATCAAATTCCAGCATGGGATACTTTGCCAGAAGTTGAAAGAAAGCTCTATGCCCGTCAAATGGAAGTGTTTGCAGCACAAATGGAATGGGTCGATCACCAGATCGGACGGGTTGTTAAAGAGTTGACGCGTATTGGTGAGCTAGATAATACACTGATTTTTGTAACAGCAGATAATGGTGCAAGTGGTGAGGGTGGCCTTGCAGGTACGTTTAATGAAACTTATGTTTTAAATGGCTTGCAAACACCGTTAGAAGCAAACCTGCGTCACCTGGGTGACTGGGGTAAGGCGAATACCTACCCTCATTATCATGCGGGTTGGGCAATGGCGGGTAATACGCCTTTCCGTTACTTTAAACAAAGTGAGCATCGTGGTGGTCAGCAGGATCATCTAGTTGTTCATTGGCCTGATGGTATTAAAGATAAAGGTACTATTAGAAACCAGTACTCACACATTAGTGATATTGCACCAACCATCATGCAGGCAGCGGGTATTTCGGTGCCTGAAACCTATAATAGTATAGAGCAGCAACCGATGGACGGTAACTCTCTAATATATACATTTAATGACGCGACCGCAGAAAATCGCAAGCACCGTCAATACTATGAAATGTTTGGCAATCGTGCAATCTGGGTTGATGGCTGGAAAGCGGTTACATTGCATGCAGAGCGTATGCCCTGGGAACTGAATAAAGTTGAGCCATTTGAGTTAGATAAATGGGCGCTTTACCATGTGGCAGAAGATTTTTCTGAAAGTACAGATTTATCAGAAAAGTTTCCTGAAAAGCTAACGGAGCTTCAGGCCATCTTTGAAGAAGAGGCCTGGAAATATAATGTGTATCCGCTTTATGACGATATGATTCAACGCCTGGGTAAGCAACAAGACAGATTATTTGGTGACCAAAAAGATTTTATATACTTTGCACCGGGGGCAACACGTATTGCTGAAAAAGCATCGGCTCCAGTTAAAAATAGATCGCATATTATTACCACGATGATAAATTTAAAAGGAGATGAACAAGGTGTCATTGCGGCCGTGGGTGGAATGACGGGTGGGTATACTCTATTTATCCAGGATCATAGATTGCACTTTGACTATAATTTTCTTGATGGGGTGCATTACAATTTACGTTCGGGTGTTTTACCGAAAGGTGTAACTGAGTTAAAGTTTGTTTTCACTAAAACTAAAGAGTTTGGTGGTGATGGTGAATTATATGTGAATGGTAAAAAAGCCGATGAAGTGCATATGCCACAAATGCATATTGCCACTTATTCCCTGGCGGAGACTTTTGATATTGGGCTGGATACAGGAACCCAGGTTTCACGCCTTTACACTGACCCTTACCCATTTACGGGTGAGTTAGATCGAGTGTTAATTCGTCTAACAAATTAAAAGTAATTATGTGGGGTGAACCCTGATTTCTCCTGCATATACTATATTGTATATTAACGTGTATTTATAAAATTTACCGTGAATAAAATGACAGAAAAATTACTGTTTTTAGTTTTTTTTGGGTTATTAATTTTTTTCGTATCAGTTTCTTTAGCTAATGGTAGTGCTCAATTTGTGGGTAGTGCTCAATGTGTTGAGTGTCATCGGCAGCAAACGAAAGCATGGCAAGGTTCACATCATGATCTGTCTATGCAACATGCAACCAGCAAAACGGTATTGGGTGATTTTAATCAACAGAAATTTAAATACAATAAAATAACTTCTCGTTTTTTTAAGCGAGAAGATCAATATTTTGTAAATACGGATGGGCCAAACGGAAAGCTGCAAGATTTTGAAATAAAATATACCTTTGGCTTTGAGCCCTTACAGCAGTACTTAATTGAATTGCCAGGAGGGCGTCTACAGGCATTGGGTATTGCCTGGGATTCACGATCTAAAAAGCAGGGTGGTCAGCGATGGTATCACCTTTATCCTGATGAGAAAGTCACATATAAAGATCGTATTCACTGGACGGGTGCTGATCAGAACTGGAACTTTATGTGTGCAGATTGTCATTCTACCAATTTGCAAAAAAAATATAATATAGATAGTAATAGTTTTAAAACCAGCTGGTCAGAAATTGATGTCGCCTGTGAGGCCTGTCATGGCCCTGCGTCTATTCATATTGGTTGGGCTAAAAAAACCAGGGGATGGGAATCACAAAATAAAAATAAAGGTTTAGTTATAAATTTTGATGAGCGTTCAGGTGTAAGCTGGGCGCTGGACAAAAAAACAGGTAACTCGATCCGTAGCAATATCAGCTCAACGAATAAAGAAATAGATACCTGTGCTCGTTGCCATTCCAGGCGTAGTGTTATTAGTGAGAAGTATGCACATGATAAACCTTTGCTGGATAATTACCAGCCAGCTCTGTTAAGTGAATTTTTATATCATCCTGATGGGCAGATTAAAGAAGAGGACTATGTTTATGGTTCATTTGTACAAAGCAAGATGTACCATAGCGGGGTGATCTGTAGTGATTGTCATGAACCGCATAGCTTAGAGTTGCGCTCAGAAGGAAATGGCGTGTGCCTGCAGTGTCATGCTGCTGAGAAATTTAATAAATCCTCTCATCATTTTCATAAACTGAATGGTAAAGGTGCTAGTTGTGTTGAATGTCATATGCCACAGACAATATATATGGGGGTAGATGGTCGACATGATCATAGTATTCGTATTCCTCGTCCCGATCTTTCATTAGTTATTAAAACGCCCAATGCCTGTAATCAATGCCATAAAGATAAAACGGCGTTCTGGGCAAATAAAAAAATGCAAAACAGGTATGGTAAAGACTGGGCTCCTGGATGGCATTTTGGAGAAACCTTATTCGAGGCACGAAACAATATGCCGGGAGCAGGCAGGGATGTCGCTGCTGTTGCAGCAGCATCCCGACTGCCTTCTATTGCGCGTGCAACAGCCGTTGAAATGCTACAGAGTTTTCCGGGTAAAGTTACTGGTCTAGTTATACAAAAATCATTAAAAGATAAAGATGATCTGGTTCGATTGTCTGCATTGCGTACATTAGATGTTGTTGATGTTTCAGCTCGTTTTCAGCTCGGCTTTCATTTGTTGTCCGATCCGTTTTTAGCTATACGTATAGAAGCAGCAAGAGTCATGTCTGTGCTGCCGTATACAATGTTGACATCACAACAGCAGAAAATTTTGAATCAGGCTATTGGTGAATATATTGATGCCCAGCTAGCTAATGCAGACAGGCCTGAAGCACATATTAATCTGGGGTTGATAAACCTTCGTCAGAAAAAATACTCTGTTGCAATTAAAAATTATCAGAAAGCTTTGAAAATAGATCCGGGTTTTGTGGCTGCATATATTAATCTGGCAGATTTATACCGAATACAACAGTTGGATGAAAAAGCATTAACAATGTTAAATCATGCGTTACAGAAATCATCTGCCAGTTCATCTGAGGCCGCAGATGTGCATCATGCCTTAGGCTTACTGTATATTCGTAATAAACAAATGAAAAAATCGTTAAGTTCATTGTCGAAGGCAGCAAAGTTACAGCCAGGTAACCCACGTTATATTTATGTCTATGCGGTTGCACTAAATAATGCAGGTAAAACGAGTCAATCGATTAAGTTACTAAAAAAATTACTTAAAGAGCAGCCAGGAAATACAGACAGTATTGTGGCCCTGATTTCATTTTATAAGCAGCAAGGGGATATGCGATCTGCTCAGTTGTATGCTAAAAAAATATTAGAAATATGGCCGGATTATGGCACAGTGGAAAATGTATTGAAGTTGTTATAGCTGGAGTAAGTGTCATGTGGTTTTTCGATGTGTCTTATTTAGTATTATAGCTAAGGGGCGATTGTAAAAAAAAGTTATCGCGCATTGGGCGTCTATATTTCTTATATGTTTTAAAAATGAGTTTCATATTGAACGCCCCCATTATTTTTACGTGAAGGCATTATGCGCAAAGCCTCTGACTGGCGTATTGAGAAAATATTTTGGTGTAGGTGCAAAGTTAATCAGGGCTTATTTTTATCCTTGTATTTACCTTGATCATAAATTAATTGCTAAAAAAGGCCTGAATAAAGCAGAGATAGAAAAAGTGCTTGCGCTTGAGCTAACAAAGCTTGATGGTGTTTTACTTGCTATATCGAGTTCGCAGTTAACTGAAAACAGGTTGACAGATAATATGCTGACTCGTGCCATTATTAATAATTATAATGAAAAAACGTTCTGATGATATTTACCAGGTATTTGAGCCAAATGTGTTTATAAATGATTTTGATGGTTTAACGGTGGCATCGAGCCATGGTTCACCCTGGAAGTATGATACTTATGTGCCGGTTATTTTTGCAGGAGCAGGGTTAGATGATAAAAAAGTCACTCGTCAAATATCCCCCTATGATATTGCTCCCACTATAGCTGCATATCTAAATATAAAGCCCCCATCGGGAGCAACCGGAAGTCTGCTTTCAGAGGTGCTAGTTGATAGATAGCTGTATTTACAAGTCTATCTGGGGTATTAAATAGTTTCCTGTACGGTATAGGCAGTCTTTAGCTATCAGCACAATAAAAGCTGCATGACTGTTTGGCATTAGACAGGCACTTTTCCAGATCACCTATACATCTTCCACGGCATGATTCCAAATCAATTTTTTTTGAGTATAAATTTGCCCGGCAAGTTGCATTACAGGTTTTATTTATTCGGCTACAGTCATATGTTTTTATGCATGATTTGCACCCTTCAGAATCGCTATCAGCAAATATGGCCTGTGAAATGCATATTAAAAACAGGGCTGTTAATGTTTTTATAATATTCCGGATCATTATTATTTTCCATATTTTACGGATGTTATAGTCGGCTTTAAAATCATGAATATATAATAGTTCAATATTAAGCAGGTGCTAATAAAATTTCCTGATGTCTTCAGGCTAATCCTGTAAAATGCCTTAATGATCATTATAATTAGACGTAAATGAATTTTGATTCGCCTTTAATTAAAGGCAGATTAGTGAAACGTTATAAGCGTTTTCTGGCTGATATTATACTTGATGATGGTTCAGAAATTACCGCCCATTGTGCTAATACAGGTGCAATGACTGGTTGTATGCCTGAGGGAGCAAATGTCTGGTTAAGTATTTCTGATAACCCTGGGCGCAAATATCCTCATAGTTGGCAGCTGGTTGAACTTGAATCCGATGTTATGGCCTGTATTAATACCGGTTTAACGAATAAAGTTGCACATGAAGCATTATTGAAGAATCAGATTACGGAACTGACTGGATTTGATAGTTGTCGTAGTGAGGTTCCTTATGGAGATGAGGGTAGCCGGGTTGATTTTGTTCTGAGTTTTGACAAACAACAGGTTTATGTTGAAGTGAAGCATGTTACTCTGAGCCTGAAAGAAGGTCAGGGGAGTTTTCCTGATGCCGTTACAAAACGGGGTCAAAAGCATTTGCGTGAATTAATTCAACAGGTTAAATCAGGCGATAGGTCGGTTCTCCTGTTTATAATCATGCGTACTGATGTTAGTCTTATGATGCCGGCGGATTTAATTGATGCCGAATATGGACGACTGTTGAGAGAAGCCGTTAAGGAGGGGGTGGAAGTAATTGCATACGGGGTAAAAATAGATTTAAAGGGTTTGTCTGTTGACAGGGCTATTCCCGTATTGCTTTAGGCGTAACGTCTGACATGTTATTAGAAAACGTTTTAAGGGTATGACGTCATACCAGAACCAGCCCACTATGGGGCATAAAGTCACCAGTTATTTATAAAAGGTACTTTTTTATGGTTTTGCTTTGTATTTAATCCGAATGTTTTTAATAATTTGCCAGTTGGTTGCAGAAATATATTGATTAAAAAAATCAATTTTAATACATAATAAAAGTACCTCTTCAAATATGTTTAGACCGAAAGAACTTTATATCGGCCTCAGATATACACGCGCCAAGCGTCGTAATGGTTTTGTATCATTCATCGCATTAATTTCTATGTTAGGCATAGCGCTGGGTGTTGCATCACTCATTGTTGTCCTTTCTGTTATGAATGGCTTTGGTAAAGAATTGCGTGAGCGTACATTGGGAATGACGGCCCATGCAACGGTTACCGGGCAAGATGGCAAGCTTGAAGACTGGCAGTCTATTCAGGTAAAAACGGCCATGCATCCAAATGTAATTGACTCTGCTCCTTTTACACAAAATGAAGCCATGTTGAGTAATCGTAATCGTGTGAGTGGTGCAATCATTCGAGGTGTTATGCCTGATCTGGAGCCCAATGTTTCTGAGATCGCTGACAAAATGGTTTCTGGCCGATTATCAGATTTAAAAGCAGGCGAATTTGGTATTATCCTGGGGCGTGAACTGGCTAATGCGATGGGTGTATTTGAAGGCGAAAAAGTGACTGTTATTACGCCTCAGGCCAATGTGACACCTGTAGGCGTTATGCCTCGCTTAAGGCGCTTTACAGTTATGGGTGTGTTTGAGGCGGGAATGCATCAGTTTGATCGTTCCATGGCTTTTATACATATGAAGGATGCACAGAAATTATTTAGCATGGGTATTAAAGTTGAAGGTGTTCGACTTAAGCTTGATGATATGTTCAGTGCATATGAAGTGACCCATGCGTTAGATAAAACATTGGGTGAAGATTACTGGGTTCGAGACTGGACCAAAATGCACAGTAATTTATTTAAAGCATTAAAGACAGAAAAAGTAGTCATGTTTATTATTCTGTTATTAATTGTTGCGGTAGCGGCATTTAATATTATTTCTACGCTGGTGATGACGGTTAATGACAAGCAGGCTGATATTGCTATTTTGCGCACTATTGGAATGACACCTAACAGCCTGATGTGGGTGTTTATTGTACAGGGTGTGGTGATTGGTTTAGTGGGTACCATATTAGGTGTGATAATTGGTGTGCCTGTTGCACTATATGTGAATGAAATAGTGGGTTTCATCGAAGGTTTAATGAATACAAAATTCCTGCCGGCAGATGTTTATTACATTACAGAGCTAAAATCAGATTTACGTTTGTCTGATGTGTTGACCTATACCGCATCTGCATTTGGCCTGTCCGTACTGGCGACTATTTATCCTGCTTATCGTGCTGCACGAATTCAGCCTGCAGATGCACTGAGGTACGAATGATGCCTTTAATTGATCGGTTTTCAGATTCACAAATGTTTCCAAATGGTACTGGCGCTCCCATTGCTTTAGAAGCAGTGGATTTGTGTATGACTTTTAATGAGGGTGGTGGAAGCCAGCTGGAGATTTTAAAAAATATAAACCTGACAATAAAGGCGGGTGAAAAAATTGCCATTGTTGGTGCATCCGGTTCCGGTAAAAGCACTTTGCTGCATTTATTGGGAGGCCTGGATAAACCGACATCGGGACAGGTGTTTGTTGATGAAAAAGACCTGTTTCGTATGTCAGAAAAAGAGCGTTGCCGGGTACGTAATAATTACATGGGATTTGTTTATCAGTTTCATCATTTATTAGCTGAATTTAGTGCAGAAGAAAATGTGGCTATGCCTGCATTAGTCCGTGGTACGAGTCCATCACAGGCTCTGACTAAAGCAGAAATACTGCTTGAAAAAGTAGGTATGACGGGGCGTTTAAAACATAAGCCTGCAGAGCTTTCAGGAGGTGAACGTCAACGTGCCGCGATAGCTCGTGCAGTGATTAATGAGCCTCGTTGTATCTGTGCTGATGAGCCAACGGGTAATCTGGATAAAACAACGGCGAATCAGGTGATTCAGGTGTTATTGCGTTTGAATAAAGAGTTTGATACCAGTTTGATTGTGGTGACGCATGACATGGAACTGGCTAAAAAAATGGATACGATTTATACCATTGAAAGTGGTCATTTAAAGGCGCTTTAGGTGTTACAGCAAAAGATATTAATAAAGCCGCCATTCTGGAATAAATGAGTTAAATTATTAATGGTGAAAAAATCAACAACCTCATTAAATGAGCGGTCACAATCTTTATTAAAAGCGCTTATTAATTGTTATGTTGAAGAAGGTTCGCCAGTGGGTTCAAAAACCCTGGCTGAAACCGCAGGTTTAAGTATTTCTACTGCCACTATTCGAAATGTAATGGCTAATCTCGATTCTATGGGGTTAGTGTCAGCACCTTATACTTCAGCAGGTCGTGTCCCTACCAATATGGGGTTTCGTATGTACGTGGATTCCATGCTGGAATTCAGCCCCATAGAAAACGCAATCAAAGAGCGGTTACAACAAGAGCTAAATGCGGATCAGGATAAAGACACACTGATAAACATGGCGAATAACCTGTTGTCTGATATTACTCAGATGGCAGGGGTTATTACACTGCCTAAAAGTGGGCAGTTAAACTTGCGCCGTATTGAGTTTCTGCCCCTTCCAGACAAAAAAATACTCGCCATTCTGGTCGTAAATGAACGGGATGTGCAAAACCGAATTGTGCATGTGGATAAAGATTACACCCAGGACGAATTAATCAAAATCTCTAATTACCTGAATCAGCACTTTATGGGACGAGATATCTTTCAGATTCGGGCGCTTTTGGTAAAAGAAATGCAGGGCGCACGTACCCAGGTTGATGATTTAATGGCAGCAGCCGTTAATTTAGCTAATCAGGCATTGGTACCTGATGAAGATAATGAAAGCTATCGGCTACAGGGGCAGGCTAATTTAATTCGTTTTAATGAAGACGATAATGCCAGTCAGTTGCAGCAGCTATTTCAGGTGTTTCAAAATAAGCGGGATATGCTAGGGCTGCTGGATCGTTGTATACAGGCAGAAGATATGCAGGTATTTATAGGGTCAGAAGCGGGCATAGACGGGCTGGAAGATTTTAGCGTGATTTCTGTACCTTATGGTACTAAAGATAATATTCTGGGTGTGCTTGGGGTGATTGGGCCAACGCGGATGGAGTATAGCAAAGTAATATCCGCAGTGGATATTACAGCTCGATTTTTAAGCCTTGCACTGGGTGCTGAGAAAAATTAAAAGCAGCTTAGCTGGCTTTTAGTCTTTTGTTTCTAACCCCTTGAAACCTCAATAGAATATCCCCATATTGCTAACAGACTTAAAAATTGATGGAGACTGGCGATGTCAAACGAGGAAATCCTCGATAAGAACCAACAAGATGTGGCTGTAGATGGTGAGCTTTTGTCTGCTGAAGAAGCAGCCGAAGAAGCACTGGAAGCGGTTAATGAAACTGAAAGTGAAGCTTTTTCACCAGAAGAGATGATTGAACGCCTGGAACAGGCAGAAAAAAAAGCATCTGAAAACTGGGATCAGTTACTGCGCACCAAAGCAGAGATGGATAATATTCGTCGGCGTACTCAGAAAGACCTGGAAAATGCCCATAAATTTGCATTAGAGAAATTTGTTTCTGAAATGCTCGCGGTAAAAGACAGTCTGGAAATGGGCATTGATGCAGCAGGGCAGGAAAACGCAAATGTTGATAATCTGCGTGAAGGCAGTGAAATGACATTAACCATGTTATCCGGTGTATTCGAAAAATTTAATGTAGTTGAGCTAAACCCTGTGGGTGAAAAGTTTAATGCAGAACATCATCAGGCGATGTCAATGCAGCCCAGTGATGAGCATGAGCCAAATATGGTAATAGCAGTGATGCAGAAAGGCTACCTGTTAAACGATCGCCTGGTGCGTCCAGCGATGGTGATGGTATCAAAAGCAGCTGATTAACTGTAACGGCTGGGCTTACCTCTGAGAGGCTTTATGTCTTCGTTGGAAAATGGACACTTATATTTATAATAAGCTCACATTTTTTGCCCTGACCTGAAATCATTAAGGGTGACCTGAGCAATTACAGAAAAAATATACTGGAAAGAAGCGCATAAAACGCTTTAAACCATTGAAAAATAAAAACCAGCCCTTATCTAAGGGATAAGTTAAAAATTAAGCATTTTTGGAGCAAAACATGGCTAAAATTATCGGCATCGACCTGGGTACAACTAACTCATGTGTCGCAATTATGGATGGTGATGCACCCCGTATCATTGAAAACTCAGAGGGTGATCGTACCACTCCTTCCATCGTAGCATTCGGTGAAGGTGATGAAGTTATGGTAGGTCAGTCTGCAAAGCGTCA
The DNA here is from genome assembly GCA_016744065.1 of Gammaproteobacteria bacterium. Taxonomy (GTDB): domain Bacteria; phylum Pseudomonadota; class Gammaproteobacteria; order SZUA-229; family SZUA-229; genus SZUA-229. The sequence continues at coordinate 17,718 of JADGFA010000021.1, forward strand.
GGCAGTCACTAATCCAGAAAATACATTATTCGCGACTAAGCGTTTGATTGGTCGTCGTTTTGAAGAAGACGTTGTTCAGCGCGATATCAAGCTTGTACCGTATAACATTATTAAAGCAGACAACGGTGATGCATGGATTGAAGCCCATGGTAACAAGATGGCTCCACCCGAGGTGGCTGCACGTATTCTTCAGAAAATGAAGAAAACAGCAGAAGAATATCTGGGTGAAGAAGTAACAGAAGCCGTTGTAACGGTGCCAGCTTACTTCAATGATTCACAGCGTCAGGCAACTAAAGATGCGGGTAAAATTGCCGGTCTTGAAGTTAAACGTATTATTAATGAGCCAACAGCTGCGGCACTGGCTTATGGAATGGATAAGAAGCTTAAGGGTGATTCTACCATTGCGGTATATGACCTGGGTGGTGGTACATTCGACGTATCCATTATTGAAATTGCAGAAATTGATGGTGAGCATCAGTTTGAAGTACTGGCAACCAATGGTGATACATTCCTTGGTGGTGAAGACTTCGATATGCGCCTGATTGATTATCTTTCAGATGAATTTAAGAAAGATACAGGCATGGATCTACATAATGATCCATTGGCTTTACAGCGTTTGAAAGAAGCCGCTGAAAAAGCAAAAATTGAGCTGTCTAACAGTCAGCAAACGGACGTGAATCTGCCTTATATTACTGCAGATGCATCGGGGCCAAAACACCTTAATCTTAAACTGACTCGTGCAAAACTGGAGTCACTGGTTGAAGATCTGGTTGAACGTACAATCGCACCCTGTAAAACAGCATTGTCTGATGCAGGCCTGAGTGTAGGTGAGATTAATGATGTAATACTTGTTGGTGGTCAGAGTCGTATGCCAATGGTTCAGGAAGCGGTTAAGAACTTTTTTGGTAAAGAAGCGCGTAAGGATGTAAATCCGGATGAAGCTGTTGCGATGGGTGCATCAATTCAGGGCGGTGTACTGGGTGGTGATGTTAATGACATTCTGTTACTCGACGTAACGCCTCTGTCTCTGGGTATCGAAACCATGGGTGGTGTAATGACCAAACTGGTTGAGAAAAATACCACGATTCCAACTAAGGCGTCACAGGTCTTCTCAACAGCGGATGACAATCAGGCAGCGGTAACAGTTCATGTGCTTCAGGGCGAACGCGAGATGGCGACAGGTAATAAGTCACTGGGTCGTTTTGATCTGGCAGACATTCCACCAGCTGCTCGGGGCGTGCCACAAATTGAAGTATCATTCGACATTGATGCAAATGGTATTTTGAATGTGTCGGCGAAAGATAAAGCAACGGGTAAAGAGCAGTCTATTGTGATTAAAGCCTCTTCGGGTCTGTCGGACGAAGAAGTTGAAAACATGATTAAAGATGCAGAAGCGCACGCTGAAGAAGATCGTAAACAAAAAGAGCTGGTAGAAGTGCGTAATACGGCTGATAACCTGATTCATGCATCTGAAAAATCACTAAAAGACCTGGGTGACCAGGTAGAAGAAAGTGAAAAGACTGCAATTGAAGCGGCTGTTACTGAGCTTAAAGAAGCGGTTGCCGGTAACGATAAAGAACTTATCGAAACTAAAACAGCAGCATTAACTGAAGTGGCGGGCAAAGTAGCTGAAAAAGCGTATGCTCAATCGCAACAGCAAGATGGTGCAGCAGCAGGTGCAGAAGAAGCCAGTGATGGTTCTAATGCCGCAGATGATGAAGTGGTCGATGCTGAGTTTGAAGAAGTAAAAGAAGACGATAAGAAATAAATTATTTTCTTAGGCATTTAGCCGTTACAAAGTGCCTGGTTTTTTAGCCGGGCATTTTGTGTGTTTAAAAGTTGTTTTCTGTTAATAAACAAAAAACACACTAATAAACCTATAATTTAAATTGAGGTGCCAGATGGTGCCACACCTTAAAACACATTCGCGTTCATCTGCTGTAAAAAATAATATACAGTTGTAAGAAAGAGACAATTAAGTATGTCAAAACGAGATTATTACGAAATTTTAGGGATATCCAGAGACGCAAATGAAGCGGCTATTAAAAAAGCGTTTAAGCGTCTGGCGATGAAACATCACCCAGATAGAAATACGGATGATGCTGAAGCAGCGGAAGAAAAATTTAAAGAAGGCAAAGAAGCCTACGATATATTGTCTGATGCACAAAAGCGTGCAGCTTATGACCAGTATGGCCATGCGGGTGTAGATACATCTGCGGGTGGCGGCCCAGGTTATGGTGCAGGTGCTGGGAATTTCAGTGATATTTTTGGTGATGTTTTTGGTGATATTTTTGGCGGAAGTGGCGGTGCGGGTGGCCACAGCCGTTCATACCGCGGTTCAGACCTTCGTTATAATATGGAGCTTAGTCTTGAAGAAGCCGTTGCTGGTACAACGATCAAAATTAAAATACCCACACTGGTAGGCTGTAAAACCTGCAATGGCAGTGGAGCTAAAAAAGGATCATCCCCCACTACCTGTACAACCTGTGGTGGTACCGGACAGGTGCGTATTCAACAGGGTTTTTTCTCAGTTCAGCAAACCTGTCCTCATTGTCACGGGCAGGGTAAAACAATATCTGATCCCTGTGGAGATTGTCATGGGCAGGGTAGAATTGAAGAACGTAAGACGCTCTCTGTAAAAGTCCCACCAGGAGTAGATAATGGTGATCGTATCCGGTTATCAGGTGAAGGTGAAGCGGGAGAAAACGCAGGTCCACCAGGTGATTTATATGTTCAGATTCACGTAAAATCACATGCAATATTTGAGCGTGATGGTAGTAATCTGTTATGCCAGGTCCCTATTAGCGTTGCTACTGCGGCATTAGGTGGTGATCTTGAGGTGCCAACATTAAATGGTCGTGTTAAGCTGAAGATACCAGGTGAAACACAAACGGGTAAATTATTCCGTTTAAAAGGAAAGGGTGTTAAGCCTGTTCGTGGTGGTATGGTTGGTGACCTGATGTGTAAAGTTGTCATTGAAACGCCGGTTAAATTAACATCTAAACAAAAAGATTTACTGAGAGAGTTTGAAAAAAGCATTCACGGTGATAATAAAAATCACAATCCGCAGGGCAGTAACTGGGTGAATGGGGTTAAGAAATTTTTTGATGATATGAAGCTCTAATAGTTTGTTGAAATACACTCACGTAGCATGATATGAGTTAAGATTAGTCTGGAATGTGGTACGAAATGGAAAGTTTCGTACAGATTAAAGCGTGTTGTTTATCTAATTTAATTTGTATTTATCTGAGCATTTTTAATAAACTGCCAGGGTATCTCTTCAGTACACAGGGGGTCTGATGGTTTCACGTAGACGTTTGCTCACAAGTTTTACTAGCGTTGTAGCTGGTTTTTTTGCTAGTCGTAATGTAAGTGCATCTGAAGAAACATCAGGTGACGAGTTACGTTTTCCTGGTGACCCTACTGAACATAATGTTGTTTATCAGCTGAATAAATCTGATCCATCCTACCATGATGCAATACTGTTCTCAGCCGCTGAAATGCTGCGAAAGTACAATGATAATATAACTATAGTTATAACTGCATTTGGCCCCGGTATACATACATTAGGCAAAAATCCACAACGTTTCGTTTCTAATCAGGTTAAACAAAAAATAAAAAGCATGGCGAGTTATGGTGTAAAATTTCATGCCTGTGGTAATACGATGCAGTCATTAGGCTGGGAAAAAGCAGATCTGTATGATTTTGTTGAAGTGGTTCAGGTTGGTGCTGCGGATCTACTTGAGTTGCAGGAAGAGGGTTACAGCTACATTAGCTGGTAGGGTAATAAAGTATTTAACCAGTAATGATGTGTATACAGGCAGACGTTATAGAGCAATACGTTGTAATTAAAATTATTTTTAGAGAATAAAAATGTTAAGAATCGCAATCACGGGTGCTGCAGGGCGCATGGGTAAAGCCTTAATCGAAGCTTGCCAGCAGACAGAAGGTTGTTCAGTTAATGCCGCAATTGAGCGCCCTGGTATCAGTTTAATTGGTACAGATGTGGGGGAGCTCGCGGGCGTTGGTACATTAAACGTAAAACTGGTGGATGATGTCAGCAGTGTTGTTAATGACTTTGATACCTTAATCGATTTCACATCTATTGAGTCAACACTGAATAATCTTGAAATTTGTAAAACTAATGGTAAACAAATTATTATTGGGACTACCGGTTTTAATGAAGAACAAAAACAGATAATTAAAGATGCATCAGAAAAGAACGCTGTTGTCTTTGCGCCGAATATGAGTGTAGGTGTGAATTTATGTTTAAAGTTATTGCAAACTGCGGCATCCATTTTTAATGAAGATTACGATATAGAAATTGTTGAAGCACATCATCGTCATAAGGTTGATGCCCCATCGGGAACGGCATTGCGTATGGGTGAAGTTATTGCCGATACCCTGGGCAGGGATTTAGGTGAGTGTGCCGTTTATGGGCGACAGGGTAAAACAGGTGAACGTAAACCTGAAACAATTGGTTTTGAAACTATTCGTGCTGGAGATATTGTGGGTGAGCATACTGTTATGTTTGCCACAGAAGGTGAGCGAGTAGAAATAACACATAAAGCATCAAGTCGTATGACCTTCGCAAAGGGGGCAGTGCGTGCAGCTAAATGGTTGCAGGGTAAAGATAAAGGTTTGTATGATATGCAGGATGTTTTAGGACTGTAACTATTTAACTTGTTCCCTGTACAACGGCATGCTGTGTTGAGAAATGGATTTTTACATTTTTCGTCCTGGTCTGAAACTGTGCAGCAGCAAGCTGAATCGTTGCATAAATATTTATTCTTATTTATTGACAGTGAAAAATATTATCAAAGGTAAAGTTATGAAATTTGCGTGTGTATTTCCGGGGCAGGGGTCTCAATCTATTGGTATGATGGCTGAACTGGCTGAAGTTTACCCAGTAGTTGATGAACTGTTTTCTAAAGCATCCAAAGTTTTAAAATATGATCTGTGGGAACTTATTCAGGAAGGTGAAGCTGAAGAGCTGAACAAAACAGAAGTGACTCAGCCAGCCATGCTGGTTGCGGGCGTTGCGGTTTATGAAATTTTAAAAAGTAAACTGGAAAAAGAACCTGAAATAATGGCGGGTCATAGTCTGGGTGAATATACGGCGCTGGTTTGTGCGGGTGCGCTTGACTTTGAAGTAGCCGTTAAACTTGTGGCTAAACGCGGTAAGTTAATGCAGGCGGCCGTGCCCGATGGTGTAGGGGCAATGGCAGCTATCCTGGGCCTGGATGATGATGTCGTAAAAGAAATTTGTGATATGTGCAGTGATGATAATTTTGCATGTCAGGCGGTTAATTTTAATTCACCAGGCCAGATTGTTATTGCAGGTAATATTCAGGCGGTGGAAACGGCAATGGCCATTGCAAAAGATAAGGGAGCAAAACGCGCATTAAAACTCCCAGTAAGTGTGCCATCGCATTCCAGATTGATGGAAGGTGCAGCTAAAAAATTAAATACATACCTGAAAGATATAAAAATAAAAAAAGCCTCAACCATTCCTGTCATTCAGAATGTTGCAGCTAAAAATTATACAAAGCCTGCAGATGTTAAAAAAAATCTGGTTAAGCAATTACATAACCCTGTTTTGTGGGTTGATAGTATTAATAACATAATTGCTGTAGGTATAGATACCATAGTTGAATGTGGCCCGGGTAAAGTATTAATGGGTTTGAATAAACGTATTAATAAAGAAGTAGCGCATTTTACAATTAATGATGTAGAAACATTAGATAAAACGCTTGAAGAGATAACTTCTAAATAAACATTGTTCTTTTGAGTGTAAGTGAAGGAGCTGGTTTGTTGTATAAACAGGTTAAATTATGAAGCAGGTTCCTTCGGCTTCGCTCTGGATGACAGGTTGTATTATTTAAACTGGCTATCAAATTAACTTTGATAGCGAGAATAGAGAGAAAACAATATGAATTTAGAAAATCAAATTGCATTAGTAACCGGTGCCAGTCGTGGTATTGGTAAAGCGATAGCAGAAACATTAGCTGCTGCTGGTGCGACGGTTATTGGTACGGCAACATCTGATGGCGGCGCAGAAAAAATAACAGAATATCTGTCATGCATATCTGTGAAAGGTGAAACTGGCAAGGGTATGTGCCTTAATGTTGCTGATGATGCATCCATCAAAGATGTGATGAAAGCGATTAAAGATAATTTCGGTAATATAAGCATACTGGTTAATAACGCGGGCATTACCCGTGACAATCTGTTAATGATTATGAAAGATGATCAATGGGATGATATTATCCAGACTAACCTGACATCTATTTTTAAAATGTCTAAAGCTGTAGTGCGTCCAATGATGAAGGCACGTTCAGGGCGTATAATTAATATAACATCTGTTGTTGGTTTAACGGGTAACCCGGGACAGACAAATTACTCGGCAGCTAAAGCAGGTATTTTAGGTTTTAGTAAATCACTGGCTCGTGAAATTGGCTCACGTAATATTACAGTGAACTCAGTTGCACCGGGTTTTATTGATACAGATATGACACGTGAGTTACCTGATGAGCAGCGGGAAGCATTAGTTTCACAGATTCCGTTAAATAAACTGGGTGATCCACAGGATATTGCGAATGCAGTTGCATTTTTAGCTTCACCAGAAGCCGCGTATATTACCGGTGAAACAATTAATGTTAACGGCGGCATGCACATGCCTTAAAGGGCGTAAGCCGTTAAGTGGTATTTTTTTAGCCAGGATTATTAACTAGCTCAATTTGATTAAGAGGTGTATTGATGCAGTTAAACAGGATATATCATTAAATTAGTCAGAAAAAGGCTTGATCTGGATTGTTGTATCAGACACTTGTCTGATTTAACTGCTTGATTTAACTGACTTTTAATCTAAATCAAATAGATGAAAGAAATCACTGGTAGTCTGTGCCGTTATTCTCTAAAATACCGCGCAGTTCGAACATATTTGTAATTTTAAGAGGAAACATACATGAGCAGTGCAGAAGAACGCGTTCGCAAGATTGTTATAGAACAGCTAGGTGTAAAAGAAGATGAAGTAACTAACTCGGCTTCTTTTGTAGATGATCTGGGTGCTGATTCACTAGATACCGTTGAACTGGTAATGGCTTTGGAAGAGGAATTTGAATGTGAAATTCCTGATGAAGATGCTGAAAAAATTACGACAGTTCAGCAAGCATTGGATTACGTTAACGCTAATAGTTAATCTGGTCCGTTAAAAAGGGCAGGCATAGTGCCTGCCCTTTTTTTGTTTCTGGTGTGTGATTTTTCTTGTCTGTTAACTAAACAATTGTTATTTCTGCACAGTAGAAACTCCCCTAATTAATTTTCTGGAGAATGCTCTTGGCTAAACGTCGTGTTGTCGTTACCGGTTTAGGTATTGTTTCACCTGTAGGTAATGATCTTAAATCTTCATGGGATAGTATCCTGGCGGGCAAAAGTGGTATTGCACTTATTACTGATTTTGATACCAGTGATCAGGCCGTTAAGTTTGCCGGAACAGTGAAAGATTTTGATGCGACTGAGTATATTCCCAAAAAAGACCTGAAAAAAATGGATACCTTTATTCATTACGGCATAGCCGCGTCAGATCAGGCAATTAAAGATTCAGGTATTGAAATTACCGATGAAAATGCTGAACGTATTGGTGTTGCAGTTGGTTCAGGCATTGGTGGTTTACCTCTGATTGAAAAAAATAAAGATGCGATGGAAAAAGGGGGGCCCAGAAGAATTTCACCTTTTCTGATTCCAGGCTCCATTATTAATATGATTTCCGGTAACTTATCGATTAAATACGGTATTAAAGGTCCTAATATTGCCCTGGTTACCGCATGTACTACAGGTACCCATAGTATTGGTATGGCAGCCCGGATGATTGCCTACGGTGATGCGGATGTAATGATAGCCGGTGGTGCTGAAAAAGCTTCATCGCCTTTAGGTATCGGTGGTTTTGCCGCAGCACGTGCTTTATCCCGTAATAATGATAATTTTGAGGCAGCGAGCCGACCATGGGATAAAGATCGTGATGGTTTTGTTCTGGGTGATGGTGCTGGTGTTTTAGTATTAGAAGAATACGAACATGCAAAGGCTCGCGGAGCAAAAATTTATTGTGAAATGGCCGGTTTTGGTATGAGTGGTGATGCTTACCATATGACCAGCCCTTCTGAAGGTGGTGAAGGTGCTGCACGTTGCATGATTAATGCAATAAAAGATGCAGGCCTTAATAAAGAAGATATTCAGTTTGTAAATGCGCACGGTACGTCGACACCTGCAGGTGATGTTGCAGAAACTATGGCAATGAAAGCGGCTTTTGGTGATCATGCTAAAACACTTGCGGTAACATCAACCAAGTCAATGACAGGTCATTTACTGGGTGCGGCGGGTGGTATTGAAGCTGTATTCAGTGTGATGAGCCTGCATGATCAAATTGCAACGCCAACGATCAATTTAGATAATCAGGACCCGGCCTGCGATCTGGATTATGTGCCCAATACCGCACGAGATATGAAAATGGATGTGGTACTTTCTAATTCATTTGGTTTTGGTGGTACTAACGGTACGGTGCTGTTTAAAAAAATCTAAGCAACTATTTAGCTTACCCTTGTAAACTCATATTTTTCGTCTTGATCTTGAGTCATACAGAGGCAACCAGAACAGTTACAGTCGACTGCTTAATTGTTGCAGGTTTAAGCTAAAATTAATTATTATGTTATTCCCGATAGAAGCATTCGGGGATAATAAGTATGTAAAAAAATAAATGCCCAGCTCATTAATCATTCATACTTTAGAAAACATGCCCGATTTACTAGCACTTCATGCCAGTAACCCCGAACGTTATCCTCATTTATTAACCAGTAACGCATCAGCTGAAGAAAATACAGAACTTGCCCGTTACGATATTTTATTTGCCTGTCCACAGCAAACGATAGAAAGTTGTAATGGTGACTTTTTACAACAACTAGATAATGCATGGAAAGCAGAAAGTTTAAAAACTGAAAAGCAAAAACTAGATCTGCCTTTTACCGGTGGCTGGTTTTTATATTTAGGTTATGAGTTAGCCCAGCAAATCGAAACAGGTCTGAATTTACCAGAAGCAGAAGATGCATTGCCTGTGGCATTTGCTACCCGCTTTCCCGCTGCTATCATTATCGATTCACATAAACAGCAGGCTTACATTGTTTGTGAGTCGGCTTACAGGGACTGTATTGAGCGAGTAACAACTGATTTGCTAAATGATATTAGTTCAAATAAATACAGACAGTCATTTAAAATATCAGAAATAGGGGAAGATGATGAGGTGGGCTACCTTCGGCAGTTAGATAAACTACACCAGTATATTATTGATGGTGATGTATTTCAGGTTAACCTGTCTCGCTGCTGGAAAACAGATCTGAATATTTCATCAGAGCAACCGGTTAATCATGCAAGTGTATATCATCAGTTAAGTCAGTCCAATCCCGGGCCTTTTAATGCGTTAATTACATCAGGTGATAAAGCCGTTATCAGCTCATCACCTGAGCGCCTTATTCAGCTAAAAAATGGCTATTTACAGACACGTCCAATTGCAGGTACCCGTCCAAGAGCAGATGATCATCGTACAGATAAAAATCTGTCTAATGAGCTTTTAGTCAATCCCAAAGAGCGTGCTGAGCATATTATGCTGATTGATCTGGAGCGTAATGATATGGGGCGGGTATGTGAACCAGGCAGTATTAAAGTAAATGAATTGATGGTGCTGGAAAGTTATCAACATGTGCATCATATTGTATCCAATGTACAGGGTAAGTTGCGTAGTGATATAACGCCGGGTCAATTGATTGCAGCGGTATTTCCAGGAGGAACTATTACCGGTTGCCCAAAAGTGCGCTGTATGGAGATACTTGCAGAGTTAGAGCAGGTGGGACGGGGTGCTTATACCGGGTCATCAGGCTATTTAAACCATGATGGCAGTATGGACTTAAATATATTAATTCGCACTATTACTCGTAACGGTAATAAGCTGCAATTTAGGGCAGGTGGTGGCATAGTAGTAGACTCAGAACCGCTCAAAGAACTGAGTGAAACGCGGGCTAAAGCAAAGGGATTAATTCATGCACTACAAACAGGCAATCAATCATAAAGTTCTGGTAAATGGGGTAGAAGAAAGCCGTATCGATGTCCGTGATCGGGGTTTTCAGTATGGTGATGGCCTGTTTGAAACCATTGCCTATAAAAATAACAAGTTGCAACTCTGGGATGAGCATATGCAGCGTTTACGTAGTGGCTGTGAGCGTTTGTCATTAGACTGTATTGATGAATCCCTCTGGCTGGATGATATTGAAAAATGTCAATTGAGTCATGATGGTGTGATTAAACTTAGCCTGAGTCGAGGTGTTTCGGGGCGAGGGTATGCATATACTGAAGGTGATAGTGTTACTCGGGTCACAGCATCTTTTATGATGCCGGATTATCCTGAAAGAAATCAACAGGGTATCATTGCCAGGATTTGTAAAACTCCTGTATCAATAAATACGGTATTGGCAGGTATTAAGCATCTAAACAGACTTGATAATGTGCTTGCTCGAAATGAATGGCAGGGTAATGAGATAGCAGAGGGTTTTATGCTAGATCACCAGGGGCATGTTATTGAAGGCACCATGAGTAATGTGTTCTGTATAATGGGTGATGAGTTGTATACGCCTTCATTGGCGTTATGTGGTGTAGCAGGTGTGATGCGTCAACAGGTAATTGAACTGGCAACAAAGTTAAAAATACCGGTTAATATTGTTGATATTAGTGAGCAAAACTTTTTGCAGATGGATGCTTTGTTTATAACGAATAGTTTGATTGGAATCTGGCCAGTTAAAAAAATTGGCAATATTGAATTTAGAAAAAATGAATTACTTGAAAAATTACAATATGAGTTTTCTGATTAGCTGATTTAGTTTAGCTGATTTAGTATAGTGCCAGATTAAATTTTGTATAGTTAACGATGAAGGAAATAAAAGAAAACACAAATAAACGAAAAAATGCAAATAAACGCTAAAAACAAGCGGTTTTTGTTGAATTTTGACGTTGTTCGTATGTTGCTTTATTTGATTTAATGATAAAAAAAATACTAGGCCTGAGTTTAATTGTTTTTAGTGCGCTCGCACTTGATTTTTATTTTTTCCTGCAGAAGCCCCTGGGTATAGAAGCTGAAGAAGTATATAACTTTAAACCGGGTACCAGTGTGTCAGCATTAGCACGTGATCTGGAAAAGAAAAAAATAATTTCAAATCGTATGTACTTTTCAGTCTGGGCCAGAGTAACCGGCAGTGCCAGAAAACTAAAAGCGGGTGAGTACCAGATTAGCCCTGATTTAAATACCCTGCAATTATTTACCTTAATGCAAAAAGGTAAAGTCCGTTTATACAGTATAACGTTGGTGGAGGGGTTGACCTTTAAACAAATGATGAAACGGGTTAATAAATCAGCATATTTAACGCATCATTTACAGGAATTAAAAGAAAAGCAGATCATGCAAAGAATCGGCCATGCTGGTGAGCATCCTGAAGGTCGTTTTTTTCCTGATACCTATCGTTTCCCCAAAGGTATGAGTGATATTGATTTATTAAAACAGGCATATAAAGAAATGCAAAAGCGCCTGGATATTGCCTGGCAGCAAAGAAATAAAAAACTGCCATTACAGTCGTCTTATGAGCTGTTAACACTCGCATCCATCGTTGAAAAAGAAAGTGCCATAGCAGAAGAGCGAACGCGCATAGCCGGTGTTTTTGTAAATCGCTTGCGTAAAGGTATGCGCCTACAGACCGATCCAACCGTTATTTACGGTATTGGTGATAAATACACAGGTAATATTCGCTTTAAACATTTACGCACCGACACACCTTACAATACCTACACCAGAAAAGGCTTGCCACCAACACCTATCGCCATGCCGGGGCAGGGCGCATTAGATGCGGTGAGTCAGCCTGACAAAACGGAATATATATACTTTGTTGCGCTGTCAGACCGATCGGGTCGACATGTGTTTTCCACCACATTAAAAGATCATGAGCATGCTGTAGATATTCATCAACGCAAACGAAAAAAGAAAGCAAGATAATGAAAAAAAGTACATCTTTAACCTTTGGGTGCTGTAAGGAAAGTATTTATGACTAAGCCGTTGTTCATTACATTAGAAGGTACTGAAGGTGTGGGAAAAACCTCTAATATGGAATTTATAAAATCCATGCTTAATGATAAAGGCATTGATTTTGTAGAAACCCGTGAGCCTGGAGGTACGCCATTAGGTGAAACATTACGTGCTATGTTACTCGGTGAAGATTTTAAAGGTATGTCAGATGATAGTGAGCTGATGCTCATGTTTGCTGCTCGTGCAGAGCATATTGAGCAGGTTATTAAACCCGCATTAGAAAAAGGCCAGTGGGTTTTGTGTGATCGTTTTACAGATGCAACTTATGCTTATCAGGGTGGTGGTCGTCAATTAAACATAAAGCGCATAGAAGGCCTGGAAAATTGGGTGCTCGGTGATTTACGTCCAGATTTGACACTTTTACTTGATGCACCGATTTCAGTAGGGCGTGAGCGCGCTGGAAAACGCAGCACCCCCGATCGCTTTGAGCAGGAAAGGGATGGTTTTTTTAATCGAGTAAGAGATACCTACTTATCACGGGCTAAAGCAGAACCGAATAGAATAAAAGTAATTGATGCATCCGGTGATTTAAATTCAGTACAGCAGCACATAAGCTCAATTATTAACAAGATTATTTTCTGAAAGTAAATAACGCTTATATGTAAGTAGGTTAGATACAAACAGGTATATGCGTTATTTATTTTTAGTTTTAATCAATTAAATGCCAGCTATCACCAGGATAGGATGAAAAGTATTTTTGAATAATGTCTTTCACAGTGCTTGCTGACATATGTCGATGTTCTTTTGAGTATTTTAATGTGCCGTAGCAGGCTTTAGCCAGAATAGCTGAAATTATTTCACCCGCACTGTTGTTATCACTCACACCTAATGCTGTTTGAATGTGCGAAGAAGGTAAATCACAAGCATAAAGGCCCGCTGCAAATTTTTGTAATCCAAATACAGGAATATTTTCGAGCTTACCCTCCAGAAGCTCAGATAACTTCGCAGCAAGCGATATTAACTCCGCTGAACCTAACTCACTTGAACAGTATATTACGGCTGAATCTGGGCCATTGCTACCCAGATCCGGGTTCATTACTTTCCATTTTGTAACGGCTGGTGAGGCGGATGAACATGCCTGTTTCAGTACTTCATAAAGTGAAATGCCTGCGTAATCCGAGGCAACAACTACGTTGATACGACTCTTTAATGGTTTGTCTCTTACCTTGTGATAGATGGAAATTATTTTATCACCCTCAAGCAGTCCTTCCCCCTTTGTAATAAATTTGTTTTGTCCGGCACGATGCAACTGTAATTTTCTGATATCCCAACGTGAGTCAGGGTTATCAACCGCATTAAATGCATAGGTATTCCATTGTTCCATAGTGTCAGTACTGACCAATGTTTCTGTGCGTGGAACAGCTCGGTAGTAATGTGTGTAAATATGACTTTTTATGCTTAATTGAATATCGTCTTTACAGCGTTTAATATCATGTAATGACTTTGAACTATGCATTCTGAAACATGCATTGAAACAGGTGCTTATATTGTTCCAGCTAATATTCATTTTTTATCCCTGTGTTATTTTAAGGTGACAGTACCTGTCAATAATATTTAGAATTATAGTAGAAACTATTCTAATTGCTCAGGGTTAGAGAACAGGTGTTTCTAATATTAAATTCAGCTGTATTCGGGTTTATTTTAAGTCTTAATTTATGAAAGATATGATTTGATTGATAACCGAAGGTCTTATAATTTACAAGTGTGTTTGTTGAAGAAAAATAATAAAAACCAGTTTTATGTTGTAAGTTCAAGGCATGTTTATTCATTGAATAAATCTATGCCTTCACAATATCATGTCAAATAGGGTAATAAAACACTTGGACAAATTAATTTTGTTGTGACCTTAAAGCTATTTATTTAAATGTACTAGTAGGGTGCATCATGCAATATTGGGCTACAGTGTTGGCCCATACTAGGACTGTCATCCTGAGCGAATGCGAAGGATCTAACTACCCGGGTATTCAAGATCCTTCGCATTCGCTCAGGATGACAGTTATTTGTATATGTTTCACCTGTGTATTTTTTAAGATTGGTATCTGTTTTATACAGAGGTTTAATCAGTTACCATTATGCACTGGTTTTATCCCGACAGAATGATAACATCGAGAAAAAAAGGAATAAAAATGAAATTACTCTTAAAAATGAGTGCATTTGTTGTGCTTTTATCTTCTACTACTCTTGTTCATGCTTATTTAGAGTGTGGTTCTATTCCAGTTACTGGCTTAACTATTCAGGCAAGCAGGGAAAATAGTAGCGCCTTTGAAAATATCATGCGTATTAATGTCAGTAGTGGTACATGTCAGGGTGTGATCTATGCTTATTTGAAAAATGATCATCCAGCATATTCTGGTATTTTGTCAGTATTATTAGCTGCTCAGGCGACGGATAAAAATATTTTTGTTGTTGTAAAAGAATCGGGAGGAATTGGTACAGGTGCTAAAGAAATTGAATGGGTTTCCAGATAGTTGCTGCAAGCATAATACTTATAATAAGCTATTGTACTTAATTTAATTATTTATCTGTTTTAGGTAATCAAATTTAAACATGACAAAAGAGAGGTAATAATTAATGCCAGTTGCTAATTGTATTATTACACCTGCATGTCAGGAAAGGTCCGCTAGCTCAGGTAATTTAATTGAGCTTTGGGCTAATGAGTCTAATAAATCATCAGAGCATATGACAATTAATATCGTTGTTAGTAGTGAACAGCTTGGTAATAAATACAGTGTAATGGCTAATTTACAGTTGCCAACTATGTGGTCCAGTGGTGATGTTTCGTTACTTCAAACGGGTTTAGCCAGGGCGTTAGAACAGTACTACCAATTGGCTTCAGGTGACGTTCATGTAATCACCAGTCTGGTAAGTTCAGGCCGGGTTGTAGAGAATGGAAAAGAGATACACTGGTAGTTTTTGTGTATTGGAAAGTGCCCTGATGGTTATTATTAAGTCTATTTCATTGTTCGCCTGATATGAATGAGTTGTTTTTAAGGTCATGTCGTAAGGTTTCTAATTAAAATCAGATGCACAAATAAAAAAACACCCTTCCCGGGTGTTTTTTTACTACTACTACGACAATAAAAACTTATCAATCATCAGGTTGTGGCATAGGTAAACCAGCTAGTTTGCATACTTCATGGGCTGGATCAGTTGGAAACAGCTTATAAATGTGTTTTTCATATTCTTTCTGGTTATGAAAATGTTTGTTTTTTGACCCCAGTTCGCGCACAACTTTATGCATGGTTGGGCATACCTGATTTTCTTCATAATAATCTCTAAAATAGAGAATTAACTCCCAATGGTCATTGTACAGGTCGACACCATCATTTTTTGCCACGGTTTCGGTAAAGTCTTCATTCCAGTCATCAAGGTTGCTAATAAAACCCTGTTCATTGGTTTCTATATTTTTACCGGCTATATTTAACATCATAACTGAGGCTCCATTTAGTAATATGCCAGAGTGTAATTGGGTTAAATTATTATTTATTGATCTTATGGGTGGAGTATAGATAGGTATACGTTTTTTTTATATACATATAAATTAATTCTGATCAACGGTATAAGCCCCCTGCATGGCTTATATTATTTTTCTGTTAATTTACATGGTGATTTGTTGGCGTAAATAGTAATATTTTATTTTAATATTAAAGAATAAATACAGAGTACGTATTATTTATGGTTTATCCCTGGCAACAATTTCAATGGCAAAAGGTTCAGCAACAAAAATCAGGGGCTAAGTTACCCCATGCATTATTAATGATTGGCCCGCAAGGTCTGGGAAAACTGGATTTTGCATTAAACCTGGCTAACAGTTTATTGTGTAGTACGCCAGATACTCAGGGACATGCCTGTGGTGAGTGTGTTACCTGTAAATTAGTTGATGCAGGTACCCATCCCGATTTATATATTTTGCAGGGAGAGGAGCGGGGTAAAACGATTAAGGTTGATGATGTACGTCAGTTATCAGCTAAACTGAACCTTACCAGTCAGTATGGGGGATATCAGGTTGCTTTGATCGTGGATGCCCATGATATGAATATTAATGCTTCAAATAGTCTGCTGAAAACACTGGAGGAGCCGCCTGTTGATACCGTATTGATTCTGGTTAGTTCTAATCCTGAGAAACTACCTGTTACCGTTCGTTCTCGCTGTCAGGTTATCAATTTTAATATACCAGAAACACAAATGGCTTTAAGCTGGTTAGAAGATCAGAATATTCAACAGGCAGGTGCTTTACTTAATCTGGCCCATGGTGCACCTTTGCTGGCAGTTGGTTTACAACAGGATAATTTGTTAGAGCATCATAAGCAGCTTATAAATGCTTTGCTTGGTGTGGCTAAAAATCAGTCAGTGATAGAGCAGGCGGAGCAGTTACATAAACTACCTTTGGGTTACTTACTTAACTGGTTATTTGACTGGGTGCAGGATTTAATTAAACTGCACCAGTGTGGTGATCCAGTGAAACTGGTACATATAGCTCAACAATCAGAGCTAAAGCAACTGGTGACTCGTTCAAGTTTACCGGGGCTTTATGACTATCTGGATCAGCTGATAAAAAATAAACAATTGCAATCAATCCCATTGAATACTCAACTGTTGTGGGAAGATTTGCTATTATCATGGTACAAAACACTAAAACGGGCTTAAAATATGGCAGCAGGCGGCGCTCCAAGACAAGGTATACTTTCATTAACGATTAAAGATAAAGCAGCACTTTATGCCGCTTATATGCCCTTTGTTGAGAATGGAGGGCTGTTTATTCCAACTAATAAATCATATGGGTTGGGTGAAGAGGTTTTTATGTTATTAACGCTTATGGATAGTAAAGAGCGTTTACCGGTTGCAGGTAAAATTGTCTGGATTACGCCTACCGGTGCCCAGGGTAATAAATCAACGGGTATTGGTGTGCAGTTTGGGCCACAGGATAATGGTCAGACCAGAACTAAAATAGAAACTTATCTTGCTGGTGCCCTGAAGTCAGATCGAACCACACATACCATGTAAATAAAATTATTAAATGGTAAATTAAAAGGCTGCTTAGCAGGCACTGCATTTACGCTTTAAGACCTATAATCCAAGACTCTCTTTTATGTTTTATGATTCCCATTGTCATCTGGATCGCATTGATCTAAAAGATTTTAATAATAACTTTTCAGAACTTCTGGAGACCATACAGCAGGCTAAGGTTGAGCGCATGCTGTGTGTGTCGATCAGCCTTGATGAATATCCCGCAATGAAATCTCTGGTACAGGATAGAGATTATATTGATATTTCTGTAGGTGTGCATCCCTGTGATACCCAGAGTAATACCGTTAAACTCCAGCAGTTAATTGAGTTGGGCTCAGACCCTAAAGTTGTTGCTATTGGTGAAACAGGGCTGGATTATTATTATTCAAAAGACACACGAGAGCAGCAACTATCCAGTTTTAAAGTACATATGCGGGCAGCGAATGAGCTGAAAAAACCGGTTATTATTCATACCCGGGATGCACGGCAGGACACGCTGGATATTTTAAAAAAAGAAAACGTGGCTAATTGCGGTGGTGTCCTGCATTGCTTTACAGAAAGCTGGGATATGGCTCGTCAGGCGCTGGATATGGGGATGTATATATCATTTTCCGGTATTGTTACTTTTGGTAATGCAGACGCGCTTCGGGAAGTCGCCCGGCAGGTGCCAGATGAGCGGTTTTTGATTGAAACAGATTCACCCTATCTGGCTCCGGTACCACATCGGGGTAAGCAGAATCATCCCGGTTGGGTAGGGCATGTAGCTGAATGCCTGGCCGAAGTGCGGGGCAGCACGGTAGAGCATATCGCGCAGCAGAGTAAAGTTAATTATCTGCGGCTATTTGACACATCGTTAAGCCGTATTTAAGCATCTATTAATATGTTACAATCTCCGCCTGTTTGGTTTAACTGGTTAATATAATATGAAGTTTGATATTTCATCAATAGACATTAAAAAAGCCCGTGTTCCCCATGAAGTGTTTTTAACAAATTTAATCTTCAATCATGTTCTTGTCTTTGTTGCCATTATGAGTGCGAGCTCTTTAACCCATCTTATTGTTGTTATCCCTGTATTTTCTGTGATTAGCCTGGTGTATTTGTTCTGGGGCGCGCAGCGAGCTAAAACACGGGCAAGCTGGTATGTGAATGCCCATTGGCAAATTGCGGCACGGCGTAGTCGTTTCTTTCTTCTAATGCTAACTATTATGGGCAGCATATTTGCAATTATTTATATGTTTTCTGGTGGTGATATGAAGCCCCAGCACTGGGCTTTTGGGGGCGCAGCCTTTTTACCAACAATGGTTAGCGTGCTTGGCCTGATTATTTTTGAATCCGAATCATTGCATCAGGCAAAAAATGCCATGTTACCCGATTGGGTTAGTGAGCGCTTTCCTGAAAATGCACCTGAAGCTATCCCTGAGTAAATATAAAATATGGGTAAGCATGCTTTTTTAAGTGTATTGGGTTTTACGGTTCTGACTTTGATTCTGGGTGTGTATTTATCCTCTTTTAGTGAAAGGGAAGTTAGCCATAGTGGGCTTCCCTGGCAAATAGAAAATCTGCAATCAGGCCATGTCCGTGTTTTTAATTTAGTCATCGGCCAGTCTACGCTGGATGATGCGGAACAGTTGTATAAAGAACGATCTGAAATTACATTATTTGCACCACCTGAATCTGCTGCGGTGATTGAAGCTTTTTTTAGTCAGGTTAAAATAGCCGGTCTTAAATCTAAAATGGTTATGTCGATTGATGTATCGGCAGAAGACATTCAGGCTATATTTGATCGTGGTGCACGTATTTCAACACTAGAAAGTGGTGTACGGCAGGTTACATTATCGGATGAAGATGCAGAGACAGTACGTCAGTCTGTTATTTCATCAATAACCTATTTACCCTCGATACACCTGGATGCCGAGTTAATTGTAAATCGCTTTGGCAAGCCAGCTGAAAAGTTACAGGATACAGAAAGTGACGCCATTCACTGGATATACCCTGATAAAGGCATCGATATAGCGCTTAGTGCGGCAGAAAAAGAAGTTATACAATATGTGCTGCCTGAAAACTTTAATGGGCTTGTAGAGCCGCTAAGGGCGAGTGTTAGTAAAAATAATAATAATTGAAATTATAGCGTGTCTTTTTGTCTGTCATCGTTGAATTCAATGAAGGGACTGGCAGAGTGAAATATCTGAATAGAGTATGACGCCAGGTTCTTCGGTCTGGTTCAGAGTGATATCAACTATAGTGGTTACACCCGTTTAGTTTGAGAATAATAAATAGCATAGGAACCTCCAAAGTGAGTGCAACAAACACCCCCCCCGATATTGAAGCAGTAAAAACGTATCTTTTACAATTACAGAAAAATATCTGCAATGCCCTTGCCGAAGAAGATGCTGGAAAATCGTTTGAAATAGATGAATGGCAACGTGAGCAGGGAGGTGGTGGTAAAAGCTGTGTAATGGCAGAAGGACATATTTTTGAAAGTGCCGGTATTAATTACTCACATGTTTTTGGTGGTGAATTACCTGCATCTGCAACAGCGCATCGACCTGAATTAGCGGGCAGGTCATTTCAGGCGATGGGAGTATCATTAGTGATACATCCTAAAAACCCTTACATACCTACATCACATGCGAATGTACGTTTTTTTATAGCAGAAAAAGAAGGTGAAGCGCCGGTCTGGTGGTTTGGCGGTGGTTTTGATTTAACGCCATATTATGGTAATGAAGAAGATGTTAAACACTGGCATCAGGTATCTAAGGATGCCTGCACTCCATTTGGAGATGATGTTTTTCCTAAATATAAAAAATGGTGTGATGAATACTTTTATTTAAAACACAGAGATGAACCCCGAGGAGTGGGTGGTCTATTTTTTGATGATTTAAATGAATGGGGTTTTGAGAGAAGCTTCGCTTTTATGCAAAGTGTGGGTGATAGTTATATAAAAGCCTATTTACCCATTGTTCAAAAACGTAAAAATATGCAATACGGTGAACGTGAACGAGATTTTCAGTTATACCGTCGTGGACGTTATGTTGAATTTAATCTGGTTTATGACCGAGGTACCCTGTTTGGCCTGCAATCCGGTGGGCGTACAGAGTCTATTTTAATGTCGATGCCCCCGAATGTACGTTGGCGCTATAACTGGCAGCCAGAAGCAGGGAGTGCAGAGGCAGAGTTATATGAAAAATATTTAAAACCACAGGACTGGATTTAGGTTTGTTTAAAATGGATGTGGGGCCTTATTAAAATAAAAACAGATGCGGGTAACTGCTATCTGCAAATAGCTGTTATTTATAAACAACTGTCATCCTGAGCGAATGCGAAGGATCTTCAATACCCGGATAGTTAAATTTTTCGCATTTGCTCAGAATGGCAGTTGCAAAGTCAATTAAATGCAGTGGAGTCACACTGTTTGCTTCACACTACTACTCATGTATTTAAATAAATGCTATCAGGTGTTGGTGTAGAACCTGACTCAGATTCTCTGCTTGTGCTCGCAGATTAGAGTACCAGGGGGACTTTGTTAGATATGCCCTTAAGTTAGTTCCGACTGGGTATAAAGTTCAAACCACTCCTCAAAGCAGGTAAGCATAGCCTGCCATTCCAAGTATGAAAAAACATATTTATTATTATCTATATCAAGAATTAATTCGTTGGTTTTGATTAACGAGTTAGCCGTTATTAATTGCTGGTAAATATTAATAGCTGAGACTCTATTCTTAAGATGTAAAATGGCAGTTACAGTATCATTTTCATAAAAAACAAGGTCAAGCTTATCCCAGCAGTACTGA
The DNA here is from genome assembly GCA_016744065.1 of Gammaproteobacteria bacterium. Classification (GTDB taxonomy): domain Bacteria; phylum Pseudomonadota; class Gammaproteobacteria; order SZUA-229; family SZUA-229; genus SZUA-229. The sequence goes on from JADGFA010000021.1 coordinate 38,688, forward strand.
CCGCTACCCATTGCTATAGTTGTTACGTATGAACTCAATGCGTCTTATACCAGTAAGTGTATAGCTATATTATACTAAATTTTTCCTGGAATACTTCGCTCTGCATAGAGGAAATAGTGGCAAGCTGTAGACCGTTTTCATTGTCATGATTAAAGCCTCTTTTATGCATAGCATCACCTTTATCTGTTTTTAGTTTATAAGTGCTTTAATCTGTAGGCCTGTTCATCGTTAAAATAAATCAGGTTTAATTCTCTCTGGTGAGGTTGTGGTCATTTCAGGTCCTGTAAAGTGCGCTATAGAGAGGGCTTGCTTTTTTTTAAATATTCTCTATTCTTTCTCTAGTGAGAAAGAATAGAGAATATTGTAATGACCCATAGTCAACAGCGCACCCTGGATTTTATTCAGGCTTATATTTTGAGAAACAATCATGCACCTACTTACCCTGAAATAGCAGAAGGTATAGGTATACAGTCTCAGGGAACAGCACATCGATATGTAAAGGCATTATTAGAAATGGGCTATTTATATAATGAAGAAGGTTCCCATCGTGGTTTGCGTTTGCCTGATAATGAAATGGGGCAGGGTATGATGATTCCTTTATTAGGTAAAATTGCCGCGGGTCAGCCAATAGAGGCTATTGCGGGGGATGACAGCATTAATTTAAACCAGATGTTTGGTGGTGACAATCGTTATGCCCTTAAAGTCGATGGCGAATCAATGGTTGAGTTGGGTATTTTAGATGGTGATACGGTCATTATCGAGTCATGTAATACGGCCTCAAAAGATTCGGTTATTGTGGCACTGATAGACAGTTATGAAGTAACGTTAAAAATTTATCGCCCATTATCACATGGGCGTATTAAATTGATTCCTGCAAACTCAAGCATGGAGCCCATGGTCTATGCGGCAGACAGGGTCCAAATACAAGGTGTTTTAGTCGGTACTCTACGGACTTATTAACCTTAAGCGTTAGCTACCTTACAGGTTTATAGATTCATCCTGTGGGTGTCTATATAAAAGCAGGTTACCTACAAATTAACCGATGAAAATAAGTACCTCTACATTTTGCACAGGGTGGGATATGACCTGCTTTATGAAAATGCAGGTTTTCTCCGCATACATCACAAATAAGTACCCCCGGGCCGGTAATTTCACCTGTATGGTAGCGAGCATTTTCAGCATCTGCTTTGAGTTGTGCTAATTCAACGGTAGTTTGATCTGCCGCCTGTTTAAAGTGTTCATACAGGTAGTTTTCAATGATATCGGCATCAATAGACAGCCATTTCTGAAAATCCTCACCACTACTGGCCATGTAGTTAGCTGCTTCTTTAAGGTCGCGTTTCAGATAAGTTGATATTTTTTCTGCCTCTTCTTTTGTGAGTTCATCCAGCTCTGATAATGTTTCACTGGTTTTATCAATTAGCTTGTGTAACAAGGGCTCCGCTTTCGCCTCAAGCAGTTTAAATTCTTTCATGCTCAGTTTTAACAGATTTTCATAGGCTTCGCTCATACCCTCAGTAGGGAATGAAGCGGGGGGGTTCTTTTTCATGATATTTTCCTCATCTATTCACCCAGATACTATGCTTGAAATGGGGTTTTATTATTGATATTTAACAACGTTATTCTTAATTACAAGTTACTCTTTATAGGATATTTGCTACAGATCAAAGTAATGCCTGCTAGTGATATAGGGCGATATAGAAGGATTATAATTACATATATAAACGACTTTTTATAAGGGGAAAGTAAATGACCAGTGATGCTAATTTCACAATGCCAAAAATTTCAGCAAACAGGGAAGATCAGACTCTGAATAAATCAGTTAAAAAGCTGGGTAAAGGCAAGATATTCCCGGATGCTAATTATCCATATGATAAAAAAATGCAGCGAGGTGAATACGAGTTCCTGAAAAAAGAGTTACAGATTGAATTATTAAAAATGCAGAGTTGGGTAAAAGAAACAGGCCAGAAAATATTAATTATGTTTGAGGGGCGTGATGCAGCAGGTAAAGGAGGAACAATAAAACGTATGATGGAGCATATGAACCCACGTGGTGCACGTATTGTTGCACTGGAAAAACCGACAGAATTTGAGCAGGGACAGTGGTATTTTCAGCGCTATTTACAGCATATGCCCAGTGCAGGTGAGATAGTGATGTTAGATCGATCCTGGTATAACCGCGCTGGAGTGGAGCGGGTAATGGGGTTCTGTAAACCAGGGGAGTACCTTGAATTTATGCGTCAGGCCCCGGAGCTGGAACGAATGTTGGTGCGCAGTGGTATTAAGTTATACAAACTTTGGTTTTCAGTGAGTCGTAATGAACAATTTCGACGTTTTCAGGGGCGTAAGCAGGACCCATTGAAACAATGGAAATTAAGCCCAATTGATATGGCATCACTGGATAAGTGGGAGGATTATACTGAGGCAAAGGAAGCTATGTTTTTTTATACAGATACAGCTGATGCGCCATGGACAGTTATAAAATCTGACTGTAAAAAACGTGCACGTATTAATGCCATGCGTTTTCTGTTAAATAAACTGGATTATCCTAATAAAAACACACTGGTTGCCCAGATACCCGATCCATTAATTGTTGGTTCTGCAGAAACAATTTATGAAGCAGGTGAGCATACATTGGAGAAAGCGCCTGTTGTTAAGGACTTTCCAGATCAAATCTTTATGGGGAAATAGGTATAAATAAAAGGTAATATATCGTTATTATCCTGTTAATTAATGGCTTTAATAAGGCGACTTATGAGGTTATTGGCAGACCTTAAATCAGGCTGAATTTTGTTGTTTTATGATATTTACTCTCTCTCTGGTATTCAAGATGACTGAGGGTTGGTTTCATGTTTAATCAATGATAATTATGTTTAAATTGATACTTTATCGATCTAAAATTCAGGTTTATCGTCGAGTATATTAAAAATATGTGAAATATTTTTAATAAGCAGTTTAATGACTCGCTGCTTCATTATTAAGTAAAAACAATGAAGTATAATCTGTGCTTTCTAGAAAGAGTAAATGCTATAAATTAATTTATAAAGTATGCGCAGGAATCGACTCTTTAAATTAATGAATTATGTCTTTTGTTATAATCATAAATCTAAGTAAAATCACAATAATTAGCCTTGTTACAGAGTCATAAAATGAAATATAAATTAGCTAAAAAATACCTGTTAGATAAACCTGAATCTAGAGAAGACTTTCCGTTTGGCCCTGATGTAGCAGTGTTTAAGGTTAAGAGTAAGATGTTTGCAACGCTGTCTATTAATGATAAAACGGCCAATATGAACCTAAAGTGTGAGCCAAACAGAGCAGCCGCATTGCGTGATGTATTTGAAGCGGTTATACCTGGTTATCATATGAATAAATTACATTGGAATACCATCATTTTAGATGGAAGTATCCCGCAAAACGAAATCAAAAATATGATTGATCATTCTTATGCACTGGTCGTAAAAGGCCTTAAAAAAGCTGAAAAAAATGCACTGCTTTTAGCTCATTCTGAAGAAAAAATATTCAAATATCTGTAAGTTATTTAAATGTTATTTGATAAACTTAAAAAATTAGCTACAATACACACAATCATATACCTTTTAATTAAGCGTATGAGATCCAATTTCTCTAACAACCCTGGTGTTTAAAATGGCCGCAAAGAAAAGAAAAGCTAAGAAGAAAGTTGCTAAGAAGGCAAATCCGCTAGTTGCTTTAAAAGCAAAACTAGCTGAAGTAAAAGAACAGGCAAAAGCTGTTACAGCCGAAGCTAAAGAAACAGGCAAACGTGCTGATGCATTAGTTAAGAGCATGGGTGGTGCATCAGCCGCTCCTGTTGCAGCTAAAACTGCTAAGAAAAAAACAAAGAAACGTCGTAAGAAGAGTGTTGCTAAGAAGAAGTAATAATTAGCAAAACTTAAAAAAAGGGCTTTATAGCCCTTTTTTTATGCCTGTAAAATAGAGGTATTGATAGCAAGTGGTACATAACAGGTCAGAACATGTTTTATAGCGCTTATTTGGGCTGTTAATACGTACTTTATATGGGTATATGAAAAAGAGTCTTTAGCATCCGGTTTTATTTATTTCTGGTGCTTTTTTGGCTTTGATTTAGATTGCTCTAGAGAGGCACTTTTATTGCTATAGTGATGGGCCTGTTTAGCGTAAATACCATTCTTGTGAATAGGGAAAATATAAGATTAGTCAGGGAGTCATTTTAAAATGTTTTAGACAAGCGTCGTAATTGGACATCACGTATATATGAAATTTCACCGGTTTTCTGCATTTTTTTCAAATGTGGATAAATTAAGGGGATAAGGTGACTATTTTTTTTATGTACAAAATGATACAACTTCATTTTTTTCAATGAAGCACTCACCATTCTGATATTTCGATATCTTTTTTTGTGGATAATACTCCAGCCGGCCAGTTTAGGAACAACAACAATTTCAACCAGCCCCTTATCCAGGCGCTCAAATGCTTCCTGAGGTGTTAATACTTTTTCTACAGGTAGTTTTGCTGTCGCTATTTCTATGAATTTTGCACCTTTTATGATGGCTACTTTATGCCCCTGTAAATCATCCCACCTGTCTATTATTAAGGAGGGATTGGTGCTGAATGCGACTGCTTCTACGGAAATGACAGAAATCGGAACCTGTCTGAGGTTGGGGTACAGTTGAGTGATTTGCTCTATTCGTGCCAGTTCACCATCGGTTATTCCTGCATTTGACTGTTGTAGTGACTCTTCCAGGTTCAGAAAAACGGGTTGTATCTTAATTCCTGCTCTGGAATAGGCTTTTTCGAGTATTTTAGAAGATATTAACATAGCAATATTTTGCGACCCACCGGAAAACCGATAGGGTTCGGCCTGTAGTGACAGTGACAGTAGTAATAATGCTAATATTAGTGTTTTATACATAAATATAGAATAGCATTTAATCTATGTGGCTGTTTTTCATATATTGGGTAATATGTGAGAGTAGGTTTAGTGATAAATAGAAAACCAGCTATGCCCTGTCGAAAATACATGCCAAATACGGGGGATAAGGCATGTCTTTCCGGTTAAGAAAATACCTGTTTAGTGGCCATAAAAGATCAGTAGTAAAAAACCTGAGTTATTAGAAAATTATTTGTTTTATCCGTTGTGATTTAATCAGTACGTTCTATTTATTATTAAATACATTCAGAAAGTGATGTAATCAATATTACCCAGATCAAAATATGAGCGTCATGAAACCTGGGTAGTTTTTATAGACGATTATTCTGTAAAACTATTTTGGAAAATGGCTCTTATCAAAAAGTATATGAGTAAGTGAAAAATAGTGAAAAGACGTAAACATGGGTAAAGCATAAACAGCTTTTCAAGCTGTTTGAATACGAAGGGTCTACTCAGCGCTTCGCTTACTTGTAATTATAATCAATAGAAATGAGCCTGAAAAATTAATTTATAATGAGAGAGGCGCTGAAATGTCTCTATATTAACTTTAGATATTATTCGCTGCGTCGTTTTGACGCGCGTCATTTTGCCACTTTTAATGTGAATTTGTCTTATATACGCTCTCAAATCGAGTTTAACTGGCACTATTTACATGTTGTTCAAATTAAAAAAGCACTTATATTCTATCGCTATACTACCTACGATCTTTACGCCTGCTCTTTCGGCTGAGGCAGAAAAAATAGCACAGTTTAAGCCAGGTATTACGGTTACTGGCACCAAAGAGGAGACATTACGGGCAGAGACATCTGAGACAGTTGGCCAGATAAATAAACAGGAAATACACGAAACAAAGCCATCTCATCCATCAGAAATTATGCAGCGGGTACCGGGTGTGCATATCAATGTCACAGGCGGTGAAGGGCATATGACCTCTATTCGTCAGCCTATATCAACAAAACCGCTTTATCTTTATCTGGAAGATGGTATTCCAACCCGTTCGACAGGTTTTTTTAACCACAATGCACTCTATGAAGTAAATGTACCACAGGCATCAGGGATTGAAATTACCAAAGGCCCCGGAACTTCGTTATATGGCAGTGATGCAATAGGCGGTGTTATTAATGTGATTACCCAGGCTCCACCACTAAAGCCTGAGCTGGATTTATCACTCGAAGCAGGGGAGTTCGGCTGGCATCGACTGTTAACCAGTGTGGGTAATAGCTGGGATGATGATGGAATACGTGCTGATATTAATATTACACACACGGATGGCTGGCGTGATGCGACTGAATATGATCGAGAGAGTGCAACAATACGCTGGGATCATTTTTTGCAAAGTGGCGCCAGTTTAAAAACCTTATTGAGTGCATCAAATATTGACCAACAAACAGCAGGCTCTTCTCGAGTATCTGAAGATGATTATCATAATAACCCTACTGAGAACTATACGCCTGTTTCATATCGTAAAGTAAAGGCCGTACGCCTTTCTACGGCTTACGAAAAAGAAAGCCATAATACATTATTAAGCCTCACTCCTTTTGTCAGGCATAATTTTATGGAATACATGCCTAACTGGTCGTTCAGCTATGACCCGAGTATAAAAGAGAGTGAAAGTGATTCAGTTGGTCTTTTAGCAAAATATCGACTGGATTTTGATAAGTTCCGAACGCGCCTTATTTTTGGAGCCGATATAGATTACACCCCAGGTAGCCGTTTAGAGCACAGTATTGATGCGCTTAAAACCGGTGATATTTATACCTCATATACAAGGGCTGAGAAAATTTATGATTATGATGTCATTTTTCAGGCCGTATCACCTTATGTTCATGTGGAGACTTCTCCCTGGACAGGCTGGCGATTTAATGCAGGTTTACGTTATGACAATATGCAATATGATTACACAAATAATATGGCCGATGGCGCATTAGTAGTAAGCCCGACAAGCACCCGGTTTCCAGTAACCTATAACCACCCGACAGATGCTAAAGTCGATTTTGCACATTTTAGCCCTAAGCTTGGAGCAAGCTACCGTTTTAATAATGCCTTAAATGGATTTGCTTCTTACCGACATGCATTTCGTGCACCTTCTGAAAGCCAGATATTTCGTCCGGGTAGTAATGATGCATCGCTGAATTTAGAACCGGTGAAAGTAGACAGTTATGAAATTGGCTTAAGGGGAAAACCTGCCGAGTCTATTGATTATGAAGTATCTGTTTATTACATGACTAAAAAAGATGATCTGGTGACCTATGAAGACCCGACCACGGAAGATAGAACTACCGTCAATGCGGGTGAAACGCTACACCGGGGTATTGAATTTGGTTTAAACAGTGAGTTATCAAAAGAATGGAGACTCAGCCTGAGTTACGCAAGAAATAAACACACATTTGAAAAATGGCTTGAAAAAGGAACCGACTTTAGTGGCAATGAAATACAGTCGGCACCAGAGGAAGTTGCTAATACAAGGTTAAATTACCGCCCTGCATTACTTAAAGGCGGGCGTATTGAGATGGAATGGGTACATCTTGGCGAGTACTGGATGGATCAGGATAATACTGAAAAATACGCTGGGCATGATCTGCTAAATTTACGCCTGAATTACTTTGCAACAAAACACTTCGAAACGTTTGTTAGATTAATGAATGTGGGTGATAAAACTTATGCTACCAGTGCATCATTTAGCCGGGGCGAATCAACTTTTGCACCAGGCATGCCGAGAACGTTTTATGCCGGTGCTGAGTATAAATTTTAAATGAAAACTTTACTTTTAATATCATATCTATTTATAACGATTGCAACTCCGGGCATAAGTCATGCAACCCATGGTGATAGTGGTGGCGGTGCGGCATCCACTCAGAATTCAGATGCCTGCCGTAATGTAAATCAATTACCCGAACTTGACTGTGCTTCAGCGCCTGATTCCGTTTTCGCGGATAATGGACGTCTATGGACAGTCTGGTCATATGCCGGACATGTTTATGTTAATTATTCTGATGATAAGGGGCGCTCTTATAGTAAAGCCGTTACCGTTAATCTTACAGCGGAAAAAATTTCTGCAAGAGGTGAAAATCGACCTAAAATTGCGCTAAATAATAAAGGAGGAATCTATATATCCTGGACGACACCTCTTGAAAAACGCTTCTCAGGTAATGTGCGTTTTAGTTATTCAAATAATAATGGGCGTAGCTTTTCTGAACCAGTCACTGTTAATGACAATCTTGATATTACGGGGCATCGCTTTGATGCGTTAACAGTAGCAGATAATGGTAATATCTATTTAGCCTGGCTGGATAAACGGGATAAGCTAAAAGCAATAAAAGAAGGTAAAAAATATACTGGGGCAGCTGTTTATTATGCCATGTCGGATGATGGCGGAAAAAGTTTTCATGCAAATAAAAAAATAATTGATAACAGCTGTGAATGTTGTCGTGTCGTTATTGATACAGATAACAGGGACCTGCCGGTTATATTCTGGCGTAATATTTATGGTAAAAATACCAGGGATCATGCATTAGTTAATTTCGATTCAGCTAATAAAGCAGCAGAACCGGTGCGAATAAGTTATGACAACTGGCAGGTTGATGCATGCCCGCATCATGGGCCTGATATGTCCCTTACACAATCAGGAAACATGCATCTGGTATGGTTTAATAATGCTGAAAAAAAACATGGGTTATTTTATAAACGTTTGAATAAGGATAATAGCTCCAGTGAAACATTTAGTTTTGGTAACTACAATGCAACCGCTTCTCATCCTAATGTTTTAAGTGCAGGGAATCGTGTCTGGTTAAGCTGGAAAGAGTTCGATGGAAAACAGGAAACAGCATGGGTGCAGTCTTCTGACAATAATGGTAATACCTGGTCAGATGCAAAAATAATAGCCAGCACGTTAAATGGTTCTGATTACCCTTTTTTGTTAAGCGATAAAAAAACAGTTTACCTTCAGTGGAAAACGACTCAGGAAGGCTTTCAGATGCTGGTGGTTGATAAGAGTAAAGAGCGGTGAAAATACTCGTGTTAATAGCAGGTCTTTTTATGCCGTTAATAGCAAGTGCAGGTAATATGCTTATACCGTTTAAAACGGATAGTTATAATAAGCTGTTAATGAATAATGACGAAGCATTTCTAATGGTTATGTGGTCGCTTGATTGCCCACCCTGCATTAAAGAACTCAATATGCTGGGTTTGTTGTATAAAAAAAATCCGAACCTGAATCTTGTTCTGGTTTCTACTGACTCAGTATCTCGTAGTAGTGAAATAAGTGGCTTTTTAAAAGAATCCGGTCTGTCTAATTTAAATAGCTGGATTTTCTCAGATGAATCTGGTCAAAAATTAAGATACTCAATTGATCCGCGGTGGTATGGCGAACTACCGCGCAGTTACTTTCATAACGATGAAGGTAAGAGCCGATGTTCTGTTTCTGGCCTGTTAGAAACAGATGAAATACTAGCCTGGTTAAACATTAATTTAGATAGTTGAAATGACTCGTCATTTAAATATTACAACAGGAATATTATTATCATTTATTGTCCACGTGCTCGCATTTGTAACCTGGCAATCTAATTTTAAAAGTAATACCTCTTCTATTATTTCCGGTGTAAATAACCAGATAAGCATACAACTGGTTAAATATACTGAACCCGCTTCAAAAGTCATAAATAAGGTGTTAGTTAATAAAGAACAGGCACCTGTTAAAAAAATAACTTCACTAGTTGATCGTGAAATGCCTGAACCAGCAGAAAAAGTCGTTGAGGAAACGAATCAGGATTTAGATGTAGTACAAGAGGAAGCAGGGGTTGTTGATCATGCTGATGAGTTTACTAATGACTTAAAAAATATGCATCGACCAGCAGATAAAGCAAACGCCTTAAGCCAACAGATTGAAATGGATCTGGAAAAGCAAAAACAGGCGTATCTGCAACGATTACTGGCCCATATCGAATCATACAAGTTTTATCCGGGTGCCGCTCGACGCCGATCGATTGAAGGCAGGTTAGATGTTGCCTTTTTTCTTGATCAGGACGGGGAGGCTTACCAATTGACAATTAACGGTGGAAGAGCCGTATTGCAACGGGCTGTGCGTCAGGCGCTTAATGATGCACAACCCTTACCCAGACCTCCCGCAAGCTTGAAAATGAATGAACAGATTGCATTTAGCATGGTTTATGAGCTTGAGTAGGTAAGGGTAAGGTCTATTTATCCAGCATACTTTTCAAATCAGCAAACGGGTTATTGGTTGCTTCCTCTTGCTCATTTTTACCCATAACAATGCCATGTTCAGCTAATTGTTCTTCATAACGCTGGTGTTCATTATCATGGCAATACAGACATAATAACTCCCAGTTGCTTCCATCCGTCGGGTTATCATCATGGTCATGATTTATATGATGCACGGTTAACTCCTGCAGGTTCGTTCGGTTAAACTCGCGGCAGCAACGACCACATATGTGTGGATACATTTTTAAAGCTTGTTCACGGTAGCCATGGCCCCTTATTTCCGCATCTTTACGGGCTTTAGCGACTACTCGATCCAGTTTTTCGTTATCTATCTTTTTCATTAAATTATGGCCTTATCCATACGGGTATTTAAAATATCTCAGTAATATAAATAATATAGGGTTTAGCGATCCTGTTTCAATACATTCTAAGGTTTTATATTTTATCTGAAACATGTCTTTTATGGAGATTATCCTTCACTAATTTAGCCGGTTCTGTGACAATAGCCCACCCAAATCAGGATATTCATGTGACAAATAACGACATACTACGCCGAATCCGCTATACCTTTGATTTCGATGACTCGAAAATGATGGGATTATTGAGCCTGGAAGAAGAACCGGTAACCCGGGATCAAATGAGCGACTGGTTAAAGAAAGAAGATGACCCGGCGTATCAGGCCATTAATGATAAACATCTGGCGATTTTTCTGAATAATCTGATTGATGAGAATCGGGGCAAAAAAGAAGGGGCACAGCCCCAGCTTGAAAAACACCTGACCAATAATATTATCTTTAAAAAGTTAAGAATAGCTTTAAACCTCAAGGATGACGATATACTGGAAATGATGGAGTCAGCCGGTTTTAGTATTAGCAAACATGAGTTAAGTGCATTGTTCCGTAAAAAGGGCCACAAGCATCACCGTGTATGTAAAGACCAGATATTGCGTAATTTTTTACAGGGCATGCAGAAAAAATACCGCCCGAAAGATTACTATAAGCAGGAAGAATAATGGAACTGTTTGAGCTTGAAGGCCATGAATATATTGAGTTAAATAATCTGTTAAAAATAACCGGTTTATGTGAAAGCGGCGGCAGGGCAAAAAGTCTTATTTCAGAAGGTCAGGTTAAGGTTGATGATAAGGTTGAACTGCGCAAACGCTGTAAAGTTCGTAAAGGACAGGTTGTCGAGTTTAATGCCCAAAAGGTACAGGTTAGTTAAACAGGATTAATCTGTATGAATAAGCGCCTGTTGATTAAACAGATACTGCAAGAATTAGAACATGTGCATCAGGGAGCCGTAGCTGCGGCTCAAAGAGCCTACGATACGGCTACCGACGAAGAGAATGAAGCCGAAAATAAATATGACACATTAGGTCTCGAAGCATCATACCTGGCCCATGGGCAATCTAAACGAGTTGCAGAATGTGAAGCAGACCTGATCACCTTCGGAAAGCTAAAAATAGTTGAGTGTTTGCCCAATAGCTTGTTATCAATTGGTTCACTGGTGAATATTGAAGATGAAGAGGGTGTACAGCAATTTGTTTTTTTAAGCCCTGTTGCGGGTGGCCTTAAAATTATTTTTAACCAGAAAGAAATAACCATCGTTACGCCATCAGCACCACTTGGAAAAGCCTTAAGTGCAAATCGGCTAGGTGATGATATTGAAGTACAAACAGGTAAAGATAAAAAAGTTTATCAAATAACCGCCGTCTACTAATAAAATAAATATAATTATAAGGTTCTCCATGAAACTATTAATACGTAATCTTGCCCGTACGACCACAGAGCAGGAAGTTAAACAACTGTTTGAACCTTTTGGCGATGTACAATCCTGCGTTATCGTTATGGATAAAAGCACGGGTGTATCAAAAGGTTTTGGTTTTGTCGAAATGCCTAAAGCCGGTGATGCTAAAGCGGCGATAAAAAGTCTTAATAATCAGGAAATAGCGGGTAACAAAATTCGTGTTAAAAAAGCTGATGCTAAATAAATAGTGTAATTGGTTAAAGAAAAACGGTATTATTCAAAGCCTAAATAGAAAAGGAAAAATGAATGATAATTTTGAAATGGAATTATTCCTCCATTAGCTTAAAGGTGAAAGAACACACGAATACATTCTTCATTGGATTATTTGACAGCTGATAACTTTGAGGTGATAAAGGGTTGATAATATATATAACAAAGTATGTATTAAAAACTGGGTGGCTTCCAAGCGAAATAACTCATAACCCGTTGCTTCTGCTTCATAACAAAAAAACAATGATTTACCGATAGAAACGAGTTTACGCAAGGTTTTTTAAAGTTAGTTAATGTACAGTCAATACTACCGTATTGACGTATTTAACTTCGATTATCATTGATTAATGATAAAACTATAGATTCTTTGTGGACGCCCATGCCGATAAAAAGTATATTAGCATATGTCATGTCGATTTCTGAGTCTGTTAATGAAGGATTATACTTTCGTATTATGATACTGGCTGCTCTGGTAGCTAACCCACGTTAGGACGGAGATCTGCACCCTGTTTTAAGGCAAGGGGAAATCATTATGTCTATATTACTAGGAGAAAAAAGTGAGAAAAAAATTAATTTCAGCAATTTTTATATTCGGTTTCAGTTCCGTTGCTTATTGTAGCGGTCATGCAAACTATGATGTAGTAGCTGTTGGTTGTATGCCTAGTGGTACTTGTTATATACAAATATCACCTACCGCTACAAATACAGTCTGTACTCTAAAGGACCAAATAAGATTTGATATTACTCTTCCTGGTTCAAAGCCTCAATACTCAGCAGCATTGTCTGCGCTTATGGCTGGTAAACAAATAACTGCAAATTTAACTGATGTTTGCATAGATGATTTTCCTGTACCAGATTGGTTACAAGTAAATAAATAAAAATATAACAAATAAATCAACTTGACCATAATTAGCTACAATCTAAAAATTAGGCTGTAGCTAATTACGTCAAATTATTAAAGCATTATAAATAAAAAATATTTCATGATGTATGGGGTCATGCTTTTTTTGTCTTTTTGAATACTAAGTCGGTTTTTCTTCACTGACAAGCATATCTATGAATTTTTCAAATCGCCTCTGTCTGGTTTCGGGTTTCTTCGCACTTATTAACCCGTGTGCAATAACAGAACGACTCGATTTAGTGAGTGTTTCAAAAAACTGCTTCGCCTTCGGCCTGGTCTTTAGAGCTAATAAAAAATCCGCAGGCACTTTCATTTCACTTACCATATAGGCGTTTTCCCACCTGCCGTCTGCCCTGGCGGCACGAACGTGTACGAGCCCTGACTCCTTCATTCGACCTTCGCTTATTAAACGCTCGACATGCTCAGTGTTCCTTTTAGACCAGTTGCTTCGCGTTTTCCGTGGAGTGACCCGCTGGAGATAGGCTTGGTCATCGAACGACTTCTTGACACCATCGATCCAGCCCTAGCACAAAATCTCAATCACGACATCGTCCCAGGTCACACTCGGAATCCCAGTCTTTTTCTTGAATATCTTCACCCACAGTTCACTTTCGATAAGGTGATTGTCCTTGAGCCACTGGCTGAGATCTTTCGACAATGCAAAGGACATGATTTTCGCTGGATCGGGTTTAGGCATATGACACCATTATCTTTAGTTAGATTTTAGTGTCCACTTTATCGGGGGAAGATCAGCCTTGTGCTTCAAAGTCATCTTCACGTAGTTTTGCCGTGCCGTCAGATTGTATGACCCAAAGCTCTTTATGGATAACCCCACTGGCTTTATTCATTTTCCAGCCAGATCTTAATACAGCACTCATTTCATCGAGCACTTCTACAACAGGATCAATGTAATCGACATCTGAAAAACCATCATCAATTAATTTTTGCCAAAATGCCGTTATTTCATTGGTTCCAGTAAATGTACCGAAAGGTTTTGCGTTCATAACTGCATTTTTTTCGTATTGTGCAGCACAGCCCGCAGCATTTCCTGAATTAAATGCCTCTTTCCATTTAGCACTAGAATTACTTACTAAATTTAGGACAGTATTTTTTTGTTCTTCGCTAATCATGATTAATTCTCTAAATGAACTATTTTTTAATATTGTTTTTAAGGGCTAGACATAATGATTTCCCCCTGCCTTAAAAAAGGCTGCTGATCTCCGTCCTAACGTGGGTTAGCTATCAGAGCAGCTAGTAGTGCCATAATATGAAAGTGTAATCCTTCATTAACAGGCTCAGAAATCGACATGACACAATCTAATATACTTTTTATCGGCATGGACGTCTACAAAGAATCTATAGTTGTATCACTAGCCTATGATGATCGAAGAATAATTATCAAGACACCTGTTATTTATTTTTGTACATATTTCTATTTATCCTTCTGCACTATAACGCTGCCTTCAGCGGAGCAGGCGCATTAGCGACTGTGTCTGCTGGAAGGCATTGTTATATTTCGGCTCATTACTCACGCATAAGTAGATTGTGAATTGCCATTTTGACATTATTAGATGACCAGTCAATTCCGCCGGCAACTGAATAGCGAATAAAACCTTTTTTATCAAGTAAATAACTGGTGGGAAATGCAAAGACATTCCATTTTCTTGGTAACCCCTGGTCAGGATCTAGCAATACTGGGAAGTTCACAGGGTGTGTTTTAAGAAATCTATTTATATCATCAGGGTTCTCGCCTAGATTGATCGCCAAAATTTCAAACGGACTGTCTTTTAATTCCATATTTAAACCGGACATCGACGGCATTTCATGTACACAGGGAGGGCACCAGCTGGCCCAGAAGTTAACAACAATAACTTTTCCGGTATATTGAGAGAGTGAATGAGAGACGCCATTAATATCGCTGAGCGTGAAGTCATCAGGGCGAAGTTGTCCTGTATACTTTCGGAGAACCCCAGTTGTTTTTTTGCTTCTTTTACTAAAAGATTTGGTTGTTTTTATAGGTTTTCTTTGTTTTGCATATGCCGTGGTGAGCTCCATACTACGTATGATTTTATCACTAAAGGTTGATGCCATCCTGCTCTCTAAATCAGTTGCATCCAGCCGAAAAAAGAATCTGTTTCGTACATTTTCCAGCTTCTGTGCATATACATCACTACCGCCTTCCTCTAACGCGTCAATTGTACTCTTTATACGTAACGAAAGCGTTGATTTTAATGGCATATAAATAAAGACAGGAAGGTTTGTTGCTTTCGCAATGGCTAGAAATTGGCCACGATTACCAGCATCAGGAGTGTTTTTGAATAGATTAGGTGAGACTAGAATAACGCCTGACAACACACTATCAGAGAGCAACTGCCATGTGTGAGCTGCCTCAAGCAAAGTACTAGCGCCATTGTCGTTACTGAAAAGGTAAATATTCTTATTCGTTTTTTCTGCATGAAGCATTAATTCAGAATAAGCAGATACGGGTATTTCAGCCATGCTTGATTCCACCTCAGGTAGAAACCATGTGTCAAAAGGGTTTGCTATCCATGTTTCAATTCCTTTATCGCTTAATTTTTCAGCCAGCCCATTTAGCCCATCTGTTATCCCATGCGATGAAGGAAAAACAATAAGTAAGGAATCGCCATCCGCTTTATAAACGTTTACTTGAAGTTCAGAACCATCGCGAAGATTCACAGACATTATGTCTACTGCATAGGATGTCTGTATGTACATTAGGGTTGCAATAAGGAGTAGTAATTTACTTAGCATAGACTTCTTTATTGAATATAACGATCGGGTTGGGCGACTTGTTATGTGTTTTTTAACCATAAGTGTGAATTACTGCTTTAGTGTTTTTATTAAATATATCCCTAGCTACTAGTAAAAGTACAGTATTTACTTGGTTGTTACTGTTTTTAATTATTTCGCTCACGTCACTAGCCGCATAAACCGTACCTTTTGGTGACTTATATCTTTTAATTTTACAAATGCTGCTGTTTTAACGGTGCTCCTTGTTTTTATATATTTAAAAATAACTTCGTCTTCAAATGATACTGAGGCAGATGAAAGTGCTCTTATATAATTATTTATTCTTTCTCTCTCGGATTCAAGATTTCTTATAAGCTCTGGAATACTGATGTATCTACTTTTTATGGGGCACTCTGGAGTACCCCCGCTTTTCCGTACACTCAAAAAGGAGGATAATTCCTCCAGGAGTGTACGATGCAAAAACGACAAACATTTAGCAAAGAATTTAAACATGAAGCCGTTAGGCTGCTTGAAACAACAAACAAACCCGCGGCTGATCTTGCAAGAGAATTAGGTGTGAGACGCAATCAGCTCTACAAATGGCAAGAACAACTACGCTCTAAGGGTGAAGACGCCTTTCCGGGCAAAGGCCGTCGAACAGAAAAGGATGATGAAATAGCTCAATTAAAACGAGAGCTAGAGCGCGTCAAGGAGGAGCGTGACATATTAAAAAAGGCCGCGCTGTACTTTGCAAGGGAAACCGAGTGAAGTACCAGTTCATCCTTGATCATCAAGATGAGCATACAACGACCATATTATGTGAAGCGTTAAATATAAAACGCAGTAGTTTTTATGATTGGAAGTTACGTAGCGAAAGTGAAAGTGATAAACAAAACAGTTACTTACTTAATCGCATCAAAACAATACATAAAGCATCGAGAGAGAATTATGGCGCCGTTAAAACCTGGAAAGCACTACGAGACTCAGGTGAAAGTTGTGGTTTACATCGAATTGAGCGACTAAGACGTAAACATGGAATAGAAGCCAAACGCATGAGGCTCTTTAGAGCCTCAAATAGCAGTCGAAATAGTGAGCCAGCAGCAGACAATATACTAAACCGTGAATTTATTGTGCATGCACCTGATCGCGTATGGGTGGGCGATATAACGTTTATCACAACGCGTAAAGGCGTATTGTTTTTAGCCACGATCATTGATCTGTATTCTCGAAAAATTGTTGGCTGGTCAATGAGCGATAAACAAAACAGGCATTTAGTTAAAGATGCTTTGCATATGGCAATAGAAAACAGGAAACCTAAAGCTGGCTTGATACACCATACTGACCAGGGTGTTCAATATACCGCACGTGAAGACAAGACAATACTAGAGGCTCATGACATGATTCAAAGTATGAGTCGAAAAGGTAACTGCCATGATAATGCGGTTGCAGAAAGCTTTTTCAGTCATTTAAAAAATGAACTGATATATCATCGAACCTTTGCAGATCGAGATGAAGCTCGTTCAGCAGTATTTGATTACATTGAAGTATTTTATAACCAGCAACGAACTCATCAAACACTCGGCTATAAAACGCCAAATGATTATGAGATGATGAATGTTGCTTAACTAGGTGTACGGGAAAGCGGGTGTACTCCACTTGGACACTTAACGCCTTTTAAATATAACGTTTTAATAACCTAGTATTTGTTAGTATATTAATTTATGTAAGACTCTGGACATTTGGCTTCTTTGCTAAAGTTATTTATACTTTCTATAAACACAACATGAATTTGATCAATTAGCCAATGTCCATTGTTTTCTCTATATTTTAGGCTGAAAATTAATGGCACTTTTTCTTTATCATAGCCATTAATCGTTAGACAACCATTTTTATGGTTTATTTTTTCATAGTGTTTATCTACAGAATTCATATGATTTTTAAATAGTAACTGACTGGACGCATCAGGGTTTGTAACGTAATCATCACCTAAGAATGATTGGGTAAAGTATACTTTAGCAACATCTTTAATGTTATTTTCATTGGCTGATTCGCTATATAATATATATGATTTAAATAGTGTATATGGTGACTTGTTAGTAGTAGTACAACTTACAAGAAACAGAATAGAAAAAAAACTTAACATTATGCTGTTCATTTTTAATGCCCCGTGATTTTTTGTAATTCCAAATCATAAACATGATGCCTGTCTTTAAGCGCGCGTGCTGCTCTACATAAAAGCCCAGAACATGATATTATTAGCTCTTCCAGGTCAAAATCCCCCATTACGGTTAATTTCATATATACCAAATCAAAAGTAGCTCTATATCCTATATTCATGCCCCCTTTATTATTAAAAGAGACGCTAACTCGTTTTATTTTAGCACCAATTCTATCTAGAACTGGTGACCCAGTGAATGTGACAGTTCCTGCCGTTCCTGTAAGTGTGGCTTCACCATTTTGATCTATGGTAAGTTTTGTGCCTGCTTTATTTGCCATGATTTTTACTGTCATTCCTTTATCCTTTGAATAAGCCAACTCCAAAAACTTTGCAATTGTTATCTTCGCTTCTGTTCTTGTTAGATCCATGATTTCCCCCTGTTTTCTTATTGAATTGCTAACAGCTGATAACAGGAACTATTTCCTGTTATCAGCCCTTAAATATTTACCAAAAATAACTGCAATTCTTTAAAAATCAACATATTAGTGTTTTTCTGTTCTGTTATTGGGGCTTAAGAGAATAACATATATTGTATTTGTAAAAATATCAACAACTTACTAAAGGGGTAAGCCTTAAGAATTGACGAGGTGAACTTTTTATAGAAAATTAGATGGCTCTCGTATGGGAAGCGAAGATACTCAGACAAGATGTCATCAATGCTGTGTCTAATATCTGGATTATCGGATAATAACTGTATGTAATCTTTAAGTGCACCAAAGTAATGTTCAGCTTGTTTTGTTCTCAGGTTATCTATTGAGTACGAAAGAGTTTTTCAACATCCCTGGCAGCTTCATCCGTTTATGTAGGTATTGCATGGCCATATTATGCTTTCCATCCATGGATATTTTATGGTGCTGAACATAAACAGTATGAAAACTCGAACAGATCGCGTCTTATTAAATTATCTTTATATCTATTAAATATGACACAGGGAAATAGCTTCATCAGCACTTTCCAGAGCGCCTTCAAGATACCCGCCGTGTTGCTGTGCGACTTCGGTACCCGCCAGTATTAATTGATTATTCCAGAAATGTCTGGGTATATCCGCTGGATACTGGGGATGTTGTATGGGGGAGTTTAAGTCAGTTTCAGTTGTTGTGTTTTCATCCAGGCTCCAGTCTTTTATCTGAACATCCCTGATGTTCTGGCTCTCATCACCAAACAGGCGTTGTAGTTGTGCCATACATGACGTTATTAATTGTTCATTGTTTATCTGTTTACGTTGATGTGCATTTAAACCAACGAAAGAGGTAAGGGCATAAAGCTTTTCATCTTCGGGGGAGCCATCATAAATTTCAGATAATGGTCCGTAATGGCTGAATACTTCACCTGAGAGGTTCTGTTCTCGCCAGAAAGGTTTGTCATAAATGAATAGAATTTTACAGTGCCCTGACATCCAGGTGGGTATGCTTTTCCAGGTGTTGTTTATCTCTTCTGGAAGCGCAGGGTTAAAGGTTATATTTTGTTGAATAAGTCTTGGGGGTAATGCAAAAATAATTTTATTTGCGCTATACCGAACAACTTTACCATTTTGTAAGGTGACAATACTTAAATCATCTTTATGGATTTTCTGTACAAGTGTATTCAGGTGAATAGATGATTCAGGTAATTTATTCTGTAACGCATTAACCAGGCTCTGGCTGCCACCTTCAATTCGATATGATTCACTGTGTGATGACTGACTGTTATATCGTTCAGTCTCATCAGGGTTCTTTTCATATAACATATCACCGGATGTAAATTGTTTAAATACATTTAAATTAAGCTGGCTCATTAACTGATTTAAACGAGGCTGTAACTGAGGCCATACCCAGGCTGGCCCCATATCAAAATGACTCTTATTATATTCGGGTGATAATATTCGCCCACCGATTCGATCACGTGCTTCCAGTAAAATAACATCCTGGTTTTTCTGTTGTAACTGCCAGGCACAATATAAACCGCTTAAACCCGCACCTATGATGATAATGTTATGTTGTTCACTCATTTTGCAGATTCATCTGACATAGGTTTATTTGGCGTGGGCTCATCTGATATGTGCTCATATGAAACAGGTTCCAGCAGGTGGCCTGTTTTACGTAAAATCAGGCAGTTTTTATTAACTGTAATATTCTGTTTTGAACCCGCTGGTAAACGTAACCAACTGCCGTTAGAGTAGTTGCCGGTATCATCACTAAAGCTTCCATCGATAACAAAGTATTCAACACCGGCTTCAAAAATAAGGTCAGTAAACTTCATGCCTGCCGTCCAGTGCATCATGCAGACCGACTCATAATCCGCTTCAAACAGGTGTAATATTTCTCCGAAAGTTTTATCTTTATTCCAGAGGTTTTTATCGTGGGTATTAATCGCTATTTGCTTTTGATCATCCGGGTGCATCTGCCATAGTTTAACTAAAATAGTACAGCCTTTATCACTATGGGGTGCATGCCCTGTACCGGTCGGGTTGCGAACATAATAACCTTCAGGGTAATCTGCGTGTTGATCTGAGAATATGCCCTGCAACACAAGAAACTCTTCACCGCCATCATGTACGTGACCACTGAATGCGCTTTGTGGGGCAAAGCGCACCACAGTAGTTACACGTTCAACAGGCGGGTTATCATCATCTGCTTCTAACCTGAGGCGTTGTACACCTGCTGATGGTGAATTCTCCCATTCAAGACTGTTAATATTGAGGTTTGCCCTTAGTGATAAATCAGCATTGAGTTTCATATGGTTTCTAAATTTATAATTTATGGGTTTTATAGTTTGTAAGTTACACCAAATGTAAATGCAACATCAGGGCTATTTTCAAAATTAACAATATTTTCTACTAAACCGGCCTCAAAAAGATACGATTCGGTTCTCCATTTATACCCAATATGTATTTCATGGCTGTATTCAGATAGCTCACCTATATCAACAACAACGCCTTCGCTGAATAAATACTGCAATATAAAAGCTTCATCACCTTCCATATTAAATTCATAACCTAACATGCCACTAAACTGGTGATCGGTCAGGGGCATGCCTAGAACGTCCTTTGAGCCAAACTCGGTATATGACAGATTAGCGTATGCGTAACCATTGTTTTTTTTCTGGGCAACACTGAACTGCACGCCATAATCAAAAGCACCATGTTCAATCAGGCCGTCGTGTAACATTTCATAACTTATATTAAAGTTCATTGCGATTGCTGGCCAGCCAATACTTTTATCAGCCAGAACTTTCTGCACGCTGATGCCCACAGTTTGTGAGGTCTGACCGCGAGCTTCTTTACCTAGATTAATCCCGTATTCAGAAATCTGTATATGCGTACCATCTTTAACTGCTTCATCACGGCCATTCTGGTCGATATCAAACAGGTCATGAAACTCCAGGGTTAACTGATCAAGGTGTGCATTGACTATGCGCCGTTCATTAATGGAAAACTCTGCGGACCAGTTATTAGCAAACCCTCGGTTAATCGCAAAGCGCGTATCGGTAAAGTGATAATCCAGTACAAACAAATTTTCCTGGCTGCTATAAACACTTGCTGCGGCAATATTAAACTGTAACTCTGTCTGGCCTTCAGGCAGTCCGTAAGGTGAGCGGGGAACAGGTGAAAGGCGTAGTGACTGAGCTGGTGATAATGAACGAATAGTTAAAGGTCCTAAAGTGCCATTCCAGTATTCTTCAGGTTCAGGCTCATATGCATAAGCTCTGTCCTGTGTAATTGCGATGAATATGAATAAAATAAAAAATCTGAAATAAAGCACTGTGAAAACTTTCATATTTAATCCTGAAATCAGTTTATTTAAGCAATAACTATTTGTTTAAAATGTTGATTTTAGAATTGCAGGCTATATGCCAGGTTTGTGTATTTTTGTAACCGATTGATTATTAAGCTAATAGTTTGTATTTTTTATAGATTTGTTTGAACGAAATATCGTAACTAACGAATAGTCGTTGATTTTATAACGTTATTACGTTATAAAATTATAATGAAATTTACGAAATAATGGATATTACGTCATGAGTGAGATGAAATCGCCTGAGCCATGTATTAGTAGCTTTACCTCGGTTAGTGCAATGGGTGAGCTAATACTGGAAGCCGTAGGTGAAGGTATATTTGGTATCGACTGTAACGGCATAACGATCTTTGCTAATCCCGCCGCAGCGCGCATGACAGGATGGAGTGTTGAGGAATTAACCGGGCAAAAAAGTCATGCCATGTTGCACCATACAAAAATAGATGGCTCTGTTTATCATGCTAATGATTGTCCTGTTCATGCATCATTTAAAGATGGAGATGTTCATCATGTAGATGATGAAATATTCTGGCGTAAAGATGGTAGTCATTTCCTGGTTGAATATACAAGCACACCGGTTAAAAAAGAGGGTCAATTATTAGGTGCAGTGGTGGTCTTTAATGATATAACCGAACGTAAGTGTGAGCAGGAAAAAATTAGAAAAATTTATAATGAAAATCAGCTTATTTTGCACTCAGCAGGTGAGGGTGTTTACGGCCTGTGCTGTGAAGGTAAAACCACTTTTGTAAATCCTGCCGCTGCCGCGATGCTAGGTTATGAGGTTGAAGAACTAAAAGGTCAGCCTATGCACAGTCTTTTACATCACACCCATGCCGATGGATCTGATTACCCAAATATAGAGTGTCCTATTTATGCTGCATTTAAAGATGGGTCAGTTCATCATGTGGATGATGAAGTGTTCTGGCGTAAAGATGGCAGTAGTTTTCCAGTTGAATACACCAGTACGCCTATAAAACAGGATGGTAAACTGTTAGGTGCTGTGGTGGTATTTAATGATGTAACAAAGCGTAAGCAGGCCGAAGAAGAGTTACAGAAAGCTTACGCAGAAGTAGAAAAAATGAAGCAGCGGCTGGAAGCTGAAAATACTTACTTACAGGAAGAAATTAGAACTAAGCATAATTTTAAGGAAATTGTTGGTCAGAGTTGTCCAATTAAACAGGTGTTAAATCAGATTGAGCTGGTTGCGCCTACCATGGCCAATGTATTAATTATTGGTGAGTCTGGCACAGGTAAAGAACTTATCGCCCGTGCAATTCATGATAGAAGTGAACGCAGTGATCGACCTTTAATAAGGGTTAACTGCGCAGCAATACCCAATGAGCTGTTTGAGAGTGAATTTTTTGGTCATATGCGTGGTTCATTTACCGGTGCTATTAAAAACAGAACAGGCCGATTTGAGCTGGCAGATGGGGGTACCATATTTCTTGATGAAGTAGGTGAAATACCCATTGATTTACAAAGTAAATTACTACGGGTTTTGCAGGAAGGTCAGTTTGAGCGAGTAGGGGATGAAGCGACACGAACAGTTGATGTGCGTATTATTGCCGCGACGAATCGTGACCTGAGAAAAGAAGTTGAAAAGGGAAATTTCAGAGAGGATTTATATTTTCGATTAAATGTTTTTCCAGTGGAAGCGGTGCCATTAAGAGACAGGCTGGATGATATACCACTTTTGGCAGAGCATTTTATTACAATCATATGTAAGCGTATTAATAGAGAAATTCCAAAGCTAACCAATGCCAATGTTAAGCAGCTTCAGACTTATGCCTGGGGGGGGAATATACGTGAGTTACAGAATGTAATTGAACGGGCGATTATTGTAGGCAAGGGAAACAGACTTATATTTAATTTACCAAAAAATAAAAATGAACATATAGACGCTGTGCAGGAAAGTGTTAATTCAACAGATTCTGATTTACCCTATAATGAAATAGAACGGTTAGCGCGTGATAAAATAAATATCATAGCGGCATTGACCTATACCAGGGGAAAAATATCTGGTGCGGAAGGTGCAGCGGAGTTACTGGGGATTAAACCTACAACACTCGCTTCAAGAATGAAATCACTGGGAATTGATAAAAAAGACATATAGTTTATTTTACAAATAATTGTTTATTAATGTGGCTAAATTTTACAGTGATTTAAATTTATTTTTAATAATTACATCCTCTAGTGGTAGCTGTCCAGGTCTGGGCCATGCAGGTTTAATTTCTTTACCAATGGCCAGGCACATGGTTATTACATGGTCTTCAGGAAGATGTATGACTTTAGCTACCTTATTATAATCAAATCCATCCATAGGGCATGAATCATACCCCATGGACCTGGCGCTTAACATTAAGGTCTGTGCAGCAATACCACAGGAGCGCATGGCTTCATCACGTTGTACCTGATGCCTGTTTCGATAATAATTATCCATTGCAGATAACATTATTTCCCTTAACGCTTTAGATGCATTTCTCCAGTACCGTTGAGTTCCTTTTTCCCAGGATTTTAAATCAGCGCAAAGTACAATGAATAATGAGGCATCCGTTACCTGTGCCTGATCCCATGCATGTGATCTGATTTTGTTTCTTATTTCAATATCTTCTATTATTACAAAGCGCCAGTTCTGTTGATTGAAAGCAGTGGGTGATAAAATAGCTAATGAGAGTAACTTGTTTATTTCCATTTCACTGAAGCTATATAGTGGGTCAAAATGTTTAATTGATCGACGCGTGATAATGGCTTCTTCGGTATTCATTGGGGTTCCTGTTTGCTTATGTTAATAGTATTATTAAATTAATTTTTTTGGATAAGTTTTTTTAGATAAAAAATTAATAAAAATAAGTGCAATAATAACCAGAGCGATTGAACCGATAAAACTGGGCATCAGTAAAAAAGGCCAGTTTGCATTAGCTAAAAATACGATAATTGGATTTGAGCCCGCAGGTGGGTGAACGGTATCTGTCATAATCATTAGACCGAGAGCAACCGATAAAGCTAACGCCATGCTCCACCATTGTGGACCAACAAAATGTAAAAATGCCAAACCGATAAAGGTCGATAATAAATGACCTGCTATGACATTTTTGGGTTGTGAAAATGGGCTTTCAGGATAGCCAAATAATAATACACATGAAGCTCCAAATGAGCCCATGATAAGTGGGTAACCCGTATAGTTAGCGAGAAAAGAAATAATGGCAATAGCACTAAATCCACCGAGTGAAGCAAAGAGCGCCTTGTTCATAAGTGAGTTATTATTAAATAGCTTAAAGTCGGTGTTTTTCTGTTGAAAAAAATTCATATTAGCTCCGAAATATGTCGTGATTCTGTTTGAGGTTATATAAAGACCAGTATTTTAAATTTTTAAGTGTTGGTCTTTAAAATATTAATCCCTGGTGATTTGTTTTTAATGATAAATTTGTATTTACCGGATTTTAGCTTCATCATTAGTGTTTAAGGGCTGGAGAAATGCCCAGTCAGGAGTGTCGTTGTTATACCGTTAATGCTTTTCGGTGGGGCGGAAAATGTTAGAGCGGGTATTAGAAATGTAATACCGACGATAAGATTTGAAATAAGTTTTTTAAGTGTCATGATTTTTCCTTATCTGGTTAGTTTTTAATAACGACCTGGTTGTTAACTGTCTGGTTCGTTAAGAATGGAGCACCAGCCATGCCAGAAATTGTTTTTACTTTAACCGCATGATATTTAAGGTAATAAATTATATTTCACATGGCTGGAGTAATACGATAATTCGGGTATAACGAATAGTCGGGTGTATTCAACGATATATCGTTAAAATAAAACTTGTGAAATAGTGTTAGTTTCATTGGGTGGGTGTATTAATATGAAGTTTATTATTTAGAAGGAATATGAATGATTACTCTTTATCAGTTTCCTATTTCACATTTTTGTGAAAAGGCTCGTTGGGCACTCGATTATAAAAAAATTACTTATGAAACTAAAAACCTGTTGCCTGGACCGCATGTAAAGCAGGTGATGTCTATGGCAAAAAGACCAGAAGTACCTGTGCTAAAACATGAAAAAAATATTATTCAAAATTCGAATGAAATTATTGATTATCTGGATAAAACATTTGCAGATAATGCGTTAACGCCAGAAGATGAAGAGAGTCGAATTAAGGTATTGGAGTGGGAGGCTTTTGTTGATAAAGAAGTAGGGCCAAACTTACGCACATATTTTTATCATACTTTGTTGGAGCATCCGAAATTGTTAATACCTATTTTTACTTATAAAGGGCCCTGGTATGGAAAAATTTTTATGAAGTTTTTTTTCCCTGCTTTGCGAGTGAAAATGCTTAAGTTTATGCGGATTAATAATGAAACTGCTGCTCAGGCGAAACAGGATCTCAGGTGTGCGATAGATAAGCTTAATCATCGCCTTTCAGAACATGAGTTTCTGGTGGGAGAGCACTTTACTCGAGCTGATCTGGCGGCAGCATCTTTATTGGCACCTTTAGTGCAGCCAGAAAAATATGGTTTACCCTGGCCGTCACCTTTGCCCCTGCCTTTGCAGCAGACAATTGATGAATGGCAGGATGATCTGGTATGGGTTCGGCAATTATATGATAAGTACAGGTAATAAACATTAAGCCTGAAACGCGTTTCAGGCTATTTTTAAATGCTTATTTAAAATATTTATTTTAATGGTAAATAAATATCTGTTTTTAACTCATGTTCCTGAACATCGGTAATGAGTGTCAGATAATGAAAAAAGCAGGGGTAGTCACGTAGTTCCTCACCACTCTCCGGTAGCCATTCAGCATACATTCGGCAAACGCTTTCACCCACATTATCAAGGCTGCCGTTATGGCGTAATACGGCACAACGGCCACCTTGAATTTCAGCTGATTTTATACCCTGTGAATTCTCTGCAACGTCATCTTTAATTGAGCCACAAATGTCAAAGCGGAATTCTTCTGGTGCTGTGGTTTCCGGGTTGTCATAAACAATGCCATAGGATTGGCTAGTTGCCACAGGGGACTGTTTGCTTTGTTTACGCCACTCAATAAATTTACTAACGGATTCATAAACACGATCTGGTGGCCCTCTGTGTTCCAGCAGTGCAACTTTAGTTTGTTTGAAATTAACGATTTTAATATCCATAACCTGGCATGCCTCATTTTTAGGTAGTGTAAACTGAACCCGGGTGTGCCATTCTGGCCACCTGGGCTCGGCTCTAAATTGAGAGGGCGTTTGCTCAAAAGCATGTTTAAATGCACGGGAAAAAGATTCCGGATTTTCAAACTGAGCTTCTAATGCAATATCGATAACACGGCTTTCTTTATCAAAAGCCAGGCGATAGGATGCACGCTTTAATCGCATTAACTGAACAAACCGCGTAACACTAATGCCGGTATAGTCAGAAAATTGTCGATGAAAGTGAAATTTTGAAAAATGCGCAATTTGACACAACAAATCTAATGGCATTTCTTCATCCAGGTGTTGATAAATATAATCACACACCCGGTGAATTCGCGCTGCATAGGTGCTGGTCTTAGTTCCGCTCAAAGCATTTCCTCCTCAATAGGGGGGAGTCTGTCATGTGCTATGAACAGAAGCCTGACTGAAATTGCTAAAGTTTGCTGATGAGCCTGTCTGTGAGGAGGGGAACAGTCGTGCATTGTATGAATGAGTATTGAGATTAAGAGTAGATATTCTATGTTATTGTGGTTTGGAAAGGGTATTTTATTGTGTTTCAATCTGAAACGGGATGCTGCCTTTTGATCCACACTACAACTGTATTCTGAGTGAAGGCGAAGGGTCTAACTACCCGGGTATTCAAGATCCTTCGCATTTGCTCAGGATGACAGCCATTCGCAGATGATAATTATTTTAAGATGACGATTATTCACATCTATTTTTACTTGTGTATTCTTTTGAGAACAAGTTATACATATGCAGATACTTAAGTAGGTGCTGCTAATTAAGTGATTAATTTTATGTTGGTTGTGTGATGTTAACAATATTTTTAAAATTGCCTATAATGACTCAAGCATATATTTTCTGTGCTGGTGTTTTTAGTTTTACACAGCCCAGATTCTTTATTGTTAATAATTTATTAGTAATAAAGTAAAATACATTAACTCTTAATTTGTATTGCAGAAAGGGATAATAGCATGTCAGAAATTATATTTTTAAATATGGCCGATGATTTACACGTTGACGGACATAAAGCCGTTGAAGCCTTAAAAATAAAACACCCAGATCAGTTTAGTAAGTATCGAAAGAAGCGTAAAAAACAGATTGTTGAGATTGAAATGGTCCCTTTCTTTCGTGCCTGGAAAGCGGGAACGGGTAATGTGGCTGATCTGGTTAAAATTCGAAAGCAGATAACTGAAGCTAAAACGGTAATGCTCTCTATTCATGGCCCAATGAATTCGGTTAATTATGGTCTTATTCGTGATCCGCAGGGCGGTGGGGGGGAACAGGTTAGTTATCAACTGTTGGGGAGGTTAATAAGAGCACTGTTTTCTGCTGGACACTGCCATAACTTTACACTGGTGACCTGTTTTGCTGCCAGAAGTGAAAATTATGCTGCCAATCATAACCTGTTAGCTAATATAGACTGGACTAATAGCTTTGCATATAAATTATTTAATGAGATAACGCCACAGCGTGAAGTACGTATGACGGCTCGTATTGGAGAACTCAGTTTTAGTACGACGTCCGGAGAGTCTGAAGTTCAAAGCGAGTTATCTATACAGGGGACTATTGATAATGCTGCGTTGCTGGCTGAGGCTGGCGTTGCGGAAAGCCAGGTCTGGTGGGAAAAAAATGTTTCTCGGTTAATGACGGGGGATACGCATCAACAGTTTGTCATTGATATGACCATAGCTAAGAATCAAGGTGCAGCCGGATTAGTGGCACTATGTAGTGGTCTAATAGCACCGGACACTTTAATAAGAGATAATACTAATCAATTATTAAGGTGCCAGAATGAGTCAGAAACGGACATATAAACAGTATTCTAAAGAATATAAAGAAGAAGCGGTAGCGCTCGTTAAAGAACAGGGTTATTCGGTGCCGGAGGCAGCGAAATCACTGGGCATAGCTAGCAATATGTTATATCGTTGGAAAGAACACATTGAATCTCAGCTCGATGGCAAATCATTATCGGTTGATGAACGTGAAGAATTGAAGCGGCTGCGCAAAGAAAATAAAAACCTACGGATGGAGAAAGAGATTTTAAAAAAGGCCAGCGCCTTCTTCGCGAAAGAAATGAAGTAAAGTTTGTTTTTATTAGAGATGAGTCTAGGCATTATCCGATTGTCGTTTTATGTCGGATCATGCAAATCGGTACGTCAGCCTATTATGACTGGAATAAGCGACCAGGCAAGCTGATTAGTGGCGATGTATTGCATCTCTATCGACGATTGAAGGCCTTATTTAAACGCAGCCGAGATAGTTTGGGTTCTCGCGAGATGATGAAAAAGTTACGCGAAGAAGGTTTTAAAATTGGACGCTACAAAGTTCGCAGCTTGATGGCGAAGTTGAACTTGATCGTTCGTCAACGTGTTGCGTACAAAGTGACGACGAAAAGAAATCATCGTAATGCAGTGGCACTTAATTTGCTAAATCAAAACTTTAATCCGGTTGCACCGAATCAAGTTTGGGCCGGTGATATTACTTACTTAAAAACAGGTGAAGGCTGGATGTATTTAGCGATTGTAATGGATCTATACTCACGAAAAATTGTTGGTTGGTACGTAAGTAAACGTATGACAACAGACTTAATAAGCAAAGCCATGATAACGGCTTACAATATACGAAAGCCGCTTAGGGGCCTCATATTTCATAGTGATCGTGGCTCGCAATACACCAGTAAGCGCTACCAAAAATTACTGAAGAATTACGGTGCAAGATCAAGTATGGGTGATGTGGGTGCTTGCTGGGATAACGCTGTGGTTGAGCGCTTCTTTGGAAGCCTCAAGCATGACTGGATATTTAAAATAGCTCAACCCACGCGTGAGCATATAAAAAAAGATGTAGCGGCTTACATGAGGTATTACAACCTTGAGAGGCTGCATACTGCGAATGGTGATCAATCACCCGTTAACTATGAAAAATCTCTAAAGAAAG
>JADGFA010000069.1 GCA_016744065.1 Gammaproteobacteria bacterium
ATTCAGAGCTAGCCCATAAACAGGTGCCTGAAATGCACATCATATAGCTGTTCAGATAAATTAACCTGAACCTCACTAGTATTTGGCCTTATATATTTTTCAGGTATTTATGAAAAATTATTTCGGGTTTTAGAAGCACCACTTAATCTTTTGTCGGTAATGCAGGAAAATCACTCATATCCAGAACAAAATCACTATGATCACTCAAATCGGCTGATCGTCTAGCGTCAGATTCAGTTACTTCTTCTTCGAAATAAGGCTCAGAATATTGGTTATTATAAAGCCATTGAGAGCAGTTATCGCATTCTGAAATAGTTCGACTTAGATGAGTTTGCTTTGCCTCTCCAACTAATGTTATTTGATGTAATTTTTTACCTTTTGCTAATAACAAAGCAAATGCGTGTGGTTCCGCACAGGAAAAAGGGCTTCTACTACCTGAAGAATTTCTTTTCTTTATTTTCTCTAACATTAAAAGAAATTCTCTAGCATCCGGGTTTCTTGATCCACGCAGTAACTGCCCTATATTTCTTCCATTTCCTGAGCGTCCTTTTACAGTAGTATTTTCGCAACTGGCATTAACGGTTGTTTTTGGCATAAAAAGTTCCCTGTATGTGATTTAGCTAGATATCGCCTTATGCCTTATGTAAGAAGCAGCCTTGAGTAAAACCACGTAACAATTCTGTAGTACTTCACCAGATAGCAGGATTTTAAATGCGTTTAACTTTTTCCTGTATTTATCTGTACCGGCATAGTATTGGGCGATGATAGCACAGGTTAGCCGTAGTTTTTATAAGGTATTTTCCCTTTATAATAGAATAGATATTTCCCATATAACGAATAATATAAAGAAATGTGCAATTGATTTTCATAGCCTGAGGTATAACGACTAAAACTTTTTATGGCGTTTTAAGTTACCCAGAGGTAAAGCTTATGTTAACTTGAACAATGCTTAACTTTCAGTATTGTAACTGCGAAAGAATATAAACTGAATGAATAAAGTTTCAGGAAATCACTTCATTCATTCTACGGCTTAATTCAGCAACAATAGTTTCATCAATCGTCATAAGTACCAGGCGCTCAATTTTATAAAGCGCCTCAGCAATACCATCAGATGTTTCTTCCAGATTATTTATAATATTAAATGTAGCAGATGCTTTTTCATTTAAATTACAGATAATCACGCAGGTCAGTTTATTTTGTAAATCAGAATACTCACTAAATGGAGGGCGACTCATTTCTTCAGGTTGTATATAACCTTTTTTAATAAGTTCATACCAGCTGTCTACTGTTCGTTCTTCACCCGCATAAGACTGAATATCAGCAACATTTTTTTTACCATCAAGTAAGCGCAAAGCGATACGTTGTTTAGGTGACAGGGCGGTGCCTCTTATTTGTAATTCGGCCTCACCCTGAGCAGTGCGAATTAACACTAAATCATTATGCACATTACTACCCTATTCTGATAAAGCCTGTATTACATCATCTAACAACATAATACTGATGGTTACGTAAATAGCACCAAATACGGAGAAACAGGCCACTAGAAAAGGCCTTATAGTATCTGGAAATAGACCAAGAAATGGGGGAACCAGATACCCTACAGTAAAAAATAAAACAAGAACAAATAAAAAATCAATTTTTCGCTTGATTAGCCCACCTTGCACACGAGCACGTAACCTGTAGGTAAATACCAGGCAAACGATCATAATAAATAGAGCGAGTAAATTAATTAAAAGAATAAAGGGCTGATCAAAGATCAAATCCATAACTGAACCTCAAGTTGTATATTGCCTGAAAATATATCTGCAATAAAAGTGCCAAAGTGTACAGGGCGTTTAATTACCTTAAATATCAGCAACATAGAGCATGCATCATGATGAAATCGATTCAGTAGCGCAAATGAACATTGCTGATGAACTCAAAAAATGGATACCAGATAACCAGTCTATTTCAAATCATGTGATTGCTACGAATGCGTATAATAATTATTATTATTTTATTGATTTGGGAGCTTATAAACGCTCATCTGAACATATCTCCTGATATACCTCTGTATTTTTATGATTATATTTTACAAAAGACAGACAAAACCTCCCCACAACCGAGAAATTTATTAGTATTTTCTCGGTATTGCATACGGTTTCAACTGAAATTAATTGGCTGACTTAATACCGCTAACCAGGTTCTGTAAAATTCCATTTTTTATATTATAAATCCATCCATGAACGGTAAGATCTCTCCCCTGTTTCCAGGCATCTTGCACAATCGTTGTATTACAAATATTGGTTACCTGTTCTTTTACATTTAATTCACAGAGTAAATCTAGCTGCTCATTATGCTCTAAACCTTTAAGATGCTCAGCATTAAAACGCATAACATCTTTGATATGACGTAACCAGTTATCAATAAGGCCATGCCGATGATTTTCCATCGCAGCTTTTATACCACCACACCCATAATGACCACAAACAATAATATGTTTAACTTTCAAAACTTCAACTGCATACTGCACAACTGAAAGGCAATTTAAATCGGTGTGGACAACAACATTTGCAATATTACGATGTACAAATACTTCACCGGGTGGCAAATTAACTATCTGGTTTGCAGGTACTCTGCTATCTGAACAACCAATCCATAAATACTCAGGATTTTGTTGATTTGATAACTGCGAAAAGTACTCTGGATTATTTTCTACTTTAGAAGATGCCCATGTAAGGTTGTTATCCAGAAGATGTTGTAATTCATTCAATTTTATTCTGACCCTATATACATTAAATTAAAAAATATATTCTGCATTATTATGCCTATGATAATAGTGCTAGCTTCTATTGCTTACCCAATGACACTCGATTCCAGGCACGTTCATGAAAGTAATAAAGTATCATTTTTGTAAAAACTTCAGCGATACCAATAGATGCGGCTACTGATATATCACCTATAAACAAAAAAGCTAACACTATTGTATCAATAGAACCCGTTATACGCCACGTTAGCGCTTTAATTATACTACGACTCTGACTATCTTTAGCAGGTTCACGAGTATTGCTCTGCACATTCTGATCAATCGACTTCATATTTACTAAGCCAGCACATCATCCATATTTCTTGAATCACATTCAACTGGTTTATAACCAGAATGTAATGTATTTATGCTATACAAATAAGCAAGTAAATTATTGACTGATTCAGTAATCGATAAATCTCCGGCCTCAAGTGTTACTTCTGAATTAAGCGGCGCTTCATATGGGCTATCTATACCCGTAAATTGCTTAATTTCTCCTTTATCTGCTTTGGCATAAAGCCCTTTTGGATCACGTTGACGACAAACAGATAATGGAGCATTAACAAAAACTTCGACAAACTGCCCTTCAGGAACAATTTCACGCACTATTTTACGGTCGGCGCGAAATGGAGAAATGAAAGCGGCTAAAACGATTAACCCACTATCAGATAATATTTTAGCTACTTCACCTACACGCCTGATATTTTCTTTACGATCATCATTACTAAATCCAAGGTCACCACATAAGCCATGGCGCACATTGTCACCATCCAGAAGGTAAGTATGATAACCCTGTTTAGTAAGGATTTGCTCAAGTGCACCCGCAATTGTTGACTTTCCAGATGCACTGAGACCTGTAAACCATATAACAAGTGGTCGTTGTGATTTTTGTTCTGCTCTTAATTGCTGATTAACAGGGTAAGAGTGCCATACTATATTGTTGGTCATTATATTCTCCTTGAGTAAGCTTAATTATAGTTACTAATATTAAGGTTATTTTTTAAAGTTGGCATATACATTAAAGTACAATATATAAAAATAATAAAACATTGTAATTTATGTTTACAGGTATATGGATAAATACATAAATATATCAATCTATTCATGAATACCACATTCTCGTTTTACCCCATAAAACCGAGTGTCTTCCTCAGACATACCAGGTTCAAGTGGGCGAGTCGTATGCGTATCGCCAAGCGAAACATAACCTTTTTCCCACAATGGATTATAGGACAATTTATGCTTCATTAAGTAGTCATGTACATCTCTATTGTTCCAGTCAATAACAGGATACACTTTATATACATCATCTTTCATTTGTACAACGGGTAAAGATGAACGACTTTTTGATTGCTGGCGACGCAAGCCTGTAAACCAGCAACCAACATTAAGTTCATGTAATGCACGTTGTAACGGCTCTACTTTATTTATATGATTATATTTTTCCATTCCTGACTCCCCCTTATTCCATAATTGACCATATCGATGCTCTTGCCAGGCAGGGGAAATATCACAACGATAAATATGTAAATTTAATTTTAGATGATCAACCAGATGATCAATAAACCCATACGTTTCCGGAAACAGGTAACCTGTATCAAGCAAAACCACTTTAATATCAGGCATAATTTTTGTTGTCATATGTAGCATTAATGCTGACTGAATACCAAAGCTGGAAGTAATAATATAATCACCTGGTAAATACTCTAATGCCCATTCAATTCTTTGTATAGATGATAAACTTTCTAACTGTTGATTAATTGCCTCTACAGAATTAATGTCAACTGACATCATGATAACCTTTTGCCGGATTAGTTACCGCTTCAACCACCCCATGACGGATAGTAAAATCGCCAAAACGTTCTCCCAAAAATCGATGACTAGAATATTGTTTAAATAATTCATCTAACACTTTAATCAAATTTTCTTCATTCATATTTTTTCGATACAATGTAGCAAGTCTTAGTCCTGAACCGTCACCACCTAAATATAAATTGTAGCTCCCCGGCCCTTTACCAACCAGGCCTATTTCAGCAACAAAAGGTCGAGCACAACCATTAGGGCAGCCTGTAACACGCATTACAATAGATGAATCAGTTATATTATGACGTTTTGTTAGTTCTTCAACTTTTTCTAATAAGTCTGGAAAATAACGTTCTGCTTCTGCCATTGCCTGTGGGCAGGTTGGTAATGCAACACAAGCCATACTGGCAATACGGGTTAAGCTTAGCCCCTCATTAAGAAGACCAAGTTCTTTAACGAGTGCATCCATACTTTTCTTTTTATTATCGGCTACATTTGCAATAATTAAATTTTGATTGGATGTAATTCTAAACTCGCCAGCATGAGCTTTAGCTACATCATTCAGGCTATCCAGTAATTTATTATCAGGGGTGTTTTCAATTCGACCATTTTCTATATAAAGTGTAAGGTTCCATTTTTTATCTGCATTTTGTACCCAGCCATAATGATCGCCCTGGCTAGTGAATTTTACAGGGCGAGTTTTTTCAAATTTTATTTCAGCCTGAGCTTCTACTGCTTTAATAAAATTCTCCACCCCCATACTCTCAATTGTATATTTTAATCGTGCATGACGCCGGCTAACGCGATTGCCATTATCTCTTTGTATCGTAACCACAGCCGTTGCTACAGCTAACACATGATCAGGTGTGATAAATCCCAGATCATCGGCTAAGCGTGGAAAAGTTGATGCATCATCATGGGTCGTTCCCATTCCACCACCCGCTAAAACATTAAAACCAATCAGTTGATCATCTTTTACAATAGCAACAAAACCCAGATCATTAGTATGAACATCAACATCATTAACAGGCGGTATAACAATAGCTGTTTTAAACTTGCGTGGTAAATACGTTTCACCATACATCGGCTCAGACTCACCACCCGCTATGGGCTTACCATCTAGCCAAATTTCATGATAGGCACGTGTTTTGGGTAATAAATGTTCACTAATTTTATTAGCCCATTGATAAACTTCCGTATGTAGTGCAGATTGCTCCGGGTTAGAGTTGCACATTACATTTCGGTTCACATCACCACAGCCACCAATGGAATCAATCATCGACTGGTTAATTCGTTTAATTAATGGTTTCAGGTTTTTTTTAATAATACCGTGAAATTGAAATGTCTGTCGTGTTGTTAGACGAATTGAACCATTACCCAGTTCACGAGCTACAGAATCAATAGCTAACCATTGCTGTGTTGTGCAAACACCTCCTGGTAATCGTGCACGTAACATAAAACTATAATATGGTTCTAATAGCTGTTGACGACGTTCTGATCTTAAATCACGGTCATCTTGTTCATAAAACCCATGAAATTTGCATAATTGCGTATCATCAGGTGATAAAGTACCTGACAACTGATCAGCAATACTTTCACGTAATGTGCCACGCAAATACTGGCTGTTTAGTTTGATTAATTCGTTGGGGTTTAATTTATTGCCCATCAGTATACATCTCTTGAATAACGACCTTGAATACGTAAGGTATTGATAAAATTTTCTGCCGAGTCATCTGACATATCACCATGACTTTTCACAATGTCTTTAAGTGATTTAGAAATTGATTTCTCCATTTCTATACCACCACAAACATATATATATGCACCTTCCTGTAACCAGTTATAAATGCCTTTTCCTTCCTGTTGTAAGCGATTCTGTACATATATACGCTCATCATCATCTCGGGAAAATGCAACGTTTGCACGTTGTAATAAGCCATCTTTACGATAATTAAGCCATTCAGACTGGTAAAGGTAGTCTCTATAAAAGTGCCTGTTACCAAAGATTAACCAGTTTTTACCACTGCTAGATCGACTTTCTCGCTCCTGTAGAAAGCCTCGAAATGGTGCAATACCCGTACCAGCACCAATCATGATGACGGGGGCATCATCTTCTGGTAATTTAAATCCTGAATTTTCTGATATATATATACTTAACAGATCACCCTCAGTAATACGTTGAGTAAGGTAACCAGAAGCACCACCAATATGGCTGCGCTCAAAAGCCTGATATTGTAAAGTTGAAACAGTTATATGTATTTCATCTTCATAAGCCAGTTGACTTGATGCAATAGAATAAAGCCGTGGCTTTAATGGTAAAAGCAGTTCAATTAATTTATCGGCTCTAATATCAGCAGGATAAGCCAATATTAAATCTATAAACTGATTTTCATTAGCAAAGACTCGAAGCTTATTATTATCTTCACATATATCTTTTAATTTACAGTCATCTGATACACCTGCCCATGCCTTAACAACGGTAGGATGTAGTAAAGTTAATTCTAATTTTTCACTTAAAGCCTCAGAAATTGTTAATGTTGTACCATTTAAATTAACCTTATCTTCAGCAGAAAGATGAATTGTATCCAGAATTTCAGTTACTAACTCTGGATCATTTTTAAAAAAGACACCTACCGCATCACCAGGTTGGTAATTAATTTCATCCGGATCAATTTCTAATGCAATATGATGAACATCACTTACAGAATCAAATGATGTTATGCAACGATTTTCAAGCACCTCAGCCTGATAAGGATTCATGCTATCATGCCTTTTTTTAGACACCTTTCCTTTATCCAGAGCAACAACATTTGTCTGCTTAGGAGGCATTATTTTTTCCAGCTTCTGTAAGACCTCCGTGCCCCACTTTTCAGCTTCTGCCTGATAGACTAAATCAGCATCAATACGTGGAGCAAAAGCCTTAGCACCTGCACCCTGTAAATATTCATCTATATCCTGGGCAGCTTTGCAAAAATATTGATAACTGGAATCACCAAGTCCAAAAATAGCGTATTGTAAATTTTCTAACTTTGGTTTCTTTTTAGCTGATAAGTAGCGAAATAACTCTTGTGCTGTTTCAGGCGGTTCACCCTCTCCTTGCGTACTAATAACGATCAATAAATACTTCTCTTTAGCCAGGTTTCTAGGCTTGTATTTATCGACAGAAATTAATTGAGATGAAAGCCCGTATTTATTTGCATCAGCTGCTATAGATTCAGCAACACTTCGTGCATTGCCCCCCTGAGATGCATACAGAACAGTTAAATCTGGTGATTCCTCTGATACTGTTTTAGCTGATGAAAAATCAACGCATAAGCCTGAAATATATCCACTCGCCCAAAATAACTGTTCATGACTAAATCCTTCAAGTGCCTGATTCAATGCATGTAATTGTATTTCGCTTAATGTCGTTTTTTGTAGTGTTTTTACAACGTTTTGCATAGTTTTTTTAAACTGATTAATTAGGTTATATAATGTATATGGCGCAATATACTTAGGTTTTTATATCATGTATAATAATTGTTTATAATATCTAATCTATTTTACTAATATGGAATTACGTCACTTAAAAACACTTACTGTACTTTCTGAAAGTGACTTTAATGTCACAAATGCAGCTAATAAATTATGCATTGTTCAATCTGCTGTCTCGCACCATTTAGCACAACTGGAAAACGATGTTGGCATTCAGGTATTTATGCGAAAAGGCAAGCAGCTAATTGGATTAACAGCTGCGGGAAACAGGATATTAAAATATGCCCAACAAGCATTAGCTATTCGCGAAAATATTCTTGCTGTCGGTAATGACTATAATGAAGATAAAGAAAGGGTATTACGAATCGGAGCCACTCATACACAGGCTCGCTATGTACTTCCAGCAGTAATAAGAGCATATCGCGAAATTTACCCAACAGTACGTCTGCAAATTCATCAGGACTCACCTATGCAACTGGTGCAGTTAGCATTAAAAGATGAAGTCGATTTTTCAATTTGTACAGAAAGCCTGGGAGATCAGCCTATGCTAATTACGATTCCATGCTATCAATGGAATCGTAGTCTCGTTGCACCTAAAAAACACCCTATACTTAAAAGAAAAATTTTAAAATTAAAGCACATTTGTGAATATCCGATAATTACCTACATATTTGGATTAACAGGCTCTGGCCACACTACTACTGCATTTACAGAAGCAGGACTTAGCCCTGAAATAGCGCTTACTGCAATGGATACGGATATAATTAAAACCTATGTACGTGAAGGGTTAGGTGTGGGTTTAATAGCCAGTATGGCATACTCTGTTGAACAGGATAGTGATCTGGAACTACGCGACCTCAGTAAATTATTACCCTGGGAAACCACTTTGGTGGCTTACCATAAAGATAAATACCTACAGCGACATCAATTACATTTTATTAAGTTACTTGAAAAAATGGTTACAAGAAATGGTAAAATTTCAAACTAAAGAAAAGAAAAATAAAGTAATATTTAATTAAAGAAAACACCTCTAGTTGTCATATTTTTTCACTTAAGCACCTATCATCAGAATAACACTATAAAAAGACTATCTCAAAAAGAACGGCCTATAAAGGCCGTTAAACTGAGGTTAAAAGATAATACTTAAATGTAAATTTTTTCTTTAAAAATTAAAATGTACCGATGAACTCCAAAGTAACTAATGAACCTTCTACAGATCCGGGTAATACACCTGCTGCACCAAGCCCACTCGCTGCTACATCACCACTTTTAATTTCTAACGCAGCAGATATGTTCTCTGATAAACGGTATGTACCGTAAAGCGTGGTTTGTTCTGCATCTACTGAACCAGTCGTATCTAAAGCAACCGTTTCAAAACGAGCATTTATACCGAAGTCACCTAAATTAACGCCAAACCAGATAACAGTTGCAGGATCTAATAACTGATCAAATGTCATATAATCCAGGCCAATTGTGTATACATCATTTGACCAGACAGCGTTAAAATCAATAACATTACCTGCAGATAAAGCGGCAACATCATCTTGTGTAACGAAACCCAGTTCCAGGTCTAAATTATCAACAGGTGATACATTTGCAACTAATGCAAAAGAATTTTCTTCAGGAGCATGTCCAAGGTCATTAACATATGCACCCGTTAATGTTACAGGTCCAACTTCACCAGCAACAGCAACACCTGCAATATTATTACCTTCAAGTCCTGTCTGATGATTTAGAATATCATAAATAATATTATGTGAAGTGAAGTCCATATCAGGTGCATCTTCTGCTTCATAGCCAATTGGATTATTAAGCACACCACCGATTAATGTCACAGATGCAACAGGAAGTGCAAAATATGCCTGTTCAATTTCAGCATTATTTCCGCCACCTACTGCATTAAGGCGCACATCTACATCAACTCGAACAGTTGCTTTATCAATAGTACCAGTAAAATCTATTTCACCATCAGCAAGAAATTTATTTTCACTGGCATTTGTACCTGACGCAGGAGCTGTTGCTGCCTGACCTTCATTAGTTACCGTATATATAACATCAATAAAACCATTAACCTCTAGATTAGGTGTTTCAGTTGCATTTGCAGCACCAGCAAAAATCGCTGCAGCTACATTTATTACCAATAAACTTTTTCTAATAACTTTCAAAACATATCTCCCAATACAGTAAAATTTATGGTCGAATATTTTTCAGATTTTATAAAACTGAATTTAACGACACACTCATAATAACAAAACAAATTTTGTTGAATTGTATTCAGCAAATAGTGTGCCACATATGACCAGTGATATAATTACTGTTTTATCAAGAGGTTATAGTTTTTCTTTTCAGGATAAAATATAAAAAACAATTTTAAGGGGAAAAACAATTATCAATTTGAAAACAAACTAACCATTTGTAATTAATAAAAACGATTACAAATGGTATAAATTTTAATTTTTATAGTTAAACAGGGGAATCA
>JADGFA010000070.1 GCA_016744065.1 Gammaproteobacteria bacterium
ATATAAGTGAAAAATTTATAAGTATATTTTAGTTAATGTTAGATTTTACAGTGAAAAATTCCCGTTATCTTTGCCCTAACTAAAATAATTATATTGATAGTTATCAAATACTTTTATGAGCGGCCGTGCTCATCAACTAAAATTATGCCTTAATAATAATAAAAAGTTAAGCTTTCCTTGATTTTTGTCATGGAGCTATTTATATTCATGTAAATAAATAAAAAATGAGTCAACATATTTTCATATTAGCCAATGACTGGCATTTACTGGGTTCTACATTAAATAATATTAATACTCTGATATTTTAGTTTTTATAGATTTATATAATAATTTTCAAGTTAACGATGATTTTAAACTTAATAAGTCGGTAACTTTAATATTTTAAGTACGATAAATATAAAAAACCTTTACTCCAGGGGGTAAAAATGAGAGCAGTAACCCGGCCTTTGGGCCTAGCCTGTCTGTTGCTTGCAAGCAACCCGACTCTTGCTGATTATCAATTGAATTTAGCACCGGGTGTTACAACTACCAGTCAGAATGCATATGATATTCATCAGATAGTGATGTGGATTTGCGTCGTAATCGGCATCGTTGTCTACGGTGTCATGACCTACTCCATTCTTACTCACACTAAAGCAAAAAAACATAAACCCGCAACATTCGACGACAACCTCACCGTAGAAATACTCTGGACCGTTATACCCATACTGATACTTATCGGCATGGCTATCCCGGCAACTTCTTCTCTACTCGCTATGGAAGATACATCTAATTCGGATATGTCAATTAAGGTCACAGGCTATCAATGGAAGTGGCATTATGATTATGTTGGTGAAGACGTTAGTTTCTTTAGCAATATGAGTACACCGATGGAGCAGATTAAAGATAAGGAAACTAAAGGTGAAAATTATCTGCTAGAAGTAGATAACACCATTGTTATTCCAACAGGTAAAAAAGTACGTTTCCTTTTCACATCTAACGATGTAATTCATGCATGGTGGGTTCCTGCTTTTGGTGTTAAAAAAGATGCTATACCCGGCTATATCAATGAAAGCTGGGCACGGGTAGAAGAGCCGGGCATCTATCGCGGCCAATGTGCTGAACTTTGTGGTTCAAATCATGGTTTTATGCCGATTGTAGTTGAAGCTAAATCAGAAGAAGATTATCTGGCCTGGCTAGGTGAGAAGAAAACAGCCCAGGCAGCAGCTAATGCAAGTGGCAACAAGACATGGACTATGGATGAGTTAATGAGTCATGGTGAAACTGCATACAATACAAGTTGTGCAGCCTGTCATCAGGCTGGTGGTGAAGGCCTGCCTGGCGCATTCCCTGCTATTAAAGGTAGTGCTATTGCAGTAGGCGATATCGCCAAACACATTGAAATTGTTGTGAAAGGTGTCGAAGGTACAGGTATGCAGGCCTTTGGTCCGCAGTTAAATGATGCCGATCTGGCAGCGATTATTACTTATGAGCGTAATGCCTGGGGTAATAACACCGGTGATATGGTTCAACCATCCGATGTTAAAGCAGCTCGCTAAACTAACTTAAGAAAAAGGGGCAAACATGAACGCTGTAGTAGAAGAACATCACGATCACGACCATAAGCCTACTGGCTTAGGTCGGTGGCTGTTTAGTACAAATCATAAAGATATCGGAACCATGTATCTATGGTTTTCATTCACCATGTTTTTTATTGGTGGCGCATTAGCGCTAGTGATTCGTGCTGAATTATTTCAACCTGGTCTGCAAATAGTAGAACCAGAATTTTTTAACCAGCTAACCACACTGCACGGTTTAATCATGGTATTTGGTGTGATTATGCCCGCTTTCGTTGGTTTGGCTAACTGGCAGTTACCCATGATGATTGGTGCGCCGGATATGGCTTTACCCCGAATGAACAACTGGAGTTTCTGGTTACTACCAGGTGCTTTTGGTCTGTTATTGGCAAGCCTTGTAATGAGCCTGATGGGAATGGGGTCTGCACCAAACTTTGGCTGGACATTCTATGCTCCGCTCTCCACTACTTATGGCCCTGATAGCACTGATTACTTTATATTCTCAGTTCATTTAATGGGTATCTCATCGGTAATGGGTGCAATTAATGTTATTGCAACAATTATGAATTTACGTGCGCCCGGCATGACTTATATGAAGATGCCTATCTTCGTATGGACATGGTTCATCACGGCCTATCTGCTGATTGCAGTTATGCCTGTACTGGCTGGCGTAGTAACGATGATGTTAACGGACAGAAACTTCGGTACCAGCTTCTTTGATGCTGCTGGTGGTGGTGACCCGGTAATGTTCCAACATGTATTCTGGTTCTTTGGTCATCCTGAAGTGTATATTATGATTTTACCGGCTTTTGGTATTATCTCTTCAATCGTACCAACCTTCTCACGTAAGCCATTATTTGGTTATAGCTCAATGGTATATGCAACAGCATCTATCGCCTTCCTGTCATTTATCGTATGGGCTCACCATATGTTTACAACAGGTATGCCGGTTGCGGGTGAACTGTTCTTTATGTATGCCACCATGCTTATTGCAATACCCACGGGTGTTAAGGTCTTTAACTGGATCTCAACTATGTGGCGCGGTGCGTTAACATTTGAAACACCTATGTTATTTGCGATTGCATTTATATTCCTGTTCACTATGGGCGGATTCACAGGCCTGATGCTCTGTATCGTTCCTGCAGACTTCCAGTATCACGATACTTACTTCGTAGTTGCTCATTTCCACTACGTACTGGTTACCGGTGCAGCTTTCTCTATCATGGCAGCAGTTTATTTCTGGTTACCAAAATGGACGGGAAATATGTATGACGAGAAACTGGGTAAATTGCATTTCTGGTTAACCTGTATTTCTGCAAATGTATTATTCTTCCCTATGCACTTTGTTGGGCTCGCGGGTATGCCTCGTCGTATTCCTGATTATGCACTGCAATTTGCAGAGTTTAACCAGATAGCTACAGTTGGTGCATTTGTGTTTGGTTTCTCACAGCTAATTTTCCTTTACGTTGTTATTAAGTGCGTTAAAGGTGGCGAGAAAGCAACTGATAAAGTTTGGGAAGGCGCACATGGTCTGGAATTTGATCTTCCATCACCTGCTCCATTCCACAGTTACACAACACCACCTGAAGTTAAATAACGGACGGACTGGATAAATACAATGGCAGCGCAAAGCTCAGATAAACAGACAGCTAATAATCCCGGATCGGAGAACAATGGGATTATTGGCCGACTACTACTTCTAGTAATGGTTATGTTTGGTTTTGGTTTTGCGCTGGTTCCGTTGTATGACATATTTTGTGATGTAACAGGTTTAAATGGTAAAACCGGAGATAAAGTTAATTTTGTTACCGCCCCCATCGTAGATGAGAGTCGCTTAATCAAAATTACCTTTTTAGCCAGCCTGAATGAATCAATGCCATGGGAGTTTAAACCCCAGCAAAGTTTTATTGAGGTTCATCCCGGTCAGCCGACAACTATTAATTACCTTGCAAAAAATATATCCAGTAAAAGTATTGTAGGTAATGCAGTTCCCAGTGTTGTTCCTGGGCTTGCTGCAGCTTACTTTCAAAAAACTGAATGCTTTTGCTTCACCCAGCAAGAGTTAAAAGCTGGTGAAGAAAAAATTATGCCCGTCACATTTATTGTTGATAGTCAATTATCAACCGATATAAATGAGATTGCACTGTCCTATACTTTCTTTATCAGTAAAAAAACAACACAGGATTTAGCTAATAATAATTTATCAGCTAAAAACTTATAAACTTTCAAGTAATCAGGATTAAATATTATGAGTACTGCAAGTCACGGTGAATATTACATACCAGAGCCCAGTAAGTGGCCCATAATTGGTACGGTCGCATTAACAACCTCGGTTATTGGTACGGTAAATACAATACATGCTGGCGAAATGAGTTACTTACTTCCCGTTGGTCTACTAATGGTCGCTTATTTATTCTTTGGCTGGTTTGGGTCAGTTATCGATGAATCAATGGCGGGAAATTACAATACGCAGGTAGATAAATCATTCCGCCTGGGCATGATGTGGTTCATTTTCTCAGAAGTTATGTTCTTTGCCGCTTTCTTTGGTGCATTATTTTACGCACGTACATTTTCAGTACCCTGGTTAGGGGGAGCAGGTAACAATGCATCAACCCATGAGTTTTTATGGCCAGCATTTGAAGCTATCTGGCCCGTATTAACGAACCCAGATAATGCAAAAATAATAGCCCCACGAGAAGCAATGGGTGCAATGGGCCTGCCAGCAATTAATACAGCAATACTATTAACATCCAGCGTGACCGTTACCTGGGCACACCATGCTTTACGCGCAGGTAACCGTACCCATTTAAATCTAGGGCTTGGTTTAACTGTTTTATTAGGTTGTGTATTCCTGGTATTACAGGTTGAAGAATATATTTATGCTTACAATGAACTTGGGTTAACAATGGACTCAGGCATTTATGGAAGCACATTC
Organism: Gammaproteobacteria bacterium; assembly: GCA_016744065.1. Classification (GTDB taxonomy): domain Bacteria; phylum Pseudomonadota; class Gammaproteobacteria; order SZUA-229; family SZUA-229; genus SZUA-229. The sequence goes on from JADGFA010000070.1 coordinate 4,492, forward strand.
TTTATGTTAACCGGCTTTCATGGTTTTCATGTAACCATGGGTACAACCATGTTACTGGTTATTTTAATTCGTTGCCTTAAAGGACATTTTACAGCCGATAATCACTTTGGATTTGAAGCAGTGGCATGGTATTGGCATTTTGTTGATGTTGTCTGGTTAGGCTTGTTTATATTTGTTTACTGGATATAACTTAAGCTAGCCATAGGTGGTAGATCTAAAACAACTATCACTTATGGCTAGATTTTACAGCCCATGAGGCTGAATAAGACCTATTGCCTGCCCTATTAATAGTAGAAGAAAAATCCCAACTGAAAGCCCAATTCTCCAGGTCAATGATTTAACTAGCTTATCTGAATTCCCTTTATTATTAACAAGATGGTATAGTGCTGAACCTAAGCTAACAACAACAATAAGCAACAAAACAACAACGATAATTTTAAAAATCACACTACTAACCTCATTTATAAAAATATTAATGTAAACAATATCAAATCATGTCAGGTATACAAATAAAAAACTATCATTTTAAAGCAACGCTAATCCCCAGTGTGATTACGGCTATATTGCTTTATACAATGATTTCGCTTGGATACTGGCAGCTTGACCGTGCTGATTATAAAGCTAATTTACAGACATTAATAGAGAGCAAACAGGCCTCCCCTTCAATTGCATTAAGTGATATCGCAAAAGAAGAAATTAACTGGTTATACCAACCTGTTTATGCAAGAGGTAAATTTGACCAGAAGCATCAAATATTGTTTGATAATCAGGTTCATAATATGGTGGCAGGATATAGTGTTTTTACACCATTAAAACTCACTGATGATAGCGCCATTTTAGTAAATAGAGGCTGGTTACCGTTAGGTGGCAAGCGTAAAGAGTTACCTGATATTACTATTGAAAATGATGAAATCCGCATTAATGGCCTGGTAGCACACGCACCCTCTAAAATACTGCTGCTTTCTAAAAATGTAAATAGCTACCAAAAATGGCCTGCCGTATTACAATATATAGACTTACAGGAAATTCAAAAAGAGTTGAATTACAGCTTACTGCCAATGATAATAATAATGGACCAAAAGGAACAAACTGTTTTAGAGCCTTTACCAGTAAAAATAAATATGCGAAGTGCAAAGCACACCGCTTATGCATTCCAGTGGTATGGACTTTCATTAACATTATTTATTATTTACATTGTAGTCAATACTAAAAAAATTAAGGTTTAATATGACAACTGAAGTTACCCAACAGCCCGCACGTACTAATTCATCCCTCTGGATTCTAATTGCATCTTTTTTAATTCCCATTATTTTAGCCTATGCTTATTTTTACTATGGAGGAAGACCTTCAGTAAAAAGTAATGGAGAGCTAATCATTCCTGTTGTAGACATTCATACATTAGCAATAACAGGAAAATCGGGTACAGAACTAACTGAAGAAGAGCTGACACCACACTGGCGCATGCTTTACTTTGCAGGCGCAAACTGTGATAGTAGTTGCCAGAATAGTTTATATAATATGCGTCAGTTAAATATTGGCATTGGCAAATATCAGGATCGCGTTAATCATGGTATTGTGCACCTGGCTGAACCAGATTCAGAGTTTTCTCAACTGATTGAAAAAGAACATAAAACAGCAGGACGTATTTATACCAATGCAGATAACATAACAGCCATTTCAAAATTAGAAAAAGACCCTGACCACTTACAGTCTATTTATCTTGTAGATCCACTTGGAAACATTATGATGCATTTCCCTAAAGATATTGATCCCAAATTAATACATAAAGATATGAAAAAATTACTTAAAGTATCTCGCTTACGTTAATTAATTATTATTTTATAATAATCCACTCTGATATTAATCAGGGTGTTGAAAGTGACATGACAAGTTGTACAACTCCAATCATTCCTACAACAAATATCACTACAAATATAATGCCAGCAATAATAAATGTTGATGGTTTTCCCTGTTCAAAGTCTCGCTCATGATTTGCTTTAGTTTGAATACCGCAAGCTGCAAACATAGTGCTTTTAAGTACATTAATAAATCCCGTACCTTTACGTTGTTCTAAATTTTTTTTATCCATTGTTATCTCACAATCTGATTATGTTTATCAATAAACTTGCTTAATAGATCATACACCCTCAATCAGTGAATTCTATAATTAATAGGCATATTTCACGTTATTTATAAAAATATTTCAAATAGTTAATTTATTTCTTCACATGATCTAGTTACAATGTTATACAGAACTATAGCGTTAATTATACCAAGTTTAAGGGCACTAAATAGTGCATGAATATATAAAATATAACGGGGTATTTATTAAAATAAGATCTATACTTAACGATAAGTAACTTATTGTTTAAATAAGTAAAAATATCTATAAAATGTGGAGTATTCATAAATGTTGTTCAAACACTTTTGTCATGTTTATAAACCCAAAGAATGCTTACGAGATGCAGATCGTGAGCCGGCCCAGATAACCGATATTTTACTGCATGTTGCCGTATTATCATTAATACCAACAATCTGTGTTTATTTTGCAACCGTACATATTGGCTGGGATCTGGGAATTGGTTCCCTGTTTACTATGACAGCAGATAAAGCAATTATTGCTGCACTTGCTGGATTTGCCTGCCTGAATATTGGTGTATATGCACTAGGTTATGCTATCTGCTGGTTTGCCAAAACATTTGACCTGAACCCTAACCCACTACATTGCACTGAACTAGCTGTATTTTCTTCTTTACCTCTGTTTCTGCTTGGTTTTGTGGCCTTATATCCTGTTTTATATATAAATGTACTGGTTGGTCTCGTTGCAATGGCAGCTGCTGTATATTTGTTATACACAGGTATTCCTATCTTTATGCATATACCAGAAGAAGAAGGTTTTGTGTACTCGACCTGGGTTATTACTATTGGCCTGGTTATGTTAGTTGTTTTTCTGGGTGCTGCTGTTTTCTTTATTTCGGCAACATCCGCCTAAAACGAAAACGTTAAGTTGCATAATATTAAAAAAGCCTGTTTATTCAGGCTTTTTTAATATTATGCCCTGCCTATATTCTCAGCACATTATTAAAATATATCGAACTAAGTAACCTACCGTTTATCCTGTTTTTCAAAATACAGCATACAAACTGCTTATACTAGTCTATGAAGACTGGTTTTCTAGAGTATCCACTCACATCTAACAGGAGAACCCAAATGAGAAAAAGACTCTACTTTTTACTCCCTGACCTGGGAGAAGCAAAAAAAACGGTTGATGAACTCTTACTTGCAAGAATAGATGATCAACACATTCATGTTATAGCTAAAGATGGTATAGATCTTGGCGATTTACCCAAAGCTAGTATTTTTCAAACCAGTGACATAGTGCATGGTGTAGAAACAGGTATGGTGATCGGTGGTATATCAGGCCTTATCGGTAGCATAATTGCAATCACTGCACTGCAAGTTGGTTCTGTAATGGGGCTGATTGTATTAGGCTGTACTATCTTTGGTGCAGGATTTGGTGTCTGGGTTTCAGGAATGATTGGTTCAAGTACAAAGAACTCAAGATTGAAGGGGTTTGAGCAATCTATGGAAGAAGGTAAAATCCTGTTAATAGCGGATGTACCTATAGATAAAGTTGAAATTATTACTCATAAAATGGAAGCACATAAGCAAACTATTATGGGGGGCTCCGACCCAAGCATGCCTGCATTTCCCTAGATAATTAAAAAGTAATTTACTGAAATAGTTCATTATTCCCAATAGTATTGCTTCATCACTACGGGGAATAATGAAGCATTTTACATAAACATTCTAAAAATAATTCTTGCATAGTGATCTAATAACAAAAAACCAAATAAAGCACTTAGATAAAAGATCGAATAAGAAAATGTTTTCATCGCATGTTCATCACTTTCACCTGTTTTATACAGTTTAACAGCATGGTATAAAAAACCAGCGCCTAAAGCGACAGCACCTGCAAAATAAATTAAACCTGTCATATGAATAACAAAAGGCATCATCGTGACAGATAAAAGTAATGCGGTATAAAGTACAATATGTAATTTAGTAAAAACCACACCATGAGTTACCGGTAACATAGGTAATCCTGCACGTGCATATTCTTCTTTACGTTTAATGGCTAACGCCCAGAAGTGTGGAGGCGTCCAGACGAAAATAATTAAAAAAAGCAATAATGCTTCACCATTAACTTCACCAGTCATTGCAGCCCAACCCAATAATGGAGGTGCGGCCCCCGCTGCCCCACCTAATACAATATTTTGTGGCGTTGAACGCTTTAAAAACATGGTATAAATAACCGCATAACCCACTAATGAGGTTAAGGTTAATAAGGTGGTTAATACATTTGTCCAGATTAATAATATTGTCATTGCAAGAACGGCAAGTAGAAGCGCAAATGTTAATGCCTGCTTTGAAGATAACTCACCCTGAGGTAATGGTCGATTACTGGTGCGCTCCATAACAACATCTATACGTTGATCAACCCAGTGATTTAACGCTGCTCCTGATGCAGATGCGAGCCCTATTCCCAGGCACGCAGCAATAAACGTACCTAAAGGTAAAGCCCCAGGTGTTGAAAGTAACATGCCGACAATAGCTGTAAATACAATTAAATAAACCACTTTGGGCTTACATAAGTTGTAGTAGTGACGCCAGTTAATACTTGCTGTTTTTAAAGTAGCCTCGATCATGATAGAACCTTATTTGTATCATTTTGGGGGGATGCAGTATGGTGTAAACCTGTCGTTAAAATATAATTTATAAATAATAAAGTTAATAGTAATATAGCAGCAATTGCATTATGTGAAACGGCTATCGGTATTGGTAACACCAGTACCACATTAGCAATACCTAAAGAAACCTGTGTGGCTAAAACAGCTAATAAAAGAATAGCCAGTTTATGTAAAACCGTATTAGTTGTTTTAAATAACATTAATAATGCCAGAATACCTAACGTTATAGCTGTAACTATCGCACCTACTCTATGCAAGAAATGAACCGTAACCCCTGCTTCCAGGGATAATGAGCCACCTTCATAATTAACCGTTGGGTCTTTAAAAAACACAAAAGCCTCACTAAAGTTCATTTCAGGTAACCAGGTCCCCTGACAAGTTGGGAAATCTGGACAATAAAGCGCTACATAATTGGTGCTGGTCCAGCCACCTAAAAATATCTGTAAAAATAAAATTAACAGCGCAAACTTTGCCAACGGCTTTATTGCTTTATTAACATGATTATTTTTAAGCATTGTGTTAATCGGAGGCCCTCTGTGTTTCAGAAAAACCCAGAATAATAAACTTAATGTTAATAAGCCTGTTAATAAATGCAAGGTAACGATTGTCGGTCGAACTAACTGGGTAACCGTCCACATACCAAGTAGGCCCTGAAAGATTACTAACCCCACTAATATCAAAGGAAGTCTAAATTGCTGGTTTTCATCCTTTCGATGCTGCCAGCCAAGAAAAGCCATAATCAATATAAGTAAACCCAGAGTACTTGCAAAATATCGATGGATCATTTCCTTCCAGGCTTTACCAGAATGAACTTCAAGATGTGGATATAAATTTATCGCCTGAATAATCTCATGTGTTTCATCTGGTGCACCAATCTGACCAAAGCAGCCAGGCCAGTCAGGACAACCAAGCCCAGCATCTGAAAGCCGCACATAGGCACCTAAAACAATCACAAAGAACGCCAGGCAACATGCTGTAAAGCTTATTCGCAAAAACCACTTATTATTCAAAAAACACCCTGATTTTCATTTAAATTTTGACTTAATCGATGCTATATGAACATAGGTATTGATGCAATTTAATATTTCTTCTGGCAGGATAAATATATATTTTTTATATTATAAGAATATTCTAATTTTATTATTATCTAATGATTTTGAATTAAATATGGATTTTCTCAAATTGCTGATT
>JADGFA010000071.1 GCA_016744065.1 Gammaproteobacteria bacterium
ATTTTATATAAAAAACAAACTTAAATATTAATTTATACCATGGTGATAAATTTAATTATGCAGGCATGGCTATAAAAAATGATATGCACATTAACCCATTTAACTTTTATCTAAACAGCCCAATAAAAGCACACCTGTACCATTTTTTATAAAATTGATAATTTACAGTAAAACAAAATTTTAGCATCAGTTTAAAACTGTAAACATATGATGAAGCACTCTCTACAAAACACACTTACGAAAATATAAATAACTTTTATATTGATACTGAAAGAACTGAAGATACGGTTTAATAAAACCAGTTAAAGCGGATACATATGTATATAATATCCTCACACATGAAAAACCATTCATTAAGAACTAACGCTTTTTACACCCATGACTAAACCTGAAAGATAAGAGACAAACCATATCAACCACACAACAACACTAAACTTATGAAAGTACATAAGTGTATTTGACTCATTTTTTATAAGAACAACAGTGGCCCAAAACGCGTGAAAGAGCATGAGAGATAAACCAGCGAAGCCAGTTGTAGTATGTATTGTGAATTTAATGTGACCTACATGCTGAATCATTAAACCTGTTCCAACGGTATCAGTTAAAACACCGAACCAGAAAAAAACACTATGCCAGATCAATAATTTTTTCTTGAAAAACTCAGCCCATATACCTATGGTATAAAATAGAAATGCCAAATTTATAAAAATAATAGAGTACAGCAACTCCTGACTCATATTATGCCCCTTTTTTCTAACCTGACAGAAAAAACAATAAGCCTCACTATGTAAGCAAATTTATTGACAATTAATTAATTTAAGAATATCGTTTCTTTAAACCTGTAAGCAAAGTTAATCCTGATATAAACAACAACATAGACCCTGGCAAAGGAACAGCAGTGACGGATGCACCATATAAATACTGAATACCAGCAATATCATCCTGTTGCAAACCATCTAATTCTGCCATTACTACCGGGTACATTATTGAATTAATATCATCCGAATGCCCAAGGCCGATAGAGTGCCCAATTTCATGCAGTGCGATACTAAAAAGATCTACGCCTTCCATCTCATCGGTTAGCGCCCAGTCTAAATCACTATTAAAATGCAGATCACCTGCAATACTCAATCCATTTTCAGGCGGGTAATAGGCATGACCCAGTATTCCCCTGAGCACGCCAAAACTATGCCCACCAATACGAATATCACCAGACAGGGTGCTTGCACCCACATCCGCACCATCGTCTTCTACCTGTAAAAAATTAATATTTGAAACAGATGACCAGGCATCAAATGCATCATGAATAACTTGCTCATAACCAATTGGCATAAAACTGGAAAGCGCATGTATTGAATTACCAGAACACTCATCAAGACCACAAAAGGTAGATTCCGGCATTAAACTCCAGCTTATTTCTGCACCCGATCCAGGCTCACCACTCCCCCAGATACCAGGCGTAGATGTTGCGACTGAATAGGCAAATGCATTGGATGAAATCATAAATATGCTTATTAATATGAAAAAAAATTTATACATTTCTAGATTAACCCAAAAGAAAAATAAGCGCTAAAAAAACCCACGTCACTTCGAAAAAAATAACGCAAGCTCTTCTATTTATTAAAACTGTTTGCGTCGGGCCAGACCCACTAGCCCCAGCAAACCTGAACCAAACAACCATACGGCAGCAGGTACAGGCACTGCCGATGTTGTAATACTTGGAAAGGCACCATTTCCATCTGCTTCGCTAGAAGCAAAATAATTATTATATGTACCGCCATCTGATGAACCATTTCTGGCCGTTAGCGCAAAACCCACATTATCATCTGTAACCAGCTCTGCCAGCAGATCAGTTATATTCCACGAGTAAGTTCCTACCGCACCGACTGTAATCGTATCGACGGCAAGTGCATCAATTGATAAGGAGGCAACACCAGCAGCATCAACAACACTACCGACGTCCCCTGCAACTATTCTATTAACACTAATATCCATAGTGGTACCAGACGTACCGGTGCAACTTAGAAAGGCATTACAGTACATATCCAGATTAAGAAATGCGATATCACCAACGGTATAATCGCCTAAAGAACTCAGGTCGAATTCCATAAAGGCCACGGCTTCAAAGGATTCTCCAGCACCCGCATTATTCAAGATCATACGGTTATTATCGCTATACCCCCCCCCCATATGAATAAAAGTCATGATCTACCGATATAACTGCCGCATTGGCAGATGAAACAGCTACAAGCGCAGCAAAATTTAATAATCCAACAAATTTTATTTTTCTCATTTTTACAAGCCTTCTATAAATATATTTGTATTGCCCAATCGCTATATGGTGCGCACTTAGAGCACCTAACGACAGTACGTGACATGGCTGGCTACATTTATATTTCGCTTGCTATTAAATGCAAATAATACTCATTATCATTTAAGTGTCAAGTTATATTGCATATAGCCTTTATAATGACCTATGCTTAAAACCACAGATATAACCTGTGCCCACCATCACAATAAGCCATTCAGCAACTGTGATTTCACTAAAGCCTCCAAACAAATTGCGTCTTTTAATTACAGGTCATTAGCTGCATTGCGTACGATATTAGAGATTATGGGACAGAGATTTGATATAGCATGAAGCTATTTTTTATTTTCACCTAAACTCAACCGAGATGATTAGATACCTGGTTCAGATTTATCTCGACTAAGTGGTATAGCCAGTAACAAAGACACCTGTATAACTAACCCAGACACAAATAAGCCCCTATATTTTTTATCAGGATTTGTTTACTTCAAAGCATTTTAATTTTTAAACCTATTAATATTAGTAGTTCAAAGTACTCCTCTATACCACTATAAGAGGTGAAGATAATGACCTGGCACATGTATGATAAATTTCAGATTTTCATCATAAGAACCAGGATCAGTTAAAGTGTACTTGAACTCTGTTTATTTTACTTTGGCTAAATAGTTATCTAATCGATCCTTATTTATTGCAAATTTTGCTGACATTTTTTTCGCTACTTCCTTAGCTTCAGCCAGGTTAGTTGGTTTACCTACCTGAATAACACCAACCATTGCCATAATAGTATGAGGCGTACAACGATAAATATAGACACCTTCTTTGGTTAAAGTCACCGTAACTTCTTTACTGTTAGCCCCTTTCCAGGCGGTTGCACCCTTCGGTATAAATTCAGAAGCGCTGTCATGACTAGGATTAGTAGGAATAAATTTAACCGTATCACCTGGTGCAACTTTAAGAAAAGCAGGCTCAAATACCATCGTATCCTTGCCACTTTTATTGAGCATCTTGATTTGATGCTCTGCCGCCATCGCAGAAAAACAGGTTCCAATAGCAAGAAACGCTACCGCCATAATAAGGTAAGTCTTTTTCATATTATTTTCCTAATCAGTTTTGATAAATTTATTTTTATAACGAACGCATAATCACTATCAATACTTTTTATTGCATCGGATTATCCCAATAACCTATCCATAGTGGCAAAATTTAAGCGTTATCAGGTAACTCTATATTTTGCTGTCCAGAAGAGGGGGAAACATTAACCTCAAAAGATTAATCAACCATCGCTTGAAGATAAAGGAAACTTACAGCACCTCAATTACAAATGCAAATCATTATCGTTATTATTCGTATTGATAAAGGTTGGCAGCGCTCGTCCACTACAACATGAGAATATTTCAGATAAAGCACTCATCCAATAACGACATAATATTGAATAAGAAAACCAGAGATAAGGCCGGCTAATAACTACCAGACCTGATTCATTCCTTATTCGACTTTTTTATATAATGGTATTGCAAGCCATAAACTAAAATACGACTCAGTGCTAAACCAGTTGAGATCAGGAGCTGAATAATTAGTAACTAAAAACCTGTTAAGCGCTTAGGCACTGCATGTCTAGAAATGCGTTGGAAACTCAAGATTTTACAGGACAACGATTGCTGCCTGGATCAGGCTAACGACTGACTAGAGTTAATGACTGATCCCCTTTTATCAAAACAGGTGGTTTGTTCATTACTCTACTGCAAGTATGATAGTAACTAAAATAAACAGGGCCAGATCACAGTACTATTAATATTAACTGTATCCCGGCCCCATTTACGCCTCCTTTATATTACATTACCATTTTTAATATTAACTGTAGTGCCATCAAATTTGGTAAAGGTGAATCCATCAAAGCCTGATTCATTAAATGTACGGGACTGATCCTGTAATAAAGCAATTGCCTGTTGCTCACCAGAACGTAAACCCTGCACACCATCCTGACGGTAATGCACACCTGCGGCATTGCGTCCAATAGCAATATTATTAGCCAACTTGTTCAGCTCATTACCTACCGTCAATGGTGTATTATTGTATGACAATAAGTTTTCTCCAGTCGCATCAGCCTGCACGGTATCTGGCAGCACGAAGCTTTCATCAAAAAAAGCTTTTAGCATAGTAACGCAAGCTCCGGCAACGGTAGCGTGCCCTGCAGGGTACGATGGATGTGTTGGTGAACCTTCAGTAAATGCCTGGGGCAAAAAGTAATTTCCATTGCGGCTAAAGACCTGTTGTAACGCATCTGAATTAAGTATATCGCCATCTAACTCATACTGGCGTTGACCATTTACATGAAAATTAATACGCCCACCTAATGCTTCTGGGCGTAAAAAACGATGTACACGCCACTTCTGAAACCATGCTCCGGTGAGTGCTAAATTAGCGGCTTTGCTAATCATATCCAGAACAAAAGGAGCACCTAAACTGGTAAATGCACCCTGATTGATAATACTATTACGATAAGGATTACCTGGATCAATTGCATCTTCTCCCATACTCAGCAACATCATAGCTGAATGCAGGTAGGCCTGAAAAGAGACATCTTTATGTACATATTCTCCCAGTGAACGATTATTAAAAATATAGCGTTTGCTGTTTTCAAAGTAAGCCGTTTCTGTCGGTGCCCCGCCTCTCTGTATATGTAACCAGTTGGTATGATCGGTCATAAAATCCAGGCCAACAACAGGGGTCTGGTATTTTTGTACAACATCGACTGGACCAAAGTTAAAGTCTTTCCATAAAAACTGACTGATATAAGGGCCAGTTAAATCACCGCTGGTTTCACCGCGGAATATAGTATCCGATGAAACCGGACCATTACTGTTTGCACCGGGTGTTTTAGAAAAGTTATTAAGATCAGTAATTGCAGCACTAATGTCTGAATCAATATCATAATCAATAAAAGCAACGTCCCGGGTTAACGCCTGCCAGTAAACCTCTCCAATTTCACCGGCAATATCTGCACTGCGAAATTTCCATGAAGGATTAATACGGGTTGCATGATTGTCTATTCCTGACAGCTCAAATTTAAATGCACCCTGCGGATTAGCCAATGTGCGTTCAGCAAAAGACGCCAGTGGAATAGCATCAAACTCTGCACTATCACCACGCCGCATTGCACGACGTAACTGGCGAAAGGCCGCAGGGTTCACTTCACCATACTGGTTACTGGGTAGCGTTTTACTAAAGCTTGCATAAAAACGCTGTGATTTATAGCGATGTTCATCATTATTATCCAGTTGATCCGCTAAACTTAATGTTTCATTAAAGTGCTGACGTGCAGCTTTTCGTCTTAGCTTAAAAGCAGCTTCTGCGCGACTACCAACGGGTGTTGACTGATCAAAGTCTGTTACAGAAAAATCATCTGCTAATGCACTGGTTGCAACAGTAGCCGATATTAACCCCCCTGATGCAACTGCAGCCCCCGAAGCTACGCTTAGCTTTAAAAACTTACGCCTTGATTTTTCTTCTGTTACTGGTTTTTTTGTTGTTTCTTTTGAGTTGTTCACACTAATTCCTTTTCTTCTTAGTTAATCTTAAATGCCATTTTTTAATATGCTTTCCAAGCAATATACACAGTGATTTTTAGATACATACCAATCAGATAAAATATTTTTATCTGATGAGATTTATGCTCTAACAATGCACCACTGTTATATCATTCTACGTTTTAAAGTGAACTCTCATAAAGATATCTATGATGTAATTTAATGTAGTATTTGACTGATAAAAATATAGGTATGTATCTTTTTCTGCTGTAGGATAATTCCTCTTTTATTAAATATATACTCAATAACAACACTTTTATCTAGACGATACTGGGCATGAAATATAAAAAATGAAGGTCAACCCCGCCCCTACGCTTTAATCGGTTAGCCCTGTATCATAAATTGTGTGGAACCTTACAGATCTATTACATAAAGACGATAAAAGTTTTTTTAACAAAAGTGGCTGAAATACTTTTATGATATTTTCAAAACAAGGTTGAAAGAGTTAATATTACAAGCCTGAAAAATAATGGATAATACTGCAAGGAATGAAAAAACATAAGTATTGAACGTATTAATAAACAATTAAAAAAATCGTTATTATTTAGCTAAAAAATTGAAAAAATATCAAACGAATAAATACAATATGACAATAAATTAAAACCTGCCCAAAATATTTTTTTTTGCATTATTAAAGAGAGCATCAAATTAATAGTGCTTTTTGATTAAAACAACAAAGTAAAAACGAATATGTTCAGCAATGAGAGACCATTAGAACGACCCATCTGTATTTTAGAAAAACAATGGGAACATATATAGTCCACCCTGTATTTATTCTCGGACAAACACCCGCTGCTTTTCAGTTTCGCATATGGGTAATTTATTGACTTTATTAGTAATGACAAATAAGGACTAACTAATCATTGATTTACATAATATATACAACTCACCTCTTATGGGCATTATTTAGTTAGTGTTTATTTGAGACAAAAAAAAGGCCTAGCATCGCTGCTAAGCCTTATTCTATATGGTGGGCCGTCCGCGACTCGAACGCGGGACCAATGGATTAAAAGTCCACTGCTCTACCAACTGAGCTAACGGCCCATATTTTACATTTAACAACTTTTTCTGGCGTTCGGACTCCTGTCCTCTCTTCGCATTCAAGCGTTGCCAGCACAACATCCTGTTGCGCGTAAATAGCTCCTTAACCCGCTATTTACCCAACTGAGCTAACGGCCCATATTTTACATTTAACAACTTTTCTGGCGTTCGGACTCCTGTCCTCTCTTCGCTATTCAAGCGTTGCCAGCACAACATCCTGTTGCGCGTAAATAGCGCCTTAACCTGCTATTTACCCAACTGAGCTAAAGCTCTGTCTTCTTTTAACAGCATTTTTCCTGATAAAGCCTTTGCCTCTTCAGGAAGGCGCGTATATTACCCCAATCAAGCAAAATTACAAGTCAAAAAAACGTATTAATTTCAACATTATAGATATAAAGTTGGGTCAGCAATGCCTGCAGCTTCAAAACCCCTGCGCCTTAGCTGGCAAGAGTCACACACACCACAGGCTCTGCCCTGCTCATTCGCTGCATAACAGGAGACAGTCATTGAATAATCAATACCCAGCTCCAGGCCAGCTTTAATAATTTGAGCCTTTGTCATATCAATTAAGGGGGTATGGATTTTAAGGTGATGCCCTTCTACTGCTACTTTAGTAGCCAAATTTGCCATCGTTTCGAATGACTGTATAAACTCAGGACGACAATCCGGATAACCCGAATAATCAACCGCATTAACACCAATAAAGATATCATCAGCCTGTAATACTTCTGCCCAGGCTAGTGCCATCGATAAAAATATTGTATTTCTGGCAGGCACATAAGTAACGGGGATACCTTGCGTTATCTCTTTCTGAGCTGCTGGTACATCAATCGAATCATCAGTAAGCGCCGACCCCCCAAAAACATTTAAATCCAGATGCAGGGTCTGCTGCTCTTTCACACCCAATCTTTGTGCAATATTTTTAGCCGCATCAAGTTCTGCTCTGTGTTTTTGCCCATAATCAAAACTTAATGCATAACACTCGTAACCTTCAGCACGTGCCATAGCCAGTACCGTGGCGGAATCCAGGCCGCCAGACACAAGTAACACGGCCTTTTTCTTTATTTTACCCATAAAACGTTATCTGCCTGGTTCGTTATTCCATAAAAATTTATGTAACTGAAACTGAAATCTCACATTTAACTGATCACTTATTATCCAGTCAGCCAGATCACCCGGCGATACGCCATCATGTACTGGTGAGAATAAAATTTGAGTTTTTTCAGACAATTTATGTTGATTTATTATTTCTTTAGACCAGTCATAATCATCTCGATTACACAATACAAATTTAACTTCATCTTTCTGTTGTAGGTACTGGATATTTTCATACCTGTTTTTTGACGCTTCGCCCGATCCCGGCGTTTTAATATCCATAACTCGAATCACACGGGAATCAAGCTGTGAAATATCGATAGAACCAGAGGTTTCAATAGAAACACGATAACCACTATCACATAGCTGCGTGAGGAAATCAGCACAACTGCGCTGTGCCAGAGGCTCACCGCCTGTTACACAAACGGTTTTTGTATTGTACTGGCTGATTTGCTGAAGAATATCAGAGACGGACATCCACTCACCGCCACTAAAGGCATAAGCTGTATCACAATAGTCACAGCGCAATGGGCAACCGGTTAATCGTATAAAAATCGTTGGCAAGCCAACTAAAGACGACTCGCCCTGAAGTGAATAAAATATTTCAGTTATACGTAGGCGTGGTTCAGCAACCTGGTTACCCGATGGTGTTGTAGCCAACATTAATGGCCTTCACGTTTCATTCTCTGTAGCCGCTCTTTAGCCTTACGGCTATTTGTAGTATTGGGGTATTTACTAATAACCGACTCTAGACCAGCTTTGGCTGATACCCAGTTACGCATTTCGTAATAGGTATAACCAATTTTTAACATGGCATCAGATACCTTATTGCTTTGTGAATACTGACTAATCACTTTCTGAAACTCACCCAGTGCCGTTTTATAATCACGGGTAACAGAATAGGCCTCACCTAACCAGTATTGTGCATTTGCAGCATAAACACTATCTGGATAGCTTTGCTTAAAATTATTAAATGCCTGGATAGCCTGTACATACTTGCCTTCTTTTAAGGTATTAAAGGCCTGTGTATAAGCCGATTTACCATTTTTATCTCCGGCAACGGGTGTTACAGCTGGCATAGCTTTTGATGGCATTCCCGGTGGCGGCACAGATGATGCGCCAGGCACGGCTGTTCCAGAAGATAAACTTGGTGCTGTAACGCTGCTACCACCTTTAATTTCCAGGTCATTTAAGCGACGATCCATATCCTGATATAAATTGCGCTGACGCTGCTTTATCAAGCCCAACTGATGCTCCTGAGCCTCTACCAGCTCACGTAAAGAACTTAACTCCTGCTTAATTTGCTCCATTTGCCGTGTCTGTTCGACAAGAACCTGATTTTGCAGTAAATTTTCCAGGCGTCCTAGCCGTTGCTCTATATTTAATCCATTATCAGCTACAGCCGTGGAGGCTGAAGATGCAAGCAACATAAGAAGAGAGAGAGGTTTTACCAGAAATTTTACGGTTCTTGATGACATAAATTCGCCTGTTGTCATATTAATTCAACTACCACCACTGTCCAGAATCAATTACATCCGTTTATTTAGTACATTACTTAAGTAATAACTAAACAAACGGGCATGTAATCAGCAACTTTAAAACATAATACATTGGCATTATGACAGTAATTTTTATTCCTGACAGCAATGAACTCAGATGCGGCTATAAAACAGCCAATGTATTTTAACGCGCTTCGTAAACAAGTTCTACTCGTCTGTTAAGACGCCAGGATTCATCATCATGTCCCAGAGCAACGGGCTTTTCTTCACCGTAGCTAATAACTGATACCTGATCGGCGTTCACACCCTGAAATAACACAAGGCGACGAACCGACTGTGCTCGACGATTTGCCAAGGCGACATTATATTCTCGACTCCCTCGTTCATCAGCATGCCCTTCCAGGCGTACACTCATATCTGTATTTGACGCAAGGTATTTACCATGATGGGTAATCAACTCCTGATATTCTGGACTAATCTGGTCACTATCATAATTAAAATAAATAACTTTCTCAGCCAGTACGTTATTCGCATCATTAATTGCCGATTTTTCATATGAAACAGTTGCACTGCTTAAGGCAGTAC
>JADGFA010000072.1 GCA_016744065.1 Gammaproteobacteria bacterium
TCACTGGAAAAATTCTTTCTTCTTTTACTCATCGGTTCACCTTTTATTTCAGGGTTAGTTTATCCCATTTAGGTGTACAGATTCATTAAGCCACAACACTGGGTTTGCGGGTGTTGTGGTGTAGTAATTAGTTGAGGATCTTATAAAAGTGCCAGTTATGGTTGCATCATAATTACCTTCATCACGGCAGGTACCAACGGCTATTCGGTCATAGGTCCCCGCATTAATAGATGCATTTGCGGAGAGTGCGGCCAGTGCACTGGCATCGCTAATATCAACACAACAATCAGCCATGCTCCCTGAACAGGTATAGAGTAAGCTATTGTTGCCGTCAGTATTTTTTAATGTTATTTCGGTTACGGGTATAACAACGCTTGTTGGTGTGAAACTGGTGTCTCCGGTTACAACAGCGTATGAAGCATTAGATGTAAGGCCGATTAAAGCTATTATTGCTACCAGGCTTAATGGTTTTAGTGGTTTCATCTTCAGATACCATCCCTTTCTACGCGTTCTACATTGAGTTGTGCGTTGGCACCGGATGCTCCATTGCCATCTGAACTACCACATGAGCAAATTGAGGTGATTGTTATTATAGAAAATATAAAAGTAATAATGATTGGCTGTATTTTTTTGTAACGCATTGCTAATGATTCTTTGAGAAAAATGAAAAATAATTCCAGGTCGTAATACTATTTGTTGTGATAGAAAAGTAAGAGTGAATTAGATTAATCTATTTTATGAGTCTCTTTCAACTGTTATATGGAGTTTTTTCATTATATTTTAAAATATTTAAGTATTTAGAAATATATGTGCATATTAGGGGAATGTAGGGTTTTAAACTGTTTTAGATTAGCTTCAGACTCTGATGGCACTTATCTTAAGCCTTAGCATAGGGTAAGTGTTAGTTTTAAAAGGAGTATCAAGTCAAACATATACGAATAGTTGTAGTGTGAATTAAATGCAGTGGATTAACGCTTCTGGTGTATTTAAATAAGTGATACTGAGCCTTAAGTAAGTGTCATTCGTAGTATATTAATGAGTCAGGATGTTATTAAATGCTAAATTGAGTATGGAAGTATAACGTTAAAAAAATAACTGAAGCATGATGTTTTAGAGTCATTAAGGTGATGCACTTATTGATAGTGACTTGTTAAGTTTCTATAGGAAAGCCTTTACAGGTCTGAGTTTTAGAACAAATATAATGTAGTTATTATAAATATTATTGCATGATTAAAAATTAAATTAAATTTTTATTCTTAAGTGTTTTAATGAAGTGGTTTGTGTGCTCAGTAACTGTATTTAAAATATAGGGTCAGTTTTTCTGACGGTGTTTTCAGATTTTTTCTATTGTTGCTTATATTCTGTGGTGTTAGATTCATATTCGTCCTGATGGAACTGGGCAAGAAAATAAATGATTTAAGTTTTTTATTTATTTTTATACAAAGGAATGTTGTTTCATTTTTAGTGTTGTGACGTTGTTTTTTGTTGTTTCAGTTTTGTCGGGTAAATTCAGTACGTTTTTGTACTGATTATTAAACTAACGAGAAACGGAGATACGAAAATGGACGTTAAATTTTCTAAACTTTCTAAATTTTCATTTGTGGCATTGTCTGCCTTATTGTTCGCACCCGCAGCCCAATCAGCTGATTTGTCGAATGTTAAACTTAATGCTGATATTAAAGACCTTAGTGCTACTGTAATTGATCCCAGGATTTTTGTTCCAGGTGATTTGGTTCTGGTACCGGTGGCACTTAAGTTGAGTACCGTTTATGTGCAGAAGTGGGGGCGTGATACTTTTAGTTGTGGATCTGAAACGCGACCCTGTTTAACGATAAATCAGGGTATTTTTCGTGCCGTTACAACGGGGGCACCATATAGCACTTCATCCATATCAAAAGTGTATGTAGGCCCAGGAAAATACACTGAAAATGTTAATGCTAATAAAACAGGTGTTCGTATATCCTCTACCCATAGCGCTAACAGCACTATAATTGAAGCCAGTAACCCACAGCATGATGTGGTGCATATATCTGCTGATGGTGTTTATTTTGGTAAATATAGTAAAGGTTTTACTTTAACGGGCAGTACCGGTAGTAATGGTCTGTTTAGCACCGGAAGTTATGTACAGGTGCAGGGAAATCGTGCCATAAATAATGGCGTGCGCGGTTTTCAGTTTGGTAATTCGTCAATGGCAGTTGGCCCAATGGACCCTGCTGAACCCATTACCGGTGGCAATCCCTCCCAGCCCTTAATTAGTCAGACAGATGTTACTGTAAAATATAATGTTGCTGAATCAAATGGAGAAGGTGGTTTCTATTTTTCAGATTTTGATAATAGTTCTGTTAAATATAATGAAGCGCGTAATAACCTGCAAACAGTGGGTGGCTTTATGGCCTTTGGTGCTGGATTCTGGATTGATATGGACAGTAATAATGATCAATTTGAATATAATATTGCAACCGGTAATGAAGGCAGTGGTTTCTTCTATCGCCGTTTCGGTGTTACTGAGCAAATTACGCGTTATAACCAGGCTTTGGAAAATCAGAGTCATGGCTTTATGTTAATGGGTGATGTTTTAACTATTACCCATAATACGGCCACTAATAATGGAGAAGATGGATTTCATTATATGGGATATGACCAGGTTTTAGAGATGGCATATAATACATCAGTAGGCAATACTGGAACGGGTGTTACATTTGATTTTGAATTTGCAGCTGGTATGACCAGTGTAGATGATATGCATCATAATAACTTTATCAATAATGATTCTATTGCAAACCCAGGGCATAATAATTGCGGGTTAACCAATAATTTTCAAGATAATGCTATTGCGCCTTATAGTAATTTCTGGGGCAATATGTATGCCGCAGGGCCAGGTGTAGACCCGGCAGATGATTTGTGTGGAATGGACACAGTTGTCTCTACACCCACAACTACAATGAATTAAATTTATTTCATTGTACTGCTGGTACTTTGTTGTACCAGCAGTTTTTTGAGTTTATAAAGTACGCATAAAAGCGACCATATCCGTTTTCTGTTTCTGGTCAAGATTAATTTCAAGTATAAGGTTAAAGAATTCAACAGTATCTTCTAATGTTAATAAACGCCCATCATGGAGATACGGAGGTGAATCTTTTATCCCTCTGAGTGGGAATGTTTTTATTAAACCTTCAGCTCGTCCCTTATAAAAACGTTCTACCTGTAAGTCGTGGGCACTGTTATCAGTATAATAAGGTGCACTATGGCATGATGCACAATGTGCAGTAAACAGTTGTTCACCTCTTAATTCTGATTCTGTTGCTTTGCTTTTTATCAGTGTTCCCATAATGCTTAATTTTGGTGCAGGTGGAAAAGCAATCATATTTTGCATTGCTGCCATTGCTGCGATTTCTTCTCGAGAAAAACGACGTGCCCCTTTTTTAAATGCAATAACAGGGTCGCCATCAAAATAAGCTGTTTTAGCTTCTACCTCACTAAAGTCCTCTAGTGATCTCAGTGCGCGCTTTGAACCAAGAAAATGTTGAATGTTCACACCACGTAATGATGGAGTGTCAATTCTAAATCGAGTTTCCTGTGGGCGGTTATCCGGGTTTAAATGAAACACCCCACTGGAGTGTCCATTCACGTGACATGTGAAGCAGGACACGGCATCCTGTGCAATTTTAGCTTTACGGTCATCCGTAACATTGAATTGCTGTTGTGCAACAGGTGTCACCAGCAGGCGCATTCCATCTAGCTGAAAAGGCGTTAAAATACCATTCAGCTTGTTGTAATAGTTATTAATGGTTAATTCCTGGCCTCCTGACACATCACCCAGATCGGGGCGTGATATCAGATACAATGGAGCAGGAAATTCGGGCAGGTATGCATCGGGTAAATCGAAATCCATGTCAAATCTGACTAACTCGGGGTGTGAGTCTAGTTGCTCCTGAGGAACAACGAGTCCGCCACCTGCAGGGCTTACATGGGGTAATGGTAAATAAGGGAAAAGGTTTTTCTTTTTGATTTCAGCGGGAGACATTCGGGATAATTTATCCCAGCTTGTTCCGCCTTTAAGTTTAGCTGTTGGACCAACAGGTATTGGTTTTCCACCTGACATGGTTGCATTTTTGTCAACATTTTCAGATAAGTTGTAACGTTTATTTAATAGCTTTTGATGCTTTTTCATTAAAGCTGATTTGTTTTTTTTATCTTCCTTCATTACCTCAGTAAATGGTTTAGTGAGGCTGACAGGTGAGTAGCTGGTTTCGCGTGCAATGCTCTGATATGTGAAACTGATTGCAGCAAGGCCAATACATAGTGATATATAATTATTTGACTGATTTTTAAATTTCATATTATAACCATCCTGATAAGCAGCAAGATTGCTGATGTTTTAGGTTTTTATGGTAAGTGTTATTAAAATTAAAATTCCGTTTATGGGATGCTTCATATGGAAATATTAAGATTATTGACGTGTGATAGATATTTGTATTTACTCATCGTTACCATAGGTTTTTGCAATATCATAAATGACTAATGCATGGGGTATGGGCATTTATCCCGGGTAAATATAAAGGGAGATATGTTTTTTTATGTCAGGGTTTTCTTGATAAGTTATTTATTCTATTCTTATTTTTCTCTATTCGTCTTTTGAACTAAGATGTATACACTTTTTTAAGTTATGAGGATATTACTATGATTAAATTTAACAGATGTACCGTATTAACCATTACGGCATTGTTGCTTTTGCCATTTTCTACATTTGCTGAGTCGTGGAGTTGCCGGCACGACAATGATGTGCGTGAAGTTCATATTGTTCAGGCATCATCAGAGCCTGTGCCCTGTAGCGTTGTTTATAAAAAACTGACTGAAGGTGTTGAAGATCAGGTGTTATGGACAGCCGCTAATGATGCAAATTTTTGCCATGAAAAAGCGCAGGCTTTTGTTGATAAACAGATAAGCTGGGGCTGGACCTGTGTTGAAACCATCGCAGATGAAAATGATACTGATGCTACAGTAGAAACAGAAGTGGCCCCTGCTGAGTCTATACCGACAGAAAGTATGCCGGTTGAAGAAGCGAGTTCAGCTTTAGAGAGTAGTGAAAATAAGGATTTGGCAAAATAAGGTAATAGTTTCAGGTGCCATTGTTATTTGATGAGGCATGGAATTAATACCCGGTCATCCTGAGTGTCAGTGAAGGATCTGATGTCATACTATTGCGATATGAGTCGGTCCAAGGTTCACATGGTATTCAGGATGACCGTGTTTTGGGCTTGATTGAATAAATGATGGTATTACATACTCTGTCGTTCTGGGCGTTAGCGAAGGGTTGGGTGTTGTATATGCTAGTAATTAGTTAATTCAAGGTTCATCATTATATTTTCAGGACGACAGTATCTTTAGGCCTGACTTCAGTGCTAAACAGACATAATTATTTTTCTATTTAATCTAGAACAGTTTTCCTTTCAGTTGGCTCCACTCCGAATAAATTTAACACTTTTATAATATTTAGCTTTAAAAATGTAAAAATGCACCTATTGTTATACCTTTGAACTCCAGATCAGCGTTCAGGTTGCTAACATCGTCAAGTTCAATCGTTGTTGATTTATAACCGGCCTCAAAACCAACGAGGCCAATTTCATAAATAGCACGTAATCGAATATCCTGATAAGTAACGTCAGAGATGCTTAATGTGTTGATATCAGCGCCTATTGAAAGCCCACTAAACGGTAGATCGAATTGTGCAGAAAGGTATAGCATGGGGATCGTTTCAGAGACGCTTATAATCTCAGTATCAATAGAAAAATCAGCATCTAATGTACGAAGATTCAGGCCAAGATCGAAATTAATCCAGTTATCGAGCAGGCTCCAGTAAATTATTGCATCTATTGTGTCTATGTTAATCGATGAATTACCGCTTACTAGAGTATTATTGAAATTGAGGTTGATTCCTGTTCCTGTGAGATTAATAGTTTCGCCTGTATGGTTAAATGTCGCTTTTTCAATTCGAATATTAGGTATAAGCGGTATAAAGTGTTCAAATGCGGCATAGAAATAGGTATCTGATTCATCGGTATAATTCAGGTCTGATTTGACATCCAGGGTGTCATTACCAATTGTCCCAAATGTGCCCGTTGGGTCATGTTTCCAGGAGCCTCCCCCTACATAGAGGCCCAGCGTGTCAGCATTTACTGTGCTGGTTAAAATGGATAATACTAATAAAAGGGGTAGTCTGAATATCTTCATGCTTTATACCTGTCAAAAACGATCTAAATCATATCTGAAATATATAAAGTAATTTGTGAAACAGTTTAATTTTTTAATAATTAATGAAGTGTGTGCTTGTGAGCAGAAAATGGCTGCTATCTATTTTTTAAAAAAGTATTAGGGAGGTATTTAACTTTATCGAAAAAAATTAAAAATGAATGTATGCTTTTTCACGGTAAGCATAATTTTTAATGTATAAATAAACTATTATGATTTAAACGTTCTAAATGTCAGGTTAATGCGTGGTGAATTGACCTGTTTCATCCTGGGCAGGCAGTGAAACCAGTTAGTTTGAGTCGTGCCTTTCATAACTAACAGGCTACCTGATTCTAATATAAGAGATACAGTTTCTTTTTTTGTTTTATGCTTTAATGAAAATTTTCTTTCAGCACCGAAACTGAGTGATGCTATAGATGTGTCCTTGCCTAATGATTTTTCATCATCACTATGCCAGCTCATAGCTTCTTCGCCATCATGGTAGAGGTTTAATAAGCATGAGTTATAAGTCGTGTTTGTATGTTTCTCTATTAATTTTTTTAATTCGAGTAGTTCTTCTGTCCAGTCTAGTGCATGTTTAGTCGTGTTTGAATAAGTGTAGGCGTAGTTATTATCACCGTACCAGGCAACTTTTCGCCTGGTTGTAATGTGTTTTCCATGAATTAATATTTTATCATTCTTCCAGGCTATGTTATCAAGTAAGTGTTGCAGGTAATATTCATTTTCCTGGTGTGAAAATATACAGCCAAAATAATTGACCTCTCCATTATA
The DNA here is from genome assembly GCA_016744065.1 of Gammaproteobacteria bacterium. GTDB lineage: Bacteria > Pseudomonadota > Gammaproteobacteria > SZUA-229 > SZUA-229 > SZUA-229. Next base: position 7,021 of record JADGFA010000072.1, read on the forward strand.
AGGGAGCAAATTTAATGTTTCATTATATCCAAATAAATCCAATATCTTTCCGTTATTAATGTTTTCTATTTAATCTTTATTAAGCTGAGCTACAAGGTTTCCACTTGTTCTGCGTAATCGTTGACTCAACATTTGTGATATTATCCATAATAACTTAAAGGCAAGTTCAGGTGATTCGTCAAGCAAAGAAAAAAGTTTTTCTTTTGATAAAAACAGCATATCTACCTGAGTAGCAGCAATAGCCTGAGCTGATCTCGACTCTCCATCTATTAACGACATTTCACCAAAGCTTTGTGAAGGGAATATGGATGCAATAATATTTATTTTTGATCCAGACTCTTTTTTAATAATATCTATTTTCCCTTTTATAACAATTGCCATGGTATTTTCTTCTGATCCTTCATTAAAAATAACAGTATCTTTTGTAGCTGTATAGGCCTGCATGTATCTGCTAATAGTGCATATCTGGTCCCATGAAAAATCTTTTGCCCAATTAGTTAACTCTAACTTATTAGCTAATTCATCTTCCGATAATTGTAGCTTCTTTGGAACCATTGATTTTACCCCATATGAATTAAAGAATATGACTAAAACAGAACTTGTTAAGTTCAATTGAAAAAAACAATTCTCATGAGAGTTCAGTTTCATGTAATGAGTAAAGTATACAATGGCTTTAAAATTAAAGCTTGTTCACATATTTTGCTTTGTGAATTGAGTTTGATTAATGAATGCTCTATATCTGTCTCTATGGAGAAATTGAGCCTGGATGTTTATTGACTCTTAATAGGTAGTTAAAATAAACAATTACACGGAGGTGTAAAATGAAAAAGCAATATAAAGCAGAAAAAGCAAGTAACGACAAGGGGCAAGCAGTTGTGCAGTGTGGCTTACCAGGTGTTCCTGACAGGCCGTTGGATAATCATATTGATCCGGGCAGGGAATTTCTCATACGTTATATTGAGAAAAAATGGGTTAACAATACCGTCTTACATTATTATTTTTTTAATGCCCCCGTTAGCTGGCAGGCTGGAGATGATCAGAAACAGGCGGTGAGGGACGCTTTTAAAGAATGGAAACAATTAGGTATAGGTCTCCAGTTTGTGGAGGTTGATACGCCTGAAACGGCTGAAATCCGCATAGGTTTCCAGAGCGGGGGATCATGGTCCTATGTTGGGCGTGATGCTATCGATTTTGTGGGCAGTATTAATGAGCGCACTATGAATTTTGGCTGGGATTTAACAACATCTTATGGCAGGGACACCGCTTTGCATGAAATTGGTCATGCACTGGGGTTTCCTCATGAGCATCAAAATCCGAATGCAGGTATTATCTGGGATGTAGATGAGGTAAACAGGGTATTTAGTGGCCCACCCAATAACTGGGATGAGGATATGATATATCATAATATACTCAGAAAAGTATCTTCAGCAGAAGTTGATGGTTCAAGCTGGGATAAAAATTCTATTATGCATTATCAGTTTAGTGCAGGGCTTATAAAATCACCTCCAGCTTATCAAAATAAAGCGTTAATACCTCAACCTGGGTTATCAGCAGTAGATAAGGCAGAAGTGAAAAAGTTTTATCCAGATTCGAGTCAGAAGCAACTCACTGAATTAAAACCATTTCTATCTAAAATAGTAAAATTGTCTGCTGGTCAACAGATAGACTTTATTATCAAACCAACAATAAGTAGAAAGTACACTATGCAATCATTTGGTTCTATGGATACGGTTATGGTGTTATTTGAAGATGATAATGGTAACCCTGTTTACCTTGAAGGTGATGATGATAGTGGCACTAATGCTAACTCTAAAATTGAATATCGACTTATTAATGGAAGAAGTTATTATCTAAGGATGCGATTGTATTATTCAACAGGTGTTGGGCAGGGCGGCATTATGCTGTGGTAAATTAAATAAGCACTAATTGGCGTGTGATTTTTTATAACTCTCGTTATGTAGCATTATAGTGCTGCATAGCGATGAACAAATCCTCACCATGCAGAATATTAACCTGATAGTAAGGGTAACAATTATTTAACAAGGTTGTAACTACTCTGAATAATGAGTGGATAAATAATATATCTGTAATTTTTTATTATTTAATTTCAGATAATAATTCAGGTCGGGTAATTAGTTTTCTGACACCATGAGCATGATTTTCTTTAAATATATTAGATTTACACCATTGACTCAGGCTGTTTATATTTATTTTTTCACATTTTGGTCGAACACGCCATGTAACCTGTAATGGAGAACAGTTTTGTTCAGTGTATTTTGGGCCTGTTGTTGAACCGATAAATTCTATAGGTTTTCCCGTGTTAACTGGAAGGCTTTTGGCCTGGTGATAGCCATTAATAATGTTTCCATCATATGTCATGGTATTAAAGTTCAGTGCAAGCTCATCATTGACTACGGTGAATACCTGCGCCTCAACACGAAGCTCTGGATTGGTGCATTTTTCAGATAAACAGGAAGTGAGTCCTTTTCCGGGTTCTACATTACAGGATGAATATACCCAATGGACTTCAATTGTATCTCCAGACTTTACGCCTTCGCAGTAATTTGTGCCTGGTTGGAAAAGTTCCTTTTTTGTTAGTGTCATGCTTGATAAACATTGATAGCCTCCTCGGTGTCCGTGTTTTCCCTCTCCAGCATAAATTGAGAAGTCTTTTGCTTTATGTTCAGCATTTGTATGAAAATGGATGTTACACAGATTTAAATATTCAAACTTAGGTGCTAATGAAAAAAATAGTTTATTTTTACCCGTTTTTTTGTCAATGTTTCTTGGTGCCTGAGGGCCATATTTTTTACATGTTTGTTGGCCTGATTCATTTTGTTTTTTATTCGTATGCTCACTGGTTGTAGCATTTACTGAGAAACAAAAAATTAAAAATACAGC
>JADGFA010000094.1 GCA_016744065.1 Gammaproteobacteria bacterium
TGTCCAGTATTTTTATTTCTACTCTTGGAGAAGACGGAAATTTATCACCGTCCTTATTATAAAGTTCAGCGACCTTAATCATCGTATTAAAGTCGCTTTCCATTATAAATTCATCGCCAGATTTTGACTCCCACCAGGTTCTTTTAGCCAGTTTTTTATCCAGGCTTCTTTTTATCAGCTCTGGCTTAGCTTTTTGCTGTGATTCGATATAATCAAGTACTGCTCTTTTAATGTTGTCACTATCAGAAGTAGTATGAGCTGATAGTAAGCTGGAAAAAAAAACAAGCAAGAATAAAATCATAGAATGATACATCGTGTTTCCTGTAAGGGTTTATCTATGGAAGTGTATCACAGGTTGTTATAATTTTAACCAACTGGAGAGTAAAGCACTTATTATTACTTCGGTCGACTTCGTTTAGAGTTTTTCTGCAGGTGTCTGTGAGGGAACTTACATGACAACTAATCCCATTTTTTCAGTCGCTAATTACGTAGACTATAAGAATATCAGGAATATCCAGATAAATTTACAATGTTATCAATTAAGGCGTGCATATCATCACAGAATATAGAACAGGATGAATTTTGATGTTTACAGGCCAGTTTATTCTCAGCAAGCGATAAAGCCTTCGATAATGTTATTTTTGCACACGTTAAAGACTAGAACTCTGTTGAAAAAAAACTATTTATGGTAAAAGTGCATGTGCTGCATCTGGAATATTCCACTGCAGCCGGTTGCGCAGATCGATAAATCTCGCAAGCCAATTAAAGCAAAGTGTTTAATGGAGAAGGTGACATGGCAAATTATATTTATTTACCTGTAAATAGTATAGAAATGAAGAATTTTGCAACCAATTCAATGGTGCCTCTGGAGGTTCAGTTCGATAACATATTGGTCAATAAAGTGACGGCGGGTGTTGGTAAGGCAATGTACCGTTGGATTAACAAGTGTTTAAAACAGGTTCAAGCGAACGATAAACTGTATATATTTTTACATGGCGCTGGTGTTGCAGATAGCAGTTTTGTTGGTGCGAAACGTAGCAGGTTCAGAAATAATCAGGTTTTAAAGTGGGAGCGTGGATTAGAGAAATATGAAGGTGGACAGTTAAAAAAATATACACCCAAAGAACTGGCTTCTACGTTAAGAAAAGAAGGCTTACGTTCGTCGGTTACGGAGATTCACCTTTTAACCTGCGGCAGTGGTTTTTCCGGTGAAAAAGACTCCTGGGCAAAACGGCTTAAGGATGCACTCAGTAAACACTGTAATAATCTTGAGGTGACTGGTTATGAGGGATTTGTTGCTGTTTCTCCTGATAATCTGACTATTCAGGTCGGTAGTGAGTTTCATCCATTAGAAGATAAGGCTGTCACTTACTGAAGCGCTCTTACAGGCTGTCGTATAATAATTTTTCGGTTTTCTGGTGCTGTTTGAGCGGGGTCGTTCAGGTAAATTTCATGATACTTTCCTGATGGCCTCAGGTTGTTTTCGGGTAAATATCTGGTATATAGTTTCATGCAGATGTCAGCGATTTTACTGTAATCGCCAACATGAAGATATTGTACGCTTCTTCCTTCATTAAGCTGTGCTATTCGTAAACCTTCTGGTGCTTTTTCAGCGTGTTTTTCTTCTGACTGAGTGACTGCAGTATTAAAAAATTCTTCAGTCAAAAAATTTGCCAGAACCAGCATAACTCGCCATTGCCATTTGTCTTTTCTACCAGTAATAAAGTCTTCCTGATGACTGGCCCAGAACAGATATTCGATGGGGGGATAGGCAAAGTTTTTTTTCAGGTGTTGTTTTGCAATGGGAATTAGAAAGTGACTGATAGACCACAACCACTGCATGGCGGCTTTTATTCCGGTTTTATCTGGGTCACCTTTACCGTCTATCATCATGTAACGAATTTCTGGTACATCAATAATGCTAAACTGGTTTTTCGGAGGGTGATAAAGGGTTTTAATCTGTGAGTGAAATTTTTTGTCGTTCATTGGGGGGCTCCTGGTTATTTTATTTGTCCAGTTGACTCTAACATTTCTCGGCGTTTTATGGCTAGTTCCAGCTCATGGGTATATTGTAATATTTCAGTAATCAGAGTTGGGAGCAGGGGGGCTAACGGTAAAGCCTGATGTTTCAATTTTATCTATAGGGTTAATAATGGCCTGATTCATGAAATACTGTATGTTTTGTGTTAACTATGCATCAGTTAATGAACAAACAGGAAGAGATAAACGAACGGATATGAGA
>JADGFA010000022.1 GCA_016744065.1 Gammaproteobacteria bacterium
CATATTATTATAGCTAAAAAATTAAAAAAGGATAAAACACCCCGTTTATTTCATTCTTATCAACAATAAACAATTACCTTATGGCCTTTTTTCTGATAATTAAAAATAAAACTTCTGTTTTAACGATTACATACAGAATGTATCTCGAGCTTTTTTAGCATTACTAAAAATTTCGAGTAATTCATCAGAATTAGAATTTTCAATCGCTTTTTTTAAATTATCGATTTCCTGCTGATAATTTTGCATCATTGCTAAAATAGCTTCAGAATTATTCACACATATATCACGCCACATAACAGGGTCACTGGATGCAATACGTGTGAAATCTCTAAATCCACCTGCCGCATATTTAAATATTTCATCAACATCATCAACATTATTTAGGCAGTCAACTAACGCAAATGCAAGCACATGGGGTAGATGACTGGTACCAGCAAGCACCAAATCATGATGATGCGCCTCCATTTCATCTACCTCTGCCCCTGTTTTTTTCCACATATCACGGACTTTTTTAATATCTTCGACTGAATTTTCTTTAATCGGTGTCAAAATAACCCGACGATCTGTATACAACGAACCAAAAGCGGCTTCTGCACCTGATTGTTCTGTACCTGCGATAGGATGCCCTGGAATAAATTGATTTATCTTTGTTCCAAGTGCTTCTGTTGCAACATCAATAACAGCCTGCTTTGCACTTCCACCATCAGTAACAATGGCCTGTTTATTTAAACAGGGTTGAATTTTTTTAAAAACATCCGCCATAGCACTAACAGGTACAGCAACAAAAACCATATCGGCCTGTGATATAGCTTTTGCATAATCGGTTTCATATTGATCAATAATACCAAGTTCTTTTGCCTTTTGAAGGTTCTCAATACTGCGACCTAAACCTGTAACCTGTTTAACACAGGCTGATTTTTTCAATGCAAGCGCCAGCGAACCACCAATCAGGCCCACACCTATAACACATAAATGATTAATCATATTAGTGAACCTTTACAGAACTTTTTTTAATGCCGTTAACACACGATCATTCTGCTGTTGATTTCCCACTGTAATTCTTAAAAACTGAGGCATTTTATAACTGGTAACAGGGCGTACAATTACCCCCTCTCTCAACAGAGCATCATATACAGGCATAGCATCTCTATTCACATTAACAGCGATAAAGTTAGCAATACTCGGAATATAAGTTAGGCCCAGACCATCAAATGCTTTTGCATATTGTTGTAACCCTGATGCATTTAATGATGCACTATGATCAAGATGCCCCTGATCACTAATAGCCGCTAACGCTGCGGCCTGTGCAGGCATATTTGTATTAAAGGGCTGCCTTACTCTATTTAATATATCGGCAATATCAGAATGTGATATTGAATAACCAATACGCAAACCCGCTAAACCATAAATTTTTGAAAAAGTACGTGTAATAACAAGATTTTTATACTGCTTAAGCAATAATGATGTATCGGGTTTTAACTGATCAGGCATATATTCAAAATACGCCTCATCAAGAACAACTAAAACATCTTCCGATACTCTGGACAAAAACGAATTAAGCTCATCCCGTTCAAACCAGGTACCAGTTGGGTTATTTGGATTTGCAATAAATACAACGCGGGTTGTGTTAGAAATTAATTTATATATTGCATTTAAGTCATGCCCATAAGGCATAATGCTATGAGTAGCTGGAAAAGATTTAGCCACTCTCGCTTCTGCACCTGTAGCCTGAACAACTAAAGGATAAACAGCAAAGGAATACTCAGAATAAACAGCAGAGTTACCTGGCGCTAAAAAAGCACGTCCAATTAACTCTAAAATATCATTCGAACCATTACCTAATGTAATACAGGATGGGTCAATACCGTGTTTTTCCGCTAAGGCACAACTTAACTTATGCCCGGCACCATCCGGGTAATAATTAACATCACCTATGACAGCCTGCGCTGCTTTTATTGCATCAGGACTCGGCCCAAGTGGGTTTTCATTTGAAGCAAGCTTTACTGCATTAACAATACCAAGCTCACGCTCTAGCTCTTCCACCGGTTTACCCGGTTCATATGGCTTTATACTTTGTACACCCAATACAGCATTTTTCAGGAAATTATTCATAAATTGCGATTTAATCTTAAATGAGGTTTGCTACCCTGGAATAGTTTGCTCTTACAAAACCTTGTAGCTACAACAAACTGCGACCTATACAACAGGGCTATTATTAAATATTTAATTAACTTATTTTAAAACAGCTTTGGGGTATGACCCAAGCACACGTACCATTGCAGACTCATGCCCAACCTCAGCTAATGCCTCTACTAATGTTTTATCATCTTTGTGCCCTTCAATATCAATAAAAAACACATATTCCCATACACCCTGACGGGATGGACGAGATTCAATTTTACTCATTCCAATATCCCTATCAGCGAGTGGTTTTAATAAATGATACAGGGCACCTGCTTTATTATTGGTTGTCACTAACAATGATGTTCTATCATTACCACTGGGTGGCACTTCATTTTTACCAACAACAATAAAACGCGTTGTATTATTAGGCTCATCTTCTATTTCAGGACAAAGAATCGGCACTTCATATATTTCAGATGCCATTACACCTGCAATTGCAGCAACACCCTTCTCATCTTTAGCAATACGAACTGCCTCAGCATTACTACGCACGGCATAATGTTCTGCATCGGGCAAATTTGCATCTAACCAACGTCGACATTGAGCTAATGATTGTTGATGGGAATATACCTTGGTTATTTTTTTAATATCCACTTCAGTAGTAATCAGGTTATGTTGAATACGTAAATCAACTTCTCCACTTATCTGCAATGAAGAATTAATCAGTAAATCTAATGTATGCGCAATAACACCTTCTGTTGAATTTTCAATAGGTGCAACACCAAAATGTGACTCGCCTGTTTCTACCGCACGAAATATTTCTTCGATATTATGAACAGGGTGCTGATCAATAGAGGCACCAAAATGTTTACTCGAAGCAGCATGATTATAAGTGCCCGCAGGCCCTAAAAAAGCCACCTTTATGGGTTTTTCTAATGCCAGACATGACGACATAATTTCACGAAATAAATGCGCCATAGCATTATCGTCTAATGGCCCTTTGTTTCGTTTTTTAATTTCAGTTAATACCTGAGCCTCACGTTCCGGGCGATAAAAATGCTCTGTTTCACCGGCATTAATTTTTATTTCAGCCACTTCCTGAGCACATTGCGCGCGCTGATTAATTAACGATTGAATTTGTTTATCAATCGCATCAATTCTATCTCTTATATCTGATAATTTATCTTGTTCGTTCATTCAATATGCCAGTTATTATCATAGAAACTCAAAGCCTTACTCCCCACATAATATAATCCAGGTTTTTTCTACTGCTTTTGTGCAACCTCTGTATTTCTATGAAAAATATTTTCAAATCAATCTAACAGACAGTACACCATCAATATCTGAAATTTTATTAATAGTTGTATCATCTGGTTTGCTACCAAGATCAATCAATGTATAAGCAAGCTCATTACGTGACTCATTAGCCATATGTAAAATATTCACGCCAGACTCACCCAGTTGATGAGAAATTTTTGCCAACATATCAGGACTATTCGAATTTGATATCGCTAATCTGCTGTCACCCTGTCGTGCCAGTTTAATATTTGGAAAATTTACAGAATTTTTAATATTGCCATTATTTAAAAAATCTTTTAACTGATCAGCAATCATTACCGCACAGTTATCTTCCGCCTCTCCTGTAGAAGCACCTAAATGAGGCAATGTAAATACACCTTGATGCCCCTTCACTTCATTCGATGGAAAATCATTAACATAAGCATGAATTTTTCCAGTATTGATTGCTGCTAATACAGCATTGTCATCGACTATACCCTCTCGGGCAAAATTAAGTACGACAGAACCATCTTTCATTGTAGCCAAACTTTCTGCATTTAAAAGATTGCGGGTGGCGGCTATCAATGGTACATGGAACGTTACGAAATCAGCCTCTCGAAATAATTCATCTGCACTATCCATTTGTTTTACATTCGAAGATAACTGCCAGGCAGACTGAACCGTAATACCTGGATCAAAACCAATAACATTCATACCTAAAGCATCAGCTGCATTTGCAACCTGCGCACCAATTGCTCCTAAACCAATTACGCCTAATGTTTTACCTGGAAGCTCAAAACCAGCAAATTTTTTCTTACCCGCCTCTACTGCTTTTGTTACTTCCTCATCTGTTCCACTTAATTCAGTTGTATAACTCCAGGCTGGAATTAGATTACGACAGGCCATTAACATACCAGCAATAACCAGCTCTTTAACCGCATTGGCATTTGCGCCTGGAGCATTAAAAACAACCACACCTCTTTCAGACATTTTATCAACAGGAATATTATTAACACCGGCACCAGCACGACCAACCGCCTTAACTGAACTCGCAACAGGGACATCATGCATTTTAAAAGAGCGTAACATAATCGCATCAGGCTCACTAACTTCTTCACCAACCTGATAACCTTCAGCAGTTAATTTATCTAAACCCAGGGGAGAGATTGCATTATAGGTTTTGACGTTAAACATTTTTTTTCCTATTTTAAATTTATCATGCTAAGAATCGGAGTAAAACACAGACTTAAACTTAAAAATTTTCATTATTCCAGTGTACGGACAACGATTAAAATTCATTAATTTTAATAACGCATAAACGCTGTTATTTCTGAATCTGCTGATTCAGAAATAACAGGATTATTATGTATTATTTTTTTCAAAGTCTTTCATATACTCAACAAGAGCATCAACACCTGCTTCAGGCATAGCGTTGTAAATACTTGCGCGCATACCACCAACAGATCGATGACCTTTCAAAGTAGTCAGGCCCGCTTTGGCAGCACCTTCAAGAAAAGCACCATCAAGCGCAGAATCATCCAGTATAAATGGCACATTCATCAGCGAACGACAACTCACATCAACTGGATTTGAATAAAAATCAGAATCATCAATTGCTGCATATAACTTACCTGCTTTTCGACGATTAATTTCTTCAAGCGCTTTAATACCACCGTTTTCTTTAATACGGTTGAATACTAAACCGGCGATATACCAGCTATAAGTTGCAGGTGTGTTATACATAGAGTCATTATCTGCCATGATTTTATAATCTAACATAGCCGGCATTCCATCGATACAATGACCAATTAAATCATCACGCACAATAACAATAGTTAAACCTGCACAACCAATATTTTTCTGCGCACCGGCATAAATAATACCAAACTTACTAACATCAATTTCTTTCGACATAATAGTCGATGACATATCGGCAACTAAAGGTACATCTGTCTGTGGAAGAAAGGGAAACTCAACACCAACAATAGTTTCATTAGGCGTGTAATGCAAATAGGCTGCATCTTTACTTAAATTCCATTCAGACTGTTCTGGTACAGTTGTAAATTTTGAATCCTCTGATGAAGCTGCAATATTAATATCGCCATAGCGCTTCGCTTCTGCAATGGCTTTTTTAGACCATTGCCCAGTTAAAATATAATCAGCTTTACGGTTAGAGCCCATTAAGTTAATTGGCACTGCAGCAAATTGCGTGCTTGCACCACCCTGCATAAACAATACTTTATAATTATCAGGTATATTCATGATTTCACGCAAATCGGCTTCTGCCTTTTCTGCGATAGACATATAAGCTTTACCACGGTGAGACATTTCCATAACGGACATGCCTGTTCCCTGCCAGTCCAGCATTTCTTCCTGCGCCTGTTTTAATACTTCTTCTGCAATACAGGCAGGACCTGCACTAAAATTATATATTCGGCTCATTGCCTTATCACCTTACCTACTATTATTAATATTAATTACGTGTATAACATCGGAGTAGTAACTTACATAAACTGACCTGATATACGAAAAGAATATTCGTATATCAGGTAAAACTATCAGACCACAGCAAAATTACTCAGCTGTTTCTTCTACTGCAACTGAATCAGACTCGTCATCAGGTAAAACTTCAATTCGCTCTAATTCAACCAGTTTTTCATTTTCTGAAAGTCGAATTAAACGCACACCCTGTGTATTTCTCCCCATTACCCTGACCTCATCAACACTGGTTCGTATTAATGTCCCACCGTCAGAGATCATCATAAACTCATCCGTTTCACTAACCTGAACAGCACCAACAACTTCACCATTGCGATCTGATGTCTGTATTGAGATAACACCCTGACCACCACGCCCTTTACAGGCATATTCTGTTGTAGCAGTGCGCTTCCCATAACCTTTTTCTGTTGCTGTTAAAATTGACGCACTCTCATCAACAACAATCAAACTAATAAGCTCTTCACCTTCTTTCATGCGAATACCACGAACACCAGCAGCAGTTCGACCCATAGCACGTACATTTGTTTCATTAAAACGAATCGCTTTACCAGAGCTGGCCATCAACATAATGTCTTTTGTGCCGTCCGTTAAGGCAACATCAACGAGTAAATTATCATCACGTAAATCCAGCGCAATAATACCGCCGGCACGTTGATTCGAAAATGCAGTCAATGGTGTTTTCTTAACCGTACCTGAACTGGTCGCCATAAAGATGAAATGCTCTTCATCATATTCACGTATTGGCAACACCGCATTAATACGCTCACCATCATCCAGTGGTAATAAATTAACTAATGGTTTACCACGAGAACCCCGGCTTGCCTGAGGTAGCTGATAAACTTTAATCCAGTAAACTTTACCGCGACTTGAGAAGCATAATAATGTGTCATGTGTATTGGCAATAAACAGCTTGTCAATAAAATCTTCCGTCTTCATCTTGGTAGCTGACTTACCTCTGCCACCTCGTTTTTGCGCACTGTACTCAGAAAGGATTTGCGACTTGGCATAACCCTCATGTGAGAAAGTTACCAGCACATCTTCTTCAGTAATCAGATCCTCTAAACTCAGATCCAGCTGACTTTCTATTATTTCAGAACGACGCTCATCACCAAAGTCTTCCTTAATTTGCAGTAGCTCTTCACGAATGACTTCAAGTAATCTTTCCGGGTTTGCCAGTATTTCAATAAGTGCTTTAATTATATCCAGTATCTCACTGAATTCATTAATAATTTTATCTTGTTCGAGACCCGTTAAACGGTGCAGCCTTAGCTCAAGAATGGCCTGTGCCTGTGTCTCTGATAAGTAGTACGACCCATCACGCAAGCCATATTCATCCAGTAAAAACTCAGGGCGTGACGCCTCAGCACCAGAGCGACTTAGCATGTCCGTTACCATGCCTAATTCCCATGGACGAGATATTAAACCAGCTTTGGCTTCTGCTGAATTTTTAGATTTTTTAATCAGTGCAATAACTTCATCAATATTAGCCAGTGCAATTGCAAGGCCTTCTAAAACATGAGCACGATCACGGGCTTTACGTAATTCATAAATAGTTCGACGCGTTACTACTTCACGACGATGACGTACAAACGCTTCAATAATCTGCTTCAGATTCAGCAATTTAGGCTGGCCATCTACAAGCGCAACCATATTAATACCAAACACGGTCTGCATTGACGTTTGTTTGAACAGGTTATTAAGCAGCACTTCAGCCACATCGCCACGACGAACTTCTATCACAATTCGTATTATTGCCGTTGATTCATCACGTATTTCAGTAATACCTTCGATTTTTTTATCTTTAACCAGTTCAGCAATACGTTCGATCAAACGCGCTTTATTGACCTGATAAGGCAGTTCATGAACGATAATGCTCTGTTTACCATTATCTGCTGTTTCAATTGAGGTACGTGAACGCATAAACATACGACCACGACCAGTACGATATGCTTCTCGAATTCCCTTGGTGCCATTAATAAAAGCAGACGTCGGTAAATCAGGCGCTGGAATAAAATCCATCAGGCCTTCAATATCTATCTCAGGATTATTTATAAGTGCTATACAGGCATCAATCACTTCATTTAGATTATGTGGCGGTATATTTGTTGCCATACCAACGGCAATGCCGGCAGAGCCATTCACCAGTAAAGCGGGGACGCGCGTTGGCATAACCGTCGGCTCACTTTCTGAACCATCATAGTTATCTGCAAAATCAACGGTTTCCTTATCCAGGTCAGCCAGTATCTGATGCGCGATTTTATCCATGCGCACTTCGGTATAACGCATAGCTGCCGGTGAATCACCATCAACGGAGCCAAAGTTACCCTGACCATCAACCAGCATATAGCGCATAGAAAATGGTTGAGCCATACGGACTATCGTGTCATATACAGCCGTATCACCATGAGGGTGGTACTTACCAATAACATCACCGACCACACGGGCTGATTTTTTATAAGGCTTATTCCAGTCATTTCCCAGAACATTCATCGCATAAAGCACGCGCCGATGAACTGGTTTTAAACCATCTCGAACATCCGGGAGTGCCCTGCCTACGATAACGCTCATGGCGTAATCCAGATAGGACTGACGCATTTCATCTTCTAAATTAACAGGTACTACTTCTTTGGCAAATTCAGCCATAAGGTGCTTCTTTTCCGTGATTTATCGGGTTATTGATTATGCTCGTGCATTAACCATAGTTAATGTTGTTACAGGCATCATCATAAAGCACGAAATAGTACCATAAATCAGTGACTAACGGTAACTTCAAGTGAAGAGATTTATATCCATATAAATACATAGAATGACGCGGTAAATCACCGCTGTTATAACAGCTAAAACAACTATATTGCAGGCATATACAGGATTAAAGAGAATAGAAACTCAGCTATGCAATAGAAATATCTGAAGCAGCTTCAGTAATAACAGAGAAGCCATGGTTTTGACGTAAGCAATATTTCAGCCATTTACTTAAAAAACGGTTAAGTTGCCATTTTTGCTTTAATGCATCCGCTGGCAAATGATCTAGTACCAATCGACCGTGATGCAACTTACCCGACATCACTTCAGCCAGGCCTGCATCATGATATATACGAATTTTTAAATTTGGCTCAAGACGCGATTCACCATCATCTGTAAAACAGTAACTTAATTTTAATGTTGTGGTAAATTTACTACGCTCTATAATTTGTAAATACAAATTAAGGTGCCCCGCAGATTTTGAAATATGTGTATTTTTAATCTGTTGTAACCCGGGAATCAGCTTGCGTAATTTAATGTAATTATCTTCATACATATCCATTAAACTAACAAAATCAACTGGCAACACATCTTCACAACCATATTGGCTGGTTTTCTGCTTACATTTTTCAAATAACTGCTTTTCTAACATCTTACTCATTGAGCTAGTATATCATGTTGCTTTTTTTGAAGACCTTCAACTTTCATCCTGACACGGAGTTGTCTAAATTTTTCACTGTTAATGCTATCCTTAAATAAAATAACATTATACTTCTTATTATTTTCAAGCCTGAAATTAAGAGATGTAAAATAAGGTGTAACGACACTTCCCGCCAGCAAACGTGCTTCAAATTTCTGCTTATTTTTCATAATCAACCAACTACCATCTGTTCGCCAGTGTAATTCACGATATGTATTATTACTCATTGAGTCCGTCACAAAAACACTCAACACCACTAACAATATAGCACTAAATAAAGAATAATCGTAGCTAACAAGAAAGATAGAAAACAATATTAACAAAACATAAATAACTATTATGTTCTGATAAATGCTTGAATACTTAACTTCAAACAGAAGCTGACTGGCGTATTGTCTGGACAAGTTCTGAAACATTGTTATCTGATGATTCCATATGCCCTAGAAATAAATCAAATAAAAGCTGATCCGGGTAATCTAGCACCTCATTAAAAGTGTTTTTTTGATCAGCACTTAACTGTGTATATTTTTTTTCTACAAAACCATTAAGTAATATATCAAGTTCTAACATACCTCGACGACAACGCCAACGTAACTCTGAAGTAACCCGACTGGACATTTTTTTTTCGATATTCATATCAATAGCAAGCTTTTATAGTCGATTAAAAAATTAAGCGTTTATTACATCGATTTCTTAACCATCGCTTTCTTAATGTCACCAATTGCCTTAGTTGGATTCAATCCTTTTGGACAGACCTGAACGCAATTCATTATGGTATGACAGCGAAACAGTTTAAACGGATCATCCAGTGCCTGCAATCTTTCTTCTGTAGCCTGATCACGTGAATCACCAATAAAACGTGCTGCCTGCAACAAAGCCGCCGGGCCTAAGAACTTATCCGGATTCCACCAGAAAGATGGACACGATGTAGTGCAACAGCCACACAAAATACATTCATATAAACCATCAAGCTTATCCCTTTCTTCTGGCGTCTGCTTTAACTCAACTTCAGGCAAAGGATCTTTCACATCAAGAAATGGTTTTACATCCCGGTATTGTTTATAAAACTGATCCATATCAACAATTAAATCACGAATAACCGGAAGCCGTGGCATAGGGCGTAGCTCAACCGGCTCTTTCAAACCTGTAACAGGGGTTATACAGGCCAGGCCATTCGTTCCATTTATATTCATTCCATCAGAGCCACAGACACCCTCTCTACATGAGCGACGAAAACCTAAACTTGAGTCCTGTTCTTTTAATAACAACAACACATCCAGCAACATCATATCCGATGAAACATTATCCAGTTGATAATCTTGCATATAGGGTTTTTTATCCGTTTCCGGATTATATCTGTAAATGCGAAGTCGCATATATCTACCTTTTATTTAATGATTTACCACAGAAAAATAAAAACCACTGAAAGAAAAAAATTCTAATTTATTACATCTGCTGTGCATAAATCTTTATTTTTTCTCAGTGCTCTCCATGTCTCTATGGTTCACATCTTTTAATAAACTCTCGGTTTAGGCGGAAAACTCACCACCGACATAGGTTTAGTTCTAACTGGCTTATAATCCAGTTTACGATCTTCACTACTATAAAGCGTATGTTTCATCCAGCTTTTGTCGTCACGTTCTGCATAATCAATACGAGAATGCGCTCCTCGACTTTCTGTACGTGCAGCGGCTGAATATACCGTAGCCAGTGCAACATCCATTAAATTTTCTAACTCCAAAGCCTCAATTCTTGCCGTATTAAATAATTCTGACTGATCAGTAATACTTGCATTTTTTAATCGTTGCGCTAATTTCGAAACCTCTTCCATACCATTATCCAGAACATCCTGCGTTCTAAACACACCACAGTTATCTTCCATCACTTTTTGTAAGTCACGCCGAATATCATCTACTGATTCACCATTACTGTTACTGGTATCATCCCATCGATGTAATCGGTCATATGCCTTCTGAATTGTATTTTCATCAAGCGCTTTATGAAAACGATTTTCTTTCAGATACTGAATAATATGATTCGCCGCTGAACGCCCAAACACAAGTATATCCAGCAATGAATTTCCCCCCAAACGATTTGCGCCGTGCACCGAAACACAAGCACACTCCCCTGCTGCATATAAACCTGTTACGGGTTCTTCCGGAGTATCCTTAACTGGCACAACAACCTGCCCCTGACGATTTGTAGGTATTCCCCCCATGGTATAGTGCGCTGTCGGATAAACGGGAATCGGTTTATCCGCAGGATCAATACCCAGAAAAGTAATACAGGTTTGCCTGATACCTGGCAGTCTTGATTGCAGAACATCTTCAGGTAAATGATCAAGTTTTAGCATCACATGGTCTTTATCTGGCCCACAGCCCCTGCCTTCTTTAACTTCAGTATATATTGAGCGACTCACAACATCACGAGAAGCCAGATCTTTGGCGGTAGGCGCATAACGCTCCATAAACCGCTCACCCTGCGCATTAACCAGATAGCCCCCTTCACCTCTGGCACCTTCAGTTATTAACATGCCACGACCGGCAATACCTGTTGGGTGAAACTGGAAGAACTCCATATCCTGTAAAGGCACACCTGCACGTAACGCCATTCCCATACCGTCACCGGTATTAATTAATGCATTAGTCGTTGTTCTAAACAACTGCCCGGCACCACCTGTTGCAATTAAAGTTGTTTTCGCTTCAATAATAATTTCTTCACCACTGTGAATATCAAAAACATAAGCACCTAACACATTACCCTGCTCATCTTTTAGTAAATCGACAGCGAAGTACTCATCAAAAAAATGTGTTTTAGCACGAATATTCTGTTGATATAAACTATGCAAAATAGCATGTCCTGTTCGATCCGCCGCAGCACACGTTCTGGCAGCCTGTTCACCACCAAAGTTTTGCGACTGACCACCAAAGGGGCGCTGGTATATTTTGCCATTATCTAATCGCGAAAAAGGCACCCCAAAATGCTCCATTTCATAAACGGCCTTAGGTGCGGCACGACACATATACTCAATCGCATCCTGATCCCCCAGATAGTCACTGCCTTTAACCGTATCAAACATATGCCAGTGCCAGTTATCAGGTAATACATTTGCCAGTGCGGCATTCATACCACCCTGGGCAGCGACTGTATGTGAACGGGTTGGAAACACTTTAGAAACAACCGCAACAGATGCATCTGCCTCAGCTAACTGTAATGCCGCTCTTAACCCACCACCACCAGCGCCAATAATAAGCGCATCGAATCGTCTTCTTGGTATGTCTTCAATATTCATTTAATAAAAACCATAAAGAGTGCTTTAAATCCCCATAACCCACTACCTGTTAACGTACTTCCAACCAGCGTTAACATCAGCAGGCGACCGACTACATTCGGAATATAATCTAATACAATATCTCTAATACCAATCCAGGCATGCCAGAGCACTGCAATCAAAAATAAACCAATAAAAATATTGTTATATGGAATAGCAACCCATGCTGCCCAGTCATTAGAATTAAATGGGCTGCTTATTAGCGCCAGGAGAAATATATAAATAATAAATACAGCAATAAATACGGCACTAATTCTTTGAATAATCCAGGGCCTTAAACCCTGCAACCCGGGTGAGCTCATAAGAAAATCCCCCAGGCTAGCAATACAAAAACAATCACGTCTATAATAAATACTAACCAGGCGAAACATGTAGCCTGTTGTTTCTCTAAACCAATATCAAAATCGGTTAACAAAAATCGAATACCCGCTATAAAGTGATGAATAATTGACCAGAGCAACAGTAGAGAAATCAGTTGCAATAATGGCATATTGAGTATATCGACAGCCCGGCTAAAGCCAGTACTCCCCTGCAAAGAGATGTCCAGTAAATAAACAGAAAATGGAATTGCAAGAAACAACAATAAACCGCTAATGCGATGAAATATAGAAACAAATCCCGTAACTGGTAGCCTGATAATTACCAGATTGAGAAAGAAGGGTCGGTTATCAGATACCGCCATTTTTCATTTTCCCTTTAAATTAAATTGTCTATTCTTATTCTGCATGTATGAGTGTAGTGGAAAATTTTAAATAATCCATACTAACTGTATGCTGACACTGCGCAATAAAATGTTTATTATTCCACATATCAGAGAATAAAACAGGGCACCAAACACATGAAACCAGCATGGTTAGACTTCTTAAAAAACGCAGGCGCAGAAATTGAGCACAACAAGGTACAGAGTTTTGGTAACCTGGAGCGTGAACGCCGCATAGTTCATACGGGGCTGGTAATATGTGATTTAAGCCATCATGGGCTTATTTCTGTAGATGGTGAAGATGCGGCCGATTTTTTACAGGGCCAGCTTACCAACGACGTACGAGATGTTAGCCTTCAACACAGCCAGTTAAGCGCTTACTGCACTCACAAAGGTCGTATGCTGGCTAACTTCAGGTTACTTAAACGTAACGAGAGTTACTACCTTAGCCTGCCCCAGTCACTCCTTGAATCAACATTAAAACGCATTAGCATGTTTATTCTAATGGCTAAAGTTAGCATAAAAGATAGCAGTGATGCATTTGTTAAAATGGGTCTGTCAGGTCCTGAAGCAGATAAACAACTGGCGGAACTCATCTCAGACTTGCCCGTAGAAACAGATGATGTAACCCAGGTTAATGGTTATACCATAATAAAATGCCCGGGAACCCTGCCTCGGTATGAAATCATCGGTGAACTTGAGGATATGAAAACCCTGTGGGGGCAACTGGATGTTAATGCCGCCCCAGCCGGAGCGGATGCCTGGGAAACACTTGATATTATGGCAGGCATACCTACTATTACCAATGAAACCTCTGAGGCCTTCGTACCTCAAATGACGAATATGCATGTCATTAATGGCGTTAATTTCCAGAAAGGCTGTTACACAGGCCAGGAAGTTGTGGCACGTATGCAGTATCTGGGCAAATTAAAACGCCACATGTTCAAAATACAGATTAACACCAGTGACGCCGTAACTGCCGGAGATAAATTATTCAGCAAAGACTCAAAATCAGGTCAGGGCACGGGCCAGATCGTGAATGCACAAACAGACCCCGATGGTGGTTACATTGCACTTGCTGTTATTAATATAGCCGATGCAGAAGCAGGCAAACTTCAGTTACATGATGAAACTGGACCAATGGTTACCGTACAGTCCTTGCCTTATTCTGTTGAATAAAAACACCTGCCTCTCTGAGATAAATGAGAACAGAAAAACAAAATATAAAACAGAACCTGTAAAGTACGGGCTCTGTTTTATATTCCTGGAAAAGATATTATTTTTTGATTAATGACTAATGAGTTTTTGTTAACTACACTCCTGTTAATATGAACGAACAAAGCCAACAAGTCCTTCAACAGCTATTTAAAGCCATTGAAACAGATCAGATTAAACTGCCAACATTACCGGAAGTCGCATTAAAAATTCGCGAGGCCGTAGAAAAAGATAACCAGTCGGCAACAGATATAGCCATATTACTCTCACAGGACACGTCTTTGTCTGCACGCCTGTTACAATTGGCAAACAGTCCCCTATATCGAGCCCGTACTGAAATCGACAATTTACAAATGGCCGTTACCCGTTTAGGCGTACGTATTGTAAAAGACTTGATTATTATGTTAGCGATAAAACAGGCTTTTAAAGCGCATGATAAAAAAATTGAAAAGCAGTTTAAAAAAATATGGCAAACCAGTGTTGATGTAGCAGCCGTTTGCCGAGTATTAGCCAAAGCGCAAAATGCACTAGACGTGGAACAAGCTATGCTCGCTGGACTTATTCATAATATAGGCTGCTTACCCATAATTGAGCTGGCAGATAAACAGCCTTCATTGTTTGGCAGTGAGCAGAATTTTAAAAAAATAACTGAAGATATTCAGGCTAAACTCGGGGAAAAAATACTTGCTTTCTGGAATTTCCCACAGTCATTAATTGATGTTGCAGGCAACTGGAATGAATTTAACCGATCACATAATGCAGATGCCGATTATATAGACTTAGTACAGGCTGCTATCTTACATACCCAACATGCACCTACAAACATCCCTGACGACTGGTCGAGTATACCGGCCATTAATAAATTAGGATTAGATCCCTCAATACGTTGTCTTGATAAGTCAATTCAAATTGAGCTTGAACAAACCCGCAATAGTTTAATGCAAGTCTAATTAGAGGGTTAACAAATGGTATCAATGCAGGAAAAAACAGACATTTTTTTAACTGAAGTAAAGGATGCGGTGGCTACCGAGAAATTACTTTTACCCTCATTACCTGATGTAGCGCTTAAAATTAAAGCTGAATGTGAAAAAGAGGAATCATCTGCCAAAAAAATTGCAGAGGTTATCGGCCAGGACCCGGCCCTGACAGTACGCTTACTGCAAATTGCAAATAGCTCACTCTATCGCACCAGAGTGAGTACAGATAACATACAAATGGCTATAACCAAACTGGGGCTAAAGCTGGTCAGGGATTTGATTATTAGCCTGTCGATGAAACAATTATATAATGCCGAAAATAATGTGATTGCGGAACGCTTTAATGAACTCTGGTTAGCCAGTACAAAGACCGCAGCTATAGCGCATTTACTAGCGTCAAAACATGAACACCTTGATGCAGAAAAGGCCATGTTAGCGGGCCTTACTCATAATATCGGAGCACTTCCTATCATTCTAATGGCTGAAGATGATGATGACCTGTTCGACCAGCCCGATGCACTATTTAAAGTCGTACAAAAAATGCAGGGAGACGTTGGTGCCTTTATATTTCAAAACTGGCACTTCCCCTCATATATGATTGATGTTGTTAATGAATGTTATCAGTTTCGCCGCAATCATGATGGCCCTGCTGATTATGTCGATGTCATTCAGGTTGCCCTCATTCAGGGAAGTATTTATACCGGCCTGGACTGCCCGGAAGACTGGTCTACCGTATCTGCATTTTCACGACTCGACATTGATGCCAATTCACATGTACTGGATATTGAAGAAAATAAACTTATTTTTGATGAAACCACTACACTATTTAAATAGCCTATACTCTACTTTATAATTTTAATTTTAATTTATATGGGAAAACCATGTCCGATAAAGCCGATCAATTCTATAGTGAACTTAAAACTGCCGTTGAGTCAGATCAATTAGTTTTACCAACACTACCTGAAGTTGCATTAAAAATTCGTGATGCCGTTGAAGGAGAAAATACATCTGCTCAACAAATAGCCGAAACATTAACTCAGGATGCATCTTTATCTGCTCGTTTAATTCAGGTCTCTAACAGCCCACTTTATAGAAGCCGCACCCCAATTGAAGACTTACAGATGGCCGTTACAAGACTGGGCATTCGAATGGTAAGGGACCTGGTTATCAGCCTTGCAATGAAACAGATTTACCAGGCAACATCTGATGTACTGGATGAGCACTTTCGTAAAAGCTGGAATACCGCCGTCGAAGTGGCTGCAATCTGTCGCATGCTTGCCACAACCGTACCCGGCATTAACCCGGAACAGGCTTTACTTGCCGGGCTGATTCATAATATTGGCTCACTTCCCATTCTGGTTATGGCTGAAGATGATGACGACTTATTTAACAATAGTGAGGCTTTAGGCAATATTATTGAAGAACTGACATCACCAGTTGGTGAACTTATACTAAAAACCTGGAATTTTGGTGAAACGATGACTAATGTTGTCAAGCATGCACATAATTTCAGTTATGACCATGAAGGCAATGCCGATCTGGTCGATCTGGTTCAGATAGCCTTACTACAGGGTGGCCATGAGCCTCAGGAAGTCGACTGGTCAAATGTACCGGCTTTTGCAAAACTGGGTATGGATACAGATGTTAATATTGTTGAAATAGAAGAAAATCAGGAAATCATAGAAAGTACCAAGCAGTCCCTCATGGTATAACATACAAAATACTGTCAATCCGCTATTTATATCCAATCAGATCTCAGTTAAAGAGATCTGCCCTCCACAAATATATTCACTTGTGTTATTTTTACGCCTGAATAAACAAGGGACACAAATATGAAAAAACTGATACTCCTCTCCTCATTTCTGATTACGACCATTATTAGCAATACAATTAATGCAGCTGTATTAATTCAGACACGTGACAATCAACACCAGTTATCAACAATATATATAGAGGGCAATAAAGCCCGCATAGAAATGCCCGGTAATGAAGGCTATGTTGTCATTGATATTGCCAGTAAAACAATGAATGTCGTCATGCACAAAGAACGCATGATTATGGACATGAGTGATTTTTTGAAAAATAACAACTCGAGTACGGCACCTAAAAAACATGTAGACACCTACACTAAAACGATGGGACTTGGCCCCACGATTGCAGGTTATGAAACAGAAGAATACGGCCTGTATGCAAATGATAACTACTGTGGAAGCCTGTATGTTTCTGTAGAAGCTATGCGAGATATGGGGGTGAAAAAATTTGCTCAGACATTCGCAAACATGGAAAGAAACATGGAGGAAAAAGTATCCTCAATGACAGGCATGAATACGGGGGCATTTATAGACCCCTGCGGTGAAGCAGAACGTAAAGCCAGTTTAAAGCTCAGGGATATTGGTTTCCCATTAAAAAGTATTGATGAACATAAAAGACTGGATTCAATTGTAACAAAAGTTAATAAGAAAGCCCGGTTACCTGCAAATGCCTTCAGCCTTCCTGCTGACTACAAAGTAACTAACACAGCAAAAATGATGAACGATGCAATGCAGAAAATGCAAAAGATGCAGCCTCAGATGCAGGACATGATGAAAAACATGACACCTGAAATGCGTCAGATGATGCAGCAGCAAATGCAGCAATACTCCAGATAACAGTGTAAATAATTCTGTATAGCTGCCGTATTAAATAGTCGCCCCTGAAGATGACCTCATTAAACACCTTGTGTTTTCAGGGAGCGACGCACTATGCTAAGAGAAAGTGTAGATTTTTTATTTTCTCCAATTTTTAAGCTACTAGACGAAATGGTTGCAGATTTACTTGCGGAGAAATAATTGCACCTCTTACCTTCTACGTAAAGTATAGCCTCAGGCACTCAGGTCTCAGCAACAAGGTTATTAATTCTAACACCAATCTCTTATATCCTGCTTTCTGTTCCTTTCCACTATAACTTATTAAGACATAACAACAAAAGATCAAAACCATACAAGTCTTTGTTTTGTTTTTATTATTGCCTTAACATGCCTTTTAAGTTCTCATTTGTTTGGCTTGCTGGTGAATAACATGGTTGAGTGTGATCCCTTTTTTCTGGATTATTCTGTACTGATTAAATAGCCGACAAGAGCCATAATCATCAGCCCAATCCCAAACAAAACAGTCAATATTGCGATAAAAAGATATAATCGGCTAAATAGCGTCAGTAAAAATACATTAGAGCGATCTATTGTGATGTCTTTAAATCTTTTTTTAGTAATATAAAAATTAGGGACGGTCAGTAATAAAATATAACCTGTTGTTCTTATCAGGCTGTAAGGCCAAATACGGAGTATGGTTAACTCGGTTTTATTGAATATTGGCTCCTTGAATAACAATGCATCGTATTTTTTAGGTAAAATAAAATGCAGAATATGCAAAAGCACAACCATAGAAAAGGCTAGCAGTAGACCACCAACAAACAGAATAACGAATAGTGTGCCGCTATCTATCATTAACGGCACAACTCATTCGCATGGGTTAAAGTTGCAAAATCAATATGTGAACCAAATTTTGTATAAGCTTTCTTAGCCCCTACACCAAAACCATACGAGGTTGCTACACTGCCCACCCCAATCGCCAATGCAGCGACCCAACCCACTGGTGTACCAATGAACACTACAGTAACAATGGCCCCGAGTACTGCACCACCAAGCAACCCACCCAAACTCTCAACCATAATTTCATTCTTTTTCTGCGCATTATCGGTATTGGCCATTTGATGGCAGGCGACACCCAGGCCAACGGCGGATAGCACCACACTGCCGCGGCTGGCGGCTTTGGCGAGTGTGCTCATTTGTTTGGCTTGTTGGTGCATAACATGGTTGGGTGCGGTGTCTTTTTTTCGGCTAATGCGCAGCACTTCGCCGAGGGGTTGGTGGCCATTTAACAGGCGTTGCAGGGGCCCGAGCTTGGTGTTTAGCTGTTGTATCATTTTTTTTCTGCGGTAGTCGTATTGGCCTTTGCTGATGTTGTCGGCTTTGTAGGCGTTGTAGTTATCGGCTATTTCGCTTAATAGCGGGGTGTTGCTGCTAAAGGTTTGTTTTATCAGAGTCATGCCGGTTGCACCGCTGCCGAGCAGAATGGGGGCAAGAGCGGACTGAAGCTTTTTTTCGGCTGGGGGGGCTTGTTCGAGGTTGTCGCTTAGGGTTTTCAGGGTGGGCGAATCGACTTCGGTGATGACGGGTGCGGGGTATGGGGCATATAGCGAAGGGACGTTGAGTTGCAACTGCTGGCCGGAGTAAATGAGGTGGGCCTGTTTTATGTTTGGGTTGTCGAGCATAATTTGTTGAATAAGGCTTTTTTGTTTTTGTGGTGAGATGTTTCCATAATAGCGCTGAATAATACGGCTGAGGTTATCGCCGGGGCTGACTTGGTAAATGACGGTATTCAGGTCGGTTCTGTTTTGTATTATCATGGGCTTCAGTCCTTTGAATTGATGCTAACTTATTTACAATAAGTGACGGTTATAAAAGCAACGTTAGTTAAAACATGGCGAAGTATTTATGTGCGATTGACTCTAGCATATCTTGTTCGGGACGGCAAAAAGTGGTGAACGGCGAAGATGAATACTAATAAGACTTATAAACGCGAGTTTCACCACAGCAGATGGTTTTATTTGGACCACATCTGGATGCCAACGAAATGCATCAGACCTATAGTAAGTTGCTAAACCTTAACCCAAAACTATCCGGGCGGTTTCGTGACATGATTGGGCAGACGATGATGGAAATTCTTAAGGTCGATGACGTATGGCATTTTTTATCACCCGTCAGTTTATTATCCGATTTCAACTATAAAGGTCTGTTAATTTATGACCATGATGACGAGGAAATTCCGTTAGAACAATTTAAGGCTGTAGACAAAAACTGGCATGCCTGCCAAACCATTGAAACAAAAGGTCTAGGGCATCACCGCATACTTAAAGACAAGAAAATTATTGAAAGTGTGCTCACTTTTATGAAGGAACAATGAAGATAAACCATTTGGTACAGCATCTGCCATTAAATATAATGATTAAAGCCTGACTTTAAGTTTAACTATAAAAGTTCAGTACAGACTTTTAGTCTGCTAAAAAAGACGCCCATCTTCAAAAAACCGCACTGGCTAATAAAGCATTTGTAAAGCACGCTTTAAATCAAAAATATAATTTACACGTTACTTTTTATTTCTACCTTACGAAGATCTTTTGCCAGCTTATCAAGAATACTGTTAACAAAAGCATGGCTCTTGTCTGAACCAAACATTTTTGCCAGTGTTATCGCTTCACTTATAACGACTTTGTAAGGTACATCTATACAGTTTTTTAATTCATAACTGGAAAGTCTTAATATTGATTGCTCAATTGGGTCCAGCTCACCTTCTTTACGATCACTGTACTTTGCAATTAATTCATCCAGAGCCGATATATTCACTGGTACTTCATGTAACAGTTTATGAAAATAATCCGTATCGACTTTTTCCATGTTCTGTTCCTGATGAAACTGAGCTTCAATTTCAGTCAGGTCATTACCAGACATGTGCCATTGATATAAAGCCTGGGTGGCTTTTTTACGTGCGTTACTTCGACCTTTTGCAAGCGATACCGACATTAAACAATCTTCTTAAGCAGGTTGACCATTTCAAGTGCGCTAATTGCCGCTTCAGCACCTTTATTACCGGCTTTGGTGCCAGCCCGTTCTATTGCCTGCTCAATCGTATTGGTTGTTAACACACCATTGATAACAGGAATATTATTATCAAGTGAAACATTTGCCATACCTTTTGATGCCTCACCCGCGACAAAATCAAAATGTGGTGTTGAACCACGAATCACAGCGCCTAAGCCAATGATCGCATCATACTTACCTGTTTGTGCTAACTGCTGAATAGCAAGAGGCATTTCATATGCACCGGGCACTTTAACAACGGTAATGTTTGTTTCTGCTACGCCATGACGTTTTAATGCATCAATTGCACCCGCCTCAAGGCTATCAACAATAAAACTATTAAAACGTGCACTAACAATAACGAAACTACCCTCTGTATATTGCAGTTCGCCTTCTACTATTTTTATATCTGACATTGTTTTCTCTTAATTTATATATTGTTTATTTTTTGTAAGTGTTTTTTCACAGCCAATAATTTTTCATTAACATATGAAAAACAGAATATCTGTTACCCTGACTATTATTCTAGCTATTATTCTGGCTATTATTCTGGCAAAGCGATAAGAATCTAATATCGGGTATTATCGCAGCGCCTACTATACCAGATCCTTCATTATCATCCAGAATGACAGATTATAAATACACTTATTCATCACCCGTAATATAATCAACCACTTCAAGGCCAAATCCTGCCAGACCATGAATACGCTTAGGTGCCGATAATAAACGCATTTTATGTACATCTAAATCCATCAATATCTGCGCACCAATACCATGCGTTCTTAACTCTTCAGGTGAACCACTTGAATCTTTATGCTCTTCTGCATGATCCAGCATCCATTGAACAATCTGGCGTGACGATTCTGGCTCACGCAATATAACAATAACACCGGGTTCGTCTGCATCCGCTATAGCTTTCATTGCTTCACGTAATGGCCAGCCACATTTTCTGCTGGATGCCAGCACATCACACATGGTATTTTCCATATGCACCCGTACCCGAACCGGTTTTTCAGGATCAATATCACCTTTAACCAGTGCCAGATGCAGATCATTTCCAATAGCATCCTGATAAGCAAATAAACGAAAATGACCAAACTCATTGGGGAAATCACTTTCCGCAACACGTTCAACCGTTTTTTCATTCTGGATTCGATAACGAATTAAATCTTCAATTGTGCCAATTTTAAGATCATGTTCCCTGGCGAAGGTTTCCAGGTCAGGACGTCGTGCCATCGTGCCATCATCATTTAAAATTTCCACAATCACCGCTGCAGGCTCAAAACCCGCAAGGCGCGCCAGATCACAACCCGCTTCCGTATGCCCCGCTCGATTCAAAACACCACCTGGCTGAGCCTTTAATGGGAAAACATGGCCAGGCTGAACAATATCCTGCGATGTGGCTCCCTGTGCAACCGCAGCCTGTACCGTTATGGCTCTGTCAGCAGCAGAGATACCGGTTGTCACACCTTCAGCCGCTTCAATACTCACGGTAAAGTTTGTGCCATGCATGTCATCCGTATTATCCACCATCTGTGGTAAACGTAATTGACGACACCGCTCTTCACTTAGTGTCAGACAAATCAGACCACGGCCGTAACGCGCCATAAAATTTATATCATCGGCAGAGCATGCGGATGCAGCCATTAACAGGTCGCCCTCATTCTCACGATCTTCATCGTCCATAATGACAACCATCTTGCCTTGCTTTATATCTTCAACTATTTCTTCTATATTATTCAATTGCATAGGTAACTTTCTTAATGTAATTTCACTTTAAAAAACCATTTTCAGCCAGAAGAGTTGTGGTAATCCCTGCTGTAGATTTAACGTCTGCAGCATCAACACCCAGCACCAGACGTTCAAGATAACGCGCAACCAGATCGACTTCCAGATTGACCTCTGAACCCGCCTGGTAACTCCCCATTATCGTTTCCTGCAAAGTATGAGGCACTATATTTAATTCAAACTGACTACCATCTACCTTATTCACGGTCAGACTCACCCCATCTACCGTTACTGAACCTTTCATCGCAATGTATTTTGCCAGTGATTTTGGTGCTTCTATGGTAAAACGAACAGAGCGACCATCATCATAACGCGCTATAACCACAGCCAGGCCATCTACATGACCGCTCACCATATGGCCACCCAGACGCGTTTGCAAGGTTAATGCCTTTTCAAGGTTAACCGTGCTACCTTCTTTTAACTGTTTTAATGAAGTCAGCGATAAGGTTTCCCCTGACACATCGGCACAATATGCATTATCACGTAATTCAATTGCAGTCAGGCAAACACCGTTCATCGCAATGCTATCACCCAACTGCACATCGGACATATTCATTTTTCCAGTCTGAATCCAGAAACGGGCATCACCGCCTTTATCCTCAATACTTTCAATTTTACCCAATGACTCGATAATACCAGTAAACATTATATTGCCTCGGAATCCAGCTCCACAACCTGAAGACTAATCGGTAAATCTGAAGACGTATTAAACTCACAGCCGGCTTCAATTGCAGCACGGGCAATATCTTCTACTGAATCAAGTCGATCATAGAGCGCATGCATTGCACCCAATGCAAATTCAGAACCCGAACCAATTGCCCAGAACTTATGATACTCACTCACTTCGCGTAATGAATAAACACCAAAAATGCCTTTTTTATTACAGATTAAAGCATCTATATGGGTTGCTTCATAAGGGTCATCATCCTCATCTTTAGCGTTAAGAAAATAATTTTCTTTTAACACGGGGTGCAGTGCACGAAACGTTTCAAATACACCCAGGCGAGAATTAAAGTCTATTTCTACTTTATCATCAGCTAAAACAGATTCCATCACCAGTGCATGAGCCGCACTACCTACAATACCAAAAAAACCATCTTTATAAGCCTGTATTTTGTCATATTCACGATCATAAGAGGCACCCATTCTAAGGTCACCAAAGGTCGTTAAACTATCTGCCGCAATACAGACTTTATTATTTTTTCTGACCACGACTATTGTGGACATAAACTTCTCTCTTTATTAATAAACTACTAAAGGCCTGTACACAAATAAAATAATGCCCACATGCTCCATGCAGAACACGCTTAATATCTGGGTACAGCAGTTACTCGCCAGTCTTTACCTATCGGGCGTATTTCTTTAATTTCAAGGTCTAATCGCTCAGACATATTCTGCAAACCCGGCATATGAAACAACCCTTTTGCTGAATCGCCCATAATATGGGGTGCCATATATATAATAATTTCATCTACTAGTTGCTGTGTTAATAAAGCACCGCACAACTCACTACCCGCTTCTACATGCACTTCATTAGCCTGATGCTGCGTTGCAAGGTATTTTAATGCAGCCAGTAAATCAACCTTATTGTCTTTTTCCGGTAATGTTATTACGTGCTCTGCTGACTGGGTGCTAAATACCAGGGTCTGCCCGTCCTGGCTAAATATTTTACTGTCCACAGGTACACGTAACTGACTATCAATAATAGCCCGTAATGGCTGATGCAGGGCCCCCGACAAACCTGATGCCTTTGCACTAATGCGTACATTCATAGCCGGATCATCCGCCAGTACAGTAGCGCTACCAGTTAAGACAACTGAGCTTCGGGCACGTAATTTCTGTACATCAGCTCGCGCAGCTTCACCGGTAATCCATTTGCTTTCACCTGATGCCATGGCAGTCCGGCCATCCAGACTCATTGCTAATTTAACCCGCACATAAGGCAGGCCGGTTTGCATACGTTTAATAAAACCTGGATTTATTTTCTCAGCTTCAGCCTGCATTAAGCCTGCTTCTGTTTTAATACCCGCCTGCCCTAACTTCGCCAGCCCCTTGCCCGCAACCAGCGGATTTGGGTCCTGCATAGCACAGATAACCCGGCTCACTCCGGCGGCAATTAAAGCATCTGCACAGGGAGGTGTTTTCCCCTGATGACTACAGGGTTCAAGGCTAACATACACGGTTGCACCCTTCGCCTTATCAGCTGCCTGATTTAAAGCATGAATTTCCGCATGAGGGCCACCTGCCTGTTGGTGGTAACCCTCTCCAACAATTTCATTATTTAATACAATAACGCAACCCACACGCGGGTTTGGCTGGGTGGTATACAAACCTTTTTCTGCTAGTTGAATAGCTTTTGAAATATAAAAATGATCACCTTGCAAAGAATTCATATTTATTTTAGATCTTTATTACAAAGTTGTTGTAAATGTAAAAATGACAGCGAAAGACAGAAACTAAATTAATTTATTGCTGTTCCAGTTTTTCAATCGTTTTTCGAAAAGCGTCCACATCTTCAAAACTTAAATACACAGATGCAAAACGAATATAGGCAACATGATCTAATGACTGTAGTTCTTCCATTACCCAGTCACCTATTGTCCTGGCATTAACTTCACGCTCTCCCTGAGAGAGCAGCTTATGCTTAATATGACTGATACTTTCTTCAATTTTTTCATCATTAACAGGGCGCTTTTCTAATGCTTTGGTAAAACCTGAACGCAGTTTCGCTTCATCATACGTTTGACGTGTGCCATCCTGTTTTACAATTCGAGGTAAATTAAGTTCAGCAGTTTCATACGTCGTAAAACGTTCATTACATTCAACACACTCACGGCGGCGACGCACCTGATCACCATCGCCTCCCAGACGGGAATCAACAACACGCGTATCAGGTGCTTTACAAAACGGGCAATGCATAAGAAAAAAACCATAAGTTGTGAGTCATCAATACCAAGTCCAGGCTATGCTTTATATACAGGTAGTCTGGCACATATATCCGAAACTTTATCCTGAACACCCTGAATAAGCGCTTCATCATCCATATTTTCTATTACATCACACATCCAGCCAGCCAGATCAACTGATTGTGACTCATTAAACCCACGGGTTGTTAACGCCGGTGTGCCTACACGTATACCCGATGTAACAAAAGGTGATTGCGGATCATTAGGTACCGAATTCTTATTAACCGTGATATGCGCTTTACCCAGTGCATTTTCCACATCTTTCCCGGTCAGGCCTGCTTTAATGAAACTCACCAGAAACAGGTGATTCTCTGTGCCATTTGAGACCACATCATAGCCACGCTCCATAAATACTTTAGCCATCGCCTTTGCATTAACAACCACCTGCTTCTGGTACTCAACATACTCAGGTTCCATTGCTTCTTTAAATGCCACTGCTTTTGCTGCAATAACGTGCATCAATGGGCCACCCTGTGATCCTGGAAAAATAGCTGAATTGAATTTTTTAGTTATTTCATCGTTTTTTCTGGAAAGAATTAAACCACCCCGAGGGCCACGTAATGTTTTATGGGTAGTAGATGTAACAACGTCTGCAATGGGCACAGGGTTAGGGTAAATACCCGCCGCAACCAGGCCTGCAACATGGGCCATATCAACAAAAAGATAAGCCCCTACTTCATCAGCAATATCACGAAACTTCTGCCAGTCCATTATCTTTGAATAGGCCGAAAACCCGGCCACAATCATTTTAGGCTTATGTTCACGAGCAAGCTCTGCTACCTGATCATAATCAACCTCACCCGTTTCCTCCTTTAAGCCATACTGAACCGCATTATAAATTTTACCTGAGAAACTGACTTTAGAACCATGGGTTAAATGTCCACCATGTGCCAGACTCATACCCAGAACCGTATCACCCGGCAGGCATAAAGCCATATACACTGCGGCATTTGCCTGAGAACCCGAGTGCGGCTGCACATTCGCATAATCTGCACCAAATAGCTTTTTAGCTCTATCAATCGCTAATTGTTCGGTTTTATCAACAAACTCACAGCCACCGTAATAGCGCTTTGAAGGGTAACCTTCAGCATATTTATTAGTTAATGCACTGCCCTGTGCCTGCATTACACGTGGGCTGGTATAATTTTCAGACGCTATTAATTCAATGTGATCTTCCTGACGCTGAGTCTCTTCATTGATAGAATCCATCAATTCGTCGTCATAACCCTGAATAGTCATATCTGCTGAAAACATATTTTAAAATCTCCGAGTGCGCCGAAAACAGGCAAATTTAGGCCTAATACCTTAAAAGGCCGATAGCATAGCCTATATAGGGGTTTGAGGCTAGTGGAGATACTACATATAGATAAGTAATGGAATATTGACTATTACACACAGGAGTCAGTATATAAAATAACAGCTGATAATAGCCCTTCTGACTCAGATTATTGCAATCAGAATCAGAAGGAAACAAACACTTGTTCTAACAATTAATCGGTTGTTTCTGTGGCCGGCATAGAAATAACGCCCTGCTCGGGCATCGCTTTATAACCGGGCTTTGCTTTAGTTTTAATATTGCTTATATCACCAACGGTAACTGGAATTGAAAATGACCGTGTCTGCTTTTTCCCATCGGTTATTAATGCAGCGCTCACATCTATAAAAAAACGTCCGTCCTGCAAAGCCGTAAATGGAATTACAATTTTATTCTGCTCATTTTTAACGGCGGAAAACTGATAATCAAACTGAGAAACACCTAACTGTAAAGCATCGTCATGTTTAATATTAACCTGTAGTGAATCCGCATTGACCTGGGTTTTAAAATTAAGAACCAGCTCAAATGAATCACCTGCCTGTAAATTTTTAGGCTGGTTATAATTTAAGCCAATACCAGCATGGGGTTTTACATAAACCTGTTCATGTTTTACTGAATGCGTCTGTGCCTTTTTTTCAGTCGGTGAAGACATGCCATAGCTCATGCTGGCCACAGCAGCAACGGTAAGTAGTGTTATTAATTTATTCATAATTTATAATTCGTTCTATTATTTATTCTAAGTTCGGGTTATTGAAAAACAGGTTATATCCGATGCACCGCCGGAAGGCGAATAATTTACGTTACCGTAACTGGCAAACTCACTTAGCTCAAGAACGTAAGTTGTTCCAGCTACTAAATTAACGGCAAACGTTTCTGTATTAGGAACAACAGATTCACCCCTGCCAATTTCCTGCCCACTGGCACGTATAATCATATCCGGGTCTGCTGAAAGTAGCCCAGTGGACACTTTAGTTGCTTTAAATGTAGCAGCACCCCCGCCCCCCATAGGTTCTGTAAACTGCACAAAACGTGTAACCCCTAAGCCATTATACCCACCGTTTTCTCCGGTCACGCATAATGAAGCAATATTAAATGCGGTTTCAAAAACAGGTGTCTGATCCGTGTTGCCAGGGTTTAACACTCTACCCGTGCCTTCATCATCGGTAATACTGGCAATAGCGTGATCAGTTAATAGCAATGTATCAATACTGGCAGCACTACCCGGATTTAATGCTTTATAGGGTGTTATAAAACTAAACAGACTGGTCACCGCATCGGTATTCGGCATACTGGATGTCATGACCGTATACATAGGTGCAAAACCAAGCTCTAAATTATCTGTCCCATCAGGTGCCGCATCGAACAGATCATATAAAACCGACTGCACTGAACACTCATTAAACCAGCCCTGACTGGCACCACAGTTATTTGACTCAACATCAATTGTAAAACCTGAGCTTAAACCCTGTGAATCTTTATACTGGGAATCTCCTGTTACCATGGCGGAAAAAGCATTACCAAAACCTTCACTAAAGGCCACGCGTATATCTAAAATATTCCCACTCGAATGAGGCCCGCCAATTGAATCATCTCTTGAAAATGCATCCTGAAAATAGTGCCCCCATTCATGCGCAATAACATGTTCATCAAATTCATCTGAATCTGTAATTCGGCCTAATACACTAATAGTATTCGCTGTATAAAA
Organism: Gammaproteobacteria bacterium; assembly: GCA_016744065.1. Lineage (GTDB taxonomy): Bacteria > Pseudomonadota > Gammaproteobacteria > SZUA-229 > SZUA-229 > SZUA-229. The sequence continues at coordinate 29,016 of JADGFA010000022.1, forward strand.
TGTACCTGTTGTGCTATCCGCACTCCACTTCACATCAAGCGCAGGAAACTGTGCATTTGAGTTTTCAGTAAGTATTAACTGCATTGCATCATAAATGGTATCTAAAATAGCAAAGGGCGCCGCCGCCCTTGCACCACTATAATTCACACCATCCCAGCCTGAACTGGCATTCAGATTTCTGGTTACAGCAGATGCTCCCGAATTAAATGCAGCCCCATCTATAGAGAACACCAGTTTACTTGCCTGGGATTCATCACTTACTGACACATCCCATGAAGGCGTCCCTGTTTTTAGCAACTGTGATTTAACACGAATAAATACACCCGTGGTATTTCCAGGAATAGACAAACTGTAATTACCACTACTATCGCTATTTGTACTCGTTAGTACGCCATTACAGATCGCTTCAACAACAACCCCTTTAGAGGGCTGCTGGCTAATATTGTTAAAGTCCAGTGCGCCCGAGGAACTCAATGGAACCCGATCAAAAGTCACCGAACCACTGACCGTTATATTGGCTGAGCCACCCAGTGAACAATTTGTAGAAGTACTACTGCCACCACCGCTACACGCCTGAAGAAGCAGAAGACAAGCTGATAAAACGGGTGCATATAAATAATTCGTTTTCAAAATAATCAATGTAATAACCTGAAATAATTTCCTGTAGCTTAACGTTAAACTAACAGATATTTTGTGATGTAATCAAGTATAATTAAACAACATTAACTAATTATTACAACCTTAAATATATAAACCCTATGGCACAATACATTTACACAATGAGTGATGTGGGCAAAATTGTCCCGCCTAAAAAAGAACTGCTTAAAAATATTAACCTTAACTTCTTCCCGGGAGCCAAAATTGGGGTTCTTGGTTATAACGGAGCTGGTAAATCCACCCTGCTGCGCATTATGGCCGGGGTTGATACGGATATTATTGGTGAGGCACGGCCACAACCCGGTATTAATATTGGTTTTTTACAACAGGAACCAGAACTGGATGAAAGCAAAGATGTCAGGGGCAATGTCGAAGAAGGCCTGAAAGTTGTTAAAGAGGCCCAGACAAAGCTTGAAGAGGTTTATGCTGCATACGCAGAGCCTGACGCTGATTTTGATGCCCTGGCAACGGAACAGGCTAAACTGGAAAATATTATTCAGGCCGCCGATGCCCATAATCTGGAACATAAACTGGAAATAGCCGCAGATGCACTGCGCCTGCCCCCATGGGATGCAGACGTTAGCAAGCTTTCCGGTGGTGAGCGCCGCCGTGTGGCTTTATGCCGACTGCTGCTATCTGCACCAGACATGCTTATTCTTGATGAACCAACCAATCACCTTGATGCTGAATCCGTTGCCTGGCTGGAGCGTTTTCTGGCTGAATTTACCGGTACTGTTGTCGCCGTTACCCATGACCGCTATTTCCTTGATAATGTGGCTGGCTGGATACTTGAACTGGACCGTGGGCAGGGTATCCCCTATGAAGGTAATTACTCCTCCTGGCTGGAACAGAAAGAAGCCAGGCTGGAGCGTGAAGAGAAAAAAGAAGCCGGGCGACAAAAAGCCATAAAAGCAGAGCTGGAGTGGGTTCGCTCAAATGCCAAAGGGCGTCACGCCAAAAGCAAATCACGTTTATCCCGCTTTGAAGAACTACAGTCTGATGACTTTCAACAACGCAGTGAAACCCAGTCACTCTATATTCCACCTGGCCCCAGACTGGGTGATCTGGTTGTAGAGGCGGTAAACATCAGCAAAAGCTTTGGCGATCGACTGCTATATGAAAATATTAATTTCAATCTGCCAAAAGGTGGAATTGTAGGCATTATCGGCCCTAATGGAGCGGGTAAATCAACGCTATTTAATATGATTGCAGGCTCAGAAAAACCTGACTCAGGTGAGTTTCGAATAGGCGATTCGGTCGAAATTGCTTATGTAGACCAGAGCCGCGACTCCCTCAACGATAAAAACTCCGTCTGGCAGGAAATTTCTGATGGGCTTGATAACATTGAAGTAGGCCGATATACAACATCATCACGCGCCTATGTTAGCCATTTTAATTTCAAAGGGGATTCTCAGCAGAAAAACATTGGCAAACTATCCGGTGGTGAACGTAACCGGGTACACCTGGCCAAGCTAATGAAAAAAGGCGGTAACCTTTTACTGCTGGATGAGCCGACTAATGATCTGGATGTAGAAACATTACGTGCACTGGAAGAAGCCATACTCAACTTTCCAGGTTGCGCTGTTGTTATTTCCCACGACCGCTGGTTTCTCGATCGTATTGCAACGCACATTCTCGCCTTTGAGGGTAATTCACAGGTCGCCTGGTTTGAAGGTAATTATTCTGATTATGAAGAGGACCGTAAACGCCGATTAGGCGATGATGCTGTGAACCCGCATCGCATTAAATACAAAGCATTAAAATAATTTTTTTTAAAGCCATTCGCTATAAACACACAAATAAAAATTAAGGTTTATTTGTGTGTTTATAGAGAGCTGTGCGTAAACTTACTTTTAATATTTAGAATAGAGTCATAGTATCAATAGAATAAAAAATAACACTTCCAGAGAAAAACCTGAATATATTTTTCCCAAAAACAGCAATACTACAACTGCATTAACATATTTTTTTATTAGATCGTTTAATACAAATTAATAACCTGAAAATATGCACTGAAAAAAACCAGGCAAATATAATCAGCCAAACGCTATACCCGTTCCACCTAAGCCACAATAACCATCTGGATTTTTAGCAAGGTATTGTTGATGATAATCCTCAGCGTAATAGAATGGACCTGCATCAATTATTTCAGTGGTAATTTCCATTAAACCTTTTTCAGATAATAAAACCTGACATTCTGATTTAATAAGATGAGCCACCTGCTCTTGCTGAGGTGAAAACGTATATATACCTGAACGATATTGTGTCCCTTTATCATTGCCCTGACGCATTCCCTGAGTTGGATCATGACTTTCAAAAAAAACCTTCACCAACTGCTCATAACGACAAATCGTTTCATCAAACACAACCAGCACCACTTCGTTATGCCCTGTCATACCTGAACAGACTTCCTGATAAGTCGGGTTTTTTGTTAAACCCGCAGCATAGCCAACCGCTGTTACAAAAACACCCGGCAGCTGCCAGAATTTTTTTTCTGCTCCCCAAAAGCAACCTAAGCCAAACAGAGCCTGCGTCAAGTGCTCAGGAAAAGGCTTTGTTAATGATTTACCATTAACAAAATGCCTACTGGAAACCTGTATTGATTGCTCACGCCCAGGTAAGGCCTCTCCATCAGCAGGAATTGATATTGCTTTTTTAAAAAATGACATATTATTGCCTTTTACCAGGTAACTGAAGCCTGAATTTTAAATTAACCATAGAGTATAAACTCAGGACTATGGACTCAAGCCAGATTAAATTTACTAGATGTTAGATTTAACATTTTATCACTATAAATTAACAATAAAAGATGAAATAAAATGACTAAACCCAGCTAGCTCACTCAAAAACAGCAAGCTATAATATAGAAAGAAATTACCTTGAGTACCTCAGCTTTATCCTTAAATACCATCAGATAATAAGTAAAATCAGATTTCTCTACTAATATAATATGTATTTATGAAGAAAAATGCCTGATTTTGAATATATGCTCTAATTAAATACAAAAATAACCCTACTAAAAATCAGAAATATCCCCCTGATTCACTATAAAGATCACCTGTTTGAAGTATTTATCTACTTTAAGGATAAGCATATACTCAAAGAGCATCTTTATCAGGGCACCTTCAGAAGCTTTATGAATATTACTGTGTAGTTTCACTTATTTATGCTTTAATAGATAACTATAGAAATAAGGGCAATTTATATAGTTATCTTAATTAAGACTAAATATTGATTGCTGATAAAATGAATTAAAACTAACAACCCTGTAAGAGGTTTGGCATGAATGACTCTGTCGATATACAACCAGCCGCGGATCGCCGCGCAAGAACACGTAAAGAAATTAAACAACTCATCACTGAACGTAATGAAGTTCTGACTCTTTATTGCAGCCTGGCAGGATGCGATGGCACTAAAATAACAAGTGCCGAAGATATTGATATCGAAACATTGCAGGAGTTCTGTCAGTTGCTTATTGACTATATCGCCACCGGACATTTTGAATTATACAGTCGGATCTCCGAGGGCAAAGAAAGGCGCAATGAAATTATAAAACTGGCTAACACCATTTACCCCCGCATTGAAAAAACAACCACACTGGCCGTTGAGTTCAACGACATCTATGACAGTTTAAACGACTTCACTGATGAGCTAAAAAACAAACTGCCTCATCAGCTTTCATTATTAGGTGAAGAGCTAGCCACGCGTATTGAGCTTGAAGACCAGCTCATAAACACCCTGTTAACGCCGGCAACAGAAGCCGCAGCAATGCTGCAGTAAATATAGAACGACTTAACTGTAAGGGAATGCTATCAGCAGCCCTTACAGTTAAGTATTTTCAGGGTTTAATTATAAAGCAGTGATGAACTTTAGGACTGCGCTTAAAATCTTCAGGAATAGTTGACGCAGTAATATTTTCAACCTGATACTTTTCCATTAATATTTTATCTAACTTAAATTTCTTAAAATTATTCGAAAAAATAATCTCGCCACCTATATCCAGAAGGTTTATAGCCTGCTCTATTAAAGAAACATGGTCTTTTTGCACATCAAATAAATCTTCCATTGACTTAGAGTTAGAAAAAGTAGGCGGGTCTATAAATATCCATTTATATTTTTCTTTATTACGATTCGCAATAACCAGCCATTGTAAACAATCTGCTTTTATAAGCTGGTGCTTATCGCTCAATAGATTATTACTTACAAAATTACGTTCTGACCACTTAATATACGTATTTGACATATCCACACTGGTTGTTTCCGCACCAGCCGCTGCCGCATAAATAGAAAAAACAGATGTGTATGAAAATAAATTTAAAAACTTTCCAACTGATTGAGAATTTTTTATCTTATCAAAAACATATTGCCTGGTATCACGATGATCAATAAATAAGCCTGTATCCAGATAATCATTTAAATTAACATGTAATTTAAAGCCATTTTCTTCAACCGTAAATTCATGATGTGCACTTCCCTGCTTTTCATATTGCGACAGACCTTTTTGCTGGCGCCGGGTTTTTACAATCAGTTTATTTTTATCAATACCTAACACTTCAGGAATAACATCAACTAAAAGCTCAAAACGCTGTCTCGCTTTATTAACATCAATACTTGAAGGCGCCTGAAACTCCTGCACATGTACCCAGCTTCCATATACATCAATTGCTGCCGCATATTCTGGCAAATCAGCTGAATAAACTCGATAGGCCTGTATATTATTCTTTCTGGCCCAGCGTCCTATATGTTTATAGTTTTTCTTTAAACGATTAAGAATGGAGGCACGTTGTTCTTTATACTTTTCAGTTTTTTCCTGCTTTTTTTCTTCCGATAATGCTGGACGAATTTGATACTGTAATAACTTACACTTAATTGCACCATTGAAAAAACTATTGGTCCTATGGGCACGTAAACCGATGTGTTTTATTAAATCATCGTTTGCGGTAAAAAGCGCAATTTTCCAGTCGGGAAAATGATCACGCCAGCACGCTCCCATCTCAGCATACAGATGTGTTAATTCCTGCTTTTCACCTAATCGCTCACCATAGGGCGGATTAACAACAACCATGCCAGCTCTAATAGAACCCGCATTTTCAACCATAAAGGCACAGCTTTCTGAAAAATCTTTATGTTCCAGTGTTATAAGGTCCTGTAAACCTGCCGCATGTATGTTTTGCCTGGCTGAGGCAATAACGTATTTATCCGCATCAAAGCCCGTAAACTTATTATCTATATCTGAAAAAACTTTTACTGATTTTTTAGCTTTATTAATAAGTTTTTTCCAACTTTCCGCATCATGCCCTTTCCAGTTCAAAAAACCATAGAATTTACGTTTTAATCCCGGCGCTATATTTAAACTCATCATAGCCGCTTCTATTAAAAAAGTAGCTGAGCCACACATAGGGTCAAGTAAGTCAGAAGGCTGATCAGCTTTACCTGATAACCAGCCACTTCTAATCAATATAGCGGCAGCCAGGTTTTCTTTTAAAGGCGCCTGAACACTAGAAAGCCTGTAACCTCGTTTATGTAATGGCTCACCTGACAAATCAATACTGATATCAACCTGATCATGATCAATATGTACATTGATACGAACATCAGGCTGCTCTCTGTCAACCGAAGGTCGGGTTTCATATAGCTCTTTAAACTGATCAACAATGGCATCTTTAGTCCTTAAAGAAGCATAATGTGAATTGGTTATTTCTGAACGATTGATTGTACAATTAACAGCAAGCGTACCATCCATACCGATATGCTGGGGCCAGTTTATTGTCTGTACCCCTTTATATAAATCATCATCTGTTGCAGCCTCAAAGCTGCTTAACTTTAAAAATACTCTGCTAGCCAGGCGTGACCACAAACAGGCCTGATAAGCCTGCTCCAGTGAACCGGTAAAACTGACACCCGAGTACTCCTGCTTGGCTGTATTAATTTCCAGATCATTTAGTTCTTTTACCAGTAAATCCTCAAATCCTTTTGAACAGGTTGCAAAAAAAGTGTTGTTTTCTTTCATTAATTTATGAGACCAGTAAAGAGTGAATTTTATGTAAATCTTCAGGCGTATCTATTCCCGGACCGGGTAATTTAACAGCCTGTTGAATATGAATTTTATGCCCATGATACATTGCACGTAATTGTTCTAATTTTTCAATTGTTTCAAGTTCACATTGCGGCATCTGGCTATATGCATTTAAAAAACCAACACGATAAGCATAAATACCTAAATGACGCTGATAACAATTTGTCAGATTTTTTTTATCACCCTCTCTTTGAAAGGGTATTGAAGCCCGACTAAAATAAAGTGCATAGCCATTTTTATCGGATACAACTTTAACGATATTCGGATCATCTATTTCGGCAGTATCAATTATCGGCGTGCTTAATGTTGCAATAGACGCCTGTTTATTCATATATATATTTTCAGCAACCTGATGTAGTAACTCAGAGGGTGTTAGCGGTTCATCACCCTGTAAATTAACAACTATTTCATCTTCAGCCCATTGTTTTATCTGGCAAACTTCTGCAAGCCTGTCGGTACCAGACTGATGCTGATCAGATGTCATTAAAACCTGATCACAGAACTTTTCTGCTACTTCAGCAATGCGCTGATCATCTGTTGCTATAACAATACTACTCGCCGTCGATTTTTTTGCCACACGATACACATGCTCAAGCATCGTTGTACCGTTTATTTCCTCCAGAGGTTTTCCTGGAAATCGGCTGGAGGCATATCTGGCAGGAATTACTATGTGGTATGCAGTCATGATATCCGTTAATCTTTGTTTAATTTTCGAGCTTCATCAATCAACATAACCGGTATGCCGTCCTGCACAGGAAAAGCCAGTTTACAGTTATTACAAACAAGCTCTTTATTATTTTTATCATAATCAAGTTTACCGTGACATTCAGGGCAAACCATCATCTGTATCTGTTTTTTATCCATCTTACATACTCTTAATTTATTATGGCTCAGTTCCAGGTTTGATTTTGCCAAATTTGGTCTATCCGGGACTGAGCTGATTTAGTTAATTTTATATCAACTGGCACTGACCAGTGATTTAAAAGGGTAAACTGCATACATTTTATCGCATCTTTTTCAGTCATTAACACGGGAAGATCATCATTAAAATTCAGATCTGACTGTTTATAAATATAATGATCTTCAAAAGAATGGGGGATCACTTTTATATTATGTGCCTTTAACATTAAAAAAAACCTGTCTGGGTTTCCAATTCCCGCAACAGCGTGTACCGTTTTACCTGAAAAGCTGTTGAGACTTAGCGAATTCGATTTTTCTAAACCAACAGACACACATTGAGTCGCCTGCATGGTAAATGCCATATCCTGCTCGGCTCCACCATTTAACAGAACCATATCGACCTGCTGAAGTCGCGACACACTTTCTCTTAAAGGACCTGATGGCAGGCAAAAACCATTACCAAAACGTTTCTGTGCATCGACCACAGCTATTTCAATATCACGTTGCAACGCATAATGCTGTAAACCATCATCCGATAGGATAACGTCACAATCAAACTTCTTAAGTAATAACTCTATATCCTGTTGCCGGTCTGGCCCGACAACTAATGGACATGCCGTATGTTGAAAAATTAACTGGGGTTCATCACCTACTTTTTCTGCACTCGTTACCTCATTAACAACTTGAGGCCAGCTTTTGGCATTGCCACCATAACCACGACTAATTACACCCGGCTTTCTACCCTGCACCTGTAGTTGTTTTACCAGTTCGATAATAAGTGGTGTTTTTCCTGTACCGCCAACGGTTATATTACCAATAACAACCACGGGCAAAGGCGCTTTATACGATTTCAAAACACCCAGCCGATATAAATATTTTCTTATCAGACTAATCAGGCAAAAAAAACTCGCTAAAGGAAGTAATAATATTGATACAAAATTAATACTGCTCCAGTAATAATCCAGACGCTTCATTATAAAGTGGCCTCTACTTTATACTATCTGAATTTTTTTCTGACTCAGAAAATTGAATGCGATGCAAAGCACTATATGCACCCTCTTTTTCTAACAGTTCCTTATGAGTACCTACTTCTACAATATGCCCCTTTTCCATCACTACAATTTTGTCTGCATTTTCAATCGTTGATAAACGATGCGCAATAATCAATGTTGTACGATTTTTTGTTAATGTATCTAATGCGCTTTGAATGCTTCTTTCCGATTCTGTATCCAGTGCAGATGTTGCTTCATCCATTATTAATACAGGTGCATTTTTAAACAGTGCTCGCGCTATAACCAGGCGCTGTCGTTGACCACCCGATAACAGCACACCTTTTTCACCCGTAAAAGATTGCATGCCATGCTCCTGCCTTTCTATAAACTCCATTGCATGGGCTGCAATTGCAGCTTCATTTAGCTTATTCCTGTCTACATTATCAAGACCATAGGTAATATTGTGTTCAATAGTGTCATTAAACAATACTATTTCCTGCCCAACATAAGCAATATGCTGACGTAAATTTGCTATTTTATAATCATCAAGTTCTATGCCATCAAGTAATAATTTTCCACTGTAACCGTTGTAAAGACGTGGAATTAAATTAACAAGTGTTGACTTTCCACTACCTGACTGCCCGACAAATGCAATTGTTTCACCCGGCTTAATATGTAAATTAATATTATTTAATGCTGCTGTACTCTGGCTTCCTTCATATGAAAAATTCAAGTTTTCAAATATCAGTTCACCTTTGATTTCATCTGCTACATGATTGCCATTATCGGATTCAGACTCAATATCTAAAAAAGAAAAAACACTCTCTGCCGCAGCCACACCTTTTTGTATTACCGCATTAATATTACTTAGACGCTTTAAAGGTGCAAACAACATTGTTGCCGATGTAATAAAAGCAGTAAAAGTACCTGCGGTTAAATTACCTTTTCCACTTTCCTGAATTGCCACATAAATAATACCCGCCAATGCAATAGCCACAATAATCTGTAAAATAGCTGTGCTTAATGATGTACTGACCATTAATTTCATATTTTGCTGGCGATTCTGATTATTGTTTCTGTGAAATCGATTTAATTCATATTTTTGACCACCGAATATTTTTACAACTCGCTGCCCCTGCACTGACTCTTCTAATACATGAGTAATGGTTCCCATTGAGGATTGAATACGCTTTGAAATAATTCTAAATCGACGTGAAACCAGACTAACCAGTAATGCCATCACCGGGGCTAACACTAAAAACACACCCGCCAGCATAGGGCTTATATAAAACATCCAGCCAATTAAGCTTATCAACATTAATGAGTCTTTAATTAAAATGGTAATAGCTGTAGTCGAGGCGGTTGCTAGCTGCTCAACATCATATATAAAACGTGAAATGGTTTCGCCAGTCGATGTATTATCATAATAATTATTGGGTAATAAGATTAACCGTTCAAACATTTGCGCCCTGAGTGTTTGAATTACTTTACGGCCAATCCAGGTCATACCATAATCTGAAGCAAAACCTGCAACGGCTCGAACCATAAACACTGCAAAGAAAGCAAAAGGTAACCAGCGAATAATATCTGGGTCTTTATTAATAAACCCACCATCCAGCATTGGCTCCATTAATGCTGCAAATATTGGCTGAGATACAGCCACTAGCACCATACTTACAACGGCAAAGGCAAATACGCCTTTGTTTTGAAAGGTATAAGACAGTAACCGACCATATGTTACTTTGACTTGAACGGGATCAATTTCATCCGTATCGGACTTAACAGGCATAGACTATTTCGATCCACTCATTTCAAGCGTTGAAATAGACAGGTGTGTTAAACCAAGTTGGGAAGCTGCATCCATCGCTCTTACTACAGCCTGATGAGGTGTTTTTGCATCTGCACGTAATACTATGGGTATTTTTTTATTGTCTCCAGCTATTTTACGCAAAGCGAGTTTTAAGGTCTTTAATTGAGTGTTCACCAACTGGCGTTCATTAATGTAATAACGGCCTTTCACATCAATACCAATAACAATTTTTTTATCTATCTGCTGTGTTGCCTGAGGTGAAGCTTCGGGCAAATCTATTTTTAACTTTGATGTTTTTTCAAATGTCGTAGACACCATAAAAAAGATCAGTAATAAAAACACCACATCAATGAGTGGTGTTAAATTTAGATCAATGTCTTCTCGGCGTTCGGGTTTAAGGTTCAAGCGGCTTTCCCCGTTCCTTTTTTATCATGACTAACAGAAGAAACATTACGATTATTATGCAGTACATCCACCATTTTTATGGCTTCTTCTTCCATTTTCACAACCAGCTCATCAATTCTACCTCGAAAATAACGATAAAATATAAGCGCAATAATCGCCACCGTTAAGCCTGCTGCTGTAGTTACCAGAGCCTGTGAAATGCCACCTGCAAGTGGTGCTGCATTACTTACACCACCTGAACTGGTGATTGCAGTAAACACCTTGATCATACCAACAACAGTACCCAGTAACCCTAATAAAGGCGATATGGAGGCGATAGTCCCCAGGGTATTTAAAAAGCGCTCCATCTCATGCACGACCTGGCGCCCGGCCTCTTCTATTGATTCTTTAATGCGCTCTCGCTCAAGGTGACGGTTATTCAAACCCGTCGCCAGTATTTTACCCAGTGCGGATCGCTTGCTTATTTCTTCAATTTTAGAACGCTCTAACTGCCCCTCTTTAATCCAGTGCCAGATAGTAGCCACTAGATGATCGGGAATAACTTTTTTCTTCTGTAGCGCCCAGAAACGCTCAAGAATAATTGCAAAGGCAATAATTGAACCTGCAATGATAGGAAACATTAACCAGCCACCGGCTTTGACCATTTCAAACACGTATACTGCCTCATTTGGGTATCATTATAATGAGCACATAATACGTTATCACAGACGATGATTCCAATAGTGTGTACTAACTTTTCGTTGTAGTCGAACATCCTTAACCACACTGCCTGAAGTTACCGGTAACTTTATCTGAATCATTCCACTCTTTGCTGTATTTAATATTCGGCTACCCTGGCGCTGATAACGCGCCAGTACTTTAGTTGTTGGGTGGCCAAAACGATTCTTATAACCTGCAGAGACAATGGCCAACTGCGGATCAACCTTATCAAGCCAGGCCTGAGTTGACGATGTGTTACTCCCATGGTGAGGCACAATCAGGATATCTGATTTTAGTTTCTCAGTAGCAGACCTGAGCATTCTAAGCTCAACTTTACTTTCTATATCGCCCGACAGAAGCAGACTGTAGTGATTATTCCATATTTTAAGCACACAACTCCGATTATTACGCTTTTTATAACCCTGATCCGGGTGTAACACCTCAAAATAGACCCCATCCCATAGCCACCTCTGCCCCGACTCACAAGCTTTATCACCCCTGCCCACACGTACCTTCTTCTCGATAATTTCAGACTCAGCTAAAAGCTGCTGAACATCCAGCATTTGCAACACTGAATCAGCCCCTCCAGCATGATCGTTATCACCATGACTCAGCATCAGCAAATCAAGCACCTGAATACCTGTATAATTTAAGTAAGGCACAACAACCCGTTGCCCCATATCAAAACGTTCACTAAATTTAGCCCCGGTATCGTACAACAATGATTTATTTTTAGTTTGTACCAGCACCGACAACCCCTGACCCACATCCAGCACACTAAGCCAGAACGCACCCTTCTCAGGTCTGGGAGGCTGATAAAGCAGCATAGGTAATAATAAAATAAACCCCGAATAACGTAGCGGAAAGCCCCTGGGCATTAATAACAGAACAACACCCAGAAGCGCTATAGCACTCTGTAACAAAGGTACTGAAGAATGCGATAAACTGGATAGTGGTAACTCGGCAAACCACTCTAATACAACCCAGACCAGTGAAAACAGCTCACTAACCTGAGTAAATAACCAGATACTTAAACCAATTGAAAAAACACTCACAAAACTGGCCAACAGAACCAGTGGCACAATAATTAAACCAACCACAGGTATCGCTAACATATTAACCAGTGGCGAGACTAATGACCCCTGTTGAAACAATAATAAACTCAAAGGCAACATTGCAGACGCAATTAACCATTGAATTCTTACACCCTGCAACCAGGCTTTTATTTTAAACTGCTGATTAACGACCCGTGCACCTGAAACGACAGTAATAATTAATACCGCCAGAAATGACAACCAAAAGCCCACAGATAAAACAGAAACCGGGTTAATCATTAATACCGCAATCAGTGCCAGGGATAAGGTGTTCATACTAAATGCAGGACGTTTTATCAGTATGGCTAACATCATCACCAGTAACATAATAAAAGCACGTTGTGTTGGTATAGTGAAGCCGGCAAGCAAAGCATAAAATCCCGCTACAGCTAACCCTGCTAATGCCGCCACCTGAGGAGCACTGCTGTATTTACAGATAATAGCCGGGGCAAGCCGACGTACCATAAAAAACACCAGACCGGCAACCAGGCCTATATGTAAACCGGAAATAGCCATTAAATGACTCGTACCTGTTTGCCTTAGAACCTGCCATTGCCTGTTATCTATTGCCGATTTATGACCAATTGTTAATGCCTGTAATAGCCCCTGATATGCTGGATCAGGTAAGCCTGACAAGATGTGTAACAAATTTTCTCTTATTAAGTTGACCCCTTTATCAACTTTCCCCAGGCGCTGATTTTCTGTGCTTTTTCTAACATATCCGGTGGCATGTATGGCCTGTTGATACAGCCATTTTTCATAGTCAAAACCACCTGGATTTTGCACCCCATGTGGTGGCTTTAACCTCACCATTAAACGCCAGTGCTGGCCACTGTGAATTTCACCTTTATTGTAATACCAGCTCAGCCGAAGACGGGAAGGCATTGACGACTTTAAAAGTACACTATATCTGTTATTTACAGGGTCATTTTTCTGCTTACCACTATGGTTATTTACCGAAATATACTGTGTTACATCAAAATTAAAGCGCACTGATTTGTCACTATAATCAGGCAATCCTGTTACCACGCCTTCAAGCACAATATTCTGCCCGGTTAACGCTGCGGGTAACTGCTGATGTAAATAGACCTGAGCAAATAATAATGCCCATAAAAAACCAGATAATAACGCGAATACATCTCGATAATGAGGCAGGCGATAGAATAGCCACAGACACAGAGGCAAAAACATAAGTATTTCAGAGCTGGTCCAGAGCGGACCTTTAAGCGCAGGCTGCAATTGTAAAAAACAGACACCCGCCAACAACGAGAGTGCAATCACGGGCAGAGGGGTTGCTGTTGTAATCATCCTTGAATCAGACACAAGTAAAATCCTTATCATTTGTTCTGTCTGTTATAATTTATACTTTATATACTAACTTGCCAAGTCACTTTAATGAGCAATTAAGTCTGGCAAAACGAATCATGTCATCCTGAACCTGACCGAGGAGTCTGATGTCACACTACTTGTGCTGCTTCACAACTCAATTCTTTCAGTTACGCTCAGGATAACTCGTAATTTATTAAAAAACATATTGTACAAAGTGCTAAAACAATACATATAACTATGCCAAAAAAATTTTTACGTAAATGCCTGCCAGATCCACATAAAATAACCCAGTCTAAATCTCTGCGTATTTTCGGCACACTGTTGCACGAACCGAACTTATGGCATATGAACCGCAAATCAGTTTCCATGGCCTTTATGGTTGGTCTGTTTTTTATGTGGGTTCCCCTGCCTTCTCAAATGATACTTGCAGCCGGCGCTGCCATCTTATTACGCTGTAACCTGCCCATATCTATTGCACTGGTATGGATTACAAACCCCATAACCATGCCACCTATGTTTTACGCCGCCTATATGCTGGGTAACTGGATGCTCGGGTTACCCCCTAACAATATTGAATTTGAAGCTTCTTTCGACTGGATTGCCCAGCAAATGGAAGCAATCTGGCAACCTTTTTTACTTGGCTGCTTTATATTAGGCACAGGCAGTGCCATCATCGGCTTTACAGGTATACGCCTGTTATGGCGATTACATATCATTAGTTATTTAAAAAATAAAAAAAGTCGTTTCCTGAACAAACATAATAAACGGGAATAATATATGAGCGATATCTGGAAACCCCATGCAACTGTCGCTGCTATTATTGAACGAGACAATCGTTTCTTAATGGTAGAAGAAATATCGGGTAATCAAAACGTCTATAATCAGCCAGCCGGTCATCTTGATCCAGATGAAAGCTTAATTGAAGCCGCTATACGAGAAACACAGGAAGAAACGGCCTGGCAGTTTACACCTGAATATATCAGTGGAATTTATCGCTGGGATCAAAGCAGCACTAACCGGTGTTTTTTACGTGTCGCTTTTGTCGGTAGCTGCGATAACCATGATAAAGAACAGCCTCTGGATGATGGCATAATCAGAGCTTTGTGGTTAACACGCGACGAACTAATTGCTCAGACAGATAAACTACGCAGCCCTATGGTTTTACGTTGCATTGATGATTACCTGGAGGGCAAAAAATACCCTCTGGATTTACTTACAGATATTTAATAATGCGATTACAATTTTTACGTACTCTCGGCCTTATTTTTTTAATACTATTTATCCTTAGTAATAAAAGCTATGCAGGGCCATTGATAAAACTTTGCCTTAATAATGACTGTAAGAAACGACATAACGTTGAAATAAGCGATGCATGCTGGTCCGAGGTAAAAGAAATTTTTGCACCACCTTTTCCAACAGATAAGGACGAACAGGACAATATCGTCAATGCTATCGCTTTAATAGAATCAGATATTTATAGCTCAGTTTCAAAACAAAACCCACAGGGTAGTAGCGCAAGTGATTTATACACGGCTAACAGCACTAAAAACAATTACAGAAACATAAAAAAATACTTAGGTGTATTACTCGACAACTATCTTGTTAAACGTCATTACTTACGTAAAATTATTACTCAAAGTAACTGGGCTGGCATAGAAAACAGCACGCTATTATTACAGTCATTAACCGATTCAAAACTTTATACACTGGAAGCAAATAATAGTGAATTAGGTGCTTCAGCTATAATACGACCTTATAGCACCTCACCCTTAAACACTAACAATAAAAAAACCACAGGCAATGACAATAGCTCCCAGGAAAATAATGACTTCGAATAAAACACCAACAAATACACAACGGGTTATTATTGGTATGTCTGGTGGTGTTGACTCTTCTGTTGCCGCCCAATGTCTTATCGAGCAGGGCTACCAGGTTGAAGGCCTGTTTATGAAAAACTGGGAACAGGATGATGACGGCGACTATTGCCCAGCAGCCGATGATTTAAAAGATGCACAACAGGTTTGTAACAAACTGGGTATTAAATTACATAGCGTAAATTTTTCTGACCAGTACTGGGATCGAGTATTTGAAAATTTTCTTGATGAATACAGTGCAGGTCGCACGCCAAACCCGGACATTTTATGCAATAAAGAAATTAAGTTTAAAGCTTTTTTAGATTATGCGCTCCAGTTAGGCGCCAACTACATTGCCACTGGGCATTATGTACAACGTAAAAAAACCGCAGATACATATCAACTACTAAAAGGTCTCGATGCTAATAAAGACCAGAGTTATTTTTTATATACCCTTAATCAGAAACAGTTAAAACACAGCCTGTTTCCCATAGGTAATATTGAAAAACCAGAAGTACGAAAAATAGCTGAAAAATCAGGTTTCATCACCCACAATAAAAAAGATAGCACAGGCATCTGCTTTATAGGCGAGCGAAAATTTAAAGATTTTTTACAGCGCTTTATTCCTGCTCAACCGGGAAAAATCAAAACACTGGAAGGACAGGTCGTCGGCAAACACCATGGTCTGATGTACTATACACTAGGGCAACGAAAAGGACTGGGCATAGGCGGCGTAAAAGACGCAACGGAAGAACCCTGGTTCAGTGTTAAAAAAGATCTTAAAGAAAATATATTATATGTCGCCCAGGGCGATGACTCAGCCTTATACCACACCCACTTAAGCGCATCACAACTGTGCTGGGTAAGTGATGAAACGCCGGAACTCCCCTTCTCCTGTAAAGCTAAAATTCGTTATAGGCAGGCTGATCAGAGCTGCATTATTCAAAGCAGTGAAAACGGGGCAATTACAGTCAGTTTTGATCATGCTCAACGCGCCATCACCCCGGGACAGTCCATTGTTTTTTATCAGGGTAATATTTGCCTGGGCGGTGGCATTATCGATACTATGTATAATTAAAAAATCATACCAGATGTAGCCAGAGATTCTGGCCTCATGCTTATGCATAGCGTTTGGCGCACTTAATTCATCTGTTCATTCAAATAAATTGCCTATGTCTGTTACAATTACGACTAAAATTTAATCTTTTAATAAAAACACAACGACCCAATAATAATTAAAATTTATGGAATACACCCAAAAAGACCGTACACTTGCACTCGCCGGCATTTATCAGGCTGTTGTTCTTGTTAAAGAAATTGCAAACACAGGTAATATGTCAGATGCGCAACTGGCATCAACTCTGGAAACCCTGTTTCGCTTTGACACAAACAATGTAATGGATGTTTATGGAGACACATCCAGCATAAAAAAAGGCTTAACAGCGTTGCATGATCAGTTGTCTGGCAAGCAAATAAAAGATGATATGGATATTACCCGTTATGTTATTCAACTGCTTCATCTTGAAAAAATACTAAAAAAATCACCCGAGATGATGGATAAACTAGGGCATGAGCTTGAAAACACACGCAGTAAAATTGACTATTTTCATATTAGCCATGAAAACATAGTGGCAAGCCTGGCTGATATTTACCAACAACATATTAGTCCCATTGGGCCTAAAATAATGATTCAGGGTGAACAGGCATATTTATCACAGACAAAAAACGCCAATAAAGTTCGCGCTTTATTATTTGCCGGCATTCGTTCCGCTGTACTCTGGCGTCAATGTGGTGGTAATCGTTGGCAGCTACTACTTGCAAGAAAAAAATACATTGATAGCGCAGAAACACTTTTAAAATAACCGTGAAAGAAGCTGTCTCATAAAGTATTTTAACTATTTTATTGAGCTGACCGATACTGTTACTCAAGTATCAGCACAGCCGATCAAAACTCAAGTTAATAACTTAACTCTTTACGCGTAAACTATATTTTAAATATTTTTAACAATCTGTCTTTATAAAATCGTTTTATTTTTTTACTAAAAATTTCAACAACCGTTTTATGGTAATATTTTTTATCTTCAGCATTCAATAAATCCATTTTTTTATGATATTTATGGCGTGCCCAGGCATTAAAATCAAACTGCTTTGCCAGTTTATACAAATATTGATTAAGCCAGTGAAGACCGTCTTTTCTAGCGATAGAAACACCAAAATCGATAAGTTTGGGCTCATCATTTTCTGTAACCAGCAGATTTTCTGAGCGCTTTAAATCAAAATGCGCAACCTTTCGGTGGTGCATTTCTTTTATAGCCTGTAAAAGTTTTACAAAATATTCTGAATCTGAATCAGGCCGTCTTTCACGAATAGTCTGACCTTCGATATACTCAATTACTAAGTATTCATTATTTGCCATACCATAACAAACGGGTACCTCTTGCATGCCCTGAAGCTTCTGATAGATTCGGTATTCATGACGTAATAACGCAAGATTTATTGGACGGGTAAGAAAATTCCCCAGAGGCACCTTAATTACAAGCTTATGACCAGACTCATTAAACAACAGAGTCTTTCCCTGATACCCTGCTGCTAGTGCATTCACATCTGAATCAAGATGCTCCCTGACCCAATGGAGCAAATCGTTTTCTGACATGAAATCCAGGTTCTGTAACATTTAATTAACTTAAATACTTTTTGCAATGCATGTGGATAAAGCAAAATTGTCTAAACAAATACTTTAAAAATACATGGTCAAAGCGACCATCGTAAAAAATAATCCAGGAATGCTTAGCCTGCATAAAGCAAATACAGGCACCCTATCAAATATACAACGATGACCGGTTCAGCATTCTGCATTAAACTCTTTTTAAAGGACCATGCACCCTTAACACTGCCAGCCTTGCTACCAAAGGTGGGTATCAGAGCGTGAACGTTTTTAGACCATGCTTCCCACTCTTCTCCAAAAATACCTCGAAGCTTATTATCTTCATACGAAATCGTTGGTGGGTAATAAAATGCCAGCAATGCAGCCATTAATACAAATGCCCACCATTGAGTTGATGCTATGGAGAAGCCTATTAACAACAGGATATTACCAACATAGAGGGGGTGACGAACATAAGCATAAGGCCCTGTAGTCGCCAGTTCCTTATTCTTCATAACATAGCCGGAAGCCCACATACGTATCAACTCACCAACAGCGGCAATACCAGCACCTATAATAAACAACATCGGCTCATACGAACCAAGCAAACTCACCAGCAACACAAAAACCACCGCAAACCACTGACGTGACTGCTCATGATAACGAAGCTTTAAAATTAGTTTTTCCAGACCTGTAGCGTCTGAGACCTTATCGGCACGTGACATGGACACCCTTCTCAAGTATTAATTTCGAGCGTATTTTATAGCATTGTGATATTGAATGATACGCCCCTGAGCATACAGAAACGCGAAATGGCTATTGATTAGCATATTCAAATCAATTGCCCCCTTCAGGCTATATATTTCACGCTAAAACAGGCGATTTTGACTTCTATTCGTACATAACAACTAGAACAGCAGCACTTCAGGACAGGCTAATAATATTCATTGAATCCACTACAGGCTAGGTATCAATAGCTTTTTTTAAAATTGAATTAATTTGCAACATGCCTTTATCGACAATTTTCTGCATTTCCTTATGCTCAATTTTTATTGTGCCGGCACAACCGGCTGCCCAGTTAACTGATAATGCACAACAGGCATAATCTATTTCTATTTCTCGCGCAAGTGAAGCCTCTGGCATACCCGTCATACCAACAATATCAGCCCCATCCTGTTTTAATTTTTTTATTTCTGCGGCACTTTCCAGGCGCGGCCCCTGCATTACCGCATATGTTCCCCTGTCAACAGCATTTCCTGCAGCCACTAGCAACTGTTTACGCAGCTTGTTCGAATAAGGCTCGGTAAAATCAATATGCGTAACATGTTCAAGCTCATCGTCAAAATAAGTATGCTTTCGATCACTGGTGTAATCAATAATCTGATCGGGAATGACAATGGTTTCTGGCGACATCATATCAGTAATACCCCCCACTGCTGCCACAGCAATGACTTCTTTCACACCACATTCTTTTAACGCCCACAAATTAGCCCTGTAATTAACTTTATGCGGTGGAATATTATGCTGTGTACCATGACGGGTTAAAAAAATAACCTCTTTACCTTTGTATCTGCTCAATATAAGTTCAGATGAAGGCTCCCCCCATCGAGTCATTAACTTTTGACGCTCAAGTTCTTTGAACCCTTCTAACTGATATAACCCTGTACCACCGATAATAGCTATTTCTGCTTTAAAGTTACTGTTCATTTTCTTTATCGCATACGGCATAAATAGCATTTAAATTTCGATGGTAACCTTTATAATCCATACCAAACCCAAAAACGTAACGATCCTCTACTTCCATACCTGTAAAGTCAGTTTTTATTGACGCTTTTTCCCTTGGGTGATTTTTTTCAACCAGTACGGCTGAGTATACCTGCTCTGCATTTTCTAATTTACAAAAATCGATTACAGCCTGAAGTGTATGACCCTCATCAAAAATATCATCTATAACCAACAAGGTTCTACCCTTTAATGAAAGTTGAGGGCGAACCTTCCATTGCAGGTCACTACCCATTGTTTTATTTCTATAACGTGTTGCATGTAAATAATCTATTTCTACAGGGAAGTTAAATCGCGTTATTAACTGGCCACTCAAAATAAGCCCGCCATTCATAACAGGCAGTACAATAACGGGTTGCAGAACGTGGGCTAACTTATCATTTATTTTTAATGCAAGCTGGTCTATAGATTGCTGTATTTGTTCAGCGCTATAAATTAACTCTGCATTTGCTAAAACTTTTTTTGCCTGATCGTAATTATTCATATCAATATGTAAATGTTACAACACTATCATCCATTGATTCATTAATAATATAGGCACCACCTACCGTTTCATCAATTTCAGGAATAATATCATCACCCCAGAACTTTAATGCGGGTGTGCATATTTTAAATACAACGCCTGCATTTTTAGCCTGTTTAATATGATCATAAACACTTTTGTTATCATCTTCTTTCAGCATTAATTTTTCAGCCTCACCTTTCATCGCTAACTGGCCTGCCTGACCGGTTAACAACACTTCGACATCATACTCCATAGCTGCCGCAACTGTTGCCTGAAGCAAAGGAGGTAAAATTTCAGCCGGTCGAGTAGTATCAACATTCGCCATAACGACAAGTAATTTATCAGCCATTAATCTGGCACTCCTGATGATTGCATGGTTTGCAAATGTAAAGTTGATGTTGGAAATGCAAACTCAGCACCATTGCTTTCAATAATCTCAACAATTTTCAATAACACATCCTGCTTAATTTCATGAAACTGAATCCAGTCAGTCGTTTTAGTAAATGTATATATAAAGAAATCAATCGATGATGCTGCAAAACTATTGAAATTAACAATTAAAGTTTGCTCATTATCAATATCAGGATGATTTCTCAACATGGTTTTTACCTGTTCAATTATAACGGCCATTTTATTGGCATCATCATAACGAATTCCCATGGTTTCTTTAATTCGTCGATTTGTCATGCGCGATGGGTTTTCAACAGAAATATTAGTAAAAATAGAATTTGGCACATAAAGTGGGCGCTTATCAAATGTACGAATACGTGTTAAACGCCAGCCAATATTTTCTACTGTCCCTTCTATAGACTTATCATCTGAACGAATCCAGTCGCCTACCTTAAATGGGCGATCCAGATATATCATTAACCCACCAAAAAAATTTGCCAGCAAATCTTTTGCAGCAAAGCCAATAGCTATACCCCCCACTCCACCAAAAGCAAGTATGCCCGAAATACTGTAACCCAGTGTTTGCAGCATAATTAAACCACCGGTTATAAAAACAGATATTCGAACCAGTTTGCCAATGGCATGTACAGTATGTTTATCAAAATCATGTTCGCCATCTTTCTCCTGACTTTGAACAAGAATTTTTTCTGTTCCTTTAATAAGTTGCAATATAAAAAAGATGAGTATAGACACCACGCCAACATCTCTTACAGGATCAATCACACCAAAAATTAAAGCTTTACTCTGACTCTGTACAATCTCTGCTGCAAACAAGACACCTAATAACCAGATCAAATAACCCAGAGGGCGCCCAGCTGCACCGATAAGCAAGTCATCCCATGGATTTTTAGTATTCGTCAGTTTATCTTCCAGACGGCTAAACACCCTTTTTTGAAAAAAACTGAAGATAAGTGTAACCAGTACAATGATAAAAACCTGGGTTATCCAGAGTGATTCTTTACCGAGCTCGAACTGACTTAATAACTGCTGTATATATTCCATAAATAAAAATTCTATATTTAATTTTTTGTTAAATAGATGTTAAACACCTAACTCAAGATTTGGATCATCATCTAATCGTTGAATTTTATCAACGATCATTTTCCAATGTGTAGAAGCCATTAACTCCTGCCGATTAATATCGCCCCTGCCGTGCATTCTAACCAAACGCATTTGTGATACAGGGTTTGAGTAGCCTTCAAGTGATTCTAATACCTGTTGTGCCGCTTCAGAATGATTGCAAACCAGTACCATATCACAGCCTGCATTTAACGCTGTATTTGCACGTGTGGAAAAATCACCGACTATGCCGGCTGCTTCCATACTCAGGTCATCGCTAAAAATAACACCTTGAAAGTTTAACTTCTGACGCAAAATTTCCTGCAACCATATTTGAGAATACCCCGCAGGTTTATCATCTATCGCGGGATAAACAACATGTGCTGGCATGACTGCTGCCAGCCCAAAATGAATCATCCTTTCAAATGGAACAATATCTTCCATCATAATATCATTTAAAGACCGCTGATCAACCGGATGTGCTGTGTGTGAATCTTCTTTTACAGAGCCATGCCCAGGAAAATGCTTGCCCGTAGCCTGCATGCCTGCTTTATGCATACCCAGCATATATTCATGAGCCAACTCAGCTATTATTTCAGGCTTAGCATGATATGCACGATCACCAATAACACCACTTAAGCCTGTACCAATATCCAGTACGGGTGCAAAGCTCATATCTATACCCACTGCACGACATTCTGCTGCCATTAGCCAGCCGCACTCACGGGCAAATTGCTTAGCCTGTTTTTTGTCTTTAGCATAATGTTTACCGTAAGTTGTGGCTGGCGGAATGTGCGTAAAGCCATCACGAAAACGTTGTACTCGCCCACCTTCATGGTCGACTGCAACCAGTAAATGCGGTGTACGTAAGGCATGAATTTCCTGTATAAGTGCATTAATCTGCTCAGGTGACTCATAATTACGAGTAAACAGAATAACACCGCCGGCTTGCGGGTGGAGTAACATTTCACGCTCTTGCGCAGTAATGGATGTTCCGACAAGATCAAGCATGACCGGGCCAAGTGACATTTAAGCTTCCTTCGACTTTATTTTATAAACAGAATTATACAGTAATGAATGAAACCAGCATCAGGAATAGGTTTTTAAACAATTAATACCGCAGAAAGCCAGCACAGTCTCCAGATGACGATCAAACCCTGAAAATTCATGACCTCCACCTTCTTCAACAATTGATGGCACCGCCGCATATTTTTCCAGTGCCAGATTATAATCCAGTACTTCATCACCTGTTTGCAGCATTAATAAGTAACGATCTGGCTTGCTAATTTCTTTAACATTATATTTTTTGAGCTGCTCCACATGCGCCATCGTCAACATATACTCCTCACCTGTATAGAGATTTCGATTAAACCCCAGATAGCCTTCAAATAACTCATAGGGCTTCACCGCAGGATTTATTAATACCACTCTACTATCAAATTTCTCTGCCAGATAAGTTGCGTAATAACCGCCCAACGAACTACCAATAAAACATAAAGGGCGAACACCATTATGCTGCTGATATTTTTGAATAATCTCAAGTAACTGGTCCATGGCAAGTGCTGGATCAAAAGACAGTGCCGGAATTTCCAGCACATCAGGCATATTTATTTTACTCGCGTAGGATTCAAGCAGGCTTGCTTTATAAGATTCTGGCGAACTGTTAAATCCATGGATATAGATCAGCATAACTACATTCTGTATTTGAAAATCATTTATTAAAGTCCTTAGTTAAGCACTCTAACATAATAACCCGAATACTCAGGGTTACTTCCAGTATATAAGATAATTTTTAATTGTCTGTAGTAAGGTGCTGATTTTTTACGAATAAATGTAATTATTTTGAATAATCAGGTGGTTTTTTCTATTAAACAAACCGAATGCACTGCAATACCTTCTTTTCTACCGGTAAACCCCAGCTTTTCACTGGTCGTTGCTTTAATATTAACCTGAGATATATCAGCACTTAAATCATTAGATAAATTAGACCTCATCGCCTCTATAAAAGGTGACATTTTGGGGGCCTGAGCAATAACAGTAACATCAAGATTAACCAGACTAAAACCCTGATCAATAATGAGTTTATAGACCTGTTTAAGTAAATCACGACTATCAGCGCCTTTATAAGCATTATCCGTATCAGGAAAATGATGACCAATATCACCCAGTGCCATTGCTCCAAGCAAAGCATCACAAACAGCATGCACTAGCACATCACCATCAGAATGCGCTACAAACTGTTTATCGTAGGGTATCTTCACTCCACCCAGAATAACAAACTCACCTGATTCAAAGGCATGCACATCATATCCATGACCAATTCTTATCATTCGCTCCCCCTCCTATTCAACATGAGCACCATAAAGTTGTTTATACACACCATCACGTTGCACCATCTCTTCATGTATACCTTCATCTATTACCTGCCCGTCCTCAAAAACATAAACCCTGTCGGCCTGCTTAACAGCACTTAAACGATGGGCAATAATCAGTGTGGTACGATTTTTTAAAAATGCATGCATGGCCTGATGTAAATTAGATTCTGTTTCAGTATCCAGGGCAGACGTTGCCTCATCTAGAATAACCACTTTAGGCTGAGATAATACCAGGCGTGCCACAGCAAGACGTTGACGCTGCCCACCAGATAACCTGACACCATTTCGCCCTACAATTGTATTTAATTGTTCAGGTAGCGCTTCTATTGTTTTTCTTAACTGAGCAACTTCCAGTGCATTCCATAGATCTTCATCTTTATACTCTTTACCCAAACTTATATTATTACGAATCGTGTCGTTAAATAAGGCGGGATGCTGCAATACCGTTGCCACATTTTCACGCACAATATCCAGACCAATTTCAGTAACATCTACACCGCCAAAATAAATCTGACCTTCAGAAGGCGCATACATCCCCAATAGCATTTGCACTAATGTAGATTTCCCACCGCCACTGGCCCCCACTATAGCAACCTTTTCACCTGGCTTAATATCCAGAGATAAACCGTTTAAAACAGGTTCACCCTGAGCATAGCTAAAGTGAAGGTTTTCCACATGCAAACCAATACTTTCATTACCCAGAAATGGATTACTAACATGTCTGTACTGGGGCTCTGTATCCAGTTCTAATAAATTATTTAATCGACTAATAGCAGCATTAGCAGAATAATAACTATATTGCATACTAAGAATTTCCTGTACAGGAGCCATCATAAACCACAGATACGCATACACAGCAAACATCTGACCTATAGATAGATCAGAAAAAATCACCATCAACATACTAACCGCACGAAAAACCTCAAACCCCATCAAAAAAATGAAAAATGAAACTCTGTTTGCTGCATCACTTTTCCAGCTGAAAGATGATGAATGGGATTTAATACCGCGGGCTTTTTCAATAACTCTCTGAATATAATGTTGTTCTCTATTTGCTGCTCTAATTTGATGAATAGCATCCAGGGTTTCACTTAATGACTGTTGAAATAGCTCAAAAGCTGAATTTTCACGACGTTTCAGGTGTTTTACTCTACGCCCTAAAACAGTTGTAAAATAAATAACAACCGGATTCATAATTAATATGAACAATGCCAGTTGCCAGTGAATCCACAATAAAATGACCGCAACACCAACAATCGATAGTACGGCAACAACAAACTTACTTAAAGCACTGCCAATAAAATTATCAACTGCCTCTACATCCGTTACCAGATGTGATGCAACAGTACCACTTCCTAATGTTTCATATTCAGCCATAGAAACAAATTGAAGTTTTGTTAATAACTTAACCCTGATCTGACAGGTAATTTCTTTAGCAACCAGGGTAAACCTGAACGTTTGCCACACCGCCAGCAACATGGATGATAAACGTAAAAAAATCGTTAAAAACATAATAACAATTATATAAAATGCCGCGCTCCACCAGCTTTCAGGAAAAACAGCATTCATTCCTGCAATTAAAAAGCCTGGCTTTTCTAACAATACTTCATCAACAAGTAATGGCATTAACATGGGAACAGGCGCGCTTAAGACTGCGGCAAAAATAGCAATGAAATTTGCTATCCATATACTACGTTTATATGATTTTGCTGCCTGGAATATTTGCGACCAGCTAATTCGGTCAGTTTGAATCGGTTTACTCATAAATGAATATTACAGCATCACTGTAAAATGAGCATGTTTTTTATCTATTCAATCGTTATAGCGAAGCCACAACGATTGAACCAGCCGACAAAAAGCAGATAGATCCATTGCATTTAGACTACCCTGCAACTGTTATCCTGAGCAAACGCGAAGAACGACAGCTATTCAAAAATGGCAATTCTTTGTATCTATTTTTACCTGTTATTCTTTTTAAAACCCGCACTTGAGCTATGCCAGGGCTTAACTAAATGTCATTCAGATCTGACCTGATGCTTTCAGGTCTAAATAGGTATTGGTTAAAGACAGAGCCAGATCCTGTGGCAATACATCCAGGGTATTTATTCCATTATTACGTAACTGCTTAACCAGCAAATCACGTTTGGCCTGGTACGCATGAGTTGATGCGACCGTTAATGCATCCTGTAAATTAACAACGGGGCTCTCTAACCGATCAATAACAGCCTGCTCCTGCAAACTTGCAACCACCACTTTGTGGTATTTTTTCAATAAATGCACCGCAGACTTTAAATCATCACAGTCATCATCACGTAAATTAGTAAGAATCAATACCAGAGATCGTTTACGTTGGCGAAGAATTAAATCACGCGCACCAGATGAATAATCAGGTGCTGCTGAACCAGGCTGTAAATCAAAGATACCATTGAGTAGTGCATTTATATTTGCCACACCTTTAACAGGTTTAACCCAGCGTTGATCTTCGTGACTGAACGTGGAAACACCAACTGAATCACCTTGCCTCAATGCCACATAAGCTAATAATAACAGGGCATTCAAACTGTAATCAAAATGAGATAAATCACCATCCTGCGCCAGCATACGATGACCACAGTCCATCATCACTATAATTTGCTGATCTCTTTCATCCTGATATTCACGAGCAATCATTTTGTGCATACGTGATGATGCTTTCCAGTCTATTTGCCTGATACTGTCACCATCCCTGAACTCACGTAACTGATGAAACTCCATACCCTGCCCACGACGACGGTGTTTTAATATCCCCATCATACTTAAATGATTTTCAGTCGCTAATAATGCATATTCAATAACCGGTGCATAATTTGGATAAACTCGTACCTGATCAACTACAGGCAACAGATGTTTATAGCGCCATAATGAAAATGCTGACGTCACAAGGCATTCTGTTTGAACAAGCTTTAATAAGCCCCGTTTCAATGGTTTTAAATAGTATGTTAATTGCGCCACTTCATTTTCATCTAATAACAAACGCCTTGGCAAACCTTTAACTTCAGCATGTTCAGGAAAGTGATCAAAAACATCAACGACTATATTTTTTTTATCGTGATTTTTTATACTTAGCTTTATCTCCTTCATAACACCTACAGAAAGCGAGCTAGAAAGGGTTCTTTTTATGACTGGAGGTGGTGTCCTGTAAACCAGCCATAAATCAAATAGTGAAAATAAAAATAATGCCATAACAGACATAAGCCAGAATGGTTTTAAATCTGGCCAGATACTGGCGGCAAGCCCAAATAAAGACAATGCAATTATTAATTGCACCAGTCGAATATCAGGTTTGAATTTAATTATTTTCATATATATCCGAATCACACAGCATGATTCATATTTTATGCTATTTAAATAAAACTAAAGAATGACAGATCACTTAAAGCCTTAGCAATATTATCTTCTAGGTGCCTGTACTTTTTCTAACAATGCCATAATCACCCGATCTGAATCCATACCTTCCAGTTCCATTTCTGGGGATAAAATAATACGATGTCTTAATACAGGTAATGCAACATGCTTTACATCATCCGGCGTTACAAAATCACGCCCCTGCATTAATGCATAGGCTCGAGCACAGCGCACAATCGCAATGCCACCTCTAGGCCCTGCACCATTTGATATTCCTGGCCAGTCCCGGGTTTTTCTGACAATATCTACAGCATAAGCTGAAACGGCATCATCAACTGAAATATCAGCAGCCTGTTTCTGTAAACGCACAATATCTTCAGGTTTAAACTGTTGCGCCACATCATCAATTGAGAACTGATCACCAACCTGATTAACGGTAACCGCTTTAACCATGAGATGCTCTTCATCAGATTTCGGATAATCAATTTTAATTTTTATTATAAAACGATCAAGTTGTGCCTCAGGTAATGGATAAGTCCCTTCCTGTTCAATCGGATTTTGTGTCGCCATTACCATGTAAGGCTCAGGCACTGGCATTGCTTTACCCTCAAGCGTCACCTGATGTTCCTGCATCACTTCCAGTAATGCCGATTGAGTTTTAGCAGGTGCTCGATTTATTTCATCTGCAAGTAACAGGTTAGTAAAAACAGGACCACGACGAATACGAAACTTATTTGCTTCATTATCAAACATAATATGCCCGGTTATATCACTGGGCATTAAATCCGGCGTAAACTGTATACGGGCATATTCTCCGTTAATCGATTTAGCTAACAAACGGACCAACAATGTTTTTCCTAACCCGGGCACACCTTCAACCAGAATATGTCCTGCAGCAAGCATGGCAATCATCACCTGATCAACCACACCTTTCTGACCGATAAATACATTATTAATCTGCTGTTTTAATTGTTGAATAAGTTGAAAGTCAGATGAAGCTGTATCTCCCAACAACGCCAGTTCATCCTGATTATTTTCAGGGCTATCATCCTGGTTCATAAACTTTTCCTCAATTTTTCAAGTATTTTAATTTTATTAGTAAAATCATTAGCCTGCTCAATACCGGAATCAAACAATGCTTTTTCAATAACCTGTGAATCTATCTGACTAATATCAGCAAAATGAGATATCTGATCCTGCTTACTTAAATCAGACCACTCTGGATATTTCAGTTTCACTCGATGGCTTAGCTGTTTTCGAACTTCAGATATCAAACGATAATAATGCCCCTGACGCCAATGATAATTACCAGAAGCCGTAAGATGATCTAAAAACTGCCTTCTAACGGGGCTATGCACATTAATTAAAGGCCCAAAACGTGGAATCATCATCCACAATACAATAATGCCCAAAGCAAAAAGAGACAGTACTAAAGGGCTGGCGTTTTCCCATAACCATTGCAATAAAGATATTTTCTCTTCAAAAAGTGAATAATAAAAAACACCCTCATTACCCGATACTAACTGGTCATTTGCTAAAGAAAACAAAAAGGCAGCATGATCAAATTTATCTATATAACCATTTCTAAACATTCTCATTTCAGTCATTAATGTGAGTCGGCCTCTACCTACTTTAACCTGAACCGCGTGTAGCCTGTCTTCATCTTTAACTGTCCAGACAACTTCCGAATTAAACTCAGGCGTACTGGAAATAACCAGATAATCATCAAAATCTATTTGCCAGAAATCATCTTCATCATTAATAGCTATATCAACGGGTTCATCTTCCTGAGTTGAATCCTCATTAAGTGCCTGTCGTTCTATAAACAATCCCAGTTTTGCTAAAATATGATCGCGCTGATCCGATTCATTTTCAGAATCTGGCTGAGCTGTAATAATTAAATGCCCCCCACTTTCAACCCATTCAAGCATTTCTTCCGATCTTCGCATATCAAATGCAAGCCTTACACTGGGAACCAGCAATGTATCATTATCATTTAACGATGTCTCTTTACCACTAAATAACTTAATCTTTTCTGCTTTCTGCCCCATACGCAAAAGAAAAAACTCAGCCGCCAGGTAATGGTTCGTTTTTGCCTCACCCTGATACCCTTTGTCTTCTTCAACAATACGATACTCAAGTTGTGAGTAAACCCAGGCGACTACGCCGACAAATATTAAAGCAACCAGAGCATACAAAAGACCATCAGAACTATTTTTATTTGATTTAAGCGCCATTAATCAATCGCCCTCATCATCAGAAAAACACTGATTCCATTCATCGCATATCTGCGTAAATACAACATCATCTGGAAAACGATGTGCATAAGCGACACTAATCCAGACATCTGTTAATTTTTCAAACCGGTCTATACGTTCTTCAATAATAGAACTGTTCTGATTATTAAGCTGAAGTTGATGAATACAATCTTGCTCAGTGGCTCCCGGAGGTAATTCGAATCTGTATTTTTTAAATAATGCAATAAGCGCACCACGGTATAATAAGCTTACGGCTTCACGATACTGTTTTTCTAACCACAACTGCTGTGCCGCTTTCTCTATGTTGTCAGGTAGACTTTCCTTCCTGACATCTAAACCAAATAAGGTTTCTGGTAATTCCCGTTCACTCTTTTTCAGGGTGTTTTTCTGTATCAAATTAAGCCAGACCCGTCGATATCGATAAAGATAAAAAACCACTAATACTGGTATCAACCAAAGCGCAGCTTCGATAATCATAGAAATAAAGCTAACGATATCACTTAGCCATTTAATATCAGGGTTTACACCTTCATCATCTACATCGTCTTCTTCAAAATTCCAGACTTTTTCTTCCTGAACATTAACAAAGGGCTCTTTAGATACTACATCTTTAATAATTGACTTAGAGTTCTCAATTTCTTTTCGCTCACTGGAAATTTTCGGACGCTTATCCACTGAAGCAGGCTTGTTTTTTTCAACAGTTTCAGCCACAGACGAGGCTAACGTCATATTACAGATAAATAGAAAAACAGATAAAAAAATAATTCTAGCCATGATTATTTTCCATATTCATGGATTTTTTATTCATGTTTTTAGTCGAATAAGCGTGCGGATCAACAATACGTTGTGCCAGTTTCTTAAAATCCAGCTCCACATCCCAGCCTTCTAACTGCGTTCTCCTGTTCAGATAAAGCATAAAACCTGAGGCCACATAAAACGGCTCAAGTATAAAAATCGTAAGTGCATATAAAACTGAACCGATAATAATCCAGAGCGTTTGATCAGCTGAATTATCCATTACCGAATTAAAATACTCAGTAGTTGAGTCAGGCGCAATAAAAACAATCAAAATATAAAGTGTCATTAAAACAACGTATTCAAAATGCACGCCAATAATGGTCAGGCCCATAGAATGAGATCCGGGCACACGGTGCAAAGATTCAAGCCGTTGTTTTCGCCTGGCACCAGTCAGGCCCTCAAGCAAGTTAACAGGCATATTAAATGAACGTGACGGGGATAAGCGCCAGAAGAAAAACGTAGTTCGTAAACCCGTTTTTAACCAGACGCCCATAGAAGCGTAAACATCTGAAACACTTAAGTACTCTCCAAAAATACCTCGGCTAATAATATGCAAAATCATACTTTCATAAACGGGCTTTAAAAGCCACATAAAAATGCCCGCAAAATACCAGTACCCCTGATATTCAACAAAAACAACAAACAGCAGAACACCTGACATTAATATAAGCCAGGGGAAAAAAATAATCGGCCACAATTTACGCATGACCATTACACCCAAATCCATTGCTTCCCAGGGTGTACGCTGCCTTAATGCAATAATTATTTTATCTAACTGCATTTCGACGCCCGACAAATATAAAGTACGCTAATAATAATAACCAGTTAACTATGCCGACTATATACTTAACCATTGACGGAATATCTGACATTGATGACCAGTAAGCTTCAATAAATGCAGCAATAATAAACATACTCGCTACACCATACATCAGAAACACAGCTTCACGTGCACTATCGGTCAATGATCTTATACGACTTTTTCGCCCTGGACTTATTACGGAAAAACCCAGCTTGAAACCTGCAGCACCCGACAAAACAATAGCAGATAACTCCATTGCACTATGTCCTGATACAAACGGCCAGAAAGTCTCCCCATATCCAATGTAGGTTAGATAACCAGCAACACCACCAATACTCAGCCCATTAAAAACCAGAGTAAGAATCGTACCAATACCAAACAATAAACCACTTGCAAATGTTCTCAGGCCAATTCCTGTATTATTAAAAATATAAAAACCAAACATTTCAAAATCACTACCTGAATCCCTGCCACGGCCAATTTTATCCTGTAATGGATCATACATTGACTCCATCTGAGCCAACTGCTCCCCTGGGATAACGGTATAAACCATATCGGGATAATATTGCAATGTAACCAACATACCAGACAATGTACCAAAAAATAAAATGCCAGAAATCAAAACCCAGCGCCACTCTTTTCTAATCGATTGTGCAAAGCCCGAAGTAAAATACATCAACACTGAAACTAATAAATGTGTTTTTCGTTTGTAATATATTTGATGTGCACTAATAACCAGCTTTTCCAGACGATCAACCAGTAGCGGACTATAATGACGTGACCGAGATAAAGACAGGTGATGACACAATAAACGGTAATGCTCAGGAAACGCTTCACCTAAATCTGGATTTAAATTAATTTTATTTTTTATACTTTGTTTTTTACTTTTAATACCACTATTATCTGCTGTAACAGGTAAATCTATAGCAAGCTTCTCTTCCAACTCAAGCCAGAAA
>JADGFA010000023.1:0-35801 GCA_016744065.1 Gammaproteobacteria bacterium
CCTGTGATAAAGGCAAAACAGAATCCGTTACCGCTCGAAGGGGATTTAAGTGCAGTGGCCCCTTATTGGCGCCACTCAGAGCGGGCGGTGTCGTGAGTTTGGGGTTCTGATTATTACAAAATTAGTTACCTGAAATGCAATGTAGTGAGTTATTAAGCATTGAGCAGGATAAAAATATTTGTACGCGATGAGAAAGTTAAGTGGGGTTATATCTTAATTTAAGTGCATATTTTTATCTTTTTGTACCTTTCCATTCTGAAGGTGTAACGCCTACCCAGCGACGAAAAGCTGCGGCAAATTTTGCCGGATTTGCATAACCAACTGATGATGCTGTCAGGGTTACCGAGACGTCTGATTTTAGAAGTGTTTTTGCCCGTTCCATACGCCTCATTGTCAGATATTTATATGGCGTGGCTCCCATTTGCTGCTTGAATATTCGGGTAAAGGTTCGGGTACCCAGCCCTAGAATTTCTGCCAGCTCTTTCACTCGTAAATCTTCGTCCAGTCGTGATTCAATAAGTTCGGTTATGCCAGCCAGTCTATTTTGCTTAAATCTGTTGGTTAGTGGGGGGGCGGTACTAAGGCTCGTCTGTGTTGCGAGTCTATGTAATATGAGTGAAAGTCCATGATCAAAAAATGCTGATGATGTGCCATGTGCTTCAGCATCATGTAATAGCGCAATCAGGACGGCGGACATGAGTTTATCATCGAATAACTGGCTTGCTGCTACACGTAAATCCTCAACGTCTAACTTTTTGCCATGACATGCGGGGACGTCATCAAGATCAAAGGAGACGGCAAGCATATCCATCGAGGGTGTAAATCCCTGGGCTGCGGGTCCGGGTAATGCCAGGCCTACTCTGCCTGGCCGCCATACATCATCCATACGAACAAGGTCATTTACTTTTCGAGTTCGCCCGCCACCTGCCATGCACAAACCGAGAACGGCATAAGGCTGTGCATGGCCTTTACCCTCAAAAGCATCAAGCCTGGAATTATAAACGACAACGGAGCCAGATACGCTGGAGATCAGGGTATCCGGGCCGGGGCCCCATAAAGGGAGTCGATTAAACAGGGTGTCACGATGATGGGACCAGCTTTTCATATAAATAGTGACGCCTTTGTCGCTTTTGGATTGGTTTGAGGTTTTTTGGAGTGGTGAAGATAATCTGCAAAGGTACAATGAATGAGAATCATTTTCAAGTGAGTGCGGTGTCGTTTATTGTTCGATCCGACTATATTTATGTATAAATTAAGGTGTGTTAAATGAAAAATGTATTATCGGCTGTGAGTATGCCTGTTTTAGTGGCCAGCATAGTGTTATCAGGTTATATGCAAACAGCTATTGCCGATAAGGTATTAAATGAAGAGCAGGATGTCACGGTGCTTGAGCCGGTTATGGTGACAGGAGAAAACACAAGTCGTTCGTTGCGTGATACTGCATCGAGTGTCATGGTGATGAGAGGTGAGGATCTTGAAGGTATGCCCGGTGTTACTACATCCAATAATGTGCTGGATCATATACCGAATATCGTAACGGTTGAGCCGGGTAACGATGCGCCTGCTGTACGAGGCGTGGATGGAACGGGGCCAGCATCAGGTGCTAATGCTTTTTTTGCAGGTACACGGCCCCGGTTAAATTATCAGGTTGATGGTCGTACCCTGGGATTTAATGAGACGCTTTTTCAGGATACCAGCCTTTGGGATGTGAGTCAGGTTGAGGTTTATCGTGGGCCGCAAAGTACTCAGCAGGGACGCAATTCTATTGCGGGAGCTATTGTGATACGCACTGCTGATCCAACATTTAATTGGGAGGGAACGGTGCGTGGTATGGTTGGTGATCAGAAAAACCGTGTAGGCTCTGTCGCTATTTCAGGTCCCGTTCTTGATGATGTGCTGGCCTTTAGACTGGCGGCAGATTATCAGTCCAGTGAAAGTGCTGTTGATTTTACCCCTTATGCGCAGGAGAGTGATCCTGATCTCTATCGAACTGAAATGATTCGAGGAAAACTCTTGTTCACGCCTGGTGAAAATATTCGTTCCATGCTTACTTTTGGTCGTACGGATGGCCGTGCGCCCCAGTCGGAGCGTGTCGTTCGACCATTTGAAGATCGGGTAGCGGAGTTCCCTGACCAGCCTACTTTTCGATCAAAGAACACATATGGGATATGGGACACAAGTTGGATTGTCTCTGATAGTGCCATTGTTGAAGTGAATCTTTCTACGACGGATTTTAGCACTGAGCGTCATTCACCACCGGGGCTGGGTAATCTACGTATTGAGGGTGATGAGACGGTGTTTCAACCGTTGATTAGATTAAATGCAGAAGATGCTGGTGTGTCTGGTTTTGTAGGCGCGTATATTTTTAGAACGGAGCAGGATGAGGTTATCGATGTGTTAGGTGGTGGTGGCTTCCGCGATAAAACAGAAAGTGATGCTTTGTTTGGAGAAGTGAGCTGGTGGATTAATGATGAATATAATCTTACCGTTGGTGCTCGTTATGAGGAAGAGGCGCGTTATCGTGCGGGAAGTGCTGGCCCATTGGCGTTGGATTTTAAAG
Source organism: Gammaproteobacteria bacterium (assembly GCA_016744065.1). Classification (GTDB taxonomy): domain Bacteria; phylum Pseudomonadota; class Gammaproteobacteria; order SZUA-229; family SZUA-229; genus SZUA-229. Next base: position 2,561 of record JADGFA010000023.1, read on the forward strand.
AAACCTACAGTGAGTTCTTACCGAAAGCGACCTTGTCTATGGAAGTGCATAATGACTGGACTGTCGGCTTTACTGCCGGGCGGGGTTACAATGGCGGCGGTGCAGGGATTACCTTTAGCCCGCCTTTTGAGGCTTATACTTATGAGCCTGAGTTTGTCTGGAATTATGAGGGGTTTGCTCGCGGCAGTATGATGAATGGCCGGCTAGGCCTGACGGCAAATATCTTTTATAACGACTTTGAAGATATGCAACTGCCGTTTACATTGGCGGCTAATTCAACTGTTATTCGAAATGCAGAAAAAGCGCTTACTTATGGTATTGAAACGGGGGTGAGCTACCTCTTTTCACCAGGAAACGAAATATTTGCTAACCTGGGGCTGTTGCAAACGAAAGTTGAGCGTTATGCCGACCCAACCGTCGAAGGCAATGAACTGGCAAGATCACCGGCTTTTTCTCTGGACCTGGGATTTATTACTTCACCAGTCACCCATTTTGAGATCAGTGCTCATGTTCGTTATACCGATGCTTATTACTCTGATGCAACCAATATGCCACGTGGAAAAGTTGATGCCTACGCGTTAGCTAATGCACAAATTGCTTATACGTTGAAATCCACGCGTTTTTATATTAGCGCTGAAAATCTGTTTGATAGTGATAATGAGGTATCAATTTTGAGCGGTGCCACGACTGCTGCAGACTCCGCAACGTTGCTAAATCCACGCACGATTATGGCTGGCATTGAATACCGTTTTTAGGGAGAGGGTTGTGGCATTATCCGGAAAAAGCATCAGGAACTGGTACCTTGTTCATAAATGGAGCAGTCTCATTTGCAGCGTTTTTTTGTTAATGCTGTGTATTACAGGGTTGCCATTAATTTTTCATGATGAAATAGATCAGTTAACCCAGGCTCCTGTTACCCAGGTCTCTGAGTTGTCTGAGGTCGCAGCGGAAGATTCCCTGATTAGTCTTGAGGCTGTTGTTCATGAGGCAAAAGCAGAAAATCCTGGATGGGTATTGATGTTTCTAACCTGGAATAAAGATAAATCAAAGGTGAGTGCGGTGCTTGGGGAGACCATGGAGGCAGAGGAAGGGGATGTGCATATTATTCCGTTTGATAGCCAGACGGGTAAGCGGCTGTTGCTATCACCGCCTAATGAAGGCGTTATGCATTTTCTACTGGATTTGCATGCCAGTTTGTTGATGGGCTTGCCGGGTACTTTGTTTCTGGGCTTGATGGGGTTTGTTTTTATGGTGTCGGTAGTGTCAGGTGCTGTAGTTTATGCTCCATTTATGCGCCGACTGCCATTTGCAATAGTACGTAAAGGCTGTAGAAACAGAGTTAAATGGCTCGATATGCATAATATGGCTGGTATTATCACGCTGGCCTGGGTAAGTGTTGTAGGCATTACCGGGCTTATACTGACCATGATTACGCCGATTACTGCCATCTGGCAACAGGGCCAGCTTGCTGATATAGCGGCACCATACAAGGGAATCAGGCCACCGACAGAGCAGGTGTCGCCTGATGTTGTACGAGGTTCTATTTTTAACCAGGTGCCTGATGCTGATATTTCTTTTATTTCATGGCCAGGTAGTCCTTTTGCAACACCGCATCATTATACGGTTGCCCTGCGTGGTGATACGCCATTGACTGAGCGCCTGATTACAGTTGCTCTGGTGGATGCCAGAACGGGTACTGTAACCGCTATTGAGAAAACACCCTGGTATATAAGTATGATTAACCTGTCTGTGCCTTTGCACTTTGGTGATTATGGTGGTTTACCCCTGAAAGTTATCTGGGCATTGCTGGATATTGCTGCGATTATTGTTCTCGGGTCTGGCCTGTATCTCTGGCTGGCACGGCGTAATAAATCTATTGAAAAACGTTTGGCTGAGTTAAATATTATGCCGATTACTGAGAGTGATTAAATGACACGCAAATCTCACAAAACATCACAGTCAGCCTGGCGTATATATTTCTGGCCGCTGGTTATAAACTGTGTTTGTCTTTTGGGTCTGGTTTCAGCATTGATTGGTAATGGCTGGTTGGACCTATTGTCCTGGGCATGCTTGGGTGGATCTGTTGCTCTACTTATTTATGCTTCTTTTGGTACAGTTGACAAGGGTAAAGTTCGCTAGATGAGGTGACCTGATCTAGCTGAATAGTCTCTCTTTGTTATGTTGTAAGAGCACAGAAATACTGGATTATGTTAGTTGCGGACACCTTAGTTCTAATTAAGCAGGCTAATAAATAAAGTATTTGAAAACGAGATTCAGCTAGTCGCTCCTTTCTGTTACCATCCCCACCATGATTATATATCCAGAAATAGATCCCGTAGCCCTCGATTTAGGCTTCGCACAAGTTCACTGGTACGGTTTAATGTACTTATGTGCATTTATGTCAGCGTGGGCGCTTGGTAATTATCGTGCTAAACAGGCTGATTCAGGCTGGAATAAAGAACAGGTTTCTGATGTTTTATTCTATGGCGCACTGGGTGTCATACTCGGTGGCAGAATAGGTTACATTCTTTTTTATAACTTTGATAAATTTATAGATAATCCGTTGATATTAGTTCGTATATGGGAAGGCGGTATGTCTTTTCATGGCGGATTAATTGGGGTCATTATCGGGGTGTATTTATTTGCTAAAAAGTCAGGTAAAACGTATTTTGAAGTAAATGATTTTATTGCACCTATGGTTCCATTGGGTCTGGGCTTTGGTCGTATTGGTAATTTTATAAATAAAGAACTCTGGGGGCGTCCCGTAGATTCGCTTGTTCCCTGGGCGCTGGATTATGGTGACCATATTGCAAGGCACCCTTCATCTCTGTATCAGGCATTATCTGAAGGCTTGGTGCTCTTTATTATTTTATTTTTATATTCACGAACAGCAAAACCTAAAATGGCAGTGAGTGCGATGTTTATTTTATGTTATGGGCTTTTCCGCTTTATAACTGAATTTTTCAGGACCCCTGATGCACATTTAAATTTTGTTATGTTTGGCTGGATGACTAAAGGCCAGCAGCTTTCTATCCCCATGATAGTAATTGGTATAGTGGTATTGGTCATCGCCTATAGAAAAAAAGCAGTTAATTAAATATGAAACAATACTTGGATTTAATGCGTCATGTAAAAGAAAATGGCGTACAAAAAGGTGATAGAACAGGTACAGGAACGATTTCTGTTTTTGGTTATCAGATGCGTTTTGATTTATCAGAAGGCTTTCCACTGGTCACTACAAAAAAATGTCATTTAAAATCTATAGTGCATGAATTACTGTGGTTTCTTAAGGGCGAGACAAATATTCAATACCTGACGGATAATGGTGTAAAAATATGGGATGCATGGGCAGATGAATCAGGTGATCTTGGCCCCGTTTATGGTTATCAATGGCGTAACTGGCCATCGCCTAAAGGTGAAATGATCGACCAGATTTCTGAAATCATCCAACTTTTAAAATCAAATCCAAACAGTCGTCGAATTATAGTCTCCGCCTGGAATATTTCAGATTTGCCCGATGAATCCTTTCCCCCTCAGGAAAATGTAAAGCAGGGTAAAATGGCACTTGCACCCTGCCATGCATTTTTTCAGTTTTATGTTGCAGATGGAAAACTTTCCTGCCAGTTATATCAGCGTAGTGCTGATATTTTTCTTGGTGTGCCATTTAATATTGCATCATATGCATTGCTTACTATGATGATTGCACAGGTTGTTGATCTGGAAGTAGGGGATTTTGTTCATACACTGGGTGACGCACATTTATATAACAATCACCTTGAACAGGTTAATGAGCAACTATCTCGTGATACATATGCATTGCCATCACTGAAAATTAACTCGCATGTAAAAGATATATTTGATTTTACATTTGAAGATTTTGAGTTGCTGGATTATCAATCTCACCCGCATATTAAGGCGCCTATATCGGTATGATTGTATCTTTAGTTGCAGCACTTGATGAGAACAGGCTGATTGGTTCTGATAATGGGATGCCATGGTATTTGCCTGCTGACTTCAGGCATTTTAAAAAAATTACCATGGGTAAACCCGTTATCATGGGGCGTAAAACCTTTGAATCCATTGGTAAGCCTTTACCCGGCAGGCAGAATATTGTTATTAGCCGTAGTGGTTTTGTAGCAGAGGGTGTTTCTTCTGTCGATAGTATTGATGCAGCACTTAAGCTGGTGGCTAATATTGATGAAGTGATGATAATTGGTGGGGCTAATATATACCAGCAGATGATTGGTCTGGCTGACAGATTATATTTAACGCATGTAAATGCGGTGTGTGAGGGTGACGCCTGGTTTCCTGATCTTGTTCTGTCGGAGTGGGATGTTACTAATGAAACAAAGGTTGAATCAGATGAAAAGAATAACTTTAGTTTTCGTATTGTTTCTTATGAAAGAAAAAAATAATATTTTTAATTAGATTAACTGATTGGTTGAGATTTAGGGCAGTTAATTGTTACTCTTTTTTTAAGTTTACTGTTGATTTTAAGTGCAGTGAGTTTTCCTCCCCATAAACATCCCGTGTCTAACGGGTAAAAATGTTTTTTTTCTGGATCAGTTAGCGTAGACCAATGTCCGAATACGATATTTAAATCTGGTTCTTTTCTTTCAAATTCAAACCACGGATGAATGTCATCGCTTTTATTTACTGGTGCGCCTTTCTCCTTAAGGCAAAGCTTTAAATCATCATTGATATAGCGCATTCTTGTGAAGCTATTAGTGATAAAGCGTAACCTGTCCCAGCCAGTTAAATTGTCAGACCATTTACGCGGCTTGTCACCATACATGTGATGAAAAAATTCATGGGATTTTGGCCCTTGTAAAATGTTTTCTATCTCTTTTGAATAATTTAATATCTGATTTAATGTCCATTTTGGATGAATACCAGCATGAACAAGGCAGATATGATTTTTTTTCTGGTAGTGGGTGAGCGGACGATGCAGCAGCCAGTCAAGTAAAGCATCAGCGTCTCTGGCTTCAAGAATAGTCTGTATTGTGTCTTTTTTATTTTGTTTTTTACGCCCATTAGCGACAGCGAGTAAATGTAGGTCATGATTACCTAAAACAGTCACCGCATTGTCTCCAAGTGATTTAATAAGACGTAATGTTTTTAAAGAGTCTGGTCCGCGGTTAACAATATCCCCGGCAAGCCAGAGCTTGTCTTTGTCGGATTTGAATCCAAGTTTTGTCAGCAGCTCTTTTAGTTGTTTATAGCACCCTTGAATATCACCAATTGCATAAGTCGCCATATTAATTACCTGTTTTTTCAGGCGTGTTTTTTTCAAGGTCGATTAAGCGAAACCACCCGTTCATAAGTGACGGATTATTTTTTAGTAATTTAAGTTCAGGGCATTGCATAAGCAGGTTTTCAAATACGACGTCAGTACGTGTAGCGATATGCCGTATAAAAAAATTTAATAAACGCCGTGTAGGTGCAAATTGACCTGGTTTAATAAATTTATCCATAATATAAATTTTCCCACCTGGTTTTACTACTCTGCTTGCTTCCTGTAATGCTAAAACAGGATTTGGTACAACGGCTAAGATCAGGTTCATTAAAACGGCATCAAACTGATTGTTATCAAAAGGGAGTTGCATAACATCAGCGGTAAATAAATTAATTTCTATATTATGCTGTGAGACTTTAGCTGCACACTTACTAAGCATGGCGGGAGTCAGGTCTGTTGCTGTGTAATTATGATGTCCAAGCAAAAAAGGGATATCGAGGCCTGTACCTATGCCGTTAATGAGTATATTTTGAGGAGTTGCCTGATTGAGTCTTTGCAGGCTGGTTATACGCATTTTCTGGGTAGCGGAACCAACAATCGAATCATATAGAGGCGCTAATAGAGTGTAACTAAATTTTAGCCCCATATTATTTTCTCTTTAGACAGGTCTTTTTTATTTAATGTAAAGTAGTGGGGGCTAACAGGTAAAATTCAGGAATGTCTACGTCAAAATGAAAACCGTCATCAGCAATCATTTGGTAACTACCTGTCATTGAGCCGCTTGGCGTTTTCATCATAGTACCACTGGTATATTGAAAGCCTTCCCCCGGTTTCAGGTAAGGTTGCTCTCCAACAACACCGTCGCCTTTAACTTCCTGGGTTTCTCCCAGTGCATCGGTTATAAGCCAGTGCCGTGTGAGCAGGCGGGCGGGCTTTTTACCCTCATTGATGATAGTTACTGTATATGAGAAGACATAATGTTCATGCTCTGGTTTTGACTGTTCTTCTATGTAGTTGGGTGTTACTTCTACACTAATCTTGTAAGAATCATCATTCATAGGATACCGCCATTAAGTTCGATGCCAGTTTAACAAAATATGGCGTAAAATTCAGTGAATAAATTTAAGAAATAATATTATAAATTTTAGCAAATTGCGCCAGGCTGAGAGATTGGGCACGCATCGAAGGAGATATGTCTATTGATTCAAGCTGTTGGGCACTGCAAATTCCTTTAAGTACATTACGTAATGTTTTACGGCGCTGTGAAAATGCCTGGGTTACCAGTTTAGCAAATGCTTTGTCATCATCTATTTTTATGGGTTTTTCTTTATGGGGAATAAGACGAACGATAGCTGATTCTACTTTTGGAACAGGCTCGAATGATTCAGGTGGAACGAGAAAGAGTGCATCTATCTGAAAATAATATTGTGCCATTACTGACAGTCGACTGTAGTTGCTGGTATCGGGTTTTGCAGCCAGGCGCAATACAACTTCTTTTTGTAACATAAAGTACATGTCATGAATAATGTTACTGTATTCAACTAGATGAAAGATGATAGGTGTGGAAATATTGTAGGGCAGGTTGCCGATGATGCGTAATGGTTCTGCGTAATTTAGATCAGAAAAATTAAAATTCAGTACATCGATATTATGAATACGAAGCTTGTTGTTGTGTACTGCATCCAGGCCACAGTTAAGCTGAAGTTTGGGGACTATATCTCTGTCCAGTTCGATGACATCCATTTCACCTGCCAGCTTTAAGACAGGGCAGGTTAATGCACCAAGGCCAGGACCTATTTCTATTAATCGATCGCCCTGTTTTGGATTAATGCTTTGAACAATGCGTTGAATTATTCCTGGATCAGATAAAAAATTCTGACCAAAACGTTTTTTAGCATGATGTTTTATTGCCATGATTATATTGCCGTTGTAATCGTCTGGTTATTAGCCAGATGAATTGCCGTTTCTAATGCGGCAATGTAACTGCCCGTATCAATTTTTGATGTGCCAGCAAGGTCGAGAGCGGTACCGTGATCAACAGAGGTGCGAATAATGGGTAAGCCTAATGTAATGTTAATAGCATGACCAAAACCAACGTGTTTTAGCACGGGTAATCCCTGATCATGATACATCGCCAATACGGCATCAGCACCTTGTAAATATTTGGCTGTAAATAAAGTGTCAGCAGGTAAAGGGCCGGTTAAATTAAAGCCCTGCTGTCGAAAATTATCTAAAACAGGTGAAATAGTTTCAATTTCTTCCATTCCCATATGGCCTCCTTCACCCGCATGTGGATTAAGCCCGCAAACTAATATACGTGGATTTTTAATTCCATATTTGTTTTCTAAATCATGGTGTAAAATTGATATTACCTGTTGTAGTTTGTCTTTTGTAATGGAAGCACTCACCTTGTTTAAAGGCAGGTGTGTGGTGACTAAAGCAACACGTAATTTTTCTTTTTCAGCGGCTAGCATCATCACAGGGGTGCCCGTGCTTAATTCAGCCAGAAACTCAGTGTGTCCTGAAAATGCAATTCCAGCCTGATTAATGATGCCCTTATGTATGGGGCCAGTCATAAGCGCATGGGTCTGGTTATTTTGTTGTGATTTAACGGCAAGTTGAATGCAATCTAAAACGTAAGTTGCATTGTCAGTATTTAGTTTGCCTGCCTCTACACGGCTGTGTGTTTTTACAGGGTAAACATAAAGCGTATTTTTTTCAGGAGCAGGAATATTTTTTAGTGTAGAAAGGGTTTGAATGTTGACATTAATTTTTAAAGCCTGTGCTCGATTTATAAGTACATCAGGGTCGGCAAAGTAAATGCGTTTACAGTCGATATTTTCCTGGGCGGTTATTACAGCAAGGTCTGGGCCAATACCCGCCGGTTCGCCAGGTGTAATTGCAATGACAGGTTGCATTTTGTTAACCGTCTGTCTCTATACGGTATTCTACATAGGCTTCATCACGGGCACGTCGAAGCCATAGTTGAAGCTCTTCATCTGCTTTACGATTTTGTATTGCAAGCTCTGCTTTCTGCTGAATAAGCTGTTCTGTTTCGTCTTGTTGCCGGCGTTCTATAACCTGCATAATATGCCAGCCAAACTGACTCTTAAATGGCTCAGATGTCTGGCCGCTTTTAAGTGAATTCATCACCTGGGTAAAACGCGGAACAAATGTACCTTCTGCTGCCCAGCCAAGATCGCCACCGTTGTTTTTGGAGCCCGGGTCCTGAGAGTATTCAGCTGCAAGTTTTGTGAAGTCCTCGCCTTTGTCTAATTTTAATTTTACTTTGTTGAGTTTTTTTCGCGCATCTTCACTGCTGGTTATTTTATCTATTTTAATAAGTATATGTCTGGCATGAGTTTGTTTAACAATGTGCTGCTGGGTTTTTTTGTCCAGTAGCTTGAGTATGTGAAAGCCGCTTGCGCTGCGCAAAGGGGTTGTGGTCTCATTTGTGTTTAGTCTTCTTGCTGCATCAAGAAATAATGAGGGGAGTTGAGCTGCACTGCGTAGGCCAAGGTCCCCGCCTTTTAATGCATGGCGACCATCGGAATAGCGTAATGCAATATCGTCAAATGGTGTGCCTTCATTTAGCTGAACGATGGCTTTTTTTGCTTTGTCTAGCGCTTTGCTTATATCCTCAGGTGATGCTGCTTCAGGTGTGGCAATGAGAATATGAGCCAGATGGTATTTGTCATTAGCTGAGTCGCCTGACTGTTTTTGTTGTTCCAGGAAAATATCAATTTCCTGTTGTGATACTTTTACTCGGCTATATATCATACGTTTTTGAAGTTGACGAATGATCATATCTTTTCGAGTTTGTTCACGAAAACTTTTGTAATTAATGCCTTTTTGTTCAAGTAGTTTGTGCATCTCATCCAATGTTGTGCGATTTTTCTTTGCAATAGATTCAAGTGCTATATTTAGTTTAAGGTCATCTATGTGTATTCCCTGGGTTTTAGCAAGCTGTAATTGAATGCTATCTAAAATGATACGTTCAATAACCTGTTTTTTAAGTAGTTTTTCAGGGGGTAGGGATTTTTTCTGTAATTTTAACTGGCGCTTGAAATCATTCAGTCGAGTATTTATTTCCTGCGTACTGATAATGTTTTCATTGACAATAATAGCAACTGAATTGATTTCTTCAATGGCTGATAATTGTGTAGAAAAAAGAGTTAATCCTGAGAGTAGTAATAAAGGGAAAAAATTCATTCTGTTGTACTGCATGTTAATAATCCGGTTGATATCCAAGGATAGCATGTTTAAGTGTGTCAGTTGCATCTTTGTCCGAAATGCTACCAAAGCCTTTTAGTACGAACTGAAGCATGATTGTGTTGTCATAAGGGTCCGCGTCATCATCGGTAATATAACGCTGAGAGACTAAACGTAGTGCCCAGCAGCAGGACTCATATTGCAGGCCAATTAATGTTTCATTGTCACGCTCTTCTGTTAAAGAGTAATTCCATCGGGTTAGTAATGAATAGTTCTGTGCAAATGGCCAGGCAAATGAAACATCAGTCTGTTCCAGGTTATCTATATCATTTTCTTCGCGGTGAAAACGATAGCCGATGTTAAATACGGCATCTTCAGATGCAGCATAACTTAACTGAATATTGCGCTTGTCTGATGTATCTGTCTCTGTATTCCATTGATAGGTTGCCCTGGCTTTCCATTTATTCAGGCTACCACTAATTTCAGTAATAATATCGGAGCTGTCGGGTGTATCGGTCGTGGGGCCTGAATTTAAAGTAACCTGCTGATCTTCAAAATAATAGATACGACCAATGCTAATATTAAAAAGTTCATGGCCTGTGTTTTTATTTATGATACGAGAGCTTAATGCCAAAGTTAGCTGATTTGCATCGCCAACTCGATCGATGCCGTTAAACCTGTTTTCACGAAATAGAGACGCAAAGCTGAAATCCTGCTCTGAAGTATCAAATAATGGGTTGAGAGACTGGTCTTCAAATGGGATATTTAAATAAAATAATCGAGGTTCAAGTGTTTGTAAATATGAATCGTTAATTACATCACGCTCAAAAAATAACCCGCTATCAAGGCTTAGTATACTTAAGTTTCTGTCATCAGGGCTGGTGTCATTACCATTGTTATCGGTTGTATCATATTGTGTAAACATGTAACCCACACTGGGTTTAATAAACCAGGCATTACTTTCTATGGGTAAACTCAGTTTAGGGTATATATGAAAACGAGACCCCTGTTCTTTGTTTGTGCTTTCGTGCTCAAATTCAACCCATTCTGTATTAAGTGCACCGAGTAAATAACTGTTATCCATTTCGACCAGTTCATCTTTTCCGGTTAATGTGATTTGGGGCAGGCGCTTATAAGGCCGATTGGTAAGTGCAATATTCTCGTCTATGGTCTGATATGCCTGTGCCATTAATCTAGCTGTCCATGGCCCGTTTGTGTAATTTAATGTGGCATTTTTTTCCAGGTGAGTTGTATTGCTAATGTTAATATTACTGCCTAAATCGCTTAAATATTCTGTATCTGATGCATCGTCTAGTAACAGGTTTAAACTGAGTCTGTCTGTTAGTTTGCTTGTATTATTAAAATGAATCAGGTATCGCTCTTCATCATTAAATTTTTTGTCGTGATTTAAATATTCAAAATCTAAATTACCATGGCTACTGTGGGTTAAGTATCTATATTCGGTGGTGAGCATTTCTCCCCGCTTGTGTAAATAACCAGGGGTAATAATGGCATCGTGGTTGCTTGCAATATTCCAGTACCAGGGGATATTAAATTCAAAACCATTTGAGCTGGATAGACCAATACCAGGCATTAAGAGCCCGCTACGACGTTCATCTCCCAGTGGAAATTGAACCCAGGGTATATAAAAAACAGGGACTTTACCCACCCAGAAAATTGTGTTTTTAGCCGTACCGGTTGCCGTGCTCTGGTCCAGCTCCAGCCAGCCGGCATCCATGTGCCAGTCCAGTTTGTTTGTCGGGCAAGTGGAAAATTGTGTATCCAGCAAAAGTGTTTTTTTATTTGCTGAAACACTCAGCAGGGGGGTGTTACCCGTGAGCCCTGTTGCTGGCATATAGTAGATGCTATCTAAAAATTCACTTTCATTGGTCTTCAGGTTTGTCCAGCCATTGCTGGCATTGAGTGCCATATTGTTTGTATCAGCATGGATATTACCCGTGAGTTCCAGTTTTTGGGTTTCTTTATTATGTGACACGATATCTGCATGCAATCGTAACTGGTGGCGTTCTATTATGACATTGCCTGAAAAGGTGCTAACCGATTTACCTGCGTTCTGTACCTGTTCAGCACTAATATCAGTTGTTTCGATTGAGTCAACAGGAAATATCGGGGGGGGAGTATATTTAACTACAGAGTAATCATTTACGGGGCATGAGTTAAATGATCCGCTGTGTTTTTCCTGGTCGGCCGCCCACAATAGTGTTGACGAGGTAGCCAGCAGAGTGGCATATAAATAAAGATGCTTAAAAATCATTATTAATTTGGTGGTTATAGGTATTGATTGTTATTAATGCACGTATTGTATCTTGATTAGACCTGATTAGTAGGAGGAATATCCGTTGTTGGTGGGTGTTATTGAGGCTATCTCCAGGCGATGAGACTTAGAGGCAGGCTTTTTATAAAGTTAAAGTATGGGAGATTAGGATATGGCGGTAGAGTTTTAAGTAAATATCCGGTGTTTTGTCATCTGCCAATGGTGTTAAAAGAGGTTTTTATTGTACTGGTTGATTCAGCCTGGTCGACTCATTAGCGCAGTAAAAATTCAAGCAAAGCCTTTTGAGCATGTAGTCTGTTTTCAGCTTCATCCCACACGACACTTTGTTTACCGTCAATAACACTGGCACTGACTTCTTCGCCGCGGTGAGCTGGCAGGCAATGCATAAAGAGGGCATCTTTATCGGCAATGGCCATAATGTCATCATTTACCTGGAAACGGGCAAACGCTGTTTCACGTTCTTTTTGTTCTTCTTCCTGTCCCATGCTGGCCCAGACGTCGGTTACAATCATATCAACATTATCACAGGCGTCTTCTGGATCTCTGAAAATATTTACTCTGTTTCCTGCAGTGTTAACCAGCTCGGGATCTGGTTCATAGCCTTCAGGACAGGCTATATTCAAATTAAAATCAAGCTGGCGTGCGGCATTAATATAAGAGTTACACATATTATTACCATCGCCTATATAGGTCGCTGTTTTGCCCTGCATATCGCCTCGGTGCTCTGCCCATGTCTGCATGTCCGCAAGTAACTGGCAGGGATGAAGCCAGTCGGTCAGGCCATTTATTACCGGTACGGATGAATATTTGGCTAGCGTTGTTAGTTTTTCGTGCTCAAAGGTTCGTACCATGATGATGTCGACCATGCTGGATAGTACACGTGCTGTATCTTCAATTGGTTCGCCCCGGCCTAATTGAGTATCTCGTGGAGACAGGAACATGGCATGGCCACCAAGCTGTGCCATGCCCGCTTCAAAAGAAACTCGGGTGCGGGTAGATGATTTCTCAAAAATCATCGCCAGTACTTTATTTTTTAGTGGCTCATAAATTTCGCCCGCATGCTGCATTTTTTTAAGTTCACTTGCGCGCTTAATTAGTTGTTTGAACTCTGTAGGAGTCAGGTCGAGCAGGCTTAAAAAATGACGCGTCGCCATTGGCGTCTCCACTTAATGTAAGTTAGTTTAAAAGGAATCTTTAATCAATTTGCTCACCACATCCACAATGGTATCTGCCTGTTGATTAGATAGAATTAAGGGAGGAAGCAAACGTATTACGCTACCTGCAGTTACATTGATTAAACAATGTCGCTGTAGAGCAAGATTGACCAGTTCAGGGCAGTCGCGATCCAGCTCAATACCTAGCATAAGGCCTTTTCCGCGAATGGATTTAACAATGGGCAGATCTTTAAGCTGCACCTTAAAACCATTAAGCATTCTTTTGCCAAGTTCGTCAGCACGTTTATATAGTTTGTCTTTGGTGATGCTATCAATAACAGCATTGGCGGCTGCACAGGCGAGCGGGTTGCCACCAAAAGTAGAGCCGTGATTACCAGGCTGAAATAGTTCTGCTGCTTTGCCGCTAGCAAGGCAGGCACCTATAGGGACGCCATTACCCAGGCTTTTGGCCAGGGTCATCACATCTGGTTTAATATCGCTGTGCTGAAAAGCAAACCATTTACCGGTTCTGCCCATACCTGTCTGAATTTCATCGAGCATTAGTAACCAGTTGTTTTTATCGCAAAGGTGGCGTAATTCAGTCAGGTAGTTTTCATCAGGCAGCGTAATACCGCCTTCACCCTGAATCGGTTCTACTAATATGGCAACTATATTATTGCTGTTTTGCGCAATTGAATTTATGGCTTCAATATCGTTGTAGGGTGCTCGGGTGAAACCCTGTACCAGCGGTTCAAAGCCGGCATGAACTTTACGGTTACCTGTGGCGCTTAAGGTTGCAAGTGTGCGCCCATGAAAACTGCCATCGGTAACAATAATTGATGGGTTGCTAATGTTCTGTTTGTTGCCATAGAGTCGCGCCAGTTTAATAGCCGCTTCATTGGCTTCAGCGCCTGAGTTGGAGAAAAACACCCGATCCATATCGGATATTTCGCATAGTTTGTCAGCCAGTAGTTGCTGGTTTTGTATGCAGTATATATTTGATGTATGCAGTAGTTTTTCAGCCTGAGACTGAATGGCTTTGGTGACCGCTGGATGAGTATGGCCCAAACCACATACAGCAATGCCCGCGAGTGCATCGAGATATGCTGTTCCTTTATCATCGTATAAGTAGGCACCCTCACCCCTGTCAAAACAGACATTAAGTGGTGCATAAGTTTTCATAAGATGATTAGATGCGTTCATTTTTATTCCAGCTAATTTGCCTGATTATTTATCCGGATAAAAATATCCAGATAAACTAGTAGTCCTAAAATGCAAAAACGGCAGTAAAAGCTGCCGCGGAACAGTTGATTATATCAGGCTTTACAGGTTTTTCAAATTATAGATAAAAGGTAACAGGTCGGGGTACTGTGTTATAGCGTATAAACGATATAGCTGTATTTTATATTTGTATTTTGTCTGATTTAATTACAGGCATAAAAAAGGCAGCTCAGAAAACTGAAACTGCCTTTTTTACTTCAGGATTAATGGCTGTTAATCAGAAAGTATCTAGATGTTTTTTATAATGCGTGAGCATAGCCAACCATACATAACAGCATAGGGATTGATAAAGCTGTATTAGTGCGGGAGGCTAGCAGGGCCACTTTTTTTGCGCCTGCAATAGCATCTGCATCATGGGTAAGACCATCAAGGCCGAGGATTTTCTTCTGGTTAGGCCAGATTAGTACCCATACGTTAAATAACATAATAGTACCCAACCATGCACCCAGGCCAATAATTGCCATGCCATTCTGGAAGGTAAAAGCATCAATGACGCCCTGCATGCCACCACCAATTGAAGCGAGTGCGCTGACACCGGTTAACCAGGTCACAGCCGCTGACATGCGAAACCAGAGTAATGCGGTAGGTGCTACGTACTTGTTGATTGCTGCGGGGCCAGGGCCACCGTCGTTAGCTTCAGCGAGTGCTTTGCCCACACCAGGAACCTGAACGAAGTTAAAGTAGTAAAGAAGACCTATCCAGGTTACACCTGCCATTACATGTAACCAGGTCATTGCAGCGGTTTTTAAGCCGTCAACACCCGTACCCATACCGAATGCTACGGCCAGTGCAAGAACAAAACCAACGGCAATAGTGCCTTTGATAGATAATAAAGGATTCATGTTTATTTCCTGTTTATTTTTCGGTTAATATGTTTGAGCGTTTTAGTTGGGCACAAAGATAAGTGAGAAAGGCCTGTATTTCAAGGTATTATTTGACTTATATCATTGTTTTTGAGGAATCTATGGATGCAATTGCATTAAGCCTGTTCTCCAGTCGGATTGAATCGGTATGTGATGAAATGGGGGCCGTGCTTCAACGTGTTGCTTTTTCACCTAATATTAAAGATCGTCAGGACTACTCATGTGCGGTATTTGATGCACAGGGTGAGTTATGCGCCCAGGCGGCACATATCCCTGTGCATCTTGGCAGCATGGCTTATGCCGTTCGAGATATTGTTAGCAGGGTCCACTGGGCTCCAGGCGATATGGTGGTATTAAATGACCCTTATCTAGGAGGGACGCATTTGCCTGATATTACTCTGATTGCGCCGGTATTCTTTGAGCAGGTGTTGCTGGGTTTTGTGGTTAATCGTGCTCATCATGCGGACATTGGAGCTGATAGCCCCGGCTCTATGCCTGTCTCATCTAAGTTAAGCCAGGAAGGGCTCGTTATTCCTCCAACTCATTTATTAAAAAATAATGCAGTGGAAAAAAAGGTGATGGATGGTTTTCTGTCTGTATTGAAAAATCCCCAGCAATCACATGGTGATTTTTCAGCTCAAATTAGTGCAAACAGGAGGGGGTTGTTGCGTTTACAGGCATTAATTACTGACCTTGGTGTACAGGCGTACCGTCAGGCATTACGTGGATTAAATGATTATGCTGCACGTATAGCGCAGGATGCAACAAGAGAGATAAAAGCAGGTGTTTATGGTTTTACGGATGTTATGGATGACGATGGGCAGGGCAGTACCGATATTAAAATAAAAGTGACTATTACGGTGAGTTCATCTGCAATACATGTGGATTTTAATGGAACGGCAAGTCAGGTAAAAGGAAATATAAATTGCCCCTTATCTGTTGTAGCGGCGGCTGTTTATTATGTGTTTCGTTGTTTGATGCCTGATTATACGCCGGCCTGTTCTGGAACTTTTCGTCATATCAGTTTATCAGCCCCCGCCGGATGTTTGCTTAATGCTGGCAGGGGGGCTGCCGTTGCTGCGGGCAATGTTGAAACCAGTACCCGTATAGTGGATGTTATTATTGGCGCATTAGCAAAGGTGTTACCACAAAAGTTGCCAGCTGCCAGCCATGGAAGCATGAACAACCTGGCAATGGGGGCGGCTATAAAGAATAGTAATAAAGCATGGGATTATTATGAAACAATTGGTGGCGGTATGGGGGCAAATTATTTATTTAATGGTTTGAGTGGTGTGCAAACGCACATGACTAATACGCTTAATACGCCCGTTGAAGTACTGGAAATGAATTACCCTCTGATGGTGAATGAATATGCATTGAGAAAAAATTCAGCCGGTGTTGGAGAGCAATCTGGAGGAGAGGGGCTGATACGGACATTTACTTTTATGCAGGATACACATATTACTTTGCTAACAGAAAGAAGAAATCATATGCCCTGGGGGATTAATGCAGCTGGCGGTGCTGTGGGGCAAAACATAATTAATGGAGAATTTTGTCCAGCAAAATTTTCAAAGATAATAAAAGCTGGTGATTATTTAACGATTAAAACACCAGGTGGTGGTGGGTATTCAAAAAGTTGAATTTAATTTTAGTTGTTTTAGTTAATAGCGAAAATTTTAAGGTTTAAATTTCTGTTAAAGGAGTTCATTTCTATAGCCTATGTTCATCGCTGTGTGCACAGGCCAATATAAGGTAATAAACTTAAATAGCCTGTGCTCCATTTCAGGTTATAAACACAATGGTTTATTTTAAGGCCTGTTGTACCGATTTCATGCTTTTAACCCAGGGTTTAAGTGAACGTAATTTCTGAGGTAAAGCATCAATCGCATTACGTGCCATATTACGATTAGTGTAACTACCATGGATCAATACATAATATGGTTTAGATGCTAACCAGGTTTTATACCAGGCTGTGTTTGATGCAAGGTTATTGCCCTGTGCAAACTTTAACAGGGTTTCTGGATCACGCGCTCCGAGCAACTGTAATGTCCAGTTGTTACTGTTTTGCTGTTGTAACCAGTTAGCATCCTGTAATCCCATTTTATTAAGTTGTTGTAATGTAGGGTGTAATGCCTGAGGGGCTGTAACCAGAGGTTCTGCTGTTTTGATTTTTGCCTTAATGTCTACTTCTATGTTCGGGGTTTCTGGGGCTTCTTTTGTATTGTCTTTTTCTGCCACTGTATTTTTTGTGGTGGTCTGTATTGATTCTTCCTCAATGATGATTTTGTTCTGAGTGGTTTCTATAGTATCAGCCTGGTTGGAGGTATGATCAGGCTCAGGATCGATAGAGTCTGGCTCTATTGATGCCGGCACATCTAATGAAATGTCATCATTTTTAAGTATATTAATGACATCTGGTTCATCGCTTATAACGGTTTCTGTTGGGCTTTCCTCGATGAGAGACGTTGTGTCCGGGGTGTGAATTTCAGATATTAAAGACTTGATGGTGGGTGTATCGGCTGGTTTCTCATTTAAAAAATAAGTATAAGTTATATAACCACCGGTTATTAATATAAATAAAGTAATAATGACAACTAAAGCTTTAACCCATTTTGCTGAGGCGGGTGTTACTTTTCTGGTAATGGCTTTATCAATAAATGGTGCAGCCTGAATCATTATATCTAAAGGCGTGCCATTGCATTTTTTAAATAGCTGCTGAATATCATTGTTTTCCAGTATCGATTTACCTGAGTAACCTGCGCTACGTAGTTTGTGTGTTATATAGCTGTCAAGTTGCTTTGGTGATAGCCTGGGCATTGCTTGCACATACATTTGATCTGTTTGTATATCGGTTATTTTCTGTAAAGTTTCTGTCATGCCTGAGTTAGCAAAAAACAATATTTTTAAAGTAACGTCGTGTTCCTGTTTTAATTGTTGCTGATAACGAAATAACTCCTGTAATGTTGTATCGCTTAGTACATGGACGTTGTCTATTATAACGAGTGGTGTCTGGTCAAACATTTGCAAATTTTTTAAATTGTCGTCAAGGTGGTTTGCATCACCTAAATCCTGTAAATGAATAGATATTTTCTGCTGAATTTGAACGAGTGTATCTGTGGCTTCCGCCTGCATCGATAAGGTTTTTGTATTGGCTATATCAGTTTGAATGAACTGCCGAAATAATGAGGTTTTACCAGAGCCCTGGTTACCTTCAATTAATAAAAGTAAATCACTGAATTGAATTTGGTGGGTCAGGCTATCTGTGATTTTAGTCAGGGCCTGACTATTAAAAAAACTTTTTTCGGTGAGTATCTCACTAGCAAAAGGTTGTTTGTTTAAGCCTAAGTAGTCCAGACTTTGTTGGTTTAATTCACCGGCGAATTTATTGTTATTTTTTTTGGCCATAAAAGTGCTTCTAAGGTATTAAGTTAGCAAATGATAATTGTCGGGGGTTAAAAATACGTTCATATTCAACAATGGCGTAACGGTCTGTCATGCCGGCAATATAGTCGGATACACCTCTGGCGATTCCATTATCACCCATTGTGTTTTTTAAATTATTGCAGTGTTGTAATGCATCTGGTGGCAAAATACGAAGATCATTTATGAATGCATCAAAGAGTGCATTTAAGACTCTCTCTGCTTTTGTCGTCATTCTCTGGACTCTATAATGACGATACAGGTTTTTCATTAAAAAGCGTTTTAATTCCAGTGTCTGTTTTTGCATGTCTTTACTGAAACCGACGACATAGTCTGTCTGGTTTCTAACATCGTCAGGGTGGTTTAGTTTTAGTTCGGTAATTTTGTTACGGCTGGTATCGATTAAATCAACAACCATGCGACTAATCATGCGACGAATGACTTCGTGTATTAAACAGTTATGAGTAATGTCAGGGTATTTTTGCATGACAACTTCATACTGTTCCCTGAATAGCTGTGTTTCCTGCAATTGTTTGATGGTAATTAAACCGTATCTGACACCGTCGTCAATATCATGGTTGTTATAGGCTATTTCATCTGCTTTATCGCATGCCTGAGCTTCCAGACTGGGTTGGTGCTTCTCTAAAAAACGCTGGCCCAGTTCACCCAGGTTTCGGGCGTCTTTTGCTGAGCAGTGCTTGAGTATGCCTTCGCGGGATTCAAAACTTAAATTAAGCCCGGGGAACTCTGCGTATTTTTCTTCCAGTTCATCGACTACACGCAGTGACTGTAAGTTGTGTTCAAAGCCTCCGTAGTTTTTCATGCAGCGGTTGAGAGCATCCTGTCCGGCATGACCAAAGGGCGCGTGCCCCAGGTCATGTGCAATGGCGATTGTTTCTGCCAGATCCTCATGTAAATGTAGTTCACGGGCAATGGATCTGCCAATTTGTGAGACTTCCAGCGAGTGGGTCAGACGAGTACGAAACAGGTCGCCTTCATGGTTTACAAAAACCTGTGTTTTGTACTCAAGGCGACGAAAAGCGGCTGAATGTATTATTCGGTCCCTGTCTCTTTGATACTGTGTTCGGTGAACGGGGTCTGATTCCTTATGTAATCGACCTCGAGAAGTTGCTTCGCTACATGCATAAGCCGCCAGGTTGCGTAAATCATATCCTTTTTGCATGTTTCGTAATCTCTTTACCTGATTAATGATGACCAGGACGCTTTTATTGGTTTGGGTTAATAACTCTCAGAAATAGTTTCTTTTAATATATCATGGGTATAGTCATTAGAAATAATGGCTTTTCCTGGCGCCTTGTAAAGTACCAGATTTAATATTCCGTCTGTGACTTTTTTATCTAGCGACATAAGTTCAATAAAATTATCGACACTAATTTGTTCGGGGGCTTTTACAGGTAAGTTTGCTCGTTCAATAATATTGATTACCCGATCTACATCAGCTTCAGATATCCAGCCAAGTTTGTTTGATAAACGTGCTGCCATAACCATGCCACTGGCAACCGCTTCACCGTGTAACCAGGCACCATAACCCATACCTGTTTCTATTGCATGGCCAAATGTATGGCCTAAATTAAGTAATGCTCTTTGCCCATTTTCTCTTTCATCGGCAGCCACGACTTCTGCTTTGTTACGGCAGGAACGTTCAATCGCATATGCAAGTGCATCGGCATTTCTATCAAGTAAACTGTCCATATTACTTTCTAGCCACTCAAGGAATGGGATGTCCCGAATCAGTCCGTATTTAATAACCTCCGCTATGCCGGAGCAAAGTTGACGTTGTTCTAATGTGTTTAGCGTGCTGGTATCTGCAATTACTGCTTTAGGTTGGTAAAAAGCCCCTATCATATTTTTACCCAGGGGGTGGTTTACGGCTGTTTTACCACCAACAGATGAGTCCACCTGTGATAACAGGGTAGTGGGGATCTGTATTAAGTGAACACCACGTTGGTAGCTGGCGGCTGCAAATCCGGTTATATCACCAATTACGCCTCCACCCAGTGCAATGAGTGTTGTGTTTCGATCTAATTTATTTTCTAGAAGCGAATTATAAATGGTATTGAGTACATTTAGATTTTTATGCTCTTCACCGTCTGGCAGTACGAGTGTTTTATGGCGAATATTGCTCAGTGCATTTTCTATTTTGTCCATATATAGAGGTGCAACTGTTTCGTCACTCACAATGAGCGCACTATTGCCGGGAATATGTTGAGTGAGTAGTTCGCTTTGATCCAGCAGTTTCTCTCCAATACAAATTGGATAACTACGCTCACCCAGATTAACTTTTAACGAAATCATTTTAGCCCTGATGTACTATTAAATTTTTTCAACCTGTCTAGCATAACGTTTATTACGGTACGAATCGACTGTTGGCCGGTATTAATAATGATATCTGCTGTTTCTCGGTACAGGGGCTCACGAATTTTCATAATATTCCTAAGAGTAGCAGCCGGATCAGCGGTTTGCAGAAGAGGGCGGTTTTTATCATGTGCTACGCGTTCAAGTAAATATTTGATATCACTGTGCAGGTAAATAACGGTTCCACGACTTTTTAAATACTGACGATTTTCTCTGGCCAATATAGCTCCACCTCCTGTGGCTAATACCAGTTGTGTTTTTTGTGTGAGTTCATCAATAATCGCTGTTTCACGTTTACGAAAACCCGCTTCACCTTCTTTTTCAAAAATTAATGGGATATCAACACCGGTGTGTGTTTCTATGGCGTGGTCACTGTCTTCAAAATCCATATTCAGGCGTTTGGCGATTTGTCGCCCCATGGTGGTTTTGCCTGCACCCATGGGACCGATTAGAAAGATGTTTTGTTTTTGATTCATAGAAAATGGAGTTTATCATTTCTAATAGTGTAAGGGGTTTGAATGTTTATTATTAATGATGGAATTTAGTTTTCGTTTTAGAGAAAGCCAGAATAGAGATATTGTAGTGTATTTAAATTACCGAAAGTAAGATTTTTCTTTCGGTAATTTAAATAGGGTCTATTGTATTGTTACATTAACAGTGTCTGTGCTGGTGTTGCCATCACTATCAGTAACGGAGGCGGTAATAACATGTGCGCCAAGTGTGACTAGTTCAGCTGACGTAATGTTGTTGCTGGTACCCGTGAGAGTGTTGTCTATATCTGATGACCAGGTAATACCCGTTGTAATCAGGCCGTCTTCGTTGTCAGTAATCGTTGCTGTAAAGTTGGTTAGTGTTGCCGTTGTAATATTAGATCCGGTAGTCGGTGTGTTAATTGTAACCACAGGTGCATTATCAGTTACAACTATATCAACTGTATTGGTAACGGTGTTAGCGTCACTATCAATAGCGGTAACGGTAATGGTATGGCTACCAGCCGACAATGTATTGATGACAAATGTATTACTCTGGGGGCCTATACTATTATCAATATTGGATGACCAGGTAATATTATTACCGATAATTGGGTTATCCTGCCCCAATATTGTTCCATCTTCAGGGTCAGTGACCGATGCAGTGAATGTGATGTTGCTGCCAACAGCAAATATGGATGCAGGTGTCGGCGAAGTGATATTAACAGTAAGTACAGGAGGGGTTAGGCTTTCATTCAGCGGTATTGTGCCAATATCATAGATAGTCATCGTTGTTTCATTTGCACATAGTAATGAGTGTGTACAACCAGCGCCATTAAAGCGACTGTCTCCAGCGGTGTGGTCACCACTTTCATCTATATCAATCACTTCATCTGTTGCGAGTGTATAAACCCCATCATGGTTAATATCTAAAAATGGTTCGTCTAGATCGCGTAAATAGGTTACGTCAGCATCATCAAAATTACCGCTGCCATTTAGATCTACATAGGATTCTTCACCAATAGTATATGCTGTAAATGTATTTGAAAAATCAGCCGGGATGAAGCCAAAGTCAGAGTCGCTGGTCCAGGTGACAGAGCAGGAACCATTGGCTATCTGGCAGGAGTTTGCGCTTAAAATTCCCCATTCTGTTTTTATGAATACGGTACCACCAGAAACACTGGTATTAAATTTATCACCTGCAAAAACGACGACTTCAACTTCTACTCCACCGTGAAAACCGTCATCGTCAACTACAGCAGGATTTACAGGGTTAAAAAACAGATTGAAATTTTTATCGCTGATAGCGCCGCTTGAAGAGCCACCGCTTCCAGTAAAAGGGTCTTCATCACTTGAACAGCCAGTCAGAGCTAAAATAGCGAATGTTATTGGTAATAAAATTAATTTGTTATTCATAATCTCTATCCTGGCCTGTGGCCTATCTAAATTACAGGCTGAGTGAATCTTTTAATATTTTAGGAGTGACAAAAATCAGTAATTCCTGTTTTTCAGTACTTTCTAATGTATGTCTGAATAAACTACCAATCAGTGGTAAGTCACCTAATACGGGAACTTTATCCAGCTCATTACGTGTTTCGGTTTCATATATACCGCCCAGTACAATGGTGTCTCCATTATCGACGAGTACCTGAGTGGTTACCTGACGTGTATCAATACTTGGGATATTAGCAAAAACCTGCCCCACCGCATCTTTATTAACCGATAAATCCATTATGATTCGGTCATCAGGCGTAATTTGAGGTGTTACTTTAATGCTGAGTACAGCCTTTTTAAATTCAACCTGAGTTGCACCGCTTGAGGTGGCTGACAGGTAAGGGATTTCAACCCCCTGTTCAATAAAAGCTTCGTGACGATCAGATGTAACAACCCGTGGACTTGATACAATTTCACCTGTGTCTTCAGATTCCAGAGCGGAAAGTTCAAGGTCTAGCAGGTTACCACCACTGAGTATTGTAAATGCGATGCTGCCGGTTGCACCCACTACAGGCATATTGACATTTAATCTGTCAGCGACCCCAGGTGTATCTAATGGGAAAGCGGAACCCGTATCGACCTGATTGCTTATACCACTGGTTACCATGGTATTGGTGCCATTAATTGATCCTGATGTTGTACTGATACCACTGCTGCCGCTTGACTGTGCACCGGAAGCGCCAAAACGAACGCCCAGTTCTTTTTTGAAATCATCCGTTGCAATGACAATTCGTGACTCAATTAATACCTGGCGGACGGGTATGTCGAGCCTGGTCAGTGTGCGTCTGATTTCAGAGATGACGGTGTCAGTATCTTTCACAATCAGGGTATTGGTGCGCTCATCCATAATGACGCTACCTCGGGGAGATAGAAGATTTAAGCTGCCATCGTCTCCGCCACCTTCAAATAGCTGCGCCAGATCAGTGACTTTGGCAAAGTTAATCTCAAAGAATGCGCTACGTATAGGCGCTAATTCGGTGACCTGTGCCAGGGCTTCCAGATCAATTTTTTCCTGGGCTGCAATTTCTTCGCTCGGCGCGATTAACATAACATTGCCAGACTCTCGTTTTGATAAGCCCTTTGCTTTTAAAATAATGTCGAGTGCCTGATCCCATGGAACATTTTTCAATCGTAAAGTCAGGTTACCATCAACTGAGTCGCTGACCACAACGTTCAAACCGGTAAAGTCAGCAATAAGCTGTAATACAGCGCGGACGGGAATATCCTGAAAGTTTAATGACAGGCGTTCACCGGTATATCCGAACTTGGCTTTTTTCTGCTCTTCCAGATCTTCTTTTGAGATTGGAATGAACTCAATAGTGAATAATTTATCTGTTTGATAAGCCAGGTGTGTAAAGTCTTTATGACTGGGTTCGATAAGAATACGTGAATTACCATCAATCTGGAAACTGTCAATGGTTTTAACGGGGGTTGCAAAATCTAGTACATCAAGTCGTTGGTGGAGTTCTTTTGGTAGTGCTGTATTTGAAAAGCTGACAATGATTTTGCCAAATTCTTCAGAAATATCCATGGGAATACTGGCTTCAGACAGGTGAAGTAAAACTCGGCCTTCTCCTTTGTCGCCTCGACGGAAGTCAATTTTTGTAACGGCTCTGGTATCGTTACTACTGGAGCTAACGCCAGAAATAGATCCGCTATTTGGCCGTTTTGATGCGGCTGCGTTAGCTGATTCACTTTCAAGTGTGACTGAGACGATATTGTTGTTAACAGTGGTATTGTATGGAACAGTATCTGAGAGATTTAAAATAACACGTGTTTTGTTTTTAACACTGACCGTGGTTAAAGACTGAGCGACACCGATACCTATTTGTTGTTTTTTCTTGGGCAGATTGCTCTTTGTGTCTTTGAAGTCAAAAGCGATACGTGCAGGGTTATCAATATTAAAACTGAGTGGTTTTTCAGTTGCATTAGTCAGGCGGATATTAATCTGTAATCGATTGCCAGGAAGAGAAGAGTAGGTTATTTCTTCAATATTATTAGTCGCGGCAACTGCAGTTTGTAGGTTCAGGCACGATAGCATCATCAGTATGAAACTAAGCATGATTTTTATATGCATTGAACTTTTAATGCCTGTTGTTAAGTGATTCATGATTACTCCATACTTTTTTATTTTGATCCAATGGCGAGTGAGGCTGTGCGTTCAATATAGCCTCCCAGTCCATCTGGAATTATTTCAATAATATCTATCTGCGTTTCTGTAACAGTAATGATCTGACCTTCATTCTGTCCAGCATAGTTACCGGTTTGTACTCTATGTACAACATTATTTGGGTCTTTTACCAGACCCCAGGTATTTTCATGTTGTATTAAAATACCCACCATTCTAAGTGTATCTAATGGGTATGTTTCTAACGGTTCTTTGGGTCGGTTCGCAGTCGGACGTAGACCGCTTGTAGAGGTGCTTTCCTGGCCGATTTCCGCTTCAAAAGCAGCCTCAAACGGGTCTCTCATTTCACTAGCAGAATAGGTAAAGTTTTTATATGGCTCAAATGTGGGGAGTGGTTTTACACTACCCAGATGCTTTGTTTTTGTTTCGGCAATAAATGCAGTTAAATCATCATTGCTTTGTGTGCAGGCACTTAAAACAAGCGTTAATAAAATTAAACTTTTAAGCTTTAAGGACATATTTTAAATATCCTCTTGTTCGTCTAAATATTGATAGGTAACAGCAGTTACTTCCATTTGAAGTAATACACCTGTTGTTTTGTCTTTGGGTTTTGCAATGCTTATATTTCTCATAGTAACAATACGCGGTAATGCGGCCACGCCACTAACAAATTTTCCGAACTGGTGGTAGCGCCCGGTAACCCTTAGTTTGATCGGAAACTCAGCATAAAATTCTTTAGGAAATAGTCCTTCAGGCTTGAAGTATTCAATTTCAAGGCCACTGGCAATACCCGTCTGTGAAATATCGGTAAGCAGGGATTCAATTTCTGTTTTATTTGGAAGTTGACGGAGCAGAGCGCCAAAAGATTGTTTCATATCTTCGAGTTGTTGTGTATAAGCTTCCAGGTTAGCGGCTTTACTTTGTTTCTCATCAAATGTAACTCGTAAGGCTTTTTCTTCCTGTTCTGATTTCTCTAATACTTTGAGTTGCTCGTTGGTATCAAAAAATATACCAGCACCACCTGCAATTAGGCACAATATGACAATGAGAGTAGCTTTAATTGGGGTTGAAGCAGTACCAATTTTTTTAATGTCATTAATATCAATGTCACTGAGGTCAATTTCATTTAATTTAGATAAATCCATTATAATCCCTCTGCCTTATCGTCATCCGTTTTAGGCGCTGATTGTTGGGCAACTAGAATAAATTTACTACCGCGACCGTCTTTACGGGTGCTTTCAATAACCTGTAATCTGGGTTTTGTCATCCAGTCAGAAGCATCAATGTTTCGCATATAAGCGGATACTCGGCCATTTGATTCTGCAATGCCGTTTATGGTGATATTGTTAGAGGCCTGTTTGATTTCAAGAATGTGTAAGCCTTCAGGAATAGTTTTAACTATTTCATCAAACAGGTGAACAATTTGAGGGCGTTTTTGTTGTAATGACTGAATGATTTCCATACGAGATAATAGCTTCTCTTTGGTGTCTTCCAGATCTTTAATTTTTAATAGCTGAATATCAAGTTGTTTTATTTCAGTTGTTAAAATAGAGTTTCTATTGTTCTGATGTTCAATCATGCGCGCAACATTCATGTGGATCAGTACCATAATAGAGGCTGTAAGCATCAGGGCAAGCCCCATCATGGTTAAAAATTGACTGGTTTGTTCTTTGCGTAGCTCTTCGCGCCATGGAAGCAGGTTAATTTGTGCCATTAGTCGAAGCTCCTCATGGCCAGTCCGCAAGCAATCATGAGTGCGGGGGCGTCATTGCTTAATGCCTGGGAATTAACTTTATTTGAAAGATCCATTTCGGCAAAAGGGTTGGCAATAATGGTTTCTATTCCCAGTTGTGTGGCAATTAATTCGTCTATACCTGGAATCGAAGCACAACCACCAGCAAGGGCAATCATATTTACTGATTCATGTTGTCCTGCTGTATAGAAAAACTGTAGAAAACGGCTAACCTGTTGGGCCATATTTTCTTTAAAGGGTTCTAATACTTCAGGGATATAATTATCGGGTAAGCCTCCGACCTTTTTCAATCTGCCAGCTTCTTCGTAAGCCAGACCATAACGGCGCATAATTTCTTCAGTGAGTTGTTTTCCACCAAATGCCTGTTCACGGGTATAAATTAATTCACCATTTTCAATGACATTGAGGCTGGTCATGGTAGCACCCACATCCAGTACTGCAATAACGAAGGGGGCAGGTTTGTCCTCGTCGTCCGTTGTGCTTTTGATCTGAGAGGGCAATAAATGGGTGGCTTTTTCTATTGTGTAGGCCTCTACATCGACTAGCTTTGCTGTAAGGCCGGCAATTTCTGCAACGGCGGTACGCATTTCTACATTTTCACTGCGAGAAGCGGCGAGTAAAACATCGACTGTGTCCGGATTGGCTTCTGTTTCGCCTAACACCTGAAAATCCAGATTAATTTCTTCCAGAGGGTAAGGGATGTACTGGTCCGCTTCGAGTTCAATCTGTGTTTCCATTTCAGCATCAGATAAATTGGCTGGCATGGTGATGATTTTGGTTATGACGGATGAACCAGGCACCGCAAGGGCAGTGAGCTTGCACTTGGAACCCGATTTTTTTAAGGCTTTGATCAGGGATTCCCCAACGGCCTCAACATCCTGTATGTTTTTTTCAGCAACAGCATTAGCGGGCAATGGTTCAACTGCCAGGCTTTCTACGCGATAGCCGGTATCAGTTTGAGATAATTCGACTACTTTAATAGATGTCGAACTAATGTCTATCCCCAGCAATGATGGTTTTTTGCGTTTCAGTTGAAACACGCTCAATCCCCTTAATCCACTTTGAGTATAAGTAGTTATAGCTCTTTTGTGTGTATTTGCATTAAATATTAGCTGCAAGTATCGAATAATACTAGTCTATTTTCAAAATACTGTCGCTTGAATTGTTTTCTGAGACTATAATTCGAGCACGATAAGGCGTTTTTTTATCTTTTTTACAGCCTTAAAAGAAAAGTAACTTATTGATTCTACTGAACTCAGTTAAGAGTCAGGCATCTGAAAAACAAGTTAATTTTACAAGATAGAACATTTTTAAGTGGATTATTCATTTTACGTGGTGCAGGGTTCAATACAGGCTCTGTAATCATAAAAGTTGCAAAAAGGTTAAACGAAATAATATGCAAAAATTTTTAAAATATCTTCGGGTTAGTTCTAAAATTTTCATTGCAGTATTGATATTAGGTTTTACCTGTATTCTTGGGCTTTATCTTTATCTTGAGCCTAAACTTCCATCTATTGAGGGTTTAAGTGATATTCAGTTACAGGTTCCACTAAGGGTTTATAGTTCAGAGGGGGGGCTGATTGCGGAATATGGTGAGAAGCGGCGTACACCTAAAGGTATTAATGACATCCCCATTGAGTTAAGACAGGCGTTTCTGGCGGCAGAAGATGATCGCTTTTATGAGCACCCAGGTGTGGATTATCAGGGAATATTAAGAGCGGTGATGGTATTAGTAACCACAGGTAAGCGAGGCCAGGGTGGCAGTACCATCACGATGCAGTTAGCACGAAATTTTTATCTCAGCAGAGAAAAAACATTTGCTCGTAAATTAAATGAAATCTTTTTAGCATTAAAAATTGAGCAACAATTATCAAAAAACCAGATACTGGAGCTTTATTTAAATAAAATTTATCTGGGTAATCGTGCTTATGGCGTAGCCGCAGCGGCGCGTGTCTATTATGGGAAATCATTAGAAGAGCTTACTTTAGCGCAGTTAGCAATGATTGCGGGTTTACCTAAGGCGCCTTCTCGATATAACCCCATTGTCAATCCTGATCGTGCATTAATTAGACGAAATTATGTGTTAAAAAGGATGTTAATTCTGGAGTATATTGATGAAGCAGATATACGTTTTGCCATAGCTCAGCCTGTGACAGCGGGTTTACATGATTCGCCTGTTGATGTGTCTGCGTCTTATGTGGCAGAGATGGTGCGTGCTGAAATTACCAGGCAATTTGGTGAGGATACGTATAGTAAGGGGCTGAATGTCTTTACGACCATTGATGGGCGCTTACAAAGAGCTGCAAATATGAGTTTGCGCCATGCTCTTCGGGCTTATGATGTACGTCATGGTTATAGAGGGGCTGAGCAAAAAATAGATTTAAATCCTGATGATGCCGAGCTTAGTCGTGAGGATTCTGAAAGTTTATGGCGTGAAGCAGTTGCTGACCTGGGAATAGTCGGCGGACTACACCCCGCACTGGTTCTGGAGGTTACAGAATTAGGTGCTCGGGTGCACCTCAGGGGAGGGCGTTTAATTAGCCTGGACTGGGATGCTTTAAAGTGGGCCAGGCCCTTTATTGACAGGAACACTCAGGGGAAAGATCCAGAAAAGGCCAGTGATGTTTTAAATCCAGGGGATATTATTCGGATATATAAAGAAGAAGGAAAGTGGGTTCTGGGGCAGATCCCTGAAGTGCAGGGTGCATTAACATCTGTGCGTTCAAATGATGGTGCGTTGCAGGCATTAGTGGGAGGTTATGATTTTCATCATAGTAAGTTTAACCGAGCGGTACAGGCTAAGCGCCAGGCAGGTTCCAGTTTTAAACCCTTTATTTACAGTGCTGCATTAAGCCGTGACTATACTGCTGCAACGTTGATTAATGATGCGCCTGTGGTGTTTCATGACCCGGTGCTTGAAGGCACCTGGCGACCTGAAAATTACAGTGGGAAATTCTTTGGGCCAACCCGACTGCGTGTTGCGTTGTTTAAATCACGTAATCTTGTATCTATTCGCATATTGCGCTCTATTGGTGTTGCTTATGCAACACGTTTTGCCAGGCAATTTGGTTTTGATTCAAATTTATTACCACATGATTTGTCATTGGCTTTAGGGACTGGTGAGGTAAGTCCTTTACAGTTATCTGCGGGCTACTCTGTATTTTCTAATGGTGGATATAAGGTAAAACCCTATTTTATTCAGCGGATTGAAGATATTGACGGCAATGTTCTGTTTGAGGCTGACCCTGATGTGGCCTGTGTCAGTTGTGAGTTGAAGGCCAGGGGTATTGTATTACCTCAAGGGCAACAGTCTGTAGCTTTGCAGGACAATGCGGCCGAAATGTTAAGGCAGGAGCGATTGCTTAGCCAGGCGTTACAGCAACAACAAAATTTACAGCAGTCTGCGCAGAGTGTAGATACCAGTGAATCCCAGGCTGCTGTTCAGGTTGCACTTCAGGGTGATGATTCACAGCAGGAAGCCAGTCTGGGGTATAAGTTGCCAAAACAGGCAGAAAGGGCAATAGATGAGCGTATTATTTATATCATGAATACTATTTTACAGGATGTTATTAGTAGGGGGACGGGGCGAAGGGCCAGAGCATTAGGGCGCACCGATTTACATGGTAAAACAGGCACAACCAATGACCAGAAAGATGCCTGGTTTAATGGGTTTAACAATAAGCTAGTGGCAACCGTCTGGGTTGGCTTTGATCAGCAGCAGATGTCATTGGGTAATTATGAAACTGGATCTAAAGCCGCTTTGCCTATGTGGATAGAATTTATGCGCACAGCTTTGAAAGGTATGCCAGAAACTCGGATGCAGCGGCCTGAAGGCCTGGTTAATGTTAAAATTAATGCGGAAACCGGTGAGCTGGCGAATGCAACAGATAAGGATGTTGTGTTTGAGGTGTTTAGAGCTGAGCTTGCTCCAGTTAAAGAGGGTGCAGGGGCGTTGCCTGCAAATGCAGAGAATAAGGGCGATATCCCTGAACAGTTGTTTTAATATTGAAGTGTAATTTTGAGGCTGCTGTTTATCCTGTAGCAGGAGTTGCCTAGTTTAATTCTCTCAATATTTGCATTTTGTTAAGGAATATCTCCATCCCCGAGGGAGGTGTTCCCTGGCAAGTGCGCACTTTCAATCAAAAAATTAAGCTGAGCAACTTCTGCTTTTGGCTAATAGTGATCTGTTAGTGACTGGTTTTATACTGGACTAAACAGATTCAAAATAATAATTTACGAGACAATATATGTGCGGTATTTGCGGAGAATTTAGATTTGATGGTTCGGCTCCTGATTTAGCGCGAACCAATAAGATGATGACACGGTTAGAGCGTCGAGGCCCTGATCATGGTGGGTCTTATTCTGATGGGCCGATTGCATTTGGTCATCGGCGTTTATCTATCATCGATTTATCAGAGCACGCTAATCAGCCATTAGTTGATCAACAACTGGGATTGTCTCTGGTGTTTAATGGCACTATTTATAATTTTCCTGCTTTACGTTCTGAACTACAGGATAAGGGGTACCACTTCTTCTCCAGTGGTGATTCCGAGGTTATTCTTAAAGCTTATGCTGAATGGGGTGAAGCTTGTGTGGAGCGCCTTCATGGCATGTTTGCTTTTGCTGTCTGGGATATGCGTAAGCAGCGGTTATTTCTAGGGCGTGACCGTTTGGGTATTAAGCCCCTGTATTACAGTTTTAATGGCAAACGTCTTTTGTTTGCTTCTAATGCACAGGCATTACTGGCAACCGGTGATATTGATACTTCAATTGATTCAGTTGGTCTGCATCATCAGCTGACCTTGCATGCGGTTATTCCTGCACCCCATACCATTTTAAATGGTATAAAAAAAATGCGTCCGGCACATTGTATGTGTTTTGATACAGATGGTGGCTTAAGTGAGCGTGAATACTGGCTTTTAAATGCCTGTCGTCCAGCAGAAAAAATGGATGAGCAGGAATGGGTCGACGCCATCCATGAGTCATTGAAATCAGCGGTGGAAAAACGTAAAACTATTGCGGATGTACCTGTCGGTGTATTGCTTTCCGGTGGGCTGGATTCCTGTTTACTGGTGGGGTTGCTGGCGCAGGCGGGTGTAGGAAAAATTAAAACGTTTACCGTGGGTTTTGAAGATCAGCCGGAAGAAAAAGGCAATGAGTTTGAGTTTTCTGATTTGATAGTTGATCGATATGAAACTGAACATCACAAGTTTTTTATTCGTAACGACAAGGTGCTGGACTATCTGCCAGATGCGGTAGATGTTATGGCTGAGCCTATGGTAGGGCAGGATGCGGTTGCATTTTATATGCTATCAGAACAGGTAGCGAAAGAAGTTAAAGTCGTACAGAGTGGGCAGGGAGCTGATGAGGTTTTTGGGGGGTATTTCTGGTATCCACAAATGCACGAAGCTCAGGGTGAAGATGATTTGACGCGTTTCTCATCCCGCTACTTTGACCGTGATCACGAAGAATATTTACAGACGGTTAGTAAGCAATTTCAGGGAGATGATCATACGGGAAAACTGATTAAAAATTTACTCGCAAAAGGCAATACAGATGAGTATCTTGATAAGGTTTTAAAGCTGGATGTAACCACGCTAATTGTCGATGACCCTGTAAAACGGGTGGATAATATGACTATGGCCTGGGGGTTAGAAGCAAGGGTGCCTTTTTTGGATCATGAGTTAGTGGAGCTTGCAGCCAGTATGCCGCCAGAGATGAAGCTGCAGAGCCAGGGCAAGCATGTACTAAAAAAAATTGCCCGTGGCATTGTGCCCGATCCAATTATAGATCGCCCCAAAGCTTATTTTCCTGTGCCGGCGTTAAAGTATGTACGGGGTGAGTTTCTTGGTTTTATGCGTGAAGTTTTACACAGTGATTTAGCAAGGCAGCGAGGCCTGTTCCAGCCGGATTATGTAGAAAAGCTATTGGCTAACCCAGAGGGTTATCATACCCGATTACAGGGAAGCAAGCTGTGGCATCTGGCACTGCTGGAAATGTGGTTGCAACGTAATGTGGATAATATCCATTAGTCGTAAGTCAAAGAGGTGTACTCGTGGAAAAGGTCATTACTTTTTGCACACCTTCTTCCTGACTGATGCTATAAAGTGTTGTAGCGTGGAGTCAGTGAGCTCATTTTTGATTTTATCCACGTACATAATTACCCTTTAACAAGCATGTGTATAGCCTGCTTGAAACCCGTAAAATAGTCCCAATATAGTGTTAATAAATTTTTTACATATTTTTAGAGGTGATGTATGGACGTAATGGATCGTATTGACGAAGCAGTTAAAGGGCATTCTGTATTTATATTTATGAAGGGGACGCCCCAGTTCCCTTCATGTGGTTTTTCCAGTCGTACGGTGGATGCATTAAAACAGTGTGAAAAAGAATTTGGTTACTGTAATGTGCTGGCTGATCAGGAAGTTTTTCAGAATCTGCCCCGTTATGCTGACTGGCCGACATTTCCTCAGGTGTATATTAATGGTGAGTTAATTGGTGGGTGTGATATTACACTTGAGATGTTTGAAAAAGGTGAACTTAAAACGATGAGCCATG
>JADGFA010000023.1:35811-61283 GCA_016744065.1 Gammaproteobacteria bacterium
TGACGCAGCGGCAGGGTAGCTTAGCCATTTCTCTTATGAAAATAAAAAAACACGCTAAATGCGTGTTTTTTTATTTATTTCAATATAAATAAAGCCGATATCTAAAAAACGATACTATTGCGACCGTTTTCTTTTGCCTGATAAAGTTTTTCATCAGCACATTTGATCAGTCCCTGTACAGAAGGCTGTTCTCCTTCGCCTTTGTAAAAGCACACGCCAATAGAGGCGGTTACTGATAAGTCACCTACCGATGTCTTAAATGGGCGCTGATTAATACTGGCCAGCATACGTTCAAGTGTTGAGTGACGAAAGTTTTCTGCTCGGGTGTAATGCATGATGATGCCAAACTCTTCACCACCCATGCGAGCAACTAAATCAGTTGGGCGTACGGTGCGTCGTATACGTCGAGTAAACCCAATTAAAACCTCATCCCCGACATCATGTCCATGGGTGTCATTAATCTTTTTAAAGTGGTCTATATCTAGCATTACAAAGCATACACCGCCATGACGGGCAGATGCATCGAGTAAATGATACTCCATTTGCCGCGTCAGTAACCGACGGTTACCGACACCTGTTAATGGGTCTGTTAATGCCATTTCCTCCAGGTGCTTTACCGTGTCTTCAAGTTGTTGTGATGTTTCCAGCAGGTCATTTTGCAGGGAGGCAATTCTTGCAGCCGCATTAACGCGGGCAGCTAACTCATGTGGATTGGGTGGTTTGCAGATATAATCATCTACACCGCGATCGAAGGCTTCTACCAGTGGTTCAATGCCTTCCTGTGCGGTAAATAAAATAATGGCGGTATATACACCTAGCTCTTCATCTTTTTGACGGATAATATCGGTGAGTTCCAGGCCGTCCATCTCGGGCATAACCCAGTCAGCTAACACCACATCAGCGTGTGCGTCGGCCATCATGTCAAGTGCTTCCTGAGCACGTGATGCAACACGAATATTACTGAATCCGGCCTTTTTAAGAGCAGCCTGAATTACCACGCGGCTGAATTGCATGTCATCTACAATAATAATGGATACGTCTTTGTTCGACATCTGTACTTTGTTGCTAGCCCTTTTCTTATAACTGCCGTCTAAATATGATAGACGAGCATATGCTGGTTCCATGATAGTTGCCTTCGTAAATTATAGCTATTTTTTTTAACTGCAATTTAAATAAAATTTAAATCAGCTTTTTTCAGGATTTGTTTATTTGATTAAAGAATCCTGAATCTAAAGACCTGCAGCTTCTCCCTGTGCACAACTCTGATGTGCTTAATTCACCCTGAAAACTATTATTTATTGATTATATTATTACCAATATCGGGCGACCAAACCGTATTCTATCATTAATCATCAACCTGTGCAGTCCATACTAGCCCCGTTGATCTCCTCCAGCGATTGATAATTGTGCAGAATAGTTCTGCGGTTTTAAGTGTGTCATAGCTTGCGGAGTGGGCCTGGTCGTTATCCCAGTCAATACCGGCTGCCTTAACTGCTCTTGAAAGTACCGTCTGTCCATAGGCCAGGCCGGCGAAAGAAACGGTATCGAAAGTGCTAAATGGGTGAAATGGATTACGGTTTATTTTACAGCGTTCAGCCGCTGCATTAATAAAGTTTAAATCCAGAGTCGTATTGTGGCCGACCATAATGGCACGTTTACATTGATTCTTTTTCAGACTTTTACGAATAAAGGAAAAAATTTCACCGAGTGCCTGAGCCTCTCCAATGGCCATTCGGAAAGGATGGTAGGGGTCAATGCCGGTTATTTCCAGTGATTTTGGTTCCATATTAGACCCTTCAAAGGGGACAATATGGCGGCAAATTTGTTCGTCAATTTCTATGATGCCATTATCATCAAGTTTCAGGGTGGCCGCTGCGACTTCAAGTAAGGCATCTTTTTTTTCATTGAAACCGCCTGTTTCAACATCTATTACAACCGGCATAAAACCTCTGAATCGACGTGACATGGGGGTTGGTTTATCTGTGTCTATACTCATTCGTGTGATGATTCTTTTAGTAAGTGGTAATATATTTTGGTTATGAAAAATATAAAATCAGGGTTAATTCTGACGTTACTGTTTTTTACTGCATTGCAGCACAGTTATGTTGAGTCAGAGAGTAAGCAAAGTATTCTACACCCCAATGGCCTGTTATGGAAAATTGAAAAGCAGGGAATGGTGGCCAGTTATCTTTATGGCACGATGCACGTGGGTAATCCAGAGGTCGTCAAACTATCCCCAGAGGTTGAACAGGCGTTTGTGCAGAGCGATCATTTTGTAATGGAAGTATTGTTGAATTTTCAGGCAATGGGTTATATGGCCAGTGCCAGCTTTTTTAATGATGGCCGTACATTGAAAGATGTTATGGGGCGCCCTGAGTATAAACGGTTGTCCGGTTTGATAAATAAACGCCTTTTTATTTCACCGGATGTCATGAATCACATGAAGCCCTGGGCGGTTCTAATGTTATTAATGATGCCGGCAGATCAACGTGTACAAAGTGAAGTTGCTTTAGATATGGTGCTTTATCGACGAGCCAGCCAAAGAAGGATAAGGCTGGCAGGGCTTGAAACGGTACAGGAGCAGGTTGCTGTATTTGAGTCAATGACGTTGCAGGATCAGTTGTGGATGTTAAATCGATCCGTTGAAGATATTGACAATATAGATGCACAACTGCCTGAAATGTTAAATGCATATTTGAATCGAGACCTGGCTCAGTTGGTGAAAATTCAGCAAAAATTTATGTATGAGGACTCAATGATTGACGATCGGTTTTTGTATCAACTATTAGATATTCGTAATATAAAAATGGCGCAGCGAATAGAGCCAGTTTTAGAGCAGGGAAATGCTTTTATTGCAATTGGTGCACTTCATTTACCAGGTGAGGCGGGAATTTTGCATTTGCTGGAACAGCAGGGGTATAAAGTGACGTCTATTTATTAGTGTGGAAAATTTCAAGTTGTTGTTCCTTCACTCGGAAACGGGCATTAAAAAGTGAGGGTATGCTCGAGTGAAGGAATTTGTACAAGCAATGAAGAGGCTATGTTAAATTAATTGCCAGCTTTCAGTCTCTCCTGCATGTAAAGGAACAATTGTTCCGTCCAGGAAGGGGTAATGATCAGGTACTGTCCAGTTTTTTTTCTGCAAAGTGATAGTTTGTGTATTTCTGTTTAAAGCATAAAAATCGGCACCATAAAAGCTGGCAAAACCCTCCAGCTTATCCAGTGCATTATTTGCATCAAATACGCGTGCATATAGTTCAATGGCCAGAGGAGCAGAAAAAATACCTGCGCAGCCGCAGGCCGCCTCCTTTTTATTTTGTGCATGTGGCGCACTGTCTGTTCCGAGAAAAAATTTTGGATTGCCAGATATAGCCGCATTATTTAGTGCAACACGGTGTTCTTCTCTTTTTAGAACCGGCAGGCAATAATAATGGGGGCGGATACCGCCCTTGAAAATAGCATTGCGGTTATAAAGTAAATGTTGAGGCGTAATGGTAGCGGCTGTAAACTTGTCTTCGGCTAATACATAATCCACAGCATCTTTGGTGGTAATGTGTTCAAAAACAATTTTAAGCTCTGGAAAAGCTTTACGTGTGGGAATAAGCACCTTCTCAATAAATTGTTTTTCTCGATCAAATATATCCACGTCTGGATCAGTTACTTCTCCGTGAACCAGCAAAGGCATATCATATTTTTGTAGGGCTTTAAGCGTTTCGTAACATTTTGTTATATCTGTTACGCCTGCGTCGGAGTTTGTTGTTGCACCAGCAGGGTATAGTTTTACCGCAACTATATGGCCGCTTTGCTTTGCTTTCCTGATTTCATCAGCAGGTGTATTATCAGTTAGATAGAGTGTCATTAAAGGCTGAAAATTTAATTCTGGCGGGCAGGCTAAAAGAATGCGTTCGCGGTATGCCAGTGCCTGTTGGCTGGTGATATTCGGCGGTGTTAAATTCGGCATAATAATCGCGCGCGCGAACTGACGTGCAGTAAAAGGTACGGTATATTTCAGTGCATCGTTATCACGTACATGTAAATGCCAGTCATCAGGGCGTGTCAGGGTGATTTGCATAATTTTTAGTGTCTTACATTGTTGGGTTATAATTATCATGGATTTAAAGAAAATATCCAATTATTATCTTAAAAATATCTCATATGAGTTTCCGGTGATTAACAGAGGTGCTCTTTAATTTAGGGCTTGATTTTAAAAACGTATGAATAGATTTGTTAATGTATTAATGGGGAATCTTTTGTTAAAAAAAGGTCCCCAGGATTTCCCGTGTTCGCCTGTATTAATGCGGCTTTGTTTAATTGTTTATTTTGTAACCGGGTTACCAGGTTTAATGATAAGCAGTGATTTTCAGCAAGCGGTACTGGCGATGGCTCTGGATGTCATTGTTTTATTATTGTTTGTTTACCTGTGTTTACAGGCATTCTCAAAGTCAGAGCGCTTTATACAGAGTGTTATTAGTCTGGCGTGCATTGGTGTTGTTTTTCAGCTTATTGTCCTGCCTTTATTATATAATTTTAGTGCGGCGCCTGAAGCTACAGAGGCTATGGTTAGCTTATCGTTGTTATTGCTGGTGTTTGTCAGCTGGAATCTGGCTGTTTATGCACATGTGTTTAAAGAGGCCTTTGGTATACATTTACCGGTGGCAATGATATTAACAGTTTGTTATATCGTGATTACATTGCTGGCCAGAAAAATATTTTTTCCTGAGCTTGCGTAAATAAATTATAAAGGGTTTTTGTGCATATACATATATTAGGTATTTGTGGAACATTTATGGGCGGCGTTGCGGTACTTGCACGTCAGGCGGGTCATAAGGTTACCGGGTCTGATGCCAATGTCTATCCTCCAATGAGTACCCAGCTTGAAACCCAGGGTATTAATTTAATGCAGGGTTATAAGGCGGAGGATCTGAAGGAACAGGATCAGGTTGTGGTGGGTAATGTAATGTCCCGTGGCAATGATGCTATTGAGTATGTGCTGAATAAAAATATAAGTTATACCTCCGGGCCGCAATGGCTGGCAGAAAATGTTCTAAAAGATAAATGGGTGCTGGCTGTGGCGGGTACTCATGGTAAAACAACCACAAGCTCTATGTTAGCCTGGATATTGGAGTATGCTGGTTTGCAACCAGGCTTTTTGATAGGGGGTGTACCTGCTAATTTCGGTATTTCTGCGCGCCTGGGCGAAGGGGCGTTTTTTGTTGTGGAAGCTGATGAGTACGACACCGCTTTTTTTGATAAGCGTTCTAAATTTGTTCATTACCATCCTCGAACGGTTGTTTTAAATAATCTTGAATTTGATCATGCCGATATTTTTGAAGATTTAAATGCGATAAAGAAACAGTTTCATCATCTGGTGAGAACCGTGCCGGGCGAAGGGTTAATTGTGCATAATAGTGATGAAGAAAATGTGCAGGATGTTTTGCATAAAGGTTGCTGGAGTCAGCAAGCTGGTTTTTCCAGTGGGAATGAAAGCAATAAAAAAAAGAACCTGTGGAATATTGACAATGTTTCTGCAGGCGGGCGTTGTTTTGATATTTTATATCAAGATGAAAAGGTGGGTTCTGTCGAGAGTCATTTACTCGGCCCACATAATCGTATGAATGCACTGGCAGCTATTATTGCAGCACAGCATGTTGGTGTTCCCGTTAAGCAATCAATAGCCGCATTAAAGGAATTTAAAGGCATTAAACGACGCATGGAGATTGTGGGTGAAGTCGATAATAAGACGATTTATGATGACTTTGCCCATCACCCAACAGCAATTATGGAAACACTGCAAGGGTTAAGGGATGCGGTAGGTAAAGCAAAAATATGGGCTGTATTAGAACCCAGGTCAAATACCATGCGTCTGGGTGTGTTTAAGCAACAGCTTGCCGCATCATTGGCGCTGGCAGACGAAGTCATATTGTTTCAACCTGCTGATGTGGAATGGGATATGCAGTTGGTCGTTGATAATGTGAGCGGTTCAGCGAAGCTGTTACGATCAATAGATGGCATCGTTGACCTTTTAGCTGAGCAAAGTCGTTCAGGTGATCATATACTGGTTATGAGTAATGGTGCATTTGGTGGTATACATCAGAAAATTTTAACTGCGCTGTCGTGATTTTAAAATATAAAAGCAATTGTTCTTCCTATATAAGTGCTAGTGGTATGCGTTGTTGATTCAGCTTTTATTAGCATTCATCCTGTAGGCAAAAGCATTAAATAAAAAAGGCTGAAGATATGACTTTAGACTCAGATAAAAAAACAATCGTCCTCGCAATTAGTGGGGCTTCTGGTGTGCAGTACGGTATTCGTTTACTGGAGCAGTTGTTAACACATGAGCATAAAGTGTACTTGTTAGTGACTCGTGCTGCGCATGTTGTGATTAGTATGGAAACAGAACTGGCCTGGCCAGCGAATAACCATGAGTTACATGATCAGCTATGTAAGCGTTATGGAGCCGATGAACACCAACTAAAAGTCTGTGGTGAATCGGAATGGGCTTCGCCTATAGCGAGTGGCTCTTCGGCGGTTGATGCGATGGTTGTGTGCCCCTGTTCAATGGGGAGCTTGTCGTCCATTGCGGTAGGTGCAAGTGTGAATCTGCTGGAGCGAGCTGCGGATGTTATTTTAAAAGAGCGTAAGAAACTTGTTCTCGTGCCACGAGAAACGCCATTTTCAGATATACATCTGGAAAACATGCTTAAACTTTCTCGAATGGGCGCAGTGATATTGTCAGCAAATCCAGGTTTTTATAATAAGCCGCAAACGGTTGAAGATATTGTGGATTTTATGGTAGCACGGATACTTGATCATTTAGATATAAAGCAAAGCCTGCAACCCAAATGGGGCGAATAAATGCCAGAAAGTTTCAGGTTGTATTTTTAACAGGCAGAATACGGCGGAAGGATGAACTTGCAGTATTACAGAGTGAATTAAGGATTCGTTGTTATTAATTCTCTGTGTGTTTTGCAGTTTATCCCTGTCATGCAGGATATAATAAGTTCAGACATACTCCAACGCCCTAACCTCCTTCCCAATATGAGTAAGAGGGAGGTTGAGGCGCTACGAGTTATTAGTGCTGATGCAAGCAGGCTGGTTTATTAAACTAACCTGTTTAAAAATTATGTATCAGTATGACTAACGTCTTCTGCTTGTAAGCCTTTTTGGCTATCAATCAGATTAAACTCAACTTTTTGACCATCTTTAAGCGTTCTGAATCCATCACCACGGATAGCTCTAAAGTGAACGAATACGTCATCACCTGTATCACGTTCTATAAAACCATATCCTTTTGAATTGTTGAACCACTTAACGGTTCCTATCTCACGATCAGACATTTATTTTTACCTTTTTAATTATCATTTTACTTGATATGCTTTTCCTTAAACCTATCAAAGACACAACGTCATGAGGCGATGGCAACATCCTCTGCCTGTAGCCCCTTATCACCTTCGGTGATATTGAACTCAACGCGTTGCCCTTCAAACAGGGTTCGATGACCCTGGCCACGAATTGAGCGGAAATGGACAAAGACATCATCACCCGCATCACGGGTGATGAAGCCGAAGCCCTTGCTAGTATTAAACCACTTTACAGTACCTGATTCACGGGAATTATCTGTATTTGCGACATTTTGCGCAGTTTTCCCTAATTTTGTTTTGTCTTTATTAGATGTAGCTAATACAGTTATTATAATTGAGATGAAAATTAAGCTTGCGAGTGTTATCAGGCCGTTTGTAGTGGAGAGGTTTTCAGGTGTTAAGAGCTGTGTGGATATGCCAGTTGCAATGATGGTTATTAAAAGACTGATGGTAATAATGCGGAATAAAGCCGTGTTCATATAAGTGCTTCCTAAAGCTAATGGAGTAAATGCAAAATACAGCGTAGGGAATTAAAGTGCTTTCCCATAACAGTGTGTTACGTGTTTTTTATGTTCAAAAAATCGTATATTGAAAATAGAGTTTTACGAACTGAGATGAGATCTTATTATAGTTAAAAAATAAAATGCTACCAGTGTAAACAGATGTTATTTTGATAGTTTGGCCATCAATGTTTCAATTGATGTTTGTGGTGGTAGTTGTAAATGAAAT
Source organism: Gammaproteobacteria bacterium (assembly GCA_016744065.1). Taxonomy (GTDB): domain Bacteria; phylum Pseudomonadota; class Gammaproteobacteria; order SZUA-229; family SZUA-229; genus SZUA-229. Next base: position 43,902 of record JADGFA010000023.1, read on the forward strand.
TTCTGATTTTTAAGATTGGCTATAACTTTTGCAGGATCTTCTTTTACAAGTTTGGTGTTTTCATTGAGTTCCAGAGTCATTGCAAAGGTTAGCTCGCCTAATGAGTTTTTTATTTTTTCGTCAATACAGTCAAAGTCATTTTCTTCAGCAAGATAAATATACATATCCTGCTTTGCATTGCAGCGGTAAATATAACAATAAGTTGGTGTTTGCATTATAGCGCTCCTAATACTTTATCAGCAGCATCAATGGTTATCTGAATATCTTCATCACTATGTTGAGTGCTGACAAAGCCAGCCTCATATGCTGAGGGAGCCAGGTAAATACCCTGTTCCAGCATGCCATGAAAAAATTGCTGGAACCGTTCAGTATTACATTGTGTTGCCTGAGTGAAATTAGTTACTTTATCCTCATCGGTGAAAAACAGACCAAACATACCACCTACGGTATTTTGGGCCATGGGGATCTTATGCTTTACAGCTTTTTGCAGAATACCTGTTACCAGTGTATTTACTTTGCAGTTTAAATCTTCAAAAAAGTGATCAGTTGAAATTAATTCCAGTGTTTTAAGTCCTGCGGACATTGCGATTGGGTTGCCTGACAAAGTGCCCGCCTGATAAACGGGGCCAGTTGGTGCAATATATTCCATTATATCTTTACGTCCACCAAAAGCGCCTACCGGCATACCGCCGCCAATGACTTTACCGAGTGTGGTCAGGTCAGGTTTAATATTGTATATAGACTGAGCGCCGCCTAAAGCTGTGCGGAAGCCGGTCATTACCTCATCAAAAATTAATACACAGTCATGCTCGTCACAGATTTCACGTAAACCTTCAAGAAAGCCTTCAACTGGAGGGATGCAATTCATATTACCCGCAACCGGTTCCACAATAATGCAGGCAATTTTATCGCCTGTATGTTTAAAGGTCTCTCTTACCTGCTCAAGGTCATTGTAGGTGAGTGTAATTGTATGTTCTGCCAGACAGGCAGGAACACCGGGGGAGCTGGGTACGCCCAGGGTAAGTGCACCTGACCCTGCTTTAACCAGAAGCGAGTCAGAGTGACCATGGTAACAGCCTTCAAATTTGACAATGCTGTCACGTTGGGTAAAACCACGTGCAAGACGAATAGCACTCATTGTTGCTTCAGTGCCTGAGCTCACCATACGTACCGATTCTATTGAGGGTATTAGCTGACATATACGTTCAGCCATTTCAGTTTCTATGGCTGTGGGTGCGCCAAAGCTCAGGCCTTTTTCCGCACTGGATTTTACCGCTTTGACTACTTCGGGGTGTGCATGGCCAAGAATCATCGGGCCCCATGAACCAACATAATCAATATAGCGCTTGTTATCTGTGTCCCATATATATGCACCATTGGCCCTGTCAATAAAAACAGGGTCACCACCAACACCTTTAAACGCCCTGACAGGCGAATTGACACCGCCGGGAATAACCAGTTGAGCCTGATTAAAGAGATCGGATTGAGATGTGTTCTGGGGCATGTTTATTTCCTGAATGGTGTATTTCATAAGGTCGGGTATTTTACATTAAAATTCAAATATGTTCAGAAGTTCAAAACCCTACTGACAACAGGTTGTCAGTAGGGGGGGAATAGACTGGCGGCTCACACTAACGAACAAAGGTCGAAATAGGATGAATGTAAAAAATGTAATTAACTGGTTTGAAATTCCGGTGAGTGATTATGAACGGGCAATTAATTTTTATGAAGAGGTATTTGATATTGAGCTTAAAAAAGAAATGATGGATGGGGTTGAGCTTGCTATTTTTCCAGCAGAAGATGCCGCTATAGCAGGTGCATTAATGAAAAGTGACTTTCAGCAACCTGGTGAGCAGGGGAGCCTGGTTTATTTAAATGTAGAAGGTAAGATGGATGAGGTAATCAATAGAGCGCAGAAGCAGGGCGCAAAAGTGTATTTTCCAAAAACACATATAGGTGATCCGGGTTATATTGCACATATCAGCGATAGTGAAGGCAATAAAATTGCGCTTCATTCAATGGATGCATAAAGTGGGTAATAGCAGAGGCTGATAAAGGCTCCGCTTATAAAAAGAGAGATGTCATGCGTAGAGGTGATCGGCTATTTCAAATTGTTCAATTATTAAGAACGCATAAGCGTATTACCGCACAGCAAATGGCTCAGCGCCTGGAAGTATCGGAGCGCACCATTTATAGAGATATGCAGGACCTCTCCCTTTCTTCTGTTCCTGTTATTTCCGAAACGGGGGTGGGTTATTCAATTGATTCCTCTTATAACCTGCCTCCTATTACGTTTAGTGAGGATGAATTAGAGTCGCTGTTATTAGGCGTACGTATGGTGCAATCATGGAGTGATAGAAAAATGGCGGCTGAAGCGACTCGGGTAATGGAAAAAATAGAATGCATATTACCTGCAAACCTGAAGCAGTCATTGAAAAGTCAGGAAATACTGGTTCCCGCATTTCATGTATTTAGCGACGTCGCAGATTTAATGCCGGGAATTCGGCATGCAATTAAAAAGCAGAATAAAATTAACTTATATTATCGACGTGCTGATAGTGAACGATCTGAACGAATTATATGGCCACTAGGCCTGTTTTTCTGGGGTAAGGTCTGGACGGCGGTTGCCTGGTGTGAAATTAGAAATGATTTCAGGCAGTTTAGAATAGATAGAATTGAGCAATACGATGTGCTGGATGAGGTCTTTGTAACAAAAGAGAATCAAACGCTAAACCATTATTTATTACAGGTATGTAGAGATGAAAATGAAAAAAAGATGTGAATGGGTTGATCAGAATGAGCTTTATCAAAAGTATCATGATGAAGAATGGGGGGTTCCCAGTTATAAAAGTCAGTATTTATTTGAAATGCTAATACTGGAGGGCGCGCAAGCAGGACTGAGCTGGTTGACCATTTTAAAAAAACGTGAAGGTTACAGGAAGGCATTTGATGGCTTTGATGTAAAAAAAATATCCAGATATTCACAGAAAAAAATAGATAAGTTATTACAGAACCCAGATATTGTGAGAAACAAGCTTAAAGTCAATGCGACGGTATCTAATGCGCAAGCGTATCTTGAAGTAGAAAAAGAGTTTAAGAGCTTTTCGGATTATATATGGCAGTTTGTAGATGGTAAGCCTGTTGTAAATAAATGGAAGGCGCTGTCTGATGTTCCTGTTGTAACAGCAGAGTCAGATGCAATGAGTAAGGATTTAAAGAAAAGAGGTTTTAAATTTGTAGGCTCGACTATTTGTTATGCCTATATGCAGGCTGTGGGTATGGTTAATGACCATACAGTAGATTGTTATTGTTATAAACGGCATAAGTAGCCCTGCCTGGCAAATGTGGGGCTATTTATATTGTTGGCACCTGAAACTGATTGCTTTATTGTTGCTACGGGAAAAAATATCATTAATAACAGCGAACATATCAGCACCGGCATTAATTAATAGCTGATGATTTTCTACGGTAATACCGCCAATACAACAAACAGGTGTTTCATATTGTTGTTTAATACTGGAAATTAAATCATAGTTTGCATGTGGGGCGTCTGGCTTTGTCGATGAGTTAAAAAAACGGCCAAAGGCAATATAATCAGCGCCATTTTTAATGGCGTCAGTTGCCAGGAGTATCTGGTTATAGCAACTGACACCTATTATTTTATCAGGGCCTAACTGCTTTCGAGCTTCATTCAGAGAGAGATCATTTTTCCCAATGTGTATACCATCAGCATCGACTTTATTTGCCAGGTTAATATCATCATTGATAATGAAAAACACATTATGTTTGTCGCAAAGTGCTTTAAGTGCGGTGGCCTGAAACTGTCTTTTGGTTTTGTCTGTGCTTTTGTCCCGGTATTGTAAAACTGAAATGCCGGCTGTTATAGCCGCCTCTGCCATACTTAAAAAATGCTGTTCAGGCATGAGTGTTTCGTTGGTGATTGCATAGAGGCCGCTCAGCTTTTTTTTCATATATTGCGGTTAGGTATGAGTTGGCCATTACCCAGTACATGGGCTTTTTTTAGTGTTTTATAAGTAAAGTCCAGTGCATTTTGACATGCATTAATGGGTTCCATTTTTTGTGCAATTAATGCTGCCAGGCTGGCAGCAAGTGTGCAGCCAGACCCATGAAACTCATTTTTAAGACGTTTGCATTTAAATGTACGTAGCGTTTTTGATTTAAAATAAAGTTTGTGGATAACATCCGGGTTATTTGAGTGAGTGCCGGTTAATAAAACGTATCTGGCACCCATTTTATTTAAACGTTGGGCTGCAGCCTCAGGTTGTGTTTTTGTATTGGTTAATAATTGAGCCTCGGGAATATTCGGCGTTAAAATGTAGGTGCGAGGAATGATGAGTGTATTAACCGCATCAATTAAATCTTTTTGAGCGAGCGATGAGCCGCCACCTGCTGCTAAAACAGGGTCTAGAATGACAGGGATATCGCTGTATTGCCTGAATAACGTATATATTGCTTCTGCGATTTCACCTGAGCCTAGCATACCTATTTTAATTGCACTTACAGGCATGTCTTTTAAAATGGTACGCGCCTGTTTTAGTATTAATGTTGCATTAACAGCTTCAAAGCTAATTACGTTTTTAGTGTCCTGCACAGTGTTTGCTGTAATGATGGGTGCGGCGTGGCAGCCATGCTTAATGATGGATTCTATATCCGCCTGAATGCCTGCACCGCCTGTTGGGTCCAGGCCAGAAAAGCATAGTACAACGGGTGGTTTTGATGTTCTCATTTTTTCTCTGACTAATATTCTAATACGGAATATTTTAATTAATAATGATGCCCTTGGGTGCCTATTTTAGTTTTATAACAGGGTAGCTGTCAAAGAGAGATGTTTTAGCAAACTTTACGTGCATTTTTTGCCAGGTCAATAACTCGGGCGCGAATGAATTGATTTCCTGGTGTGTGCGGTGATAATTTCAGGTATGCACTGTAATCTGCCAGTGCAGGTATATGGCATTCCTGTTGATCATAAATTGCACCACGTGCTTTAAGTGCATCAGCCTGATCATCATCCATTTCTACCATAAGGTCAGCCAGTGGCAATGATTTTGTCCAGTTTTCTTCCTGCATATAGAGGTTACGTAAGTTACGTATTATGCGCAGTATGATTTCTTTATTTGTGCTGCTTGCGAGTACGCCGTAGGCGCGTGATTTATTAAGTTTTGATCCATAGTATTCATGCAGGCGTTCTTCTATATCTTCTTCATCAAGTGAAATGCCGCCAAAATATGGGTCGAGAATAATGGCTCCATCACTTATTTCCAGTTTCACCAGAAAGTGCCCGGGAAATGAGATCCCACTTAAAGGCAGGCCGAGAGCATGCCCCAGTTCTATATAAAGAATTGACAGGCTTATAGGGATGCCAAGCTTTCGTTCAATTACATCATTTAAAAAACTATTGCGCGGATCATAGTATGACGCTGTATTACCTTCATAACCTTTTTCAATAAATAGCACATGATTTAGTTGTTTTAATATTTCAGCCGCATTAGCGGTGGCGGGCAGTCGGTTATTTATTTCTTCGGCAATAGTCTGTATTTTTAACAGGTAGTCATCAATATTTAGCTCAGGGTACTCAAGCTTTGCAATCATTAGTGCTGCTTTAGCCAGGCTGATATTATTATCTGGCTGATTAAGCAGTACTTTAAAAGCGTTTGTATTTGAATTAGTTGAACTCATAATAGCATGTCAGGCCTTGTGCCTCATACGAGTACCATGCTCAAGCGAGAGTAATATTTCATTTGAGCTAAGTGAGGTAGGGAAAAAAACGCCTGATATTTGAGCACCATGTATACTGGCACCTTCAAGGCAGGTATTGGAAAAATCAATCCCACGTAAGTTACTCATCCGGAAGTAGCAGTGGCTTAAATCAAGCCCGTCGGCATTCAGGCCTGTTAAATCAACATTACGAAAATCAGATGATGTCAGGTCGCAGTTTTCGCCGTTTTCCTTGCGTGAATTAAACTCCTCAATTTCACCCTCTCTTAGCAGGCGGTAAAGCTCATTGTCTTTAATCTGTGGTGTGGTGTTCGCCATTAATTAGCTCCTGCGTATGTCCTGTTTTGGCAATTTTACAGCTAAGTATAGCAGCCGTCGCCTTTATTCACCGTAAAGGAACAAAATAATACCTCATTATTTCTATGGGTTAAAGCCCAGTTTATCACCTTGCATAGTGGCTACCAATGTTCTGCCAGAAGCATGATCTCGATGTTCGCATAAATAGATGCCTTGCCAGGTACCCATATTTAGTGACCCGTTGCTCACAGGGATGATCAGGCTGGTACCCAGGATACAGTTCTTTATATGAGCGGGCATATCGTCGCTGCCTTCTAAAGTATGTAAATAATATGGCGCATTTTCGGGTGCAAAATGGTTAAAGTGGCTTTCAAGATCCCTGCGTACATCAGGGTCTGCATTTTCGTTTATAGATAAGGATGCTGAGGTATGCTTTATAAAAAGGTGGAGCTGGCCTACTTTAATGGTGGCCAGCTCAGGTAGTGAATCTGTCACCTCATGGGTAACCAGATGAAAACCTCTTTTTTTGGCAGAGAGCCTGAATTCTTCCTGTAACCACATATCTTAATACCTGTTATATTTCGAATGAATATAGTTGGGAGCCGGATAGTAGCATTCTACGGCACATTTACAAAACAGCTTTATAAAAACTATATGACGCCCCAGAGTGGCCGAATCATTTTATTATTGCTCCTATACATAAAAAGTATTTAGCCTGTCGACGCTTTAGTGATCGGCTAAACAATTTAATAAGTAAGGCAATGTTCAGCAGCGAAGTCTGATGAAACTGTGAAAAATTCAGTTCTGGCCCGATATTTAAATTTACATTGTAAAAATATTCTATGTAACTGTGAAGTCTGTTTTTGTAAGAAAAATAGTTTCAGAGAATTTTTATGCGTCGTCGTGTGTACAGAATATGACTGTTGTTCCGTAATGGTCTGAACGGGTGTCGTTACTATAAACCCAGTTGAGGCGCTCAGCTAACTGGACGGTGAGTTGTAGGCCGAGGCCAAACCCCAGGTCTTCATTGTGCTGCGTGCTGTCGTTCTGTATGTTGTTGATGTCTACCCGGTTGCCTTGTTGATGTATTTGTACTGTACCATTGTATGTGTGCTGAAAAGCATTGCGAATTAGATTACCAAGTACAATACGTGCAGCAACTTTGGGTAAGCTGAGGCTACAGGGTTCTGTTTTTAGTTCGATTTTAACGGCTTTATCTTTTAGTAAATATTCTGTGTCCCGGGTTATTTGCTGGATAAGTTCATCTAGCTGTATTGTTTGCTGGGGGAGTTCTTCATTATCATCACGGCTTAACCATAAAAGTGTTTCGGTCAGGTGTTTCATATTCATGCTGGCGCGGTCAATGCGATCAAAAATCTGTTTCTGGCGTGGATCATCTATTGAAAGTACATTTTTCTGTAGCTTATGCATCAGATCAATGTTGCTGCGAATGATGCTAATGGGTGTGCGTAATTCATGGCTGGTATAGTGTAAAAAACGTTGCTCGCGATTAAGGCTTTGTTGTACTGATGACAGGCTGTTTTGAATTAATCTGGCCATGTCATTGAGTTCGGTGTAGGAAAAATCAGGCAGGGGTTCGGTTAATGTTTCTGTGTTTAGATTTTGCGTCCATTTACCAAGTGCGCTTACGGGCCGTGAAACGCGACGCATAATAAACCAGAAGATGATAGAAAAAGAGACCATGCTGAGTATGCTAATAATAACCAGGTTATCAAGCGAGCGTATCAAATTTTGATGAACCATATTGGAAACAGTTGCCTTTGATAAATGATGGCTGATATATAATGTCTGGTTACGGCTATTAAATTTCATAACAAAGTAGATGCCTTTAATGGCTTTCTGGTTGTTTGCATTTTCTACTTTATAAAGCGTGCCGTTTTCTTCAGGTGCTTCGTTAAATAATTTAAGTATGTTTTCTGGTTGCCCCAGCCAGTGTTGTGAAACTGGGTAACCATCATATTTTTTGGGGTGTTTATTTTGTGTTGTTGCTCTGGAAAAATATTTGTTTGCAGCCTGTTCCATATTGCTGGCAATCATATTGTCCATGCCAAGGATAAAATAATTTGCAGATAAAAAAGAGTAGCCAATGATCAGAACAATGCCCAGTGATAATAGCACCAGAGTGATAAACCATTTAAGCTGAATTTGACGTTTCATATGCGTTTATCTGTATCCGCTCTTATTGCGAAACCATGCCCTGCAATGGTTTGTATTAATGCAGTGGGAAAAGGTTTGTCGACACTTTTGCGTAAATGGTGAAGGTGCACTTTGAGGCTATTACTGTCAGGCAGGTCATCACCCCAGATAGTGCTCTCTAATATTTTTCGCGAAACAACAGCAGGTGAAGCACGTAACAGTGTTTCCAGGAGTCGCCAGTTAGTGGGTGAAAGTTTTATAGCGTGTCCGTTACGCATTACCTCGCGTTCATTAAGATGCATAACAAGATCGCCGCAACGAAGCACCTGGCTCTGACCGCTGCGTCTTTTTGATAGCGCCTGCACTCTGACAACGAGTTCAGATAGCTCAAATGGCTTGACCAGATAGTCATCTGTACCAGCGCGAAAACCATCAATTTTATCCTGTAACTGATCGCGTGCAGTTAGCATAAGTATGGGTGTGTCATTGCCATTGTTGCGTAGTTGCTGGCAGACGCTAAGGCCATCCAGGCGTGGCAGGTTAATGTCCAGCAATAGAACATGATAATGTTGCTGTTGCATAAAATGTAAACCAGAGACGCCGTTACTGGCATGGTCACAGCTTATGTTTTCCAGTTCAAGGTACTGCACAATGGTGTTTGCCAGGTCGAGATTATCTTCTACCAGAAGCGCATTTAACATGATTTTTGTGCCTTTGTGTTTTTGATTCTCTGAGTAAGTTTCTCGGTGAATTCAATGAAGTCATGTTGTATATGTAGGAGTGATGGAATCAAAATCAGCGTAATAATGGTAGCAAATAGAATACCATAGCCCAGTGATACTGCCGCAGGAATTAAAAATTGTGCCTGAAAAGAGGTCTCACTGAGTAATGGCATTAATCCGGCGAAGGTGGTTAATGAGGTTAATAGCACGGCTCGTAATCGGCTACGACAGGCCAGACCAATAGCTTCTTTTAGATGGGCTGAATCGGGTTTAAAATCATTAAAACGTGAGACCAGTAGCAGGCTGTCATTAACGACCACACCACTGAGTGCGATGATGCCGTTCAGAGATAAAATACCGAGTGATAAACCGGTAAACCAGTGCCCAAGAATAGCTCCGACAATCCCAAAGGGAATGGCTGTCATTATAAGCAGGGGCTGAATGTAAGACTTGAGTGGAACCGCCAGCAGAATATAAATAACCATTAATGCCAGCATAAACATCTGCCCCATGGAGGATTGTGTTTCGGCCTGATGCTCTGCTTCGCCAGCAAAGTGAATGCTCAGCCCTGGGTACTGGCGTTCAAGCTGCGGTGCTATATTGTTTTTTAATTGAGTAACCAGCTCTGTTGCAGAAATAATGTTTTTGTTTATGTCGGCGGTAAGATAAACCGCCCTTTTTCTATCGATACGCGTAATTGTGTCACGGGTATAGCCAGAACTGACTGTCGCAACACTGGACAGGGGAACCACGGTGCCGTCATGGGTGCGCACTCTGGCATCGATGACATTAGCAAGGTTTTGACGGTCAGCTTCGGGGTAGCGCACTTTGACTTCGATCTCATCATTGTTGCGTTGATAACGTTGCACGACCTGGCCACTAAAGGCCTGTAATACCTGTATTGCAAGCTGGTTGGTGGTAAACCCCAGGGCATGACCCTGGGGGGTGAGCTCCAGGTGCAGTTGGGGTTGTTCAGGCTGTAGGTTGTCCTCAATGCCAGACACACCGGAGATAGTTTGCAGTGTTTCTCTGAAGGCTTCACCAGCCAGATTAAGTATGGTGTCGTCGTTAGCGCGTAATTCAATACGTAATGCATCGACCATTCGGGGTGAGTTTTGAATGTTTACACTACGTGCGCCTTCAGGTGTGCCAACCAGTTGTCGCCAGCGCTGAGTGAACTGGTTTATATCGTATGGGGCATCACTCTGTAATTCTACCGTTACTCTCCCTGACTGGTCAGCTTCTGATAGCACCTGGAGGTTAGCAATGTAGGTGTGCTCCTGGCTATGGCTTAATTGCTGGTCAGCTTCATAGGCACGGGCTTCCATATTATTCAGGCTGGCATGTGTCATACCAAAACTGGCATCTTTTACCATTGTGATCTGTCCGCGTACGGTGTCACCAGCAATATCAGGAAAAAAACTAAGGCGTACAGTGCCATTGAATGGCATAGCAATAACCATCACAAATAATGTCAGGAACAGGACGACGACAGCATACCGATAATGCAGTGACCAGTTGATGGTGGGTGTATAAACACGCTCATTAAAAAGAACAAAGAGTTTGTCAGCGGCCTGTTGAGTCTGTTGCCAGCGACCAGCCAGTGAATGCGAGGCAGGGTGTCGCTGTGTGTTAAGGTGAGCCAGATGAGCTGGCAGAATCAGTTTTGACTCAATAATAGATAATATCAGGCAAAGCGTGACGACCATGGCAAACTGAGCATACAGTTGCCCCAGCATGCCGCTGATATTAGACAGGGCAAAAAAAGCAGCGACAGTGGTAAATACACCAAACAGAGTGGGTATGGCTACCTGCATCGTACCCTTGATTGTATTTTCCAGGGTATCGCCTTCTGTAGAGCGTACGGTGTAAATACTTTCTCCTATTACAACCGCATCGTCCACAACGATACCCAGTGCCATAATAAAACCGAAGGTGGTAAATTCATTAAGCGTTAACCCCATATAGCTATCACCCATAAAATAAAGTGTGCCGAGGAAAATAAAGGGTAGCCCTGCGGCAACCCAGAATGCCACGCGTAGATTGAGAAACAGTGCCAGTAAAATAAACACCAGAACAATGCCCGTAATGGCGTTTTTAATGAGCAATTGCAATCGCTCATTTATAAGTGTGCTGCGGTCATACCAACTGGCCAGCTCAATGCCTTTTGGCAGCTTACCGTTCTGTACCCATTGATCAATGGTTTCCTCGGCACCATTCACGGCGTCTGATATATCATCCTGCCCGGTGGTAATGATTTGCAGAGCAATGCTGTTATAGTGATTAAAGCGTGAAAGTACGGCGGTGTCGTCATCATAAGTATCATGTATCTGCGCCACATCCCCGAGTAATATGTTGCGCCCATCATGCGTTGTTATTAAGGGCAGGGCGGCATAGTCAGTTGCCTGATAAGCCTGTTTTGATGCCTGTAGTTGCATGTAATTATTTTTACTGTGCATGACGGCGCTCATTGAGCTGGAAGAGCTTCTGTTAATTGCATCTTCTACATCGGAGAGTGTTAGGTCATAGGCCTGTAATTGCCCCTCGTTAATCTCCACCACCATCATGGGGTCGAGCCAGCCGTTTATTTTTACGCGGCTTACATCGTTATGAGCTAAAAGGTCAAATTTCAACTCGTTGGCCAGTAGTTGCAATGCATGTCGGTCAGTATCACCATAGAGCTGCAACCAGAGGGAGTGCTCTTCTCGTTCGGCTTTTTCAATTATCGGGTTTTTAGCATCAGCAGGAAAAGTGGAGATGGCATCTACACGTGTTTTAACATCCTGTAATAATACATCCAGATTATAATCAGACTGTTTTTCCACCGTGACTGTAACACCGCGCCCTGTGGCGTTACTGGTAACTGATTTGATGCCAATAACATTTTCCAGTTGTTCTTCAATTTTGATTGCCAGACCCTCTTCTGACTGTCTGGCTGAGCCACTGTCATAAGCAATAGAAATCGTCAGGCGATCTGGCTCCATGCTGGGAAAGGCTTCTTTGCGTAGCGAGCCCATTTCTGACAGGCCTAGCATAATAATCAGTAACATTAAAAGGTTGGCAGCCACAGGATTGGCTGCAAACCAGCCGATAATGCCTGCACCAGACAAACCCCTGTTCCCGGTATTATTCATTCTGGCTTCCTTTTTGTTTTTTGTTGACTGTCATGCCCTGTATGTAGCTATTGAGTGGATGAAGTATGACCTCTTGTGTTTGAGTGAGCAGTTCCGTGGGGGGCGCCACATAAATAAAATGGGCATCAGAAAAAAGCGGGGTGGTGGAAAAACGGGCGAGGGTGTTATCTTTATTCAGGTACCATATTTCACCTCGCTGACTAATAGCAGAATCAGGCAGTCGCCATAAGCCTGAAACTTTTCGTCCCTGGATATGTGCCTGCACAAAAGTGCCAGGAAATAACGCGGGTGACTGATCCAGTGGGTGGTCCACAGCAACAATAAGTGTGCGTTGCCGGGTTGTTTCATCAAGGTGCTGTTCCACACGTAAAATACGTGCCTGCCAGTTGTTTTTATTTTCGACACTGGTTAATTGCACAGGGTAGTTACCACTGGCGAGGGCTTTGCTGTCTGGAATATTATTCCAGTCAGTATCTGGTAGTGGAAGTGATATCTCCATCTGTTGACTACTGAAAAGTGTTGCGACTTCGCTGCCGGTTTGCACATAACTGCCTGGTGAAACAAGTCGTTCTACAATGAGAGCGTCAAATGGGGCAACAATGCGCGTGTTTTTCTGGTCGCGGCGAGCACGGGATAAACTGGCCTGTGCTTTTTCAAGTGTGGCCCTGGCAGCGAGTAGCTGTGGCCTGTGTAGCACCAGGTCGGAGTCGGGTTCACCTTCAAGGCCTGCGGCCTGCCATTCGGTTTTTGCCTGAATCGCTTCACGTTCAGCTTCCAGTAACTTAAGTCGGGCATCGGCAACTTCGGCTTTAGCGTTAGCCAGAGCGGCACGGTAGTCACTGTCATCAATTTGAAGAAGCGCTGTGTTTCTATTAATTCGCAGGCCGCTATTAAACTGGTCTGCAATGCTTATGACCTGTCCGTTAACCTGTGCCTTCAGGCTGAGTTGATATTGTGGGCGAGCGCTACCAAAGGCGCTTATTTGCGCCCGATAGGTTAAAGGCTGTACGGACAGCACAGAGACGGCAGGGGCGGGCTGTGACTTTTTTTGCCCAGCTTTCTGTCCGTTGACTAATTTCTCGGGAGGTGCAGATACGGATGCCGGCGAGGGGCCGGGTGGTTCTGTGGGTTGCATTTGTGCCGCATTGTAGATAAATACAATAGCGAATAATAAAAGCGCCAGCAGCAATACGCGCCACTGCGGATAACGTTGAATCATTCAGACACTCCTAAGCCTAATGCCAGGCCAAGATTAATGCGATTACTCAGGTGCAGGTATATTAAGTTCTGTCGCTCGGTTTCAAGGTCGTAGGTATTTTGTTCTATTATTAGCAGCTCCAGAATGCTGGCCAGCCCAGAGCGATAACTGCGCTGGTATTGTTTTAAGCTGTTTTGTGAGCTGGCAAGTGCCTGCTCAATGTGCATTTGTCGCTGGGTCAGTGCTTTTTCTAGCCCCAGTGCATCTTCAACTTCTGTTACCGCGGTGAGCAGTGTGTCTCTATAACCCTGATAGGCGGTGGCGATACTAAGATCGCTGATTTCTGCTGTGGCTTCTAATTGCCCTGCCTGATAAAGCGGTGCGGTTAGTTGCCCTAATAAAGACCATAGCGGGCTGCTCAATAATGCCTCGCCAGGTGAGGCGGCGCTATCAAGCAGGGCGGCCTGGAAGCTAATGCTGGGTAATAAGTCTTTGTATGCGGCGGCACTACGCAGGCTCTCCGCTTCGATATTTAGATAGGCTGCCTGTAAATCGGGGCGGCGTTTCAATGTTTGTTCGGGTAAATCAGCCAGGGGTAAAACCACGCTGGGGTAATGTGTTGTTACATTCAGTGTTTCATATTTGTTGCGACCTGACAGGGCCTGTAAAGAGCGCTTTTGTTGTCGTAATGATTCCTGATACTCGACCAGATTTGCCCGAGCTCGGGATATGCTACTGCGGGCGCTTGATAAATCCTCCGAGTTACCCAGGCCATTGCGATAACGCTGGGTAATAAATAATTCGTTTTGTTGCAGGGCATGAATGCGTTGCTGTTGAATACGTATGACATGTTTCTGTGCGATTAAGCCAAGCCAGGCTTTCATTACTTCAGCAGCCAGCGTATCGCGAGCCGACTGATAGAGTGCCCGTTGTGCAGAGACATCCCTGGCTGCAGCGGTGGATTTATCAGCAAGTTTTTGCCAGAGATCGGCCTGCCAGCTAATAGTGAGTGAGCCGCTATAAACAGCATCAGACTCTTCATCTCTGGTGCCGGCTATTCCTGCATCTATTAAAGGTAGTCGGTTGCCGCTGGTGCGTTGTTGCTCCAGTTGGCGAATCTGTAATGTTAATAGTGTTTGTTGCAGGCTGGGGTTTGCAGTGAGGGCTTCTGCTATCAGGTCATTCAGCTGTTCAGAGGCGATTAACTGGTTAAGGTAAACGGCAGGGTTGTTTTGAGTGGTTAACTTATTTGAAGGCTGGGACCAGTCACCTATCTGCTGAGGCAATTCTAATGCCTTTTTTGCCAGGTTATTATTGTGTGGCGTCAGGCTGCAACTGCTCGTCAACAGCGCCAGAAAAATCAGACTGTATTTCTGTCTGTTGAAATATGCTATTAGTTCTGGTTTCCAGGATGCGGCTTTATACATGCTGATAACTGTACATCACGGGAGGTTAATGGGAGGTTAATGAGGTCAGGTTAGAGAAGAGCAGCCATGCAGTGGTAGTAATTTGGTGTTTAGGTCAGGTGTTAAGACTGGTGTTTTTAGAGGTTAAATGCTTTTGGTTTTAAAAATGTGTTTATTAAGTGTTTGGACAGAAGGGAAATGGTTTACGGATTACAATAATGACTGGCTTATTTTTATACTATAAAAATAAGCCAGTCATTATATTATGGAGGCCTTTTTATCAGAGAGTAAAGAGAGGATCATGTTGTTCTTATTGGGTATTACTCTGGTGCCAGATGAATTTTATTAAGTAAATCGAGATCTATAAAGTGGGCGCCATGATTGTCTCCCGATAGAGTGGTAAATGTATTGTCGGGTTCACCCATTTGATCTAAAACCAGCGAAGCGCCAGTGAAATCATGTTCTTTTGTATAGTCATTAATAGTGATTATCGTTTTAAGGCCTGCACCGAGTGAGGATTTAATGCCATTTTCAGAGTCTTCAAATGCCAGGCAGTCCTGGGATTTCAAGTTAAGCTGATTCAGGGCCCATAGGTAAATGTCAGCGGCAGGTTTTTTTGCCGGTACAATATCGCCCGCAGCAATCACCTCAAACCAGTCGGTTGAACCCTTACCTAATGCATGCTCAAGCAATGCTGTCACATTCGCAGGGGTTGTTGTTGTTGATATAGCAATACGCATGCCCTGTTCTCTGGCTTCCTGAATAAGGCGCTTGACGCCGGGTCTCAGGGGAATCGCGCCGGTGGAAAGTAACTCAGTGTAAAAGGCTGTTTTTGACTGGTGCAGTTCTTTGATCATGAGTGGGGTTTTATCGTCTACAGGAAAATCGGTATTGAATTTTTCCAGATAGTAAGCCATACGTTCTTTGCCACCGGTTACCGCAAGTAATTTACCGTACATGTCTACCGACCAGTTCCAGTCTAGCCCTGCCTGTTCAAAGGCCTGATTAAAGGCAATTCGGTGCCCATCGCGCTCGGTGTCAGCAAGTGTTCCATCCACATCGAAGATTAGGGCCTGAAGAGAAGACATAGTTTTTTCCTGAATAAAATTTTAGTGGATTGTAGTGCAAGCGCAGGAAAAATAATAGCCTATACTTGTAAGATTAATTTATATTTTTGCACATATGAATTCTATGAATCTAAAAAAAACATTCACTCACATAACCGCATTAGTTAAGAATATATTTAGACCAATATCTATCAAACAAAAAATGATGGCGATTATTATGGTCGTTAATTTTATTGGCCTTGGAACAGTTGGTGCAAGTATCTTGATAAATGAGTTGGTTAACCTGAATAAAATGCAAAAAGTTGATTTGCAGGTTATGGCGGCCATTGTTGCAGAGACTTCTTCTGGGTTTCTGGTGTTTAATGATGATGTCGGCGCAACGGTTTCTCTTGCTGCTTTACGCTTAAAGACACAGATTGTCAGGGCAGTGATATATGATAAAGACAAATTTTTATTCGCAGCTTATTTAAGACATAAAGATGAAGGTAATATAACTTATCAGCAAATAAAAAATAAAAACTTAGATGAAGGTGTTTTTTATGTGTTAAATGAAATTGTTATTGATGGCGAGGTGGTGGGGTACCTTTATCTTGAGTCGAGCTATTCATTAATAAAAAAAGTTGTTACTGATTCTGTTATTGGTATTGTTTTTATAATGACTTCAGGGTTGTTGGTTGCATATTTTTTAGCGTTAAAGTTACAAAAAATAATTTCAGACCCAATAGTTCATCTAACTGAAACAGCATTAAATATAACGCAACAACAAGATTATACTTTGAGGGCCGAGAAAGAAAGTGATGATGAAATAGGCGTTTTGACTGATGAATTTAATGAAATGTTAATTCAGTTGCAGAAAAGAAATAGTGAAATAATTGAAAGTGAAAATAAATTCAGGGAAGTTGTCGAGCAGTCTACAGATGCTCTTTTTGTGATTGACAGAAAAGGTCGATTTATGGATGTTAATAATGCCGCGTGTACATCTTTGGGTTACAGCAGAAGTGAATTGCTGGGAATGAATGTGCTGGATGTAGACGCTGTATATAATGATATGAATGTTATGAAAAGGTTGCTGTCCAGGTTGTCCGAAAAAAGACATGTTATTGTGGAAAGTGAGCATATTAAAAAAAACAAACTGCTGTTTCCTGTTGAGCTTAGCTTGGGGTATCTCAATATTGGTGAAGCAAAAATGGTTCTTGCTTCAGTGCGTGATATTACAGAAAGAAAACAGGCGCAGAAAAGCCTGCAGCAGGCAAATGAATTTCTTGAAGCGAAAGTCAGTGAAAGAACGCGTGAATTAAATTCTATAAATGTCGTGTTAGAAAATGCAAAGAAAAAAGCGGAGGCGGCAAATCATGCAAAAAGTTTATTTCTGGCTAATATGAGTCATGAGATTAGAACGCCTATGAATGCGGTGATAGGATTTGCTGACCTGTTGTCGCTAAGTGAGTTGAATAAAAAGCAAGATGGGTATGTGAAATCTATACAGTCGGGTAGCAGGGATTTATTGAGTTTGATAAATGACATTCTTGATTTGTCTAAAATTGAATCTGGAAAAATAAAAATAAAATTTGATAAGATATATATTAAAAAATTATTAAAAGAGATGTACCAGGTTTTTTCAATTCTGGCAATAGATAAAGGGCTGGTGTTGAAGCTGCATATAGA
>JADGFA010000024.1 GCA_016744065.1 Gammaproteobacteria bacterium
GACAGCGCCATACCAATCTCAGGCAACTTTGACTGTATTTCTGGCATTTGAACTTCACCTGCCCTACTCATGCCTGATTCCTGCTGTTATGGCATGGCTTCTGGCAATAATTAGTTGTGCTGATTGATGAATCAAGACCAACAGTTCATTCAATTTTTTTGACAAAAGATGATGCATAAATATAACGGGAATAGCAAAAACAAGGCCACTTGCCGTTGTCAGCAAAGCCTGTGATATACCTTCAGCCATAGCCTCTGGCTTACCGCTACCATGAATCGCAATGACTTCAAAAACATTAATCATGCCGAGTACTGTTCCTAATAAACCTAGCATGGGTAGCAAACTACCAATGGTTGCTATTGTTTCCATATAACCTGCCTGTTTTGGAACCAGCGATGTTAATTGCATATTTATCTCATCTGCCACATTTTTTTCTACTGTTATATATTTTTTATTAATACTCTTAATCATTAAGGCTACGGGGCTCTTACTATTCCCTCCCCGAAAAGAAAATATATCATCATTATCCTGTAACCATTGATATTCAAGATAACTATTCTTTAATTTTTTTAATGTAACCATCATCTGCCAGGCAATTAAAGAAAAGGCATGAATTGCGACAATAAAAATAACCCACATCAAAGGCCCGCCTGTTTCCATTATTTTCATAAATTCAATATTCATTCATATTCTCTTTTTTAAAATTAAAACTCATATGCTATGCCGATATATGGGAAAAAACCCAAACCTGATATTTTATCTGGATTATCTATATATTCATATTCATCACCATAATCATATTCTGTTATATTTTTTCTAAATGTTATGTTCTGTAAGTCAATATAGGCTGTTAATTTTGACTCATTAAAGAGATAACTTCTGCCGATACGTAAATCAATTTTATAATAAACTGGGGTTCGCTCCGCATTATGTTTTCCAAATTCAGGTATCCACCGACTATCTGGATCACTGTCATCTTCTCTATGCCTTCCCGTTACCTGCGTATAAGGTGTTCCTGAATGAAATTGTGCTTTTATACTCCAGTCCCAGTACTTCCACTTTTCACCTCTAAAAGGTTGTCCCCACACCGCTGTTAATCTCCAGGGCTGATCACCTGAAAACTTTCTGGTGATCTGTGTAATTTCATTGGTTCTTTCTGACTTCGACCATGACGCTGATAACCAGCCAATTTTTTTACCTATTGCTTTACGCTTAATAAACAGGTCAAGACCATACGCAACACCTGTTCCTTCATTAGCATAAATATCAGGTGGTTCCAGTTCATCGATACTAATAATAAGATTTTTCATCGGTTTATGATAAACCTCAGCTTTAACTGTATATACAGGGTCAATCTGGTGCTCAATACCAATAATACGGTGCTCTGATTCCGTCACTTCCAACGCAGGATTACCGAACACTTCTATAATTTTACTGGAATCAGGTATTTGCACAAAACGCCCCCAGCTTGCTGTTAATAATGTATCTTTTTCTATTTGATACTCCATATTTAATCGAGGAGAGACTTCATGCTGTTCATAACCACCAGATATAGAAACATTACTATAATTAGCACCTAATGTTGTTGAGAAATTTTCTGTCCAGTTTTTCCTAAATTTAAAATATGGACTAAACGATTTCCCATATAAGGTTTTTTTTAACCTGAATTTATCCTGTGATGTTAAATCAAAATTAATATCATTTTCATCTGGCAGTCGAATTGAAAAAAGATCAAGTGGATCTTTTTTATATGAAGAAGCTATACCATAAGTCAGCGTTGTATCCTTTATTGGCCTGTGTATTATTTCCGGTTGCCATAAAAAAGAACTGGATTCGGTATTATAAAAATAAGGCTCACCATCATCATTATGCCCATATAAAAAACTGGATTTAACATGGTAATATGACAGCGTCATAATATGACTCCAGTTTTTATTCCATATTTGCCTCCATGTCTGCCCTATGGTCTGATATTCAGTTTTTGCATCCAGGGCACCGGCAAGTTGCGGATCTGATTTAGCTGAGTCTGTAATATTCAGTCTGATTTCATCTCCAGCAGAAAAAATATATGTATCAAGATAACCTTTTTCCAGATTATGATGATATAAAGCCTGAAAGTCATAAAAACGTGGAACCAGTGTTATTTCATCATCATCCTCATCATCATTAAAATCAGATGGTGACAAAATCGCATCAAGATAGCTTCGCCGCCCGCCAATAAAATAACTATCTTCAGGAATATTTTTAGAATCCGTACCAGCACCACCGACAGGCCCCTCAACAAGGAATGATGTGGTTATTGTAGATATGTCTATATAGGTATGTTTACGATCATTTTTAGGATTACGCAACTTCACATCAATAGCTCCACCTAATGCATCACCATATTCAATAGGAAAACCACCTGGAAAAATATTTATATCTTCAACAAGCTCAGGGTGTAACGTCGACTGAAAACCACCGAAATGATAAATATAACCAACCGGTGCACGATTTACCCAGAATATATTTTCATCTGAATCACTCCCGCGTAAATAAACAGCTGAACTATTTTCTTCTGCTTCAATTACACCTGGTAATGCAGTTATTGCTTTTACTGGATCACCATTAGCACCCGGCGCTTTTTTTAATTCCTCTATTGATAAACTAATTTTTGAAGATTTTTCTATAATTCGATTGGCATTTACTTCCAGTGTTTCACCTTCAAATACCTGTGGACTTATGTAAATTGTATATTCAGATTTTTTACTAAGGGGTATATTTATAGAAATATCATATCCGGCAGCAATGACTTTAATACGCTCCGGATATTCAATATTTTTAAATATGACCCTGCCCTTTTTATCCGTCTGCTCATAAACGACATCATCAGAGTGGGGCTCACCTTCTATTTTTTCAAGAACGACCGTAGCATCCTCAACCGGGTCACCCGTGCCTTTTTGTTTAATATTTAGTGTAATTGAGTCTGCATAACTATAACTTGTTGATATAATTAATATTAGTAATAATTGAACTGTACTTGATAATAACCCCAAAGTATTCCCCATGATTGATTGCTACAGGAATACTAAAAGTAAGTGATCTTTGCGTCTGTAAGAGAAATGTTCAGAAATGTAACAATGTGTAACAGCTATATTATCAAAAGTAGAGTCGATTACAGCTTAGTTGAATTCAGGGCTATTAATTAGTGTATGCGGCATTAAGCATTAAAAGACACCTAATTAGAATTCATTTTAAAAATCAGAGGAAAAACTTAATTTTTTAGTATACCGGGACATTTTCTAACCACTCCAGGTTAATCGCTTCCTCATACTCATTGCACAATATTATGATCTATTAGTAAAACCTGCGATCTTTACGACGTTTGCCTGCCTGTTGAATGACCACGCCTTTGATGTGTGTCGGGCCTTTGAATTCTTCTGTTTCATAAAGATCATTTAAAGGCACTAGATAATGCTTACCTTCAAACTCTCTGTACTGACGGAATGTATATTCATCTTTTGCATCTAACGCAACCACATAACAGTTATCACGAATAATACCCTCCGGGTCTACAACGATAACAACACCATCCATAAACTCGGGCTGCATTGAATCACCTAAAACTTGTAATGCAAAGGGCTCGGCTTTACTACAGGATGATGCTTCCATTAGAGAACTCTTATCTAGATATTAAATTAGCTGGTCAATAATTATACACTAATATTAACTGCAATAATGCCCCTCCGAACAGGGTTAACTCATATGCTGTTATTATGGTATACCGCGGAAACAACATTGGAGCTCTACTCATCGTCTAAGTACCCCTTCATTAAAAAATAAACAACATGTCATGTCATGACAATTATGACATGACATGACTGAATATTACTTCATAATAATACTATTAATTATCCTAACTAACTGATTAATATAACCATATTAACTTGGCCTAATACTTGTAATGCCTTAACTACTATTCTCTTATAACTTCTAAGGATATTACTCATGGCACATATTGCAATAATCGGCGCTGGCGTAGGCGGCCTCCCCTGCGCATATGAAATGCGCGAAGAATTAGGTAAAGAACACAGCATCACCGTTATCAATAATCGCGACCATTTTCAGTTCACTCCATCTAACCCATGGGTAGCCGTTGGTTGGCGTACAGCAAAAGACATTGCTGTACCATTGAAACCTGTACTGGATAAAAAAGGCATCGAATTAATCGTCGATACAGTAACGGAACTGGATGCTGAAAATAATACGCTCAATTTTGCCTCTGCTACTCCTCTGAAATATGACTATCTGGTTATCGCAACTGGACCAAGACTGGCATTTGAAGAAGTACCAGGATCAGGCCCTGATGGTCACACATCGTCAATCTGTACATCAGAACATGCCGTAACAACATACGAACAGTTTCAGGAATTATTAAATAATCCTGGACCTATTGTCGTTGGTGCTATGCCTTTTGCCAGCTGCTTTGGCCCTGCCTATGAGTTTGCATTTATTGTTGACGCCGAATTACGTAAACGTAAAGTTCGCCATAAATTTCCAATGACATATGTAACATCCGAACCTTATATAGGACACCTGGGTTTGGGTGGCGTTGGTGACTCAAAAAGCATGCTTGAATCAGATTTACGTGCCCACGATATAAAATTCATCACTAATGCTAAAACAACAAAAGTTGAAGAGGGTAAATTATTTTGTGAAGAGCTGGATAATACGGGTAATGTATTAAAAGAACATGAAATTGATTTTAATTTTTCAATGATGCTACCTGCTTTTAAAGGTGTTGAAGCGATAGTGAATGTTGAAGGCTTATGCAACCCTCGTGGTTTTGTGCTAATTGATGACAATCAACGTAACCCTAAATATACAAACATCTATTCTGCAGGTGTCTGCGTTGCTATACCTCCTGTTGAGGCAACACCAGTTCCAACTGGTGCCCCTAAAACCGGCTATATGATTGAAACAATGGCAACCGCCATTGTAAAAAATATTGGTCATGAACTGCGTGGTGAAGCACCTGAAAAATGTGGTACATGGAATGCTATTTGCCTGGCTGATATGGGTGACACTGGAGCAGCGTTTGTAGCGATACCACAAATACCACCGCGTAATGTGACCTGGTTTAAGAAAGGAAAATGGGTACACCAGGCAAAAATTGGTTTTGAAAAATACTTCCTGCGTAAAATGCGAAAAGGCAAAACAGACTCTGTATTTGAAGTCTTTATTTTAAAAGCACTGGGTATTGAAAAGCTGGAAAAATAACCAGGAGATACCAGCGGGACATAAACATTATACCCGCTGGTTTACCCTTACCTTACATAATAATTGATCTATATCAATAATATTAAATCCTGTTAAGTACACTTCTTGAAATATAGATATATTCGTTTAACCTTATGAACGAATTAACCACAACTAAATGACTACGAAATTAAATCCTGAAATTAAGGATTTTTAAATTAAGGATCTTCAAGCTTAATTTAAAGTTATTTCTCAATCAATACAGGTCATTACTAACATGTCTCGCTTCAATAAATTTTTATCCCTGCTTCTGCTGGGATTTTGTACACTTATACCTGTTCACAGTTCTGCTGAGATTCAGAACTTTTCCTCTGCAATAAATATAGCGGGGCGACAGAGAATGCTTAGCCAGCGTATCGTTGCAACATATAGTCAAATTGGCCAGAAAATTAGAGAAAAAAAAAGCAAACAGCAGTTAAAAGATGCCATTAATTTATTTGATCAGCAATTAGATGAATTAAAAACATACCAGCCCACAGGTAATATCAACAGACAACTGGAAAAAGTTACTCAGCTATGGTATCCCATGCGTCTGATTGCGACAAAACCCATACAGCGGGATAAAGCAGAAGCACTAAAAAACCTTTCGGACGATGTACTCAAAGCATCAAACCAGGTGGTTGTTATGCTACAGGAAAAATACAACTCACAGGTTGGTAACCTGGTAAATATTTCAGGCCGTCAACGAATGCTCTCTCAGCGTATGTCCAGCTTATATATGTTACAAAGCTGGGGGTTTTCCAATATTGAATATTCAAACGATTACTCTCAGACAATTAATGAATTCAAACAGGCTTTATCAATACTTAATAAGTCAAAATTAAATACCCGAAAAATAAACAAAAAATTAAATAAGGTAAGAAAAGAGTTTGCCATGTTTGAAATGAGCTCACATAAAAACAATGGTAAATTTATTCCTTTATTAGTAAAAATGTCAGCCGATAAACTATTAAATATAATGAATGATATTACGCTCTTATATGAGCAGCTTGAATAAAAATTAGTATTACCTGTAGCCTGACTATTCAGGATAGTCAAGCCAGGCAGACTAAGGCACAGACAAAGCATTAGATTTTAAATTTTCCCTGTTACCTGTTCTTCTCTTTTAGCGCTTTATGTTTTTATATGAAACATACGCCCACTAAATTTCCGTATACTTGCTACAACCATACCAGCCAGACCGCCACTAGCATCAACAAAACCGACGCTTAACATCTCGCTCAAAATATCATGCCATTGATAACTTGTTGCTATAATAAACACAGATTACGACATGTTTAATGGATTTTTTATGTCTATATCATCCATAAATGGTTTTTTACGATCAGAGTGCGTTAATTGATAAACTAACCCTATCCAGTTTCCTATGACACTGCCCGCCGTATCATGCCAGGTATTATCAAGAAATTTTATAATTAGACTTTCTGGAAATTCTGCTATATCAATATTATTTTTTTCATTGCCTGCTTCTAATGCTGTTATTACACGTGTTTTATATTCACGTAAAATAGCCGATGACTTCATATCAAAATAATACTCAGGAAATGGCGGGTAATCTTTGCGATGCCCTTCAATAAACAATAAGACTTCACGCTTATATTCTTTTAATAAAGAAATAGTATCGTACTCAGGGTGCCCCTGAAAAAACACACTACGAAAACCATCCTCTGACGTTGCCAGATGCACACAACCCGTATCACCTACAGCGAGCACCTTTAGCTTAGCCATATCAAACTGTGCTCGGCTCACATCATTCCAACGGGAATGAGGCACATCAAAACGAGTATTAATATCAGCAACTAACGGATGCAGTTTATCTGTTACACAGTGAGGATAGACACCCCATTTTTTTTCTGCCTGTGGTTTACGTTTCTGTTTATAACGAAACTCCAGCACCGCATGAGTTGCCAAACATGAACACAAAGTTGAAGTTACATTTTCATGCGCCCAATCAGCTACTTCTATTAAAGGTTCCCAAAATGCCTGGGTATCTAATTCTGAACCAATAACATTTGCACCCGTAATAATCAGGGCATCCAGACCTTGCTGTTTTATTTGCTCAAAACTTTCATAAAACTGATCAATATGCCTCTGTGTTTTTTCACTGCGAGGCAATTCATTTAAGGTAAATGGATGCACATAAAATTGAGCGATAGGGTTACTTTCACCTATTAATCTGAAAAACTGCCGTTCTGTTGCTGTTAGTGCGGCATCGGGCATCATATTTAACAGACCAATATGTAACTCTCGAATATCCTGATGTTTTGCAGCATCTGGCGCAAGCACTTTAATACCTTCACCACGTAAGCGATTAAATGAAGGTAATTTATTGTGGGCGACTAGTGGCATTTAAATTCTGGCTCTTTTTTGTTTACTATATCAGATAAAAAAAATACAAATGAACACTCATAACCATCAATGAGCACACATTCTATTCGGCTTATTCACCTATGCGCATTTAACTAATAACGCGTTTGATTTTATTCACGCTCATTTATATTTTTTACATTTTTTATCTTTTACTCAAGATTCCCTGGCAATTGCCATCTCAAGCAATTTAAGAAAATCATCTTCATTTTTTACTTTAGCTACTTCTTCAGATGTTACGGTATAACCCTGCTGAGCAATTTTTTCATAACGAGGAATACGTGAATGAAATAACCGGGGGAAAACCCAACGCGTAAATTCATCCGGATCCATTTCAGCAGCATACTGAAAACTGTTTTCTTTTAAATAAACAGCTAACTGCTCCTGTAAAAATTCAGCTCGGTAATATAACGGCTTTGGTGCACTTTGTGCCCTGGCAATTAATTTCTCTTCTTCTGCTTTATTCGTTACCTGAATATATAACATCAATGTATTCTCTGCTAACGTCTCAATCACGCCTGGCTCGTCCAGTTCACAAAGACTACCACCCACATCATTAATAAAATGCCGGTAACCATAAATACTCTGTGCTTTTTCAATGAAACCTGGCACATCAAACATAGTTGCTACTTCAGCTTCACGGTAAAGCGCCTGATGCTTAATAAAATCACTAAGCTCTACACCACCCAGTTCGGGGTTACCCAGTTTACCCACAAAACTCAGAACAGGCCCCAGGTCATGCACCTTGATGTTATTACGAATATAAATCCAGTCATTACGCAACAGTTCATTCAGAAAGGGCACCTTCATTGCCTGTTGTTTAATCATGTCTAGAATAGGTTCATCCAGATAACGAGTACCAATACGATAATC
Source organism: Gammaproteobacteria bacterium (assembly GCA_016744065.1). Classification (GTDB taxonomy): domain Bacteria; phylum Pseudomonadota; class Gammaproteobacteria; order SZUA-229; family SZUA-229; genus SZUA-229. Next base: position 8,539 of record JADGFA010000024.1, read on the forward strand.
ACCAGAAAAGTGAAACCATTGGCTATCCCTCAACATGCTTGATAAATATGTTTTACCCACCCCGGACATACCCAACAGGGTTACCTTCTTATTTTCCCAGGCTCGAAATTCGTCGACTGTGAACTTCACTCATTCCTCCAGATTATTTATTCTTATTAAATTATTAACCCGTTAAACAGGTAAACAGGTAAACAGGTAAACCAGACACCACGATCTTAAACACCAACAACAGCTTTTAAACCTATAACCCTCTTCATCACCCTGATATCAATAATAAGCCTTTATAACATCAGGCCCTTCGCTCATTCAGTGTGACAGGGCATTAACTATATATTTAGTTAATAGCAGTAATTTACATTACACTAAAAATCTATTCATTACATATTAGTCATATAGAGCCTTAAATGCGCTATCACCTCGCCAGAGGTCTGTGTTTTAAGTCAGGCAGCAATGTATATTTTCCAGTTACAAACACCCTGTAGGCTCTGTTTATTCACCTGACCAGGGCAAGAATATCATTATAATCAATATCATATGTACAAATATACAATAAACCGAGTAAATTTAAAATTTACTGATATTACGGCTTTTCATAATATAATAGAACGCGGCTAACGAAGAAGTCGTCTAATGCAAAAACACACAGAATTAGCCACCTTCGGCCTTATACTATTGTCAGCAAGCGAGCTTTTTAACGCATCGACATAAACGGTTAATGCTTCATGCTCTGAGCCGTCTGGAAATATAATTGATAGCACCCTGAGAACAACTAAAAACACAGCACTGAGTTTCACCGATGATGCCAGACTGAACACATGCCCGCTGGGATGCATGGATCACTGCTATCCCCTGTTAACATTACATTATCCAGTCCTGAGATATGTGGAGTCGAGTGACTCATTTTGTTACAGAAAATGAATTGTATACGCCATTCTCATAATCGAGAGTATAACAAAGAGTGATTACTCAAAAAACCATAAGCTAACTCTTACGAAAAAAGAATTGCTTACGATTTACAGACATAACGGTAGAGATTAAATTTATCCAGCCTCGATTGTAGCCATTCGTATACCCACAAATATCAACATTGCTCCTGATAAGCGGTTAATCACTTTAGTCATCACCTGATTATTTTTTAAATTTATAGACTTAATACCCAGGTATGCATAAAGGCTGTAACACGATATATCCAGAATAAACGTTATTAAACAAAATACGGCAATTTGAGGAACAACAGGATATGAAATGTCTATAAATTGTGGCAATAAAGCAGAAAAATACAGCAATGCTTTTGGATTCGCTATTTCTAATGAGAAACCTTTTGCAAAGACCTTATACTTACTATTCTTTACGCTGTTACTTTTATTGAAATTAACAGGGCCACTACTACCAAATATAGCTCCAAACCCCAGATACAATAAATAAATCACACCAAACCACTTAATTACGCTGAATAACGTATTAGATGCAACGATTAATGCGGCAATACCTGTTGCTGAAAGTATAAAAAAAATCACATTAGCAATTGCAACACCAAAAATTAACCATTTTGAAGATTTATAGCCATTGGAAACAGCCTCTGTCGTCACTGCAATTGCAGCGGGCCCCGGCGACAACACAACCACAAAAGTAGCCACAATAAAAATTAAAATTGTATCTATTGAAAACATTTATTAAATTCCAGCTGAATAAGTTAATAACCAGGATAGGGCTATAATAGCATTTAACTTAAAACAAAAAATATTTACTGAATTGATAAGTACGCACTAATATCCACCATATCAATTTGATCTTTATCTAAAAATTGTTCTGCATACTTCTGATATACACCTGAATGTAAAAAAAGATCGAATAGATCAGCATCTATATGTTTTCCATCACGCATTCCTGCCATTATTTTTAGAGAGGCCGTAAGTGATTTTGCTTTTTTATAGGGTCGATCAGAAGCCGTTAGCGCTTCAAATATATCGGCTATTGCCATCATACGTACAGTTAATGACATATCCTCTTTTGAAAGACCTTTAGGATAACCTTTACCATCCATAGACTCATGGTGCCCACCTGCAATTGCAGGCACTTGTTTTAAATGGGAGGGAAAGGGCAATTGATCTAACATTTTAATCGTCTGGATCATATGCCCATTAATTATATAGCGCTCTTCATTTGTTAATGTCCCCGCCTTTACTGACATATTATATAGTTCACCACGATTAAACTTATATTCAGGAACATCTAAATTAAAACCCCAGGGATTATTTTCGGATATTTTTTCTGATTCTAAGCGCTCAATAATATGCTCTACCTTATCCGATAACAAACATTCTTCTACAGGCAGCGCCTCTTCCTGTTCTCTATTCATTCGCTGCGCTTCTTCCCATGAAATACCCAGGCGATTATTCAGTGTTCTCATCCAGCGCTTGTCTGCGATTCCTCTAAGTCGATTTATTTTTTCTTCTTCCATATACTCGCCCCCCTGATTGCAGGTTGCGACAAATGCGAAATCATCATCCAGTTCACTCATTACTCTATCTAAGACTTTATTGAGCTTCTCAACATCCCCTCCTTCTGATAACGTTTTCCAGTAATCTATTTGTGCATCCCTCTTTAATACTTCAAATCGAGTCCTGATTTCATGAATACGATCATAAATCGTTTCAAGTTTAGTCGACTTATCCACAACATACTCAGGTGTCGTTACCTTGCCACAATCATGCAACCAGCTCGCTATATGTAACTCCTGCCATTGTTCATCATTTAATAAATAATCAGAAAATAATGTTTCTTTTGAATCACACGCCGCCTGAGCCAGCATTTTTACAATTTCAGGTACTCGTTGGCAGTGCCCGCCTGTATAAGGTGATTTAGCATCTATTGCACCTGCAATTAGCTTTATAAATGCATCTAATAGATCTTCCTGTATTTTTAACAGGTGCTTACTTTCAAGTGATACCGCAGCAAACCCGGAGAATGCCTGTACAAATGCCAATGATTGCTGATGGTTGGTGGTTGCCGTCTGGTGACTGCTTTGTTTATAAGCTAAAACAACCATACCCATAAACTCAGATTGCCTGTCTCGCAAAGGTAGCAAAATTAACTGTAATTTTTTATCACCTAATTTTTCCGCTAATGCAGACCAGTGATCATTATTAACTGAACTCTGATATAAATATTTACAGCTATCTGAAATAACAAGCTCTGATATTTCGCTTGAAGAAACAAGTGGAAAGTCAGGCAGGCAATCACAGTCAAGTAGCACTTTATCTTTTAGTTTTAATGCATTTGCTTTAAATATCGGGTCATCGTCTTCAACCAGGTAGGTAGCAACCGCATCCGCTTTACTCGCTCGCAATGTCTCAATGGTTATTTTTTCCAGTAATGAATCAAAATTTTTCTCAATTGAAAGTGAGTTAATCAAGCTAATAAACTGGCTTAAACTGGACTTCATTAATGCCTGTGCATTAGCAAGATCTACAACTTCCTCTATTTTACTTACTACAGGAGGAGATTCTGTGAAATCAAAATTCATAATCTGCCTGGCATCAATCGCCAATAAATGCATGGCAGCTGATATTCTTTTTGCAATAACCCATACAACAGGCATAGTCATAACAATAATACCTAACAACAGATAAAGTGTATTCCATGCAATCGCAATCGCATCTTTTAATAGCTCCCTGACAGGGGTAAACATAAGCAGAAACAGATCATCATCACCTAGTTTACCTATTTTTTTTACCGCACCCTGCCAGGAGTCGCCATCAGCTTTAAATGCCAGTGCCTGTTCATTAAATAACTTTTTATCGGCCAGACTTAATAACACTTTGCTATTCAGCTCTGTTGATAACTTTAATGTTGCCTCTCCCTGTGCTTTCTTTATTAAACTATCATTTTTATTAGAGCTAGCAACTACATAGCCTTTTGACGTTATCAAATACAACTCTGATAGAGGTGTCATTTTAGATTTTTCCAGTTCTGCTGAAATATTTTCTAATGTTATATCTGTTGCGATTACTGTTTTTGAATTATGCATTTTAATAGTAATTGTTGTGCCTAATTTTTGCATAAAGTAAAAATAATAGGGTGTTATGGCTTTTACTTCTGTTTCAGCATTTTTATACCAGGGACGTGTCCTTGGATCATAACTACTTTCTATTGCTTCATTAATTTTTATTGGTTGTAATTTATTATTCAGATAGAGTCTTACCAGACTTATTCCACCCTGTTTATTCATCGCGATATTATCGACCGCCAGATGTGCCATTTTCGGTGCATCAAATTTATTTCTTAATTCCTCTGTATTTATTTTTCTGATAATAAAATAATCACCATTTTCATAACCTAACTGAATAGCTGTAATAGCACTTTCTATACTTAGTGCTGTTGATAAAACAGCTATAAACGCCATCCTTTGATCCAGTGTTGATGCATCTGATAGAGAAGAATGGGATAACAGCTCTAATGAGTTAAAAACGGGATTATAGGTGTTGAGGTAATTAAGGACTATTTCTTTAGAGACTTTGTCATATACTTCATCTGAAGCTGATAACAACAATTTAGTTGTTTGTGTATAGTTTAATAAGCCAATAAAACCGCCCACACAAAGTATTAATATAGCGAATAAGCTTGTAAGAACAAAGCGTAATGAATATTTTTTAGATATTGCCATATAAGTACCCGTACTTATCTTTTATATGACTATATCATAGGTGATATTGAATAAATCACAGATCAGCTAAACAGGCTTCTCTAGATAAGAGCCTGTCGCCGATTTTCTCTGACTTGAACAGAAGCCTGGTATTTTTCTGATATACCTTTGTGTTCAGGCTTTTGCATACTCTCCAGCTTCATATACACCATGATGTTATTCTCAACCGGGTACAATAGATCTGGAAGCAAATTAAACCCTGTACTTTATGACACCAGATCCTTCACTCACGTTCAGGATGACAGGATATGTAAATCTGCATTTGTTCTTCTATTTGCTAAATACATCCTGCACTGTCACCCTGAACACTAACGATAAATTTAAAACCTGAATAATCTTTGTTATTTGATAACATCAGTATTGCTATCAAATTTCAGATGACGGAGATAATAACTTTATATCAAATTAATGCCCAGCATTGCCTGTAACTGAACTGGGGTCAACTTCATATAAAGCAGGTAATGAGTGCGCAATCCCTTTATGGCAATCAATACAGGTCTCGCCCTCTGCAAGGCCTTTATCGTGACTGGCAACTGCACGACGTTGTTGCTCTGCAAAGTCCATTGATTCAAAGTTATGACAGTTTCGACATTCACGTGAATCTGTTTTTTTCATAGAACGCCATACATTCTGTGCCAGATGCAGACGTTTTTCTTCAAATTTCTCAGGTGTATCAATCGTACCCAGGGCTTTATGTAATAACTCATTACTCGCCTGTATTTTGCGCACCATTTTATGTATCCAGGGTTTAGGCACATGACAGTCGGGGCATGTTGCTCTTACGCCGGTACGGTTTGAATAATGAATAGTATCCTTATATTCCTGATACACATTATCTTTCATTTCATGACAACCAATACAAAAAGCTTCTGTATTCGTTGCTTCCATAGCGGTATTAAATCCACCCCAGAAAATAACACCTGCTACAAAGCCAGCGATCAACAAGCTTCCCAGTGTAGCTGTACTAGGGCTTCTCATTTTACTTATCAATGATTTTATACTCATTGCTATACCCTTTATCTTAATGAATTGTTTTTACTGACTGAAATGAGTTTTCTACCAGTGGTTTTGCATTGACCTGCGGAACATGGCATTGATTACAGAAATAACGTCGAGGTGAAATATTTGACATCGCCTCACCATCACGCCCAGAAAAATGTGTTTGGGAAACCTTGGTGGCACCTGATTTCTGATAATTTGACCAGCTATGACAGGTTAAACATTTATTAAATTTCAGATTAATTTTATAACCTTTGACCTTATGTGGAATCAAAGGCGGTTGCTGCATATAATTTCTTGATATAGGCGCCCGATCATTAATATTCTTTTTAACGATAGTCTCATTTGAGGTTCCATCTATATCTGAAGCCCCGCGTAATGAAATAACTTCACCGGCTCCTGAGGTTGTTGCTATCAGCATTAGTGAGCTTATTAGTATTAACTCTGCCAAAATTGAATTTTTCATAGGTGAACCTCGTGTTGTGAAGTTAATAAGTTAGAATTTACAAATCTATGTTTTATTGTGAATACATCTTCTGCACAAACATCAATACAGCGACCACAGTTTGTACAGTTGCCTGAGTTAATGACCGGGCTGCTATCAGCGCTGCCTTTTAAAGCAGATTTTATAACCTGGGGTTCGGGGCAAACTGCAAAGCAATCCATACAGTCATTACAGGCTGCTCTATTCTGTGCGTTCACTTTTATTAAACTAAACTGTCCTAAAGAACTATAAAAAGCCCCCATTGGACACAAGTGACTACACCAGGCACGGCGACTAATAAAAGCATCAAGAATAAATATAGCAACGATAAACAACCAGGATAAGCCCATACCAAAAACCAGCTCTCTTTGAATCATAGTAACTGGGTTTACCAGCTCCCAAACCAGCATGCCAGTTATAGACGCAAGCACCAATGAAACCGTTAACAGGCCATAACGCCCCATTCTGGAAAAGCTCAATGATGTTTTAATTTTTAAAACACGCCTTAACCAATCGGCTGCATCAGTCACAATATTTACCGGGCAAACCCAGGAGCAATACACACGACCACCCACTATAAAATAAAAAAGACTAACTATAACGGCACCGGTAACAACAGTTAACTCCGGTATATAGCCAGTAAATAATGTTTGCAAAAAAACAAATGGATCGGTTAATGGAATGACATCCAGCGTTAAACTGGAAGACATGTTGCCCTTAATTATCCAGATACCAAATAGAGGACCTGATAAAAATAAAAATAAAATACTCAACTGGCTAAAGCGCCTTAGTAATAACCACTTATGTGCCTGTAACCAGCCTTTCTTTTCAATTGCATCCTGACCAATGATTTTATTTATTTTTTTAACCACCATCACAAACGCCCCTTATTTAAACGATCAAGAGCACTTTCATTAAACGGGCTATCTCCTGGCTGTCTTTGCGAACCAGTTGAAGATCCTGAATCTGGCTGTATTAATCCCTTTCCTTCATAATCATACTGCACACCTTCAGGTAAATTATATTTATGCTCAATATCGGGTGTAACCAGACTCTTACCTGCTTTTTGTTTTTCTTCCCAGCCTAAACGATAATGATGGCCCAGCTCACCTTTAGCCAGTTTAACTGGTAGTACTTTTATTGCGGCCTCTTCTAAAATACAGGCATGTTCACATTTTCCACAACCGGTGCAATCAGATGAATGCACAACGGGAATAAACAACGCATGTTTTCCCGTACGGTTATTATGCAAACGATTTATTGATATTGCTTTATCTCTTACTGGGCAAACGTTATAACAAACTTCACAACGTAACCCCTGAAAGGCAATACAGGCTTCCTGATCAATTAAAACCGCCAGTCCCATACGCGCATCATCAATATTAGTTAACTCGGGATCAAGTGCTCCTGTAGGGCAGGCTTTAACACAGGGTATGTCTTCACACATTTCACAAGGTATGTCTCTGGCATCAAAATAAGGTGTACCGAGTGCAACCTGCTCACCTAGCTTTGAAAGCTTTAATGTATCGTAGGGACAATCACGCACACATAAACCACAACGCACACAGGCAGATAAAAAATCAGTTTCGTTTACAACACCTGGTGGACGAATTGCTTCTGAAGGTAATGATTTTGACTGTTGTGAATATAAACCAAGACCAATACCAAACAGTGCAGCACCACCAGCCGCCCTGGAAATATTTTCCAGAAAGCGACGGCGACTTTGTAATGTTTTTTTACCTGGGATACTCACTTTATTTTTTCTCAATATTAATATTTAAAATGCTATTAGTCGTCGCTATTCAGGCTACCCCTTTAAAGAGTTAAACAAGGCAAGAAATGTAAATATCCATTTTCCAGCACAGCTATAACGCCTTACAGGGATGACCTGAATAGTGACCTAGGCCTTTTCGATTTTAATTGCACACTTTTTGTAATCCGTTTCTTTTGAAAGCGGACAAGTTGCATCAAGTGTTACCTTATTAATTAAACGACCAGCATCAAACCAGGGAACAAACACCAGGCCTTTAGGCGGTCTATTACGCCCTCTGGTTTCAACCTGGCATTCAATTTCACCACGACGTGAAATTATTTTTGCAGTTAAACCTCTACGTAAACCACGTGCCTTAGCATCATCGGGATGCATAAATACAACCGCATCAGGAAATGCACGATACAACTCAGGAACACGACGCGTCATACTGCCTGAATGCCAGTGCTCTAATACACGACCGGTTGATAACCACAGGTCATACTCTGCATCCGGGCTTTCTGCTGCTGGTTCATACGGCGCTGTAATAATATTTGCCCGACCGTCTTTATTACCATAAAATTTAAAGCCCTCACCTTTCTTAACATAAGTATCGTAACCTTCAGAATAACGCCATAAGGTTTCTTTTCCATCAATCACTGGCCACCTTAAACCGCGTACTTTATGGTAGGTATCAAAATCAGCCTGCTCATGACCTTTCTTTGGTCCTTCTAACTGAAAACGACGATACTCTTCAAACAGGCCTTTCTGTGGATAAAAACCAAAGTCATCCATTTCATCATTCTGATACGAATTGCCCCGATCATCCATTACCACCTGTTTCTTAAACTTATTCACCTGATCATTTTCAAACAGTACATTAAATAATGTTTTGCCTTTATATTGCGGTGATTTTGCTAATAAATCAGCTGGCCATACTTCCTCCATTTTGAAATATTTTGCAAACTCCATTAGCTGCCATAAATCAGATTTAGCTTCACCAGGTGCTGCAACCTGCTGACGCCAGAATTGTGTACGACGCTCTGCATTACCATAAGCACCTTCTTTTTCTGTCCACATTGCCGTAGGTAAAATTAAATCTGATGCCATTGCTGTAACGGTCGGATAGGGATCTGAAGTGACAATAAAGTTATCCGGATTACGGTAACCCGGCAATGTTTCTTCATTAAGGTTGGCGGCCGCCTGCACATTGTTATTACACATTACCCAATATGCATTTAACTTACTGTCTTTTAACATACGATTTTGTAAAACAGCATGATAGCCCGGTTTACCTGGAATAGTTCCCTCAGGTAAATCCCATATTTTTTCAGCCAAATCACGATGAGATTTTTTCTTAACGACATAATCAGCAGGTAAACGATGTGAGAAAGTACCCACTTCACGCGCTGTGCCGCATGCTGAAGGCTGGCCCGTTAATGAAAAAGGCCCATTACCTGGTTGAGAAATTTTTCCAGTTAACAAATGCACGTTATACATCAGGCCGTTTACCCATACACCCCGTGTATGCTGATTAAACCCCATGGTCCATAAAGAAGTAATTTTCTTTGTGGGGTGTGCGTAAAGTTTTGCCAGGCGTAACAGATTTTTTTCCGGTACACCGGAAAGTTTACTTGCATGCTCTAATGTATATTCTTCAACGCTTTTCGCATATTCTTCAAATGAAATACCACTTAACTTACCGCCACTACCCGTTTTCTTTTTCTCAAGTTCATGCTCTGGACGCAAGCCATAGCCAATATCTGTTGTGGTTTTCTTAAAATTAACATGCTTACCTATGAAGTCTTTATTGTATGCTTTATTTTGAATAATATAATTTGCAATATAATTTAAGATCACCATATCTGTTTGTGGCGTAAACACCATACCATTATCAGCTAAATCAAAACTGCGATGTTTAAATGTAGATAATACATGTACCTCACTGTCTTTTTTGGTTAAGCGCGTATCCGTTATACGTGTCCATAAAATAGGGTGCATTTCTGCCATATTAGAACCCCAGAGAACAAAAGCATCAGCATGTTCTAAATCGTCATAACAACCCATAGGTTCATCCGCCCCAAAAGCACGAATAAACCCACCTACTGCTGACGCCATACAGTGACGAGCATTAGGGTCAATATGATTAGAACGGAAACCCGCTTTCATTAATTTGGCACCCGCATACCCCTCAAAAATAGTCCACTGACCTGAACCAAACATGCCCACAGTCGATGTGATTTTATCAGCCGATTTACCTTTGTTGGCTGCCATATCATTTTTAAGCGCTTCTTTCCATTTTACCGCCATGATTTTAAAAGCTTCATCCCAGCTTACTTCTTCGAACTGGCCTTCCTTATCGTAAACACCATCTGTTTTACGCAACAATGGTTTAGTTAAGCGATCCTTTCCATACATTATTTTAGAAAGAAAATAACCTTTAATACAATTAAGGCCTTTATTAACAGGTGCATCAGGATCACCCTGAGTCGCTACAATTTTTCCATTTTGTGTTCCCACTAAAACAGAGCAACCTGTTCCACAAAAACGACAGGGTGCTTTATCCCAACGAATTTTATCTTCAGAAGCTGCCAGCACATCTTTTATACCGGGTATAGTCACACCCGCTGCCGTAGCGGTAGCGGCTATTGCATTATTTTTTACAAATTCACGTCGCGTCATTTTCATGCTGACATCCTCTCTTCTGTAGATTTTAATTCGATAATTTCCTGTTCATTAAATTCATCATCACTAAACTGATATATCATCGAAGCCGATAACACACCTTTTATTTCATAAAAACCCATAATGCGTTCACCTACTACTTTGCGATACTCATTTTCAACCGTGACAATTAATCGCCCATCCTCTGATGTTGCATGTACTTCTACACCTTGCTGTTGCTCCAGCACCTGCTTTACAGAATCAATCATGCCCTGTTGCGCATGCACCAATACACTACAAATGTTGTACTTACTCATGGGGTTTCTCCACCTGGATTTTCACTAACTGGGATGTGCCTGGCAGAATCTATATCTACCAGACCTTCAAGATCTATTTTCTGAATTTCAATTGCCTGAGCTGGACAAATATGAACACATTCTCCACAACCATTGCAGGCTGTGGTATCTGTACTAATTTGACTCATACCACCTACTAATAATTTAAACTCAATCGCATCAACTTCACATACCTCGCCACAGGATCGGCAGAGAATACCTTTTGTTGCAAAACATTGATCGTTAATAACAATACGTTGATGCCAGGGTAATTGATGGTTATCTTTTGTTAGTCGCAATAAAGCATTATCAGTGCACGCCTGAACACAGTCCTGACAATAATCACAACCCTGTCGAAGGAAACTCATTTCAGGAAATCCACCGGCCCCTTTAACAATAAGATGGGACGAGCAAGCCTCAGCACACTTAAAGCAACGCGTGCATACCTCAGTAAAATGAGACTCTTCAATTGACCAGGGGGGCCGAACTGCTCTTTCACCTGCTATATTTCCTTTCAGAAATTGTTTACGATTTATAACCCGTGCCTTCAATTTGCCCTCTCGTCGTTTGAGAATAACTGGCTAACACTTTTTCTGGTATGAGTAGAACATATAAGCACAACTTAATTTTGATGCAGATCAATTTAGTTGTGTCTTATATCAGGATTACCCGGGGAAGTTGATTTAGATCTATTGCTTATAAAATAACGTTATATCTGAACATAATGGAACTTACTTAAGACTGAGCACGTGCTAAATACTGACTTTAAAAAATACACAAATAAAAAGAGATACGAACATTTAACACCTGAGAACACCTAACATCTGAGAACATTTATCATCTGAGAACATTTATCATCTGAGAATAATTATCATCTACGACTAATTGTCATCCTGAGCGAATGCGAAGGATCTAACTGCCACGATATTCCAGGCCCTTCGCATTCGCTCAGGATGACAGTTGTAGTGTGGCCGGCATTATCCCGCTATTTAATAGATGATGGATCCGCGTTGCTTAAACCACACTACTGATACATTTAAATAAAGGTACTTGGTTTTAAGAAAGTGCCATTAACACCTGAGCAGGAATAAAGTATCTGATATTGTAAAAACAGGATTTAACTGAATTTAAAATTTATTACCTCACTCTTCGGTAATGATATTAGATATATTTAGCTAGTCGAATGACAACAAAATAAAACATAATAATAAATTAATATTATAAAACGATGAAATATAAACACAGATAAATATTCATTTTATATCTGTAACATATAGTACGTTTTATACATTGCAGATATTCAGAATAATAAACAGAAAGTAACAACAGCCCTGAAAGCCAGTTACCAGTAAACCTTTCGCAACTGACTTTCAGATAATATATTAAGCAACACTACCGAATGAATTATCAACGGCACCCGCGGGCACATTAAGGCCCGCCAGTTTACAGCCTTCAGCAACCGGCCCAGCAGGCACTATCTGATGCAGAAATTTAATGCCTCCCTTTGTATGAAATTTTTCATCTAAAGCATCTTTTACCTGACGCAGTTTTGGCTGTTCAACTTTTTTATAATAGGCCTGCAAAGCGCCCACTAACTGCCAGTGATCTTCGCTCATAGAAATACCATCTAATCTGGCAACTTCTTCTGCCTTTTCTATCGTCCAGCCATGAGGTGCATTTGGAAATGATTCAATTGACACATGCATGATAATCTCCCGGTTTTATACAATAGGCATAATATAAATGTAGCCATATTTTGAGTGTTTACTTATTAATCAGACGAAATGTATAAAACAGAACACAAAAATCAGATTATTCACCTGAACTTACATCACGTCCATAGTATTAACTGCAACCTGCTGTAAATAGGCTGCATTGGCAGAAGAATGACTAACAGGTGAATCGACCCCCACAGATGATTCATTAAACATCAGTGAATGTTTTCATCTCTGTTTCTATAATTTTCCAGCTTAATTGCATCGCAGAAGCCTGGGCTGATTGAACAGCAATGATTTCAATTTATTTATTAACGGCCTTTGCAACTATACCAGTGCCACAAACCCCACTTCCTGCACCTACAGGAACAATAATGATATCAACCGAAGGTAATTCTTCTAAAATCTCCAAAGCATAAGTTCCTACCCCACTAATTAATAACTCATCTGTAGGGCCCAAATTTACTTTCTTTTTCTTCTGCAATTTGTTTTATCCATGACCTGGCTTCATCAAAATCTGCACCATGATGCGGAACTTCTGCTCCCATCCCCCTCATGGCAGCAACCTTTCCAGGATTAGCTTTTTCAGGAACCGCTATGGTCGCTTTGATTCCGTAAGCTCTAGCGGCATAAGCAATGCTTTGTCCATGATTACCAATTGATGCAGTAAATAAACCATTCTTTTTTTCTTTAATGGATAAACTTGATGGTATTAGTATGAACTGTCAAAAAGAACTCAGAAAATGGGGGAAATCAGGGTTACGACGTGTAACATGGGATTGGGGCCAGGTATTAAAGAAAGACAGCTCTCACCCTAAACGATTTGAGCTGTCCATATGGCATAAAGAGTTATTTCTATGTGGTGCAACAATTGGCAAACCAACATGTAGCGGCGGTAAATTACGCCTTGATTTTATTGAGGCCAGCCCCATAAGTTCACCATTGAGTGGCCTTATCGTTGATATTATGATTGCGCCGGGCATGGCTTACGCCAGAACTAACGGTGCCACACAATTGCGTATTATGCACCCTGTTAATGACAGAGTAAAAAACCTATATCTAAGCAAGACAGGTTTTGCCTATAACCAGAAAGATAATTTTTGTTACAGAGATTTAACATGACAGAAAAAAAACCAGACCGCCCACCCGAAGGAACACCTGAATTCAAAGAGTGGCTAAAAAAACAAACAGCCAAAGATATTGAAGATATTTTTGGTTGTGATAATCAATCCACTGATTTTGATGAAGTAGGCGTATTATCTGGTAGTGATGACCTACTTGATAAAACCAATGCTGAATTATTCCCTGACGAAATTAAAGAACATACACCAGAAGATCGTCGCAAGGCATTCAAAGTACACAAACAAGATAAATCCTAATTTAAATAGAAAAACCAATGGATTCGTTGCATCATTAACACTAATATTAGTAGCAATTATGATCTAATCCCGATTAGTAGAATCCGCGAATTCACGAACATATTTATTTAAATAATTTTTCATAATATGTTTTTTATACAGATCTTGATATAATTTATTTTAAATTAAAGGAGACAGATCTATTAAATAGGTAAAAGTTATGAAAAATAGATCAGCTCCCTTTATTTCTTAATCTTTAATGATGGTTATTTTGTTTATTCTTATTTAAAATAGACCTGCCTACTTTGCTCTCTTCTTTCTGATCTACCTCTTTCGTCTCTACTTCTTTCTGTTCTATTACTGTTGCAATAGCTTGTTCAGGAGAAAAAAACCATGTTCGCACACTAATACCCAATAGCAATATTACCAATAGGCCACCTATATATAATCTAATTCTATGCTCAACTTCATGTATAAGTTTTTCTAACTCAGAAATTTTATCTTTTACCACCACTGGCGAATAAACCTCACCATCAATATAAGCTGCAACCTTTGTTGATATCTCATCTTGCTTTGTATTTTCTTTCTTATATTTTGTTCTTTGATCAAGACCTGAATACCAGATTAAAAACAATGGCTCACCTTGGGCCAAGGTTATATTATTCGGTCCCGCATTAAATACTGAAAATATCAATCTTCCATCCCATCCAGGATCAACATGAAAACCCGATACATTCACCAATCCCTTAAACTTTGCATTTGCTTTCATAGAAATAAAAGCAATTGCATCATCTGGGACACTTATGTATTCATCTGTTAGCAAATATGCAAATTGCCCCGTTGGTATTTGAAAATGCTCCTTTTTATCTAATAATAATTTTCTATGTCCTTTGGGATCTGAGTTTTTTATGCTAGGTGTTATATAAACCTCAGGACCTACTGTTAAAGTATATGCGCAACAGTCTATATTAGACGGATCAGCAGATGACCCGTCACTCTTCCTTATAAGATCATCTAACTTATCCTTTATTGTTTCACCACTCCAAAACGACATATTTACATCCTTTAAAATAATTAAGTTTTAGCTCTATTTACACGACTATACCAATTACCCCAAGCATAAGATAACGCTGGATTTGTACATTTTGATATTAAATCATCAACGCAATCATTCCAGCCACGTCTACGTGCACTATCAACAGCTGCAACAATTAGCAAGTTCCGATATGAAGATGGAATATTAGCTCGATCACAAGTCAATAAAAAATTACGTTCTGTGATATTTTTTTTGATTAAAATATCAAATATATTAGATAATTCATCTATAACTATATCAAACTCTTTTTTTGTTAGCGCAAGTGAATCTGTATTCCTTTTGCTTTCTTTTGAATCAGATATTTTTAACTCCAACATATCCCTCTCATACACATGCAGGCTATCACTAATTTGATGATACCCCCCCACATCTACCTCCAACCATCCAGCCAATACTTCTTGGATGGTTGTAAACTGAATTATATTGTATGGCATTCCTCTATATACATCGTTACTTCTCATAATTTGTAACCATTCTAAGCAACCATTTCTAATTTTAGGCATTGAACAAATATTACAAGGAATATCAGGAGACACTGGTTTCCCATTACTATCAGGCAAATCAACTCGTGGATCCCATATCTGCAAGATAACTTGACGACTATCCATGTTATTCTTCAGAATATCATAGGCGCGTTGTAGTTGGTCAAGACCAAATTGTTTTCTAATTCTATATCCATAAGCGCCATGATATTTATCAGATTTTCCTGCAAACTCAGGAAGACCAGGATTCCAGTGATTTATGAAGTTTGCATCGTTGCGCCCTGCCAGTATCCAAACAACTTCCGCAATAGCAAAAGCTGGATTTATACTTGGCTTACGAGAGTGAATCCATCTTTCTCTCGGATCTTTAATATGGAAACTAGCATGTAGCAACTCTTTTGTTCCGCCCAAACGACTATTCTGCATTCCAGTTTCTTGCGCAAGAACTTCTTTAGCTACTTGCTGCCAAATCTGATCTGCAGTTTCACCTTCAAAATTATTCATGCCTCAATACCTTGTTTTTAATCTCCAGAATATGCTTTCTGAGCTTATTTATTAAATTTCTTCAAACATCATTGATTTATCATGCATATTACAAATTATTCGACCTTTTTTCTTGTCCCGTAATCTACGCCATATTTTAAAGCCTAGAATTATTGCACGCTCCCACTGCTTTGTTGTGCAACTACCAACTTCAAGATGACAAGTTAACTTATTTATAGTTCTAAGTAATTCATAATCCACCCCACCTGAACCTTCAAAATAATTATGATTTTTTGCATAATCAAACACTAATACTGATATTGCCTCATCAATAACAGCAGCACGGCCACCATCTTCCACTTCATCTATTTTCACATCTTCTTTACGCTTGCACCCTAAGAATCGCCGTACAATTGGTGACCACCCCAAAACAACCACATACGAAAAATGAAAAACATCATGAAACCGATAATAATCATCGCTATAAGAATTATCTCTGAGAAGATCCCCAAATTCCTCACCATTAACTAGAATCTTCACATAATCTTTACCATCATCAGCGACCAGCTCATTAAACTCTACTACAAATTCTCGTGGGAATTTCTCATGTTCTTCACGGCCATCATCGAAAAATTCACCATCAAAATCTAACTGATCATGTAACTGCAACTCTTCCCAACGTTCAGACGTTTTCTGGAGATTCTTATACATAACCTCACTTAACTCAATACCCTCATTCGTTGCAATAAATGATAAATACCATAAGATATCACCTAACTCCTCAATAATTTTTTCTTTAAATATCTTATAACTATCACCATCTCGCATTCTCTTTTTATACTCAGTTAACAATTCACCTACTTCACCTGACAGTCCTAATAAAGAAATCGATATGGCATTATCTTTGTTTTTATCAAATTGAGCAGTATCAGACGCCTTTGCTTGATAGTCATTTATGTCCATATAATTTCTCCATTTTTACTTTCCATTTTGGAGGAAAGACAAATTCAATCGGTTTCTTATTGATTTTAAAGAGCTGTTTAATTTTTGTTCTGCCAGAAACCCCTACTAGATCTGGATGTGCAACACGACAATATTTATCTGTTTCACAAAATACATTTTGAATATCTATATACTGAAGCGATCTTCCGCCAAGATTTTTAAAATCTAAACCAAGCCTTTCAAATTCATACTCCTGCCTATCAGCAAGAATTTTTATAAGCTCAGACTCGGTCACCCCCCCCAGCGCTTTAAAACATTTTCTTATCCCATCTATTGCACCAGGCCCAGGAATTGTAAACTCTGACTCTGAAAAGTCTGTTAGTTCGCTATAGTTAATATCAGTTACATATTGATATGCTAAAAACTTTCCAATCATTGGGTATTGTAATAATAAATCATATCCAGAGCTCATTTTTTTACAATCTTGAATTCTTTCCGGCAAACCATCCTTCATCATCCTATCAATTAACATCATGTGTGCTTGATGTTTTCTTGTAACCTTAAAGTCACCACATCCAGAAGCCATCATATATGCATTTGAATATAAGACTCTTCCATTATTCATTTCTGAATCCAGCAATTTATTGTATTTTTTTACACTAAAGTTTTCTTCGCAAATCACACCAAACCTATTCTCTAATAACTCCCATGTTTCTATTTTGTTAAACAACTTGAATAATATTATTCTTAAAAACAAGTCCCTTGTATCAAAACCTCCTTTGTATATAACATTTTTTATCAAATACTGACTTACCCTGTCACATGATCTATACACATTTGTAAATTTATATTTTTGTAAAATATCATCATTAGTAATATCAATTGTTTCGCCTCTAAGACGTTTTAAAAATATCTCTTGTCTTTTATAAGCAAATTTCCAATACGTATCATATCCTACTGTTGGCTTAATCGGGTTAAGAGTCTTGAAAATATTTCTTCTTTTCTTAACTGTCATCTCAGCTATATTTCCTCACAATTTCAGAGGCCAATGTTTTCTTCATTCCTCCTAAACCTAGAATACTAACAATGCAATTTAAACTAACCATTTCCAAGCCCATTTCCTTAGCCATAAATAGTCCTAATCGTATTAATCCAACGTAATTACCATACGCCCTATCTGATAAATACTGCATTGCATAAATCGCATTTAACGATAGTGTTTTAGATTCAGAGTCTGGTAAAAAACAAACTTGTTGAAGACATGGGAAACCTCTCATTCTTTGTGCAGAGTGATCTAGTGTCGGATCAAAAGTAGTAGCTATTAATGCACTTCTTCTGTGAGTAGGCTTTCTTATCCCTGGAATACCATTATAAGTTTCAATAATGTGTTTTAGTTGATTTGTTTTTCTGTCATATTTTTCCCCATAAGCCATTAATCTCCTAAAATAATGTCCATACCTATTTTTTCTATCTTTTTTTGCATATTTCCATACTTTTTCAAATCTATCAAAAACTGAATTTTCTCCATGAGACAAACTTTCTGGAAAAATTGTCCCTGCAGTTGTTTCTATAAGAGGCAACCCATTATTAGAAAGAAATAAATTTAATTCCTCTTCTAAATCATTCTTATACTGTGGCTCATCACTAGTCACCTTAATACTGACAACAACAGGTGATAATTCTTTACCTCTATCATCAACCATTAATTTTAATAATTGTAACCAGCATTCTGCTACTGAACTCCCCTCAACAATCATTCTATTTCCTCTTCATGTCTAAATTGGAGCATACCTGAATACTTTCTACGAGCCACTCTTACAAATACCGCCCACTCACTATTAGTCAATTTTGCTATCCCTGGACTTATCGCCTCATACATATGCATCTTTGAGTCATTATTTATTCTGATAATATATTCTTTCTCAATATTGCAATTATCTGCAGAGATAATAATGTCACCCACTTCAATATCAACGGCTTTTTCTAGCCACCATTTCCCAATTACTACAATTTGACTATTTGTTTTTATTGATGTTATCGAGGACTTAATTTCACTTAAATTTTGTTTTTTAAGCTTGTTGTATAGTGCTTTACTAATTAGTTTTAAATTAAAATGTAACTGTGTCAGAAAGGCTCTATAAGATAATCCAAAATACTTTGATAGTATGTATGCATGTTTTGAATCAATTGCACTTATTTCAATACTTGCATCTTTTGCAACTCTTTTGATTGCTGAAGATGGCATTAATAACATACCCGCAAAAAAATCTGCTTCTTTCTCAATACCCTTATCAGAACCTGATTCAATAATTTCATCGATTACTGTTCCATGCCCTAAAACATGATGCCCTATCTCATGCGCACATGTGAATCTCTTTCTTCCTTCTGGTCTATCAGCTGAAATTAGTATTACTCCTTCGTCTGCTAAATACATGCCTTCAAACGAAGGAATATTCACAAACCTTATATCAAAACCCATTGCTTCAGCTAAGTTATAGGGACAAATAGGGATACTTGCACCAAAATTTAGGTATTTTTTCCTAGTTTGAAGAACTTTTGCAGCAATTTGATTGGCTCTAACTTTATTCAACTTTACCGCCCTTACTTTTTATCATTTTGATAGTATTCATAAGGACATCCAGATCCTCTTGCTTCATTAAGCTTAGCTCGCGCGCAGCAGCAAGAATTTTTTTATTTATTTTTTCTTTTTCAATCTCACCTTTCATCAACCATGATGCTTCAACTCCATATAGATCCGCAAACACAATAATTTCATCAGCCTTCACATTACGTCGCCCTGCCTCTATCTCACTTATTGTAGGCCGGTGAAAACCTATTTTTTTTGCAGCCTGCCCTTGTGATAAACCTGACAATTCCCTTGCTTCTCTTATCCTTTCCGCTAATTTTTGTTTATCAGTCATTTTCACTCCTGATTAACTATATTCAGTATTGCTTTAGCCATATCCTGAATAGTATTTTGCTCTTGCGGTTTATTTGTTAATATCTTTTCTGGTGGCAATTCGCAACCCAATTCTGTTTCTAATTCAATCAAGACCTCTATTGCTCTTAGACTATCAAAACCCGGTATCCCATCCTGAATGACTGTATCTCCTGAAATATCAGGTATTTCATCACCAGATTGCTCGATATTGCTTTTAATACAATTAATTAGCTGTAGCTCTAATTGTCTCATTTCCATAAAAACTCTCTCACTCTTACCACTAGTAAGAATATCTTACCAGCATTCAAGATTTTGTCAAATACATGCTATTTACCAAAATAAATGGAACAATAATTGGGGTCAGAGCACAATTGTTTCTAATATTAGTGATTATGAAAATAAAAGGGATTGTCACAAATGAAAACCATTCAGATTTTAAACTAACAGGAATTTATCAACCCCTTGAAATCATTTAAAACAATAACAGGCTTATCACTTTGACGAATGAGACAAACATAGAAATAGAAAACTTTGGCACTGAGAGCCATTAACAATTTTTTTGAGGCATGAAATTGAACACAAACACGAGCTTGTACAAATTCATATAGAAATTGATTTAAATCATTTAGGTCATGACTAGTCATTCGCTGTATAACCCGGGCATTTAATACCGGGTTTTCCCTACTGCTTATTGTTTTGTTCATCCCTGCTCAAGTGCCGCCCTGCACTTTTATTGTTTGAATATAGCACCAATAATTGTGGTTTTAAAGAGTTAATTTATTGTGTATCTGATGTCACGTAAGTATTAATAATTACTAATGTTAATTCATAAATAAAGTCACTGGATACCTGCCTTACTTCGGACTCCTGTCCTTCGCCTTACAGGCCATGCAAGCATGTTCAAATCTTTCCAGAAGATTTAGTCGCAGGTACGACGGAGCTATCAGGTTATGGTAAACCTTACCCTTTTAGGCTTTATTAAATTAACTCTCTTGAATCTTTTAATATTGAAACTGTTGTTGATAAGCCCTGTTTTTTTAAAAGTGTCAGGTATTCTTTAACTGAATAGGGTGGATTCAAATAATGATTTCGATCTTCTTTAAATGTCGTTATCGTTTTGGCGTGATTTAAATTCAGGAGATTAGAAATAAATTCATCAGGGTGCTCTGCATGGCAATTGTATTTATCTAATACATCATCCGGGAAGTCTTTAAGATTATTTGTAACAATAACTTCTGCATTAGCTCTAATTGCCGCAGCTAAAACATGGCGGTCGTCTGGATCGGGGAGTTCAAGCGTTTTCGTAATTGATTCATATCCGGTTACAAGGGAGTCGGGTATAACCTGAATCATGAGGTTTCGTTGTGCCTCAAGCTGAACCCTACTTAAATCATCCCTTTTTTTAAGTAAGTTTCGTATCCATTCTTCATGTATTTCCATCGTCCAACAGGCACGAAACATCCCTGTCATGCCTAAATAAATTAATATGCTTCTTAGTGAAGCGGGATAGAGAACATTAGCATCATATATAACGGTAAAGTTCGCCATTACTCCATCATATCCAGTTCCTGCGCTTGTTTTGCCAACTCCGCCATGAGTGCCTTTCTTTCTTTCAAATCATTGTTTTTATATGTCAGTAAATCTTTATATAGAATTTTACGGCGTGTGCCAGCTTTATGATAAGCCAGTTTTCCCGTATCCAGAATACTCTTAATCAGGTATGGCCTCGATACATTAAGCATATCTGCTGCTTGCTGTGTCGTTAGCTCAGCATGAATTGGAACAATAGACACCGCATTGCCCTGGGCCATTTGATTAAGGATATCTGCCAGCATGTGAATCGCTTTAACCGGCACTGTTATATCTTTATCGTCATCAATTAGACGTAATGTAGCCGTATCACCCTTTCCGGAACAGGCGGCCAGAATTCGACTACTATCTGCAGCCAGCTTAACCTCTTCATCACTGGGAATTTCGAATAGTTGCCTTTTTTGTATAGCCATGGTGCTACCTCGTATAACAAATCATATTACCCAATTAAGTATAGCTAAATAACTTATTATTCGCAATATTCGAAACTCATTGATTTATTCGAAATGACAAATATATAACTCTTATCTGATAGCCCTTATTTGGCACCCCTGTAAAAATTCTGCCAAAACGAATTCGTAACTAAAGAAAGGGGTTTATCATGTTGGTTTATTTTATTTATGGCCCATTAACTTAATATCCTGTAGCTTGCGTCCTAAGCTATCATCACTGGCCACGTTAGCAAGATCGTCTACCAGGCCCAGCACACTCAACACCACAACATAATAACCAATAGAAACGGTTGAACCACCCTGCTGAATTTTTCTGATAGTCAGCCTGCTTAAGCCCGTACGCTCAGCAATGAGTGACTGGCTATAGCCGCGTCGTTTGCAGGCGAGTTTTATGTTTTCACCCAGCAGAGACAAGGCTTTCTGATTTTTAGGAAAAACCGGTGCGCTTCGTTTTTTCTTATAACTAATGGTCACTATAACTACCTAAAACAACAATAATGGTAATTACAGTGATCATTTTGCATTTAGTAAAGCCGAGTTAACTCTTACCCAGGTTATTATTCTGCTTAACGGGGCCGTGCTTTCGGGGCTTTCGGGGTCGAACCTACGCAACCAATTGAAACCATTCTAAAAGCAATAAAAGAATGGCTATTTTTATAGCTTAGAATGCTGTTTTTGATATTAAAATGTATGCTTTAAGAATTTTTAGTCTTGATAGCTAATGTTAAAGTAGATGTCCGTTTTAACCTTTAAGACCCGCCAATTTACAGCCTTCAGCAACCGGCCCAGCAGGTATCACCTGATGCAAAAACTTAATACCACCCCTGGTATGAAATTTTTCATCTAAAGCATCTTTTACCTGACGCAGTTTTGGCTGCTCAACTTTTTTATAATACGCCTGTAAAGCACCCACTAACTGCCAGTGATCTTCACTCAATGATTTTATACAGGATAAGTTAAGCTGACGGCAATACCCTTCCATTACTTATAATATTAATGTTGTCTAACTTCACCAATACATTAAAACTATTTAATTTTATTAATAATCAGCTTAATTTTTTTCCCTGACTTAACATCAACAGGCGATGCTTCTGCAAATAAATCACCTGATTGTGTGCCGGGTTGTCCTGACTTACTAATCACCGCGAGTATTTTAACCTGCTCAAAACTGGACAGTTTCATCTGCGGCATCATTGCCATAGCATCATTTAAACTGACAGTTAGTGGTAAGGCAGCAACGGTTTTCTTAACGGCCGCTAATGGCATAGGTGGCCCCTGCATTGCTTTAGCAAAAATAAATAATGTATCATCAGGTGATACCTTCTCTTTCAAGGCAGGGTCCAGTTCAACAGTAACAATAATCTCAGCAGGATTGATTGCCGCATTTATTTTTACAGATGGAGCTAATTTTTTAAGTTCTACAACATCAGTGGGGGATAAATGGCTCTCTGCACTTTTAATCAATCCATCAAGTTGCGCCAATGCGCCTGCATCCTCAATTAACATTGGGCGTAGTTTATACCAGTAAGCCAGAGCTTTACTGTGATTATTCAATTGATTTTCAGCCGTACCAGCCATCCATAAAACGGTTGAGTTATCTGGCATTAACCCGATGATTTTATCAACAACAGGTTTCGCTGCTCCTGTCAGATTACCTCCTTCTGTCATAGCTAAAGCATCTGCATAGCGTAATAAAATTTGTGGGTCCTCTCCAATCTGCTCAATGACCTGCTCATAAGCTGAGACGGCCTTATGATATTGCTTCATCGTCATATAGGTTTTAGCCAACATAAACCAGCCTTCTGGGTTTTCTGGGTTTTCTGGTTCTTCTGCCAGCCTCTGCTCAAGTTTCGCCACCGCATCTTCAATGGTCATTTGTGGACGATCATCACCTGCGGGAATAACGGTTGCTTCAATTCTTGTTCCCGTGGCGGCAGCAAAATCACCTAACTGGTAATAAATGGCAGCCGATGCTAATGGAATAACAGCCGCTAATAAAACAGCAGTTAACTTATTCGTCTTCTTTTGAACTTGTGGTTCTGACAGGGGTACATTAGATAAATCCAGTGCCAGTGTAGACTCAAGTTCATCATGTAACTGCTGGTATGTTTGCTGATTTATTTCACCGGCTTCAAGTTGAAATTTAATTTCTTTTAAGCGCTCTTTAGCAATTTCAACATTCAGATCATCATATTCATCTGAAAAAGTATGATTTTTTTTCAATAGAGCCGGCACTATAAAAACAACAGCTATTAAAATTAGAACAACTGCACTTACAATAAAACTGATCATAAAATTCTCAAATTATATATTTTTTTTATGTCACAGAGACACGGCATTCACAGAGAAATATTTTATAATTAAACACTCTGTGTCTCTGTGATAATTATTCGCTATTAATCATCCAGTAATGATTTGGCTTTTTTTTGTTGTTGTTCATCAACAACTTCGATACCTTTCTTTTGCCGGCGCATATATGAAACAACGACTATTGCCGCCACGGCAAAAAATATTAACGGCCCGAACCAGAGTAAAAACGTGGTTGATTTAACCGGTGGCCGATACATCACGAAATCGCCATAACGCACCACCATAAACTCGACTATCTCATCTTTACTACTACCTTCACTGAGCATTTTGTAAACACGCAATCGCATATCCTGCGCCAGTTCCGCATTCGAATCTGCCAGGTTCTGGTTTTGACAAACCAGACACCGCAGTTCCTGCACCAGCACATTGTAATCTTTTTCCATTTGCGGTGAGGCAAAGTCATGGGTTTCAAATCGAGCATTTGCCTGTGAAGACACAAACAAAACACACAGAATAAAAATGATATTTTTTAGTATTTTCATATTAAATTAGTTTTCGAAGTGTTTTTTAAACTTCTTTTCCCACACGGCAGGCGTCACTCCACCTGCATGTTTAGCAACAACGATACCTTCAGCGTTAATCACAAACGTTTCCGGCGCACCATATACACCCCAGTCAATGGCAACAGCGCTTTGCGGATCAAAACCAATTTTCAAAAATGGATTACCCATTTTAGTTATCATGGCCTTTGCTTCAGGGCGCTCATCACGCCAGTTAAGACCGACAACAGGTATACCCAGGCGATTTAATTCCATTAAATATCGATGCTCACGCCAACATTCCGGGCACCAGGTTCCCCAGACATTAAATAACCAGGTTTTACCTAACATATCTGCCGTTTTAACAATTTCAGTTTCATTATATAAATCGGGCACATTTATAGCGGGTGCAGCTCGACCAATAAATTCAGTCGGAATATCCCGTGGGTTATATTCACCGCTATTAGTCTTATTTAACATATAGGCAAAACCGCCCATCATGATAAAAAAACCTGCCAACAAAAAATAACGAGACATTATGCCGCCACCGCAGCGTCAGTCTGAGGCTCTGTCACTTTCAGACTTTTCCGATAACGTTTATCCGTGGCAGCCAGGAAACCACCAAAGGCCATAATCATTGCGCCTAACCAGATCCAGCGAATAAAAGGCTTGTGGTATAGGCGCACACTCCATGCACCTTTTCCATCCAGATCTTCACCTAATGACACATATAAGTCACGCCAGAAACCCGCATCAATACCGGCTTCTGTCATAGGCATTCCACCCGCATTATATAATCGCTTCTGCGAATATAAACGGCCAATTTCTTTACCCTGATATGAGGTGGTAAACGAGCCTTCAGCAGCTTTATAATTTGGCCCAGTTGCATTTTTTACGCCTTCAAAAAAGAACTCATATTCACCAATAGTATAAGACTGACCTTTTACTAAACGAATATCCTTTTCAGTGCTATACAGTGTGGTTAAAGTAATACCCACAACAAACATAGCCACGCCCATGTGCGCGAAGGTCATGCCATAAAAACCACGGGGCGTATTAAACAGCGCCTGTAATTTATTCTGTTTACCGGAAACCCGATCAACAATACCCTGGGCGCTGGTCATGGTAATCCACACGGCTAGCATAATCGCAACCACTGCTCCCCACTTAACATCATCTATTAATGCATAGGGAATTGCCGCACCCAGAACCACACTCACTACAAATGGAATGAGTAATTTTTTACCCATTCTTTCCAGGCTATCCTGTTTCCACCTCGCCAGAGCAGCCACACCTAAAAGCAACGCTATGGGTATAGTTAAGGGAACAAACAGAGCATTAAAATACGGAGGACCAACTGAAATTTTTCCGGCATCTAATGCATCTAAAGCCAATGGATAGAGTGTGCCTAATAAAACAGAAAAAGCCGTTACCACTAATAAAATATTATTAATTAATAAACCACCTTCACGGCTCATTACATTTAACTTTACAGCACTGCGAATTTGAGGAGCACGGTATGTATAAAGTGCAAGCGAGCCGCCCACCACCACAGCGAGGAAAATTAAAATAAAGATACCTCGTTCAGGATCATTAGCAAATGCATGTACCGATGTTAAAACGCCTGAGCGCACTAAAAATGTACCAAGCAAACTTAACGAGAATGCAAAAATGGCCAGTAATACCGTCCATGCCTTAAACACACCACGTTTTTCAGTGGCCGCTAAAGAATGAATTAATGCCGTGCCTACTAACCAGGGCATAAAGGATGCGTTTTCAACCGGATCCCAGAACCACCAGCCGCCCCAGCCAAGCTCGTAATAAGCCCACCAGCTTCCCAGTGCAATCCCAATCGTTAAAAACACCCAGGCAATATTCGTCCAGGGACGTGACCATTTGGCCCAGGCGGAATCTAAACGTCCACCGAGCATGGCAGCAATGGCAAATGCAAATGCAACAGAGAAACCAACATACCCCATATACAGCATGGGAGGATGAATAATTAAACCAAAATCCTGTAGCAATGGATTAAGGCTTCGCCCTTCCAGTGCCGCAGGAAACATTCGGTCAAAAGGGTTAGATGTTAGTAAAGTAAATAATAAAAAACCAACACTCACCAGCCCCATAATTGCAATAACCCGGCCGCGCATAATGAGCGGCATGGCTCGACTAAATAACGCAACCGCGGCCGTCCACATCGCCAGAAACATGGTCCACAACAATAACGAACCTTCGTGCCCGCCCCAGACAGATGAGATTTTATATATAACGGGTAATTCGGTATTCGACTGACGCGCTGTATAACCAACAGAAAAGTCATCGGTTAAAAAAGCATAGGTTAAACAGATAAAACTGATAACAATAAATATTGTCTGGCCAATCGCCGCAGGAGCAGCAACCTCAACCCAACTGGAGATTTTTTTCTGTGCACCAATCAATGGCACAACGCCCTGAATCAACGCCAGGCAAAGTGCCAGTATTAATGCAAAATGACCAATCTCTGGAATCATTACAAAGCTCCTGCTGGTCTGGCTTCTGATGCAGGGCTACCCGGATAGGGATTACCTTCTCCCACTGGTACATTTTCCGGGTGCTTCATGGCTTCTATATTTTCTTCACTCCATTTACCGGATTTTTTCAGTGCATCAGCAACTTCTGGTGGCATATAATTCTCATCATGTTTTGCCAGTACTTCTTCTGCTATAAATACATTATTTTTAATGATACCGGTTGCTACAATACCCTGACCTTCACGAAATAGATCAGGCAATATACCTTCATATATAACCGGATAATTTTTTGCACCATCGGTTAAATCAAAATCAATTCTCAAACTGTTCGGGTCACGTTTAACACTGCCGGTAACGACCAGGCCACCAATACGAAAGCTATGATCCACCGGTGCCTTACCTTCAAGTATTTCCGTTGGGCTGAAAAAGTGATTAATGTTTTCATTCAGGGCCATCATGATCAGGCTAATAAATACACCGATACCGGCAACTAACATGGCTACAAACATCATTCGTTTTTGGCGGGCTGTCACTCTATAAACTCCTAAATAGTTTAAATTGCTTTCTCCCACCATTTCTATGGGGGAAAAATTACTTTACCTGGAATCTTCCTGACGCTGGCGTTCCTGCTGGCGATACTTCATTTTTAATTCTTTAATAATACTTTTTTTAGTAAATACGGGACTGATTAAAACCCAGCCCAGTAATACCAAAGCCAGACCATATGAGGACCATACATATACGGCATAACCCCCCATATGAAAAAATTCACTTGGACTCATTTTCAACAACCTCCTTCACCCAACGCGTATTTTGTTCACGACGCAAAATCTCGCCCCGGGCACGCATCAACACTGAAGCGGCATAATAAAGTTTAAATGATGTCGCCATAACTAACAGAGGAATTAACATGGAGATATGCATTGATGGTTTATCAAATTTGCCCACCGTTGCACCCTGATGCAAGGTACTCCACCACTCTACTGAATAATGAATAATCGGTATATTTACCACACCCACTATTAACAGAACGGCACCGGCACGCGCTGCATTACGTGGGTCTTCAATTGCGGCCTGTAATGCAATAAAACCTAAATAGAGAAACAGCAATATTAATTCAGATGTTAACCGGGCATCCCATACCCAATAGGTTCCCCACATGGGTTTACCCCAGAGCGAGCCGGTAACCAGTGCAAGGAATGTAAACGCTGCACCAATCGGCGCACTCACACTGGCCATTAAATCTGCGGTTTTAATGCGCCAGATTAATCCAACACTGGCAGAGATCGCCATAACCATATAAATAAACATCGACATCCAGGCTGCCGGCACATGTATGTACATAATGCGATAGCTTTCACCCTGTTGGTAATCTGGCGGTGCGACAAACAGCCCATAATATAAACCGGCAAACAGGGTGATCAAAAAGCTCCACATAAACCAGGGAATCATTTTTCCTGACATGGTGTAAAAGTTTTTCGGCGACGAAAATTTATGGACAATTGCGGGTAATTTCATAATTCTGTATATGTATTCGCTAATATATGAGCATTTTTATCACTGCTTAACATTGATAAAACACAATTAGTTAAAATCTAATAACTCCATACGGGTATTTTGCATCTCTGCACCTGATACCTTATTCAACACTAATTTTCAAAGAGGTCGCCGCAGCCAGAGGCGCCAGAGTGATTGATAACACCAACAAAGCACCTAAAAAATACAGCTGACCATTAATATCCAGCCCCGCCATACTTGCATCCACTGCACTGGCGGAAAATATCAAAACCGGAATATACAGGGGAAGCACTAATAAAGACAACAACATACCGCCTCGGTTCAACCCTAATGTTAATGCCATGCCAATTGCACCCACCAGACTCAGGACAGGTGTACCTAATAACAGAGTAAGCATTAATGCTGCAATACCATCCCAGGGTAAAAACATAAAAAGCCCTAGCAAAGGGGCCATTAATATAATCGGCACACCTGTCACCAGCCAGTGACTGATGATTTTAGCCAGTACTAGCACCGCATTAGAATGGGGACTGAGCATCATTTGCTCTAAAGTACCATCCTCATAATCGGACTTAAACAGGGTATCCAGTGAGAGCATGGCCGCCAGTAACGCAGCCACCCAGATTACTCCTGGGGCCATTGTCTGCAACAATTGTTTTTCCGGCGACACACCCAGTGGAAACAGGGTGACGACAATGACAAAAAACAATAGCGGGTTCAATAGCTCATTTCGATGCCGGTATGACAACATCAGATCACGTTTTATCAGGGCTATAAATGCGCCCATTGTTGATGATATTTGTTCTGGTGCACTCATTCGAGCCGCTCCAGCCGTGTTTTTGGCAATACCAGCCTGTGCTGCTCACCTGCCTGCAGAGTAATTGGTTGATGCGAGGTAATAACCAGCATGCCACCATTATCGATATGCTGGGTAAATAATTTTTCAAGCATAGCCACTGCATTTACATCCAGCGAGGTGTACGGCTCATCCAGTATCCAGCATTTAGCGCGGGTCAGAAAAAGCTGCGCCAGTGCAACTCTGCGTTTTTGCCCAGCGGATAATTGCGCACAGGGTATTTCCTCAAAACCATACAGGCCCACCTGATACAGCGCTTCTTCAATACCATTCTCTGATTTACTGCCATGCAATGATTTCGCCATACACAGATTTTCAATGGCTGTTAGCTCGAATTTAATCGCTGCACGGTGACCTAAAAAAAGTAAATTCTGAAAATAGTCAGACTCGCTATGATGTATTTTACGCCCCTGCCAAAGCACCTCACCTTCAAGAGGTTGAGCTAAACCCGCCATAATGCGTAATAAACTGGTCTTACCGCTGCCATTTTTACCTTCTACGCGTAGCGCCTGTCCCGGACATAGCCTGAAATCAAGACCTGTAAACAGATCACGATAACCTCGGGTACAACTAATAGATTTAAGGTGTAAACCGGCGGCAGCGTCGGTCATGAATGGATTTCCTGATGTAATTCTAACTAATATAAATAACTCAGCAATTTTACAGGGAAATCACATGAATAAACAGACATGAATCAACCCAGATAGCGCTATCCTGATTTACATAATATGCCAATCTGGCCTGAAAGAGCTTATAACGCTTATTAACGTGCACCAAACTTTCTCCTTTCTTTACCCGCCATACTGTGAAGCTAAAGGTGATTTATCTCTAATATTTTAAAAAATTACTATTTATAGATTTTTTTTCTTCTTATGAATCCTTATAATTAAATAAATCTTGATAAAAATTGTACCTATATGACTAAATACACGGCTCCACTACTCGCTTTACTCATACTCCTGCCCCAGTCAATACTTGCTGAATCCACGGCTTTTGATGTTAAACACCTGCAATCTCTGTTTGAAAATTACAAGCGAAACCAGTCTTATGAATATGCAAAGCAGTACCGTGATGAAATGGAAGGCGACCCTTATTTCGATTATATTTTTGGTGTTTCAGCCATTGACACGGGGCATGCAAGTGAAGGCACTTTTGCCCTGGAACGTGTACTACTCATATTCCCCGAAGATCAGGTAGCACGCTTAGAGCTGGCCCGCGGATACTTTAATTTACAGGAATACTCACTCTCAAGAGCATCATTTGAAACTGTACTTCAAAATAACCCGCCACCACAGGTTAAAAACACGGCACAGGCTTATCTGGATAAAATTCGTGTAAGCGAGTCACGTTATCGCGCTACCCACAGCGGTTTTTTAGAATTCAACCTGGGTAATGATGACAATACTAATGCGGGCATTGATGAAGATTCCATACTTGCATCTTCCCCCTTTCTTGGCCCAGACAATTTCGGCCAAGATGATACTTACACCTCATTATCAGGTGCCTGGACCTATGCTCACCCCGTTAGCCCTGGCTGGTTACTCGAATCCACATTGTCTGGCCTCTTCCGTAAAAACCAGGAACTGGATCAGTTTGATACCACCACAGGCACATTGCAGTTAGGCGTTACTCATATACAGGCATCTAGCAAGTACAAGGCTGAGTTAATTACCCAGCAATTCCAGTTAGACGGTGATGAGTACCGTTCTCTTAACGGTTTAAATTTAAACTGGCAATACACACTTTCAGAACAGTCCAGCTTTAATACCTTATTACAGTATGCCCAACTGGACTACCCGGATATAAGCGTAAAAAACTCTAATCTGGTTACCCTGGGAATGAATTACACCCATGCTTTTGCCACTTATCTACAACCCGTGTTATTCACCACACTAAGCCTGGGCGCTGAACAGGCTGAAGAAGGGACTAACCCCGTTGCCTTATATGAAGCTGAACGTGATATTTACAGTATACGCTTTGGTGTTATCCTGAGTTTTACCAATACTCTGGCACTACAGTCGGCTATTGGCACGCAAAACAGTGCCTATGCTGGTGTTTCTTCTTTATCATTAGACAATACCAAACGTGAAGATGATTACAACACAGCAGACCTGAACCTAATCTGGGCCTTTGCCCGCAAATGGCGATTGGATACCCGGTATTCCTACACCAAAAACAGCTCAACTGATGACCTGAGAAACTATGAACGTAATATAATTAATATGGCGATTAATTACACATTTTAAAATAACAACGGCGCAAGCCACATTGTCATCCTGAACGTAACCGAAGGCTCTAATGCCCGGCTCTGCACTGATGTTTTATAACACCAGACCCATCACTGATGTTCAGGATAACAGGCAATAAAAACAGGGTAGATAGATTAATATCTGGAGATATTATGCATAAGACAAATAATACAAAACACTTAATCATTCTGTTGTTTATCAGCAGTCTGATGACTACCAAGTTATCTGCTGATGTTTTAAACGGCACTCACTGGGTTATTAAACCAGGTGACTCTCTTTATAAAATAGCACGCAATGTTTTCCCAAAAAGCACAAAACAACAGGCCAGATTACGCAAAGAGCTGGTCAGCTTAAATCCAGTGGTTTTTAAAAACGGTACCAGTAATATTTCAGTTGGTGACAAATTACAGTTACCTGATTTTGCAATCCAGCAAAAAAATTCAATCCCCGTAATCGCAGCTAAAACGCCACAGCCTGTTGTAGAAACAAAACCTGTCATACCTGAAGCTAGCCCACCAGTAACAGCAGATCCAGTACCCCAACCACATACTGAAACAGCTCCATTAGCAACGACAGATCCAGAAGATGTCATTGGCAGAGTCGTTATTAATGTAGGCTCTTTATCCGCACAGAACAGGGGAGCAACACGGCAGCTAAACCGACGCTCATCCATTTATCGCGGTGATACTATTTCTACAGGGGGTCGTGGTCTTACACAAATTCGTTTAAAAGATGGTGCGCTGCTTTCACTACGCCCACACACAGAAATTAAAATTGCCGAGTACCGTTATAACGGTCAACAAGATGGCAGCGAACTAAGCACTCTGGAGTTATTAAGGGGCGGCTTCCGTACTATCACGGGGGCTATTGGCCATAGAAACAAGCAAAATTATAAGGTTAGAACCAGTGTTGCCACAATTGGTATTCGTGGCACCCACTATTCACTGGTTTTATGTCAGCAATCAAGCTGTAACGATGATGGAGCCAATGAAGTAGAAGACGGCTTATATGGTGGTGTTGCAGATGGCAGTATTGTCATTGAAAACCAGAGCGGCATACACCGCTTTAATAATGATCAGTTTTTTAAATTAACCTCAGCCACTAGCATGCCAGTAGAGTTTTTATTACCCCCCGCTATTTTAAAACATGGTGCAGCCAAACTTTCGGATACTGATAAAAAGGAACAACAGAAAAACAAACAAGGTGTTAGCCAGCAGGTTAAGTCCATTCCCAGACGTACGGCGGTCATACTCGAAGCCAATCAGCCCAATTTTTCCAGGCGTCCCAAGATTCCTGTCAGAGATTCAAACACCCCTGCCGTATCAGAGTTTCAACCAGATCAGGCACCGAATGGCTCAGGCATGTTAATTGGCTTTCAACACATTGAAGACAATGCCACTACAGGTGCACAGGAGCTTTCTGGCACAGCGACTTCTATAATCATTACACCTAACAATAATAATCAGATATTTTTAGGCCCAAACAGGACGCCTATCGCTGGCAGAGAACTTTCTGTTGATCAACAAACCGGGGCCCTGACCCAGCATGAGTTCTTAATGGCAACGCCCAGT
This sequence comes from Gammaproteobacteria bacterium, assembly GCA_016744065.1. Lineage (GTDB taxonomy): Bacteria > Pseudomonadota > Gammaproteobacteria > SZUA-229 > SZUA-229 > SZUA-229. Next base: position 42,088 of record JADGFA010000024.1, read on the forward strand.
GGCACACTGGCAACCCTTGTTCCATCCAGTGTAGGCGGTAATGCAACACTGGGTGTAAACTGGGGACGCTGGAATGGTGATTTTATTGTAACTGAAGATGGTAAATCCTTTATCACTAAAAATGATTTTCACTATATTTATAGCGAAAACCTGACATCGCCATCTCAACTGGCAACTCTTGGGGGGCTGGGTCGCTCAGTCAATTACAGTCTGGCAGATGGCACACTTCCCACTGATAATCTGGGTAATGTTGCCTTGAGCGCCCCATCCATTTATATGGATGTCGATTTTATTAACCAGCGAGTAACCAGTTATGATGTGTTCGCAACGGTTAATGGGCATTCATATGAAGCATCGGCCAATAATATTGCTTTCCAGGATTTAAATAGTGGATTTAACATACGGGGTACTTCTGAAGTGAGTTGCCTGTCCGGGTCATGCACAGGTGAAGCCAGCGTATTATTTGTTGGCCCTCAGGCCCAGGGAGCGTTAACCTCCTATCACATTAATGAACCCGATGGCTCAAAAGGCATTACAGGCACCGGTTTATTAATTAACTATACGCAATAAATCGATTTATTATCGGTATAGCTATATAAAATCAGTCGTATTTCGTGGGTGCTTCAAGCATGCTTTGCACCCCTGCTCCTGAGCCCACAAAAGATATATAGCTATACTGATTAACGTCAGGTAAATCAAAAAATACCGTTAAAATTCAGTCATTATTCCCAGATACGGGAATACACGGTCCCATTCAATTTTATTATATAGTCTCTTTCTAATATAACCCTGGCTAGGGGCTACATAAATAAGCTTAATTTGTGCCCTTCCCCCGCTTGAGTCACACTCTTTTTCAAAAATTAATATGGTAATTAGAGGTTTTCTATAAACATCTAAAAATAATGACAGAATAATATGATGAGGAAAAACGAATGAGCGCTAAAAATGCATTTTACGCACAATCAGGTGGCGTAACCGCAGTTATCAATGCTTCTGCCTGCGGCGTTATTGAAACAGCACGAAAACATTCAGATAAAATAGCTAATGTGTATGCCGGCCGTAACGGTATTATTGGCGCACTGGAAGAAGATTTAATTGATACCAATCTTGAGTCTGCAGACGATATTGCTGCACTGAAAAAAACACCATCTGGTGGTTTTGGTTCCTGTCGCTTCAAACTAAAAAGCCTTGAAGACAACAAAGTTGAATACGAGCGTTTAATCGAAGTATTTAAAGCTCACAACATCGGTTACTTCTTTTACAACGGTGGCGGCGACTCTGCCGACACATGCTATAAAGTATCTCAGTTATCTGAAAAAATGGGCTACCCGGTTCAGGCTATCCATGTCCCTAAAACGGTTGATAACGATTTACCCATCACTGACAACTGCCCTGGCTTCGGTTCAGTTGCCAAATACATTGCGGTTTCTGCATTAGAAGCCTCTTTCGATGTTCGCTCAATGGCAAAAACATCTACCAAAATTTTTGTACTGGAAGTAATGGGTCGTCATGCTGGCTGGATTGCAGCGGCTGGCGGTTTAATTGAAGACGAAGGCATTCCGGTTGTTATTCTGTTCCCTGAAATAGAATTTAACCAGGATAAATTCATGGCCCAGGTTGATGCTAAAGTTAAAGAGCATGGTTTCTGCACCATCGTCGTTTCTGAAGGCATCCACTATCCGGACGGTAAGTTTCTTGCGGAACAGGGTACACGTGATAATTTTGGTCACGCTCAACTAGGTGGCGCAGCGCCAGTTGTTGCTAACATGATTAAAGACGCACTGGGTTATAAATTCCACTGGGCAGTTGCCGATTACCTGCAACGCGCAGCACGTCATCTGGCATCAGAATCAGATGTTGAACAGGCATATGCACTGGGTGAAAAAGCAGTCGAGTTTGCAATAGCAGGCGAAAACTCAATTATGCCAACTGTTGATCGTATTTCTAATGATCCATATAAGTGGACAATTGGTAAAGCGAATTTAGCCGACGTTGCTAACGTTGAGAAAATGATGCCTATGGAATACATCACTGATGACGGCTTCGGCATTACTCAGGCCTGTAAAGATTACCTGACACCGTTAATTAAGGGCGAGGCTTATCCCGCCTACAAAGCAAACGGCTTACCTGATTATGTGACACTGAAGTTACAGTCAGTTGAAAAGAAACTCGAAATATTCGAAGTTTAAAAAACAAACCGGAGCGGGTGAAAACCTCCTCCGGTTTTTTTATGTTCAGGCCCCATGAGTATGTTAAAAATACAGATGTAGTTTTTAATACATATATATTTTTTCCATAAAAGCATAGAGAATACAGCGATTTTATTTCTAAAACGTCTCTCTGTGAATGACATATCTCTACAACGACAACTTAAAAATAGCGTTAGAAAAAACACGAGAAATAACCGCCAGTCATGTAGCCATTACTGACGATTGCAACCAGACATCAACAAAAATTATTCTCGAGGAATGAAGAAACAATAAAGGATAGACAGTCGTTGATGGATTAATTAATTCAGCCTGAAACAACTCTATTTTTTATAGCGGATAAAAAATAAACAAAATGTAAAAATAATTTCATCTTTTTTTGATAACTTAACAAAGGAAGTGATAGTCACCAGAAAAACAAACATATATATTTTTTTTGCACACATAAATAAAACTCTTTACAAATTGAAACAGCATTGACCTGAAATTGATTAAAATCAATATTACAAATGGACTCTAAAGACTATAGTCAGGCATCCGATTTCAACTGAGTAGTAATTGCTAAATTTAGAATGAAATGACGAACTTGGCACTACATACTCAACATACGAATAACTACTTTCGATGAGCCAGATCTACATTACATTGATGATCAGACTCAAATAATTTTAACAATAAAAACGGGGAGTCTGACCTATGTCCACGGGACTATTAATTGCCTTAGTATGTGCTTTAGCAGGCATTGCATACGGTATTATTTCAATTTTCACTATTTTATCCAAACCAATGGGTAATGATAAAATGGTGGAAATTGCTAATGCAGTGCAGGAAGGCGCCATTGCTTACCTGGCTCGCCAGTACACAACAATCGGTATGGTAGGTGCTGTTCTGTTTATTGCTATGGGCTTTGCTCTTGGCTGGTACAGTGCTATCGGTTTTGCCATTGGTGCTATTCTTTCAGGTGCAGCCGGTTACATCGGTATGCATGTATCGGTTCGCTCTAACTCTCGTACAGCAGAAGCAGCTAAAGATGGTATTAACCCTGCCCTTCAAGTTGCTTTCAAAGGCGGAGCTATCACTGGTATGTTAGTGGTAGGCCTTGGTCTTTTAGGTGTTGCGGGTTACTACACAGTATTAACAACTATGGGTGTTTCACAGGAAGAATCATTACATGCACTAGTGGGTCTGGCTTTCGGTGGTTCATTAATCTCTATCTTCGCTCGTCTTGGTGGCGGTATCTTTACCAAGGGTGCAGACGTAGGTGCTGACATCGTTGGTAAAGTTGAAGCCGGCATCCCTGAAGATGACCCACGTAACCCGGCAACTATCGCTGATAACGTAGGTGATAATGTAGGTGACTGTGCGGGTATGGCAGCTGACCTGTTTGAGACATATGCAGTAACGATTATTGCAACGATGTTATTAGGCGGCCTGGTAATGTCTGATATCGGTGAATTAGCCGTCACTTACCCATTAGTTCTGGGTGGTGTTTCGATTATTGGCTCAATCATCGGAACCTTCTTCGTTAAGACTTCTGACGGCGCAAAAATTATGAATGCGCTTTATAAGGGAACGATTGTTGCGGCTGTTATTTCAGCTATTTCATTTTACTTTGTTACTCAGGAAATGATGGGAGAAGTTGCATTAACCCTTGCAAGTGGTGCGGTTGTGGGTGCAACTGAATTCTATTACGCAGCATTAATTGGTTTAGCGCTGACAATTGCGATGATCGTCATTACCGAGTACTACACAGCAACTGAATATGCTCCCGTTAAAAACATTGCAAAGGCATCAACCACCGGTGACGGTACAAATGTTATTGCCGGTTTAGGTGTTTCAATGAAATCAACTGCTATGCCTGTACTTTCAATCTGTGCATCTATCTGGGGTGCATATGAGTTAGCTGGTTTATACGGTATCGCGATTGCGGCAACTTCAATGTTATCTATGACCGGTATCATCGTTGCACTTGATGCATATGGCCCTATTACAGATAATGCAGGCGGCATTGCTGAAATGGCTGAGCTTCCTGAAGATGTGCGCACAACAACGGATGCACTTGATGCGGTTGGTAACACAACAAAAGCAGTTACTAAAGGTTACGCTATAGGTTCTGCCGGTCTTGCAACATTGGTTCTGTTTGCTGATTTCACTCACTCATTATCAAGTAATGGCCTAAATGTTACCTTCGACCTGTCTAACCATATGGTTATTATCGGTCTATTTATTGGTGGCCTGATTCCTTACCTGTTCGGTGCAATGGCAATGGAAGCAGTAGGTCGTGCGGCCGGTGATATCGTCACTGAAGTACGTCGCCAGTTTAAAGAAAAACCCGGCATTATGAATTACTCTGATAAGCCTGATTACTCTAAAGCAGTTGACCTGTTAACTAAAGCAGCAATTAAAGAAATGTTAATTCCTTCTTTATTGCCAGTTGTGGTTCCTATTATCGTTGGTCTAACTCTGGGCGCAGAAGCACTGGGTGGTGTTTTAATCGGTACTATCGTAACGGGATTATTTGTGGCAATTTCTATGACGACCGGTGGTGGTGCATGGGATAACGCAAAGAAATATATTGAAGACGGTAATCACGGTGGTAAGGGTTCTGATGCACATAAAGCAGCAGTTACGGGTGATACTGTAGGTGATCCGTACAAAGATACAGCGGGCCCAGCGATTAATCCTTTAATTAAAATTATGAATATTGTAGCTCTGTTGATTGTGCCTTTGCTTGCCTGATACTTTTTCTTAACCAGTAAAGCATAGAAGCGTGGCTTCCCCGATGATGAATTGAGGAGCTGCGCTTTTTTTTGAGTTTTTTTGGGGTCCAGCTACAGTTGATTTGCAAGCTTCCGGTTTTATGGGAATGTGATTTTTGTAGTTTGGCTTGCGGAAGGTTTGCCCAGGTCGAATAAAAGACACTCTGATCCTAATGGCACTTACTTAAGACTAAACACCCCTTAATTAAATGCACTAGTAGTGTCGATCAATCAACGCGAACCCATCATCTGTTAAGTAGCGAGCAATACCGAACCCACAACTATTGAACTACCCTACAACCGTCATCCTGAGCGAATGCGAAGGATCTAACTACCCGGGCACTCAAGATCCTTCGCATTCGCTCAGGATGACAGTTATTCACATATGTTTTATTTATATGTTCCTTTTAAAACCAGTACTTACCCCTGTGCTGGAGCTTAAGTAAGTGCCATTACACTCTGATCCCATTTTTTCTTTTTTTCTCGTTAGTACAGTCGTTTTTTGACCAGAACGATTTTTGATAGCTTTGTTATACATTTACTAAACCCTTAATCACATCCTTTAATTCTGTTTCATTAAAACCTAAATATAATAGTATCCCTATTAATAAAACTAATTCAACTAATCTAATAACACTTCCGGCTAAACTCTTTTCAAATGGTTCCGACTTAAAGCCTGCTGTTTCAAGCAGCCAAAAAGGCAAGCGAATAATTTTTGTTATAGTCGAGGAAAACCAATAAACAGGATTGATTATCTTCAAAAGTTGAGCTTTCTCAACCTCAAGACATGCACCAATAGTTTCATTTAATAGATCAAGTTTTTGACTATCCTCTATAAAACCAGTTGCATCATTATTTATGATCGTTGAAAATGCATGACATTGCGCTTTAGTGGTAGGCGAAAAAGCTATAACTGGAACTTGAAAAACACCTGCCAATCTTTTCGCTCTAGGCAGCCCCCTAGCAAGTTCTTCTCTTAGAGTGCTCATTTCAGCCATATGACTTTTAATCTCATTGATCGTGCCTCCAGAAAGTTCTACTTCCTTGTTCGACAGAAATATTTTGGCTGACCGATAATAGTCCTCCATAAATTTTCGATCTGATTTAATGGTGAACTAGATCATCTTTCCTTATTAATATAACGATTTACATAACTCTCCGGTTTATACAGCAGAGTAAAATGACGCTGCGTGTAGAACTGGTCAGTGTTAATGCACTTGTTACATTTTTATACTCTAAATGTTTTTTAGTATCACTACTCAAGCTTTAGTGTATTTATATCAAGCATATATGATTTTGTTAAATCGGTATTTTTTTACCCTTATAGCCATTAAATGAGAAGGATTTAACTAGCCAAGCTCAAGATCCTTCGCATTCGCTCAGGATGACAGTTGTGGGGTGGATCAATAGCTGTATTGCCCTATTTAACAGGTGGTGACCTGATCCACACCATTAGTGCATTTACATAGATACTGCTTAGTCTTAGTTCAGTAGCATTAATATCTGAAGGTACTTTTTAAAACTCTACAGTGATCGAAGAAGAATGGGGCCTACATGTCTGGAAAACTGACGAAAACAGCAAGCGTTATGACAACTCTAAAGCTATGATACCTTTGAAAAAGATAATATTAAGTTAACGACGCTTTATTTTATCTTGATGAAACAGGTTTTCTTTGCTGAAATAAACGTGATAAGTGCTTAGAAGAACCTAAAGACATTCTTGCTTATCACAAAAAAGTTGATAACATAATCAAAAGCAGGAAGAAGCGTGAAAAGCAATACTGGATGACTAATGTTCCTGTTCAATTATAATAAGCTTATGACTGTAAATTTTGAGTATTTATGCTCCATTCGGGGGATTTATTTTCCTGATTATAAAGCTATTATTATACACTTAGGAAACAACGTCTCTTTAGCCGCCAGCTTGTCTGGCGGCTTTTTATTAATAACAGAAAGAGCAAAATCATGACCCCTCAACAATCAGGTACACGTAGAGTTGCTATTGTTTCTGACACCCACGGTGTTATCAGCTCTGATATTCTCAAAGCAATAAAATCCTGTGACCAGATTATTCATGCAGGTGACATTTGTGGCGCCCATGTTCTCGATCAGTTAAAACAAATTTGTCCTAATGTCACCGCGGTTACTGGTAATAATGATATGGCAAGCTTATGGGCGGAAAATGAGCAGTCTATTGTTAACGGGTTACCGGCTATTGCCGAAATAGATTTACCCGGTGGTACCATTGCTATTGAGCACGGCCACAAACACGGTATGCACCGGCCCGACCATGCATCTCTAAGAGCAAGCCACCCCCATGCACGGGTTATCATATATGGGCATACTCATACCATGCTGGTTGATAACGATACAAAACCCTGGGTAGCAAATCCGGGTGCTGCCGGTGCTACACGTACACGTGGCGGCCCCTCATGCCTGATACTCACCGCATCCTCAGAGTGCGACTGGAATATTGAGATGCTTCGCTTTAAAGATGATGCAGCGGCTTAAAATAGCTGCTTTTACCCTGAAGCAAAACTTACCCAGTTTTGCTTCATATCCATCGGGAAAGAACGCGCTTTCTGCACTCTGTTCCAAGTGGTGATTCCCATTGGCGGAGCGATGGGCGACTCTATACAACACCTGGCGGCTTCAAAACAGGGGGCAGACATAAAAAATCTGATATTTTTCCCCGATCGACATACTCCACAACAGTGCTTTTTTTACCCGTAAATTAATCTGAAAAAGACCTGCTTCTGACTAATATCTGATCATGCTTATACCCTACGGTTTTAACAAATGCAGCGCCAGTTTCACAAAATCAACAGACGTCACTATTCCCTTTAACTGCATATCCTCAACCACTGGCAAACAACTCACTTTTTTAGTGATAAATAACTCGCCAACATTCATCAGACCTGCACCTGGATCAACCGTAGTACAATCTGTCGACATTATGTCTTTGACCCGGGTACGCTGTTCACGTTTTTCCAGCCCACTCAGACCAAACTTTTCAACAATATTAAATGCATGGTTCAATAAGCTACGCTGAGTTAATAAGCCCACAAAACAACCTGATTCATCATCTACAACGGGCAAATGACGTATCCCCTTCTCTTTAAACACCATCCTTGCCTGATGAATAGTATCTGATAATTTAACGCATAGAACATGAGATATCATAATATCACTTACTGTTTTCATATTTCTTATAAACCCTTATTTATCAAACCGATAGAAAGAGTATAGACCTTAATCAGAATTATAAATTCACTCCTGAGCTAATAAAAATCAGATAAAACTATCTCACTTATAATCAGGAAAATTTAATTATAATAGCCTGACAGGTTCATTAAAATCCTGCATTCTACCTGTCGGCTGAGGTGCCTCTTATTAATTTTCAATGGTAAAATATCAAGTTGAATATTCAGGATTATAATTTATGATGTATCTGGCTCTAGAGGTACAATCGACCAGCCATACAGACAGGTGTAGCCAACTCAATGCATGGGTAAATGTGAAAAACCATACTGCTGCAATGGGAATATTACATGAAAAACTTTCTTTAGAAGGCTGGGTACTGATAAATGTCCTTGAATCAAGCGCAACGGATGAGTCTGATTATTTTCCGCCCTGCCCATCATTCGATGCATTTAAAGAAGCTCAACAAGCTTTATTAGCACTTCGATTCCTGTAGTATTTACTAACGGCCAAATGCAATACTACAAACACAAAAATACCCGCATAAACGGGTATTTAAAACTTTAATTTTTAATCACAATGCCTCTGAGAACTGCCATTATTAACAGGCTCTATTGTTACAGCCACCTTTTGATCGACACAAACCAAACATAACAACGACAACAACTATAGCAAGGCTAATACCTACATATGTAAATATATCCATATTCACCATAAGCTTACTCCGCTAATTAAATAAAAGTCTATATTAGAGCATACTTATTAATATGACCAGCCTATGCCGATCACCTCCATTAACTTAATATTAGTTATTTGATGCTTATCACATAATAAAAAACAGAATAAATCAATTACCTGACTTAAAAATCAACTCAACTATCTGATTTTATTATATTTTATATATAAACAAAACGAAGCACTCTGAGTTGTAGGCTATTTACTCTTAGTAGATACCCGGCAGTAAATATATTATTGAGATAAGGCACGCCTAAAACTCAGGATGGTAATCACCTGAACTGAACCGTAATATCAAATGCCTTGCTCACTCTACTGTTTATTCCATTCATCTACATACAGCCTCAACCTGGCTTTAAAACCTTTTTTCGAGGTTAATGGAATATATAAGCCTTTATCATCTGATTTAATTTCACTGCCATTTGATTCACTCCAGGCATCATCACTAAAGTTATACCTGACTTTAAACCCTTCAGCATCAGAGGTAATACGAATGACAACGGTATTCCTGAATAAATATTCACCTGGTACCGTTCTATCAAAAAACAAAAAGCCATCAATTTCATAATCTGTTGTAGAAACAGACAGGTCAACAGAGAACACAACCGACTTGCCTACTGTTATATTTTTTGATGATAAAAAAGCAGAAAACAAATAAGGCGATCGTGCCTTATTAAGGCCAGCGACATTATTAACTTTTAATAATTCATCAAATTTTCTAAGTACTGCTGAGAAAGTTTCTTTTCTTCTCTCTGTTAGTTTATATGTCATCGCGCCACGTGGTGACAGCGTAGACTCAAAATAATATGAAGCTTTTATATCTTTACCTTTACCTAAGGCCTTACGGATTGTAGGCGGCAACGGTAACTCTTCTACTTCAAGTACCCCTGTTGCTCTATAATTACCAAACAGGAAACGCGTCAGGTTCTGATAACCCTCTTCAGAATTAACGACTCCATAATGCCCACTATGACTACGGTGTACATAGGCCCTGGGAGATTTTGCAACAACTGCATTGCTGATTTTTACCAGGCCGTCACTCATATCGCCTGCAAGCTTACTCGACAGACCTGCTGCAACGGTATAATCTTTATGATTGGTACCCACCAGACAAAAGAATTTATTCTCATCAAAGTGCCCACCCAAAGAATCTACTCTTTCTGGATTTCCAGGCAGGTTAAGATAGTCACTTATATTACCTCTATTAAAATTATTCATATCATTTAAACTCAAAAAATCGGGTATATTTATACCCGCCATTTCAATACCATTATGCGGTGTCGCATAAGTAAACACTTTATCAACCATCGCTCTGGTACTCACATCACTAACCTGATCGTTTTGCAAAAAACAACGGCAAACCAGCCCGCCCATTGAATGTGCAACCAGATAAACTTTAAAATCATTTAAGGCTTTCTGATCCCCCATACACACTTTTTCTCTAACATCCAGAATAAGCTTATTTAAACCTCTTGCTGAATCTTCTATTGATGGCACTTCACCCTGGCCTAAATCAGTATCACATTGCTCATAGTAGCGATATACAATGACACTTTTTGCAGATAATTTTCCTGTTTTTTCATGGCCATTTTCATAAGCATCTACATAACCATAATCTTTCATTAGACGAATTAATGGAGATTCAAAAATATGACGACTCACTTTGCCATCCCAGCATTGACGTAATTTAGTCGCACCAAGATTAAACCCCATATAGGGTGTCGCAACGGTTTCAGAAATTTCGCTCTGAGACATAGCGTAGCCTCGAACGTAAATAATGGGATAAAAAGGGTGCGTTATTTTACTCATCAGACTATTTCCTTTATCATTTTTAGTAAGCTGTCATTTTTATTTATATAAACTGAGAGTTCATTATGAACGACATTATAAAACGGCGATTAAACCTGTAACCTTCACTGCTGCTTTAGACACTTTTCCAACAAGCCTGGCAACTTTAGCTGTTGTCTCAGATATATTATTTATTGATTTTCTAGTCTCATTTGCCAGGCCAGTTGCTTCATTTAAACTTTCAATTGCTTCATTTAATGCTGGCTCACTCTCATTAATGGTTTTATGTGCTAATGTTGACGCCAGCTCATCCAGCTTATCTCTCTCATCTAATATTCTGGTTTTTTCTTCACCTTCGAGTAAAGGCCATAAATCATTCAACTCGTTTATAGTTAAGCTCAGCTCTTCTAATTCAGTCATATTTCACCCTGTAAAAAATGTTAATTAGTCTTTACAGATTATTCCTTTTTTTTCATCTGCAACTACTTCACCACTACAGTTAAGCATCAACTCTTCAAGATCATCATAATTTTTATGCACCGTTACAATATCCCCAATAACGTTAAACACCTCTTTACTGGTAAAGTCATCTTTTTCAAGCTCTGTTTTTAACTTTGCGTGTGCTTTCATAATAGAAGTAATGGCTTTTTGTGCCTGTAAAACAATTGCTCCTGTTGATTCCATTTCTACATAACGCAAATAAATAGCATCCAGTGCTTTTTTTCTGTCAGAAAACGATCGTTTTTCTGTTTTATTGTTATAGTCATCAAAATAACCAGCTAATACAGTTCCCCGCATACTATATATACGACTTTCTAATGCACTTTTAAGTAGCTGCTCATTTATGACTTTACCAATAAGTTGTATTTGACTGTCAGATGCAATAATTATTTTTTTTAATGCCCTGCCTCTTTTGTTCTCAGCATAAAAAGTTGAAAATTCCGCAATTACACGGCTAATTTCACTGCTTTTCTCATCCGTTAATAAATCTTCAGATGAATTTTTAATTGTTTTATAGTGTTTATTCATGCTTTGAAGGGAGTTAGCCAACTTAACACTGGCCAGTGATATTTTTTCGCGTGAACCTGCTGAAGCCAGTTCAGACAATGACCAGGCATAAGCTCCAAGCGCTTTATTCGCTTTATATAGTGCGAATTTTTTTTTATCGGCATCACGAATTAAAATGCGTCTAATTGGGTCCAGGTCTGATTTGGTATATTTTTTACTGCGCTGTGCCATTTTAGCCAGCTTATTATTAATATTAGCTTCATTATAATCACTGATGACTGAATCTATTTTTGATGTAACACCTGAGGCGGCGATACCAAATGCCTCAATTTGACCTGTAGGTGTTGAAGCACAACCCATGATGAGCAAGCTAATAAGGACTATACTGAATTTCATCTAACTCCCTCTAAATCCCTGACTACTGAAACCTGGTATGAAAATATATTATTTAGACATTACTTAATCAATATAAGAGCAGAGTAATATATTTATTAAGTAAATTTATAAATAAACATAAAGCGCACATATACCTAAATACCTATACCCACCTAAAATCACAAGCAGGAATGAAATATAAATTCTATTAAATCAGTCACAAAATAACAAGCTTATTCACAATATAAACAACAGGCACTGACGATTAAAAAAGACATATAATTTCAGGTATACCCCTTGCTTATTGAGCCAAACACCTATTATCATGGCTGATTACACATCAAAGGCACTCATAGGGTATAATCGTTCAGGTATTTAAGCTTTAGATAATCCTTATCTTATTCATTCAGGAAGAATTATGACAATTTTAAGCATTTGCCTCATATTATTTATTGTCACCACTATTGTCACTACCACTCTCTGGCTTAAAACGGCTATAAAACTTAAAAACAATACCGTTATACTTGCTGATGGTCTTGAAAAAAATAAAGTCATAGAAAGAAGCCTGAATACATCACAACGTGAATTAAAAAGTGTGATGAATAACCTCCAGGAGACTTATTACAGAACAGATCTTAATGGTGTTGTATTATTTGTGTCTGATTCAGTCGAATTACTACTCGGTTATACTGCAAAGCAACTTATTGGGCAGAAAACAACTGATTTTTACGTAGACCCAGAAAAACGCAATAAATTTATTGAAGCATTAACACAGAATAATGGTTATGTAGAACAATACCCCTTTACTTTACAACATAAGAACGGCTCCACTGTATGGCTTTCAACCAATGCACGTTTTTTACTTGATCAGGCAGGCAATATTATTGGTGTTGAAGGCACAGGACAGGGTTTTAGTGTTCGAAAAAATGAAGAAGAAAACCTGATAAAAGCAAAAGATCAGGCTGAAAAAGCTAATAAAGCTAAAAGCCTGTTTTTAGCCAATATGAGTCATGAAGTTCGCACACCTATGAACGGTATCGTTGGTTTCACCAATTTACTCTCAAAAACCCAGCTAGATGAGCAACAGGCTGAATATGTAGATACTATCAATACCTCTATGAAAGATTTACTTAATATCATTAATGATATTCTTGATTTTTCACGTATTGAATCAGGAAAAATTGAACTTAAAACTCAAGTTGTTAATATTAATGATTTTTTAGAATCTGTTATACGTCTGTTCTCAGAAGCTGCAAAAGTAAAATCGCTTAACCTGTCATATCAGAAAATTAGCTCTATCAATGCTAATATGATGATAGACCCTCTGAGATTCAGACAAATCATATCTAACCTCATCGGCAATGCCATTAAATTTACCGATAGAGGAAGCGTTAACCTGACAGCAGAAATACGCAGCATTAATAATTCACATGAATTAATTATTGAAGTAATCGACTCAGGAAAAGGGATACCCCAGAAAGAACACACTCATATATTTGAAGCTTTTAATCAGACAAATGATTCAATTTATAAGCCTGATTCAGGCACAGGCCTGGGGCTGGCGATTTCAAAACAGCTCATTGAACTGATGGATGGCATTATTGGCGTTAAAGACAACGTGAATAAAGGCACTATTTTCTGGATTAAGCTACCGGTAACCCTGACTCAGAAACGCCCAACACCTGCACTCATTGAAACAGGCATAGCTCGTACTGATAATTTATATGATGGATTACACGTATTAGTTGCCGATGATAACGCCATCAACCGTAAGTTAGCCATAACCTTACTTAGTCAACAAGGTGTTATCACTGAAGAAGCTAAAAATGGCCGTATCGCTCTAAAGTTAGCTCAGGATAACAACTATGATCTAATTCTTATGGATATTCGTATGCCCGAACTAAATGGCATTGAAGTAACCAGACATTTACGCATAAATAGCCCTGATGACAAAACGCCCATTATTGCCCTTACGGCACATGCACTGCCTAATGAGCAGCAATCATTTTTAGATGCGGGAATGGATGCTTGCATAACCAAACCGATACTGGAATGCCAGTTATTTGAGCTTCTTGATAAATGGGTAATAAAAGATAAGCCCCCTTTTCAGGATACTTTTAAAATCTAACTCATTAAAAAGCTTATTGAACAGTAATAGAACCTATTTTAAATCTGATACTTCCGCATCACTTTTCAACAATATCTGCCTGATCCTGGTTTCCAGTTTTTTATTTTGTACACGTCTAAACCCTTTGTGTGTATAAACTATTTCACCCTGCCTGTTAATAAGATAAAAAGTAGGAACAACAGAAACCTGATAAAGCTCAGGCACCTTGCCCTGCGGATCATAGGCAATACTAAATTTAGCTGGAATTTTTTTTAAAAACTGAGACGCCTTCTCATAATCAGTATCCAGGTTTATCGCAATAACCTTAAGCCCGTCTTGCGAATACTTATTGTGCATCTCATTCATAAAAGGAAATGACTGGCGACAGGGAACACACCATGACGCCCAGAAATCAAGATAAACTACCTTACCGCTATGCTGGGAAAGTTTAATTAAGGAATCATCGCCCTGCAAACTAAAATCAGGTGCCTTTTTAGCATTGGCTAAATTAAACAGGCTAATCAATAAAAATATAATTTTTATACGCTTTACATAAATAATGTTTTTTTTAAACATATTATTTAAACTTATGGCAAAGCATCAAGCACACTCTGTAATTTACGACTGTCTTTATAATCTTCATTCATCTGTACGACCATATTTTTATCTATAACAATGGTAGTGCCCATAGTTGCACTATATAAATCCGTTACCGTATGATTAAAATCATCAACCAGCACACTGGATGCCCCATAACCATTGTCAAGCTGAGATGCCCTGGCAATACTCACCTGACCAGATACATAATCTATAAAGTAAAATTTTACATCTGGATACGCTGGCATAATATGAGTGCGCATATGCGTCATATGACTGTCACATATAGGACACCACATCGTAAAATACAGAACAATGGCATCTGCACCAACAAGCTCAGCAGACATCACAAATGTATTGTTCAGTGTGTCAAACACAGAAAAGTCAGCCGCTGTCTCTCCTGGATGATAACCAACAGTAGATGAATCAAAATCACCCCGTTTATCCGAACTCGATGGACTTAAATCATCAAATACATCGGCACAGGCAGATAAAAAAATAATCGAAGTCATTATTATTAGTAATCTAAGGAATAACATAACTAACCCCAAATGTAACCGTATCTGTAACAGGAAAATTAGAACCCAGACCATCGCTTGTTGGTAAATGATTAAATGCTGCCCTGACTATCCAGTCCTTTTCCATTGTGGAATAGGCTACAGCTAATGATACGGACTGTGTATCAAAACCAGAAGTCGAATCGATTGCACCATTTATAGTTGCCTCATCTTCCTTTAATGCAGCATATGTAATGGTATAAGTCAGAGTATCCAGTTCTTCAAGTGTTTTAGTATAGGAGAAGCCTAATGACCCGGAAAGACGGTTTCCCAATTTTCGCTTATAGGGTTCAACATAATTACCATACTCCTGATTAATATCTCGCTCCAGATATATACCATATGAAAGACTTAACGAAACACCCCATGGAAATACCGTCTTATCTAATAACATATTTGCATCAAGTCGGTAAAAACCTCGACCTGTTATATCAAAACTATTTTCAACATCATCATAGGGAGACACGCCCATAGGTATTGTCAGACTTGCGCCAAAATAGGCGGCTGGTGTTAAATCCTCTAAACTGTTAACCGCATACACACATTTAATATCATCAAAATTTTCATACCAGAAACCCAGTGTTGCATCACCTAAACCATTCGTATTTGAACTCAAACCGGCATACTGATTATCATTCCAGACATAAGGTAAAACAATACTGGCCTGCCAGTTAGCATTAATACGCTTTGCAAAACCCGGGGTTATTCTAAACTGATTTAAATCTGAACCCGGCGGGTCACTGAGGTGCTCACCATCCTTATTCCAGAAACCATGATACTGCTCGTAACCAACAGAAGCATCATACATACTATCAAAAAATTTAGGCAGGACGAGCGTAGCAGCCCCTCCTCCGCCACAACAGGAGGCAGACCAGACAGATGAACTAAATAAAAAAGTAGCTCCCATAAGGGAGCTATAAAATACCTGCGTTTTCATACAGGTTGAGGAGTGTAATTTTTTCATATTAACAGCCTACATACTTCCCGGCGTTATTATGAAGGTGGAGTTAAGGCCGCCTGAAGTTCCGTCAGATGTTTTTCTTTCGCCATTTACAGATAACTTAACTTCTACCTGATTCGCGACATCATCCGTTAAAGTTAAATCAGCATTCCAGCTACCATCGCCATTACTATTAACCGTAACCGAGCCCCCATTGATTAAAACGTCAACATCAATGCTAGTAATATCTAACGGTGTCCCACCCATACCTGACATTAACTGAGTGTTATTTACTAACGCAGGAAAACTCATCATGCTTTCTCTCGCTGCAATAAAAAGAGTAAAGGTATATGGTCCCGTTCCCGTAAGGCCTTCTTTAAAAATAAAATAATCACGGCCTACATCATTACCCTCCATGTCTTTAATAACATCGGTCTGGCCCTTAAGACGGGTTCTAACCGTATCACCCATGGACATAACGACTGCTGGATAAAAATGAGCTTCTTCACCCCCTACAGTAAACTGTAGGTCCCAGTAGCCCATAGACGTTCCATCCATCATCTGAGAGGCCATCAGATAATAAATATCAACCGTATACAGGCCATTAGCATCTTCAGTAACGGCTATTGCTGGCAAAGGCGTACTATGAGTCATTGTTGCCATATGCATCATTGGCACCAACACTGGCGTTAAACCCGTAACATCTGCACCGGTATTTCGATGCGTAATATGTAACTGAAATGTAGACCTGCCTTCCATCGTAGACATTATGCTCGGCTGTATATATTCAATTTTATAGGTATTTGTTAAAACTGTTTTTGCAAACGGAATATTACCAATCTGTGAATTATCTAAGCCTGTACCATTATTACTATTGGCATAAAAGTTTATCAATGCCGCAGAAAAGCGACTCCGAATATCAGCCTCAAGCCTTAACCCTGTTGTACCGATATCAACAGCACCGGAAGCATCAATACCGTCCAGTACATCATCAGATAAATCCTGAGCCAGTGCACTAAACATATCAAACTGATTATCATGCGATAAACCTAAATCCAGCGCTAACTGACTAAAAGCTGCCGCACGAAACCCGGCCAGTTTTTCCTTATTATCAGAACTCGCAGCAGGAGACATCGCATTCGCAGGAACAACTGATTTATCAGGTGTATATCCAAATGCATTCGAAAAAGCATTCTCAGCCTGAGTCATGGTTTTATTATGCTGCATAACAAGTTGAGCAATAATGGTTGAGCCAGGTGTCGCGCACACATTGTCACCATCACCTAATGTATTCGCTGAAATATAAGTAAGCATTTCACCGGCTGCTGTCGTATTGCCCGTTGCCTCATCTTTAAATGTGCCACCCGTGGATTTCACTATTAAATTTTGAGCCAGACTCCCCATAGGTAGCGTCATCGTATACTGCCCTGTGGTATCTGTACTTACCGGCCCTGCCACAACATTACCATTATCATCAACGAGACTAACCTGTGCACCATTAACAGCGGCAGCGACAATGGCACCATTAATACTGACATCAGAGGAAGAAGAACTACTACAACCAGATAGCAAGCTATAAAAACAACTCACTATCAAAGGAAATGATGCCAGTTTATACACTCTCATACGGAACGACCTTTCTTAATATGGATAATATTTAAAAAATTAACG
>JADGFA010000025.1 GCA_016744065.1 Gammaproteobacteria bacterium
AGATAGAAGTGTTTAATTTATATGATTTGTTATTTTTTAATAGATTAAATGCTTTTTGTTTTGCAACTGCATTCATGAGTGCCTGTTCCGGATAAAGGTTGTCAGGCGTATTAATTATTCTGTGTAAATTCTGGTTTAATTTTTTCTCACCGTAAGTTCGACCATTAAGATATTTTGCCTGTAGATAATCGACAATGAGCAAACGATTTTTGTTGAATTTTCTGGCGCGATTAAAATGTTTTTTTGATAGGTAGTCGTTGCCTCCAAGAATTCCTGGTCGACTTCCATAATAAACGGCGAAGAATAAGTCTGGCCCACCAAGATGATATGAACGGTCAAGTTTAGTTACCTGCTTCATGAGTATTGCAGTTTTATGTAGTTGGGCTAATAACAATATATTGGGTTGATTTATTTCAATTATCTTTGCCCAGCTAACAGCCGTCCAGAATAGTGCGTCTGAGGCTTCTTTATTTAGTGAATGTATTATGTTTTTTAGCTGAGGTGATTTACCTTTTAGCTGTTCTCGTGAAATATTATGTGTCGCCAGTGCTGCTGTAGCATGTAAATATGATTGATAGTAAAGTGCCAGGGCATCATGTTTATTATTGTCTTCTATAAACGCAAAGGCGTAACTATAATAAGCCTGAGCTGTATAAATATGTAAGTTTTTATTGTTTTTGTCTATGTTAAGCATTTTTTCTAATAGAGTAATATTTTCAGAGAGTTGTTGTTTAGCTTTGATCAGGTCTTTTTCAGTATTTAATGAGGCGATACTACTTTCAATAAATAGAGATGAGATGTGACTCGTGAAGCTATTGAATGAGCACGCAGAGAGTACAGAAAGATACAGGCACATTATAAAGTAGTGTATGAAAAATTTCATAGGTTAGCTGCCGGTATAAAAAAACGGTTTCCATATCCAGCGATTGTCACTACTTATTAAAAATTATTTTGTGATCTGGTTATAAGACTTAATTTTAGATTTTCAAACAACGTGTATTTGTTTGAATTATGTGATTGATTTGGGATTTTTGGGTTATTCTAAGTGGTTTTAATTTGTGTTTAGGAGGAGAGTTATGTTTTATGCTGGGTTTTAAGTGTATGGTTTCGGGGTATTCGGCAGAAGAGTGATTATAATTTTAATGTTGTAAATACCGATATCAGCTTATGTTTTTCTCTAAAGGTGCAGGCAATTACATAGGTATATAGTTCATATTATAGCAAGGTCAGTGTCTATTTTAGTTTAGTAAGAGCTAGTTTTTATCATCAAAAGATAATGCGCTTACACCTGTTCCGCGAAATCTGACAATAACTATTTTACCTTTTTCATCCTTTAGTGAAAGAATGTTTTTCTCGTTAATTTCATCACCGATGAAATCGGATTTTTCTATAACAGGTTCTCTGTTCATAAGTGCTTCAGGTGCTTTTATGTTATTTGAGCCCCAGCCATCGGCCTGTTTGGACTTGTTAAAAGCTGCTAAAGCCAGTATGAATTTTTTTTCCAGTTCAATGATTTCATCCAGAGAATCAATATTAAAACCATTTAGAAAGCATTTTATAAAGTCATCATTAAAATTTTCTTTTAATTTTTTAACCAGAGCATAAGGCTGATCAGGAGATGCGCTTAAACGCATAGTTGTAACAATGCTTCTTGATCTTGATCCTGGTTTTACTTTTTCTTTTCCCTCTACGTATGCAGCGGCTTTTTCAAGGTAAATTTCTTCAGGGTTTTCTTGAATTGCACGTGCTAGGCTGGCGCCTTTAACATCATTCCATTCACGTTTTGCAACAACACCAGGGGAGATCCCTTCATCTTTAGCCATTTCAAACAGACAGTTGGCATGGCAGTGTTGAAAATAGTCTTTAATGGTTGGGCTTAATGATAAATAAGCTTCAATTTTTTCCATACCACTTTTTCCAGGGTAGCCAGCTCCAAAGGGTGGCTTGGCTTCTATATAGTGGCGCAATGATTTAAAGGGAGCACCATCCGTATCATTTAGTTTCTTCCATCCTTCTATTTTGCAAAACTGAGCCATTGCTTCTGCAAATTTTTCTATTTGCCCACCCTGTTTAATCATTTCGTGCTGGGTTTTTACCGTATTGTCCTGCTGTGTCATATTATTTTAAGTTCTTCTGATGTATTGGGTTGGGTGTTTTAAATAGGTTTGTATCAGTTTATATAAAGCTAGCGCATATTATTGCAAATCGTAGAAGAAGTCATTGATTAAGAGTAAGTTTAGTATTGTCGTTATTTGTGTCCAAGGGTTATATCTGTAGCATGGCTATACAGGATGTAATAGCTGGAGTGGCGTAGTAATTACTTATCGCTTATGCAGCAGGTAAAATTGAGACCAGCACTCCCTGAGGAGTGCTATTTATTGTCAGATACATCGTTGTGTAGATGATTAATAGTCGGTGAATTTCAGCTTAATGACATATTTACGCTCACTTTCACCATGCACGGAGTCATTAGCTCGGATTTCAACAGTATCTATAGCTGCCGGTATCTTAATGTTTCTTATTGATCGTGTAAAAGGCTGTTCATTGACATGGGGGTGGGCCAGTACTCTATGTCCTATGAGCTCGCCTTCTGAGGTGAATATTTTCCAGCCATTAGCAAAGTGGTTCCAGCCTTCATCAGCATGGCTAATGGTGACGTTAAATTTACATAGCCTTTTATGGTTGCATTCAGCTTCTACCTTCTCTATTGTCGCCTGACCTGCGAACAGGTTTGATGAAAAAAATAAAGTGATAAACAGTGCTAACGTATTCGTAAAATGATTCATGGCGCGTCCTTAAGTGTTAGGTGGATATTCGGAAAATACGGGTAGATCGTCTTCACATGACCATTCGGCACGTGAATCCCAGAAAATGCGTCCTTGAGGAGGTACAGGCGGTTCAGGATCGAGTGAGCCAGCGGGTATTAATACAGCATCTAGTTCGGGTACTGCTCGGGGCATTGGGCTGCCACAGTTCTGGCAGAAGCAGTTATAGAATCTTTCAGCCTCAGGTACTTTATAACGTGATAGTTTATCTTCACCCTGTAGCCAGGTAATGCCAGTATGCGGTGTAATTAATAAATTACTGGCATGTCCGGTACCAGTGGCTTTTCTACAGCGCTGGCAATGGCAATGATAAAAACGTTTTATTTCGCCGTTGACTATATATTTAACTGAACCACATAAACAGGTCCCTGTTACGCTAATATACGACATGTTGCTTATACCTTTTTAATAGTATTGTTATCATGTAATATTCAAAATCCAGAAGAATACATCGCTATATTAAGCAAGAAGATTAATAAAAACAAGTATCCGTACAACTAATTTACCTGAAGGTTTAATTCATTTGTTTGACCGCATTACCTCATTTTTGAAAACACATGAAATTGATTTATTGCAAACACAGCAGCGCATGGCCGTGGTTTTTCACGTAGAAAATAACCAGGATGAATTGCTCTCGTTTATAGATAATTTATGGTTTCACAGAAAATTAATTATATCACCTTATATTGAGGGTGCTCTGCCTGCTGAGCGAGCCGTTGAAAAGCTGGGTGAAGAATATGAGCTAGTTATTTTTGATGCACGTGAAGTCTTTTATCCTGATGCACTTGGCGTTGTATCGGGTGTGTTATGTGGCGGTGGGTATTTGCTTATTCTGTTACCTGAAAAAAGTAAATGGAATAAGCGAAAAAGTGTATTTTTAGAACATGTTGATAAATTATTGGTTAATCAGCCAGGTGTTCATTATTTTAAAGATAAAGACTCTTGTTTAAATGATTTTTCGTTGGCAAAACCTGTATTTGAAAATAAGCTAGCAAGTGATATTTCACCTTATCGAAGCGATGATCAAAAACGAGCAGTTGAATCCATTGTTAATTCTATTCGTAATAAGTCTGATTATTGCTGTGTATTAACTTCAGGGCGAGGTAGAGGTAAGTCCTCAGCTTTAGGTTTTATTTCGGCACTGTTACTTGAGCGGGATCGCTTTAATATTTTAATTAGTGCACCAAAATTACGCGTGGCTGATACGTTGTTTGAGCATCTGCAGAAACATTGCCCAGGGGGTGTGCCTGGTAGAACTGAATTCACATACAATGACTCAACTGTAAAATTCATTGCGCCTGACCTGTTGCTGGAAAAATTACCTGAAGCCGATGTTTTATTTATTGATGAGGCCGCAGTTATTCCTGTGTCTATGTTAGATAAATTATTAAAACATTATCCGAAAATAATTTTTTCTACTACAACCCATGGTTATGAAGGTACCGGGCGGGGGTTTATTTTAAAGTTTTATAAGCTTCTTGATGATGTAAAGCCAGGGTGGGATAACATCGAACTGTTTCAGCCGATTCGTTGGTCTAAGGATGATAAGTTAGAAAAATGGATTGAGGAAGTACTATTTCTTAATACGGCGCTTTCTGTTAAACCGGCGATTCCTGATAAAGTGTCAGATTGTCAGGTTCAGTTAGTAAACAGGTTTGAATTGCTGGAAAATAAAAAAAAATTATCTAACATTTTTTCATTATTGATATTTGCTCATTATCGTACCAGTCCATCTGATTTTCAGTACTTACTCGATAGTGAAGATATAAGGATATACAATCTGGAATATAAGAATATTAGTTTGGGTATTGTCGCAATAAATCAGGAAGGTGGATTTGATTCTGCATTATCAACTGCTATATACAGGGGTGAGCGTCGCCCCCAGGGGAATTTGCTGGCGCAAACGCTTTGTTTTCACGGCGGGAGTGAAGGGGCGGCTGGCTTAAGCTATGCCAGAGTTATGCGTATTGCTATTCATCCTGCATTGCAGGGTTTGGGGCTGGGCAGTTATTTGTTAAAACAGGTCATTAAAAAAGAACAGATATCAGGAATGGATGTAATCGGTAGTAGTTTTTCTGCAACAGGTGCCTTGCTTGATTTCTGGGATAAAGCGGGTTTATCTATATTGCGACTAGGTTTTAGCCGGGACCACATAACAGCCGCTCATTCAGCCGTTATGGCAAAAGCGTTAACACCAGATGGAGAAAAAGTAATTGATAGTTTAAAGTTAAAGTTTAACTATAATATTTCTTTGTGGCTGCAAGGGCCATTATCGGGTTTGACGAATAAAATAAAAAATCATACTTTATTATGTTCTAATAGTCATAAGTCTTCTCAGCTCGTTCAGGGTGATTTAGATGATGTTGATTCTTTTGCCTGTTTTAACAGGAACTATGAAGCCTGTATGCCAGCGATAATGCGTTTTATAAATACTGTTATTCTGCCATCTGATAGCGTTGATAAAGTGTTGAATGATCAGGAAAGAAAAATTGTATATTTAAGTAAAAAGTATATGAGTGACTGGAAAATGATAATAAGTGATATGAATAAAAATAATAAATCACAGATAGCCAGTAAAGCACAGGCAATAAAGCTGTTGCGTTTGTCATTAAAAAAGTTACGAAATATTAAGCCTGATTAATTAAATAGATAGATGCAGGGAGAAGATGCCTGATATTTATCAGGCGTCAGTTTTAGAAAAATATACAAGTAAAAGTAGATGCGAATAATTGTCATCTATGCATAACTGTTATCCTGAGTGAATGAGAGGAATGGCGGTTGTAGGGGTGGCATGGTGGGGCCTCCCGTAAAGCAATAATGCATCGCTGGTTTTCAGTGTTTTTTATTTATCATTATGGTTGCTCTAGTTAGTTCTATCTGGGCTTTGTCAGTGATGATGAGTGTTTATGTTATCCTGTATAGAAATATACTTGGTGTAGAAGTCGAAACGGTTTCAAAATAGGAGAAAAATTATGAAAAAAACAGGTCTAATTGTATTGTTTTCTGTGTTTATGGTGGCAGCCTGCGATTCAGGTAAAGATAATGAATCTGTTGCGGCTTCAAAGCAATCGGATGAAGCCCCTGTGGCTTTAGTTGAAGAGAACGATGTGGCTATGGAAAAAGAAGTGGCCGTAAAAGTTGTACAAAGTGAAGTAGTAGAAGCTGACGTTAAAGTAGATATGAGCGGTGAGCAGGTGTATAAAAAATCATGTATTGCGTGTCATGGGTCAGGTGCGGCAGGTGCACCTAAATCAGGCGATGCGGCAGCATGGGAAAATAGGCTTAGTAAAGGTATGGAGGCTTTATATCTGTCGGCTATAAATGGAGTTGCGGGAACTGCGATGATGGCAAAAGGTACATGTGTTAAATGCAGTGATAAAGAGTTACATGCTGCCGTTGATTATATGATTTTGAAGTTGAAATAGTTTTATCAGGCACCTTAAGTTATATATTGTATTGTATGCCGTGTCTTTATACTCAGGTTGTGTATAAGTATAAAAACACGGTCGCGTTGTAAGTTATTGTGAACCTGGGTTTCAGTTTGCCCAGTGTACGGTTTAAATATTGTTATTATGAATATTAGTGGTGCATCTCATGTTGTAAAATGTCAATGTTGTATATGTTCATCTGGTTGTGGTTTAAACATCGTATTTTACGTATATCTGCGGTTAATTCTTTTCAAAAATAAGTATTTCAAAAATGGCATTAGTCTGGAGTAAGCAAGTATCAGGTGTTCAGTATGAGGTTCGTTCTGCTGGCAAGAGCATACGCTTATATACTGATGGTGTATTTCACAGTCAATATAATCCTGAGCAAATATTAACAGGACATGTATGGGATTTATTAATGATTCCTGCTTTCTTCTACCCTGAGAATACAATTAAACGAGTATTGGTTCTGGGGGTGGGCGGTGGTGCGGCATTACATATGCTGCGTTATTTTGTTTCACCGGTAAATATTACGGGTATTGAATTAAATCCTGTTCATTTATCTGTTGCAAGGCGGTTTTTTAACTTAAAGCATAAGTCAATAAAGTTAATACAGGCAAATGCAATTAGCTGGCTTGAAAATTATCAGGGTGAAAAATTTGATATGATTATTGATGATTTATTTACTGAGGAAGAGGGCGAGCCTGTATCTGTGGTTGATGCAAATGTAAAATGGTTTTCACATATGTTGAAGCATTTAAATAAAAATGGTGTCATTGTTAGAAATTTTGTAAGTAAAGAGGAATTACTGGTTTCAGCGGGCATTAGTAATAAAGTAATTAGTCGGAAGTTTGCGTCGGTGTTTCAGTTAACAAGCTGTTTGAATGAAAATTTTGTGGGTGTTTATGCAAGGTCTCAGATAAGTAGTGGCGTGTTACGTAAAAATTTAATTAAAACACCTAAGTTGAACCCTGAGCTTAAAACTAGCCGACTCAGGTACCGTATTCGTAAATTAGCTTAATCTTTTTTTATCAGGTTGATAGTGTCTTTTATTTATAATGTTATTCAAAAGTGCTTCTGATTATTGCTTAATATTTAGAGTGAGGTTTTGGACGAATAATAAAACTGTTGCTGGTGAGGTCTTCACTAACCCATCTGATATGCTGTTTAAATAAGCGATATTCCTGTAGGAAACCCGAGTCGGATACTTTGTGTGGCGATCTGATGAGTTTTTTAAAGTCAGCGATCTGGTCTAACAGGGCATCCATTTCATCAATGCAGCAGTCTTCCATTTTTTCCTGACTGTGATTCAGGTGGTTTTTCACGCAGCTATGCTCTTGAGTGTCTGTAGTTGATTACAGAAATTAAGTAATTTTTTAGTCCACTGGTGCTGCTCATTACTATCTGATGTGTCAGGTGTGATTAGCTCACTAAGCTTATGGAGCTGAGCCGTTGTTTGTTGCATTTCAGGGCGAATATCTTTCAGGCATATGTTTGAGTTAATTGCCTGAAGTTCGAAGTTAAGGTATTTGCTAAATAAATCGCAGGCATTACGAAAATCTGTGTCTGCAGGGTTCTTAACTTGATTAACGACATTGCCAAAGCTCAGGATTTCCTGCTGTAAATCATGAAGTTTATTTATTATGTTCATTTCGCCCTCGTTTTTTATTTAACATTTTTGTTGAGGTAATTTTACTGCGTTATTGGGGTGGAGGGGTGTTAATCATACTGAAACTGGTGTCAGAAAAATCTTACACACGTTTGGGGGAGTAAATATGGTTTAAGAAATATATGCTTTTTAAATCAGTATATTAGAATGAAAGTGATTTGTACTTATCTACACTAGTTTGAAGTGTTTGTAATAATTGAAAATATACAGAATAATGTTAGTCTGATTCAGTTAGTCATTAAACTGGGTGCGAATGGTGAGACCTTGGGCCATAAGGGTTTCAGCCATGCGTGCAAGATTGTCTTCATTGGCAAAAACAGTATCACCATGCCCTTCAGCTTGCAGAATGGTTTTGAGTGTTTTCGAGTTTACAACAGTGAGTTGCCAGGTGTTGTTATCTAACTTGTGGCGTTTTATTTTAAATTTACTATTATCAAAGCCCCACTGAGAGGAATGGTTAAGAATACCGGTTGTGTATTTTTGTAAATCAGACAGGCCAGATGAACCAGGCACTTGCGAATAGGCTTCTGGTTGAGTTAAATGGGCGCTTTTGAGATTATTTGCTTTTTTCATATTATTTTCTTGTTTAAGAGTTGTTCCTTAACGAGTTGCATTTTAATCGGTATAAAAAAATAAAATACCAGAATTAAATAAATTTGTGAACAAATCTACAAATTAATCGCTGAACGGAGTCGGTATTTCATAGTTTTAATAAATTATAATATTTTTTAATTTATTGAAATATAAGGTTATTTTTCTTTAATTATGTATAAAACAGTTAAAGAATTAAGAAAGTCTAATATTGTTAGGATAGTTAAAAATATTAACAGGGGTTCAAACGGGGAAAAATGCGAAATATTGTACTTATCATTACACTGATCATGTCAGTGATGTTATTTGCGGATAACCCCATAGATAGCTCTTCTCGCCTGTATCAGGGGCTGTGGAATACAGGACATCTGTTTTTCTTTGCTTTTCTGACCTGGTTGTTAATAACCCAGACATACTTGTCTGAACGAAGCTGGCTAAAAATGCTGGTGGTGAGCCTGGTATTTAGTCTGTTGTTGGGTGGCTTAATAGAAATTGTGCAATTTCTAGTAGGTCGTTATATGGAGTGGCAGGATCTGTTTACGGATATGTTGGGTGCACTATTTGGTTTTTTAGTCGTTCAGTTTTCTGTTCCAGTGGAACGTAGGTTTACTGTAAGGCCTGTGATCATATTATTGTCAATTATTGTATTGTCGATGACATTTTATCCTGTGTTTAGCATTGTAAGGGATAATCAGAAGATGCAAGCGGATTTCCCTGTGATTGCTGACTTTGAGTCAGAAGACACCCTGGTTCGTTGGGATAATGAAGATGTAAGTAAGTTTGAAATTGATTATCAGCTTTATACTAAAGGGGGGTCATCGGTTTTAGTTGAGTTTACAACAGGTGATTATCCGGGGGTGTCGCTTGAAGTGGTATACCCCGACTGGTCTGGGTATAATTTTTTTGATGTTAGTGTACATAATGACCAGAATGAAAATCTGGATATAGAGATTAAAGTTTATGACCATCTACACAAACGAACTGGCTATAATTATGGTGATCGATTTAATCATGTTGTAAATCTCCATCCCGGGTGGAATACATTAAAAATTAAGTTGCTGGACGTTTTTCATGCGCCTAAGGGCAGAAGTATGAATTTAGATGATATTGCAGGTTTTAGTTTGTTTATACATGATCCAGATGAGATTAAAACGATTCATCTGGATGATATTCATCTATCAAATTAAATTGATAAGTTTCGACAAAGCCAGTAAATATCTATAAAATTACCGGTTTTCTCCGTTTTGGCACCTGAAGGTGATGTATGAATAAAAAGGTTGGCGTAGTAATGGGTAGTAACAGTGACTGGCCCGTTATGCAGTATGCTGTACAGCAGTTGGAAGCGTTTGGTATTGAATACGAGACGCGCGTGGTTTCAGCGCACCGAACACCTGATTTATTATTTGAATATGCGGCAACAGCACGTGAACGTGGATTAGCCTGCATTATTGCAGGAGCGGGCGGTGCAGCTCATTTACCGGGTATGCTGGCTGCAAAAACGACCTTACCTATTTTAGGCGTACCCGTTAACTCAAAATACCTGAAAGGAATGGATTCATTGTTGTCCATTGTACAGATGCCTAAGGGTATTCCGGTAGCAACCTTTGCTATTGGAGAAGCCGGTGCAGCAAATGCAGGCCTATATGCTGTTTCTATTCTGGCAAATCAGGATGAAGAGTTAGCCGATAAACTGGCTGATTTTCGTGCTGATCAGCAAGAAACGGTTCTTGCTATGCAGCTCCCACCAGAAGAATAGATATGTCATCTTTATCGTTATCCAGCCCATTATTGCCGGGGGCAACTTTAGGCGTTTTAGGTGGAGGGCAGTTGGGTCGAATGTTCTGTATGGCTGCGCGCAATATGGGGTATCGTACCGTTGTTCTCGATCCAGACCCTAAAAGCCCGGCAGCTGAAGTTGCCGATCATCACCTTCAGGCGAGCTACACTCACAAAGCATCGCTGGCTGAAATGGCGGCCCTGTGTGATGCCATTACGACAGAATTCGAAAATGTCCCCGCGGAAAGTCTGAAATTTTTATCTTCTCATAAGCCGGTACATCCATCGGCTGAAGCGGTTGCCATTGCGCGGCATAGAATTCAGGAAAAAGATTATGCAAAAAATTCAGGTCTCAGCCCCGCACCCTATGCCTTAATTAGCTCAATAGATGATTTTGATGCGGCGATCGCTATTACTGGTTTGCCTGGTATTATAAAAACCACAACGTTGGGGTATGATGGTAAAGGTCAGCAAATTATTAAAAATAAAGCTCAACTGGAAGTCGCCTTTAATGAATTAGGACAGGTTGAATGTGTGTTAGAGAAAAAAATGGATCTGGCGTTAGAAATATCGGTGCTTTTGGCCAGAAATACTCGGGGTGAAGTTGCCTGTTATCCGCCTGCTGAAAATGAGCATGTGAATGGTGTTTTACATAAAAGTATTGTGCCCGCACGGGTAGATGACACGATTGCTGAAACTGCTCGACAACAGGCAATTGGTCTGGCAAATAAAATCAATTATGTGGGTGTGCTGGCAGTAGAATTTTTTATAACGACTGATAATCAGCTTATATTTAATGAAATGGCACCACGCCCACATAATAGTGGGCATTATACGATGGATGCTGCTGTTGTTTCTCAGTTTGAGCAACAGGTGCGAGTGATGTGTGGTCTAGCGCCGGGGGATGCGCGTCTAACCACACCGGTGGTGATGATTAATTTGCTTGGAGATTTGTGGCCGGTTAACTGGCAAACCTGTCTGGCAGAGCCGGGTCTTAAGCTTCACCTGTATGGTAAACATGAAGCAAGACCTGGGCGTAAGATGGGGCACTTTAATCTGTTATCAATCGATATTGATCAGGCAATTCAAAAGGCAGACAAGGTTTTTAGTGAGCTTTCGTCTTAAGCCTGTTGATATAACTGAAGAGAAGAGTAAAAATATTATGTGTCAGGCAATTAAATTTTTACTTGTTTTTACAAGCTTGAACTAGCTCTCACTTCAATCAATCAATAAATTGCTGGATTGAAGTTTATATTGGCTCTGTCATAATCGATTACGGGTGTCTTTTATAATTAGAGCGCTCAATTTATATAAGAGTGAAACAGGTGTGTATTTGTTATGAGTTTATCTGAGCCGGTAAAAGAATTTGATGGTGAGCTGGGTTGTCCAGAAAATCAGCAGATGATTGATTTTCTAAAACAATATCAGCCATCAGCCCATACAGATATTGTTCAGCTACTGGTTGAATCAACAAGTGATCTGGAAAGTATAAAGTTTTATTGCCCCGATACTGATAATCACGCCTATTATCTAGCACATACGCCTGAAGGCGTTATTTTTGCAGCAGCCATAGGTATGAGTGCATTGATGTATCGTTTACCTAAACAATCTATGTCTGGTGCACTGGTTAAAGGTGGAGAAATTTTTAAAGAAATTGGTGAGCCATGGGTCAGTTTTAATCCTTTCTGGCCTGATGATGAAAAAAAAGATCAGGTAAATATGTCTGAAATGAAAAAATGGGCTAAATTAGCCTATTTGCACGCGCTATCCTGATATGTCTTCTAGCCAGTCTTCCGTATTACGTTTTTATAAAATATGTGCATTGTTAGGCACACTGATTATTGTTGCAGATATCAGCTTGTCATGGATTCGAATACAGGCATTTGATAGCAGTGTAACGAATATATTTGAGTCAATGGTTACAAATCAGATGGAGCTTGAGGGTTTGCAGCAGGAACTGGTACATATCGGTAAGGTGCTGGCCCAGTCACAGGAAGTGAGTGAAGATAAAAATACACAGATAGATGGCGTTGTATATTCTGCATATGAAATTGAACGCCTCAGGAATGAGCAGGCGAATATTAAACTCCATATGCAGGAAAAACAGCTTGACCTTGTCGGTGTCAGTAATGAGAAAAAATATGTAATGAATGAGATTCGTATATTGTTTTTAGGTTCATTAATGTTTCTTGTTTTAGGTACCTTACTTTCTGCGTTTGGTTACCTGGCCTGGTACTTTAAAATAGAATTATTTGAAGATCGGCGTAAACAACCCAGATAAAAGAAAAATGACAATATGTGGTGTTATTGTATTGTTAGATATTTAAGTAATACCTGGGATAGAGGTATGTTGTAGTCAGTATTCACTGGCACATTTTGATTTAACCCGTTAAATAATTTAAGTGATAGATGATGATATTTTAATTATCACGCCTGTTGATTAAAGCGCTAAGTTTGCAAACCTTAAGTTAGATGCTCTGCGTCTTGCCTGTTATTTTATATATTTATGGTCAATATTTTAAAATATTATTAGCTTATTTTGTGTATTGTTTAACTGAAAGGAAGAAATGAGAGGGATAAAACTTACTGAACAAAATGAATATTTTAATGACAGCGAATTCCCAAAATAGCACTAGAAAAATTCTATGTAAAGAAATATATCTTATTTTGAGGCGTTTTTCTTAAAATATCGTTTTTAGTTGTTTTTTTCTTGACCTGACATACTCGATATTCTATAAGTCTGGTTAATAGTAAACGAAAATAACAGGAGGTGATTTAGCTATACCTGATAAAC
The DNA here is from genome assembly GCA_016744065.1 of Gammaproteobacteria bacterium. Lineage (GTDB taxonomy): Bacteria > Pseudomonadota > Gammaproteobacteria > SZUA-229 > SZUA-229 > SZUA-229. The sequence goes on from JADGFA010000025.1 coordinate 13,084, forward strand.
GAACCCTAACAAACAATGTTACTTGTTATTGTTTAACTCATTATCAAAAGGTGTTATATGCCCAGACGTTCTGCTACACAGAAAAGAGCTGCGAAGCAAGCAAGAAAACGTAACTCTGATCCTTCAGTTGTTGTTGATATTAAATCACGCAACTCCTTTATCGAAACACAAGCTATTACAGCAAAAGCTGCACCGCCGCTTCAGGCAAAAACCTTGTCTCAGTCTCATTACATTAGCGCAATTAAATCACATAAATTAACTTTTGGTACCGGCCCTGCGGGAACAGGAAAAAGTTATGTTGCGGGGGCAATTGCAGCAGAGGAACTGGAAGCCCGGCGTATAGAAAAAATAATCATAACCCGGCCTGCGGTTGAAGCGGGTGAAAATATGGGGTTCTTGCCAGGTGATATGCAGGAAAAATTTGATCCTTATTTCGATGCATTTCGTGATTGCCTGAATGAACGATTAGGTAAAGGGGCAGTTGAATGTGGTTTGAAAAATGATCGTATCGTTGTTTCGCCACTGGCCTATTTACGAGGCAAAACTTTTAATGATGCTTTTGTCGTTCTGGACGAGGCACAAAACTGTACTAAAATGCAATTAAAAATGTTTTTAACACGTATTGGTGAAAATTGTCGTGTGGTTGTTAATGGTGATATTCGCCAGTCAGATATAGGTAGTCGATCTGGTTTAGAAGATGCTATCAGCAGGTTAGGGCATCTTGATTCTGTTTATGTTCATACGTTTGAGCATGAGGATATCGTCAGAAGCGGCCTGGTTAAAGATATAATTGAATGTTATGAAAGATAATTAAATCCACATAACAGTAATGTTGTAATATATTTAAAGGGCGCATTTGCGCCCTTTGTTTTTTATTATAGAAATGTGATGCTTATAGTGAGAAATTATTTTTAAGCGTTGGTTGTTTAATAAAATTTGATATTTTTCAAATTTTTTGTGATGAAATCATTTAAAGATTATATTTATTATGGGTAGATACAGACCCCCCGCTAAAAAAGGCTCTCCTTATATCACGGCTGAAGGTATGGCAGCACTTGAGAAGGAACTTGATTTCCTGTGGAATAAGCGCCGACCCTTGGTTGTAAAAGCATTATCTACGGCTGCCGCTGAAGGTGATCGTTCTGAAAATGCTGAATATATATATCGAAAAAAAGAGCTAGGTGAAATCGACCGACGAGTGCGGTTTTTATCTAAACGAGTGGATGAAGTAAAAGTTGTTAGTGATACGCCGAAAAAAACGAATCAGATCTTTTTTGGCGCCTGGATTGAACTGGAAAATGATGACGGTATTTTACGGCAATATCGAATAGTGGGACCAGATGAGTTTGATGCTGATAAAGGGTATATCAGCATGGACTCTCCCGTGGCTATTGCTCTGATGAAAAAATGTGAAGGGGATGAGGTTATTATTAAAACACCAGGAGGTGTGCTTAATTATTATATTAGTCGAGTGCAATATCAATCATTTGATTTGTGATATGAAATTTTTTTAGAATAATGTTGTTGTAGTCGGAAGGATATATTAAGAATAAGAAATATTTACATAAACTTAGTTTTTTTTTTGTAGGTATTAAATTAATTAAAGTTTTGCGTCTGTCTGTCGATAGTGATTGTATGACAACTATAAATGCGCCCATATTCAGACGGCTTTTATTCTTTATCGGTATATTACTTACATTTAATTTATATGCTGTACAACGTTATCAGACGTCTGTGGTTGATTCTGACTGGCATGTGCTAAGTAGTCCGATTCAATGTGAGCTGGTGCATGAAATTGATCACTATGGGAATGGGCGGTTTATTTTTTCTTCAGGAGGTGAGCTGGCTTTTCAGTTGTATTCGATAGAGGCTGCGAGGCGAGAAGGTGCTGCAAGTTTGTACTCTATTGCTCCTTTTTGGCGTGAGGCAGAAGAAAAGGATCTGGCGCAGTTGGCTATTTCTAGCGGCAATATGCCTGTTTATGTGGGGGGAGAGCTGGCATATCGAATATTGTATGAGTTACAGGCCGGACGACACCCTACTTTTCATTATAAAGACTGGGCCAGCTTTGAAGATGATGTTTATGTTTCGGTTTCATCGGTAAATTTTCATAAGCAGGTGGATGAGTTTAAGCGCTGTATTACTAATGCGTTATCATATGGTTCAGATGAGGTTAAAGATACGATCGTGTATTTTGGTTCTGATAAATCGACTTTAACAAGATCGCAACGTAAAAAGTTAACAGAAATTGTATTATTTTCAAAAATTGATAAAAATTTGAAAATTCAGTTAAAAGGCCATGCTGATGGGCGTGGTCGTCGTATTTATAATAAAAAACTATCCACCCGTCGAATCAGAGCAGTGGAAAAATACCTGGTATCTAAAGGTGTGCCTGAAATGCAAATTAGTCAGAAGGCGCATGGAGAAAGTCGCCCGGTTGCCAGTAATCGCAGTGAAAGGGGGCGTAGAAATAATCGGCGTGTTGATGTACTCATTAAGCATTAAATAACCTGTTTTGAAGAATGTGCCTGCTTCACTACATGTATAAGCCGTGAAAAAAGCGTCAAAAGCCCACCACAAGAGTCTTCCCTACGGTATAATGCGGCTTTTTTAAAGTGTGCGGAGTACATATGTCCAGGGTAAATAAAGTCGTTTTAGCCTATTCAGGCGGTCTTGATACATCCATTATTCTTAAATGGCTGGAAGATACTTACGATTGTGAGGTCGTGACATTTACTGCCGATATTGGCCAGGGTGAAGAAGTAGAGCCTGCGCGTGCTAAAGCTAAAGCAATGGGTATTAAAGAAATTTATATTGAAGACCTGCGTGAAGAGTTTGTGCGTGATTATGTGTTCCCTATGTTTCGTGCTAATGCTATTTATGAGGGTGAATATTTACTGGGTACCTCCATTGCGCGTCCGTTAATTGCCAAGCGTTTAATCGAGATTGCGAATGAAACCGGTGCGGATGCGATTTCTCATGGTGCCACGGGCAAGGGTAATGATCAGGTTCGTTTCGAGCTGGGTGCTTACGCATTAAAGCCTGGTGTGCAGGTTATAGCGCCCTGGCGTGAGTGGGACCTTAGTTCTCGTGAGTCTTTAATGGCTTATGCCAAAGAGCATGGTATTGAAGTCGATTTTGCTAAAAATAAGAAAAAGTCACCCTATTCGATGGATGCTAACCTGCTACATATTTCATATGAAGGGGATATTCTGGAAGACCCATGGGCAGAAGCCGAGGACGATATGTGGCGTTGGTCAGTTTCGCCTGAAAACGCACCCGATAAGGCAACATATATTGAATTAAGCTATGTAAAGGGCGACATTGTTGCTATTGATGGTAAAGCAATGACACCGGCAACTGTGCTGGAAACCTTGAATAAACTGGGCGGTGATAATGGTATTGGCCGTTTAGACATTGTAGAGAATCGTTATGTTGGTATGAAGTCTCGTGGTTGTTATGAAACACCCGGGGGTACGATTATGATGAAAGCGCACAGAGCCATTGAATCCTTAACGTTAGACCGTGAAGTTGCTCATCTTAAAGACTCACTAATGCCTAAATATGCTGAATTAATTTATAACGGTTACTGGTGGAGCCCTGAGCGTGAGATGATGCAAAAAATGATTGATGAATCTCAACAGTATGTAAATGGTGATGTACGTCTTAAGCTGTATAAAGGGGCTGTTGCTGTAGTAGGCCGACGTTCTGAAAATGATTCTTTGTTTGATGAGAAAATAGCAACATTTGAAGAAGATGATGGTGCTTATGATCAAAAAGATGCGGCTGGCTTTATTAAATTGAATGCGCTGCGTTTAAAGATAGCAGCCAGACGTAATAAATAATTATATTTTTTTTATTGCAGGCCCATTATTGTTTTATTTTGGGCTTGTGATTGAATTAATTTATCAGATGTTATTAACAGGTTTACCTCCTGAGTTTTGTTTCCTTTTTTATTAAAAAATCTAATATATAAATAGTCTGTTTTAAGTTATCTCTGTTCTGCCAAGTTACTGTAAGTCTAAATTTTAAATAAATGGAAATACAGGGTTAAATGTTTCCCGCTAGTGCCAGAGATGGTTGTATTTTCTTGCTATTCTTAGATTAAAAATATAATGATGATTACAAATTAAGTATCACCAGATACTGAATGGTTTGTAAAAAATTAAAATAATTTTGGCCTTGTTGCTCTTTGAGTATAACAATAAAAATTCGCTAAAATGCGTAGCATATTTTTAATTATAAGTATAAAAAAATAAAACAAAGGGAAAAATTCCTATGAAGTATCAGGGGGGATTATAGAAAAATATTCACGGCTGAGAATATTACTCACATCAGTCTATACTCAGAAAGCAGTTATCAGAAATCAGCAGGTTTGATTTATAGATAATCTACAGATTAAGCCTTATACCAGGCGAGAACTGGCTAACCGGATATAGGATATGTTGAATTAATATATAATGTTACAAAATACAGTATATCTTATTGATGATGAACCCGAAATGGTTGAACTACTGAGTGAAGCCGTCAACATGATTGGTTTAGAAACGCGTGGGTTTACTCAGGCGAGTGTTTTTTTTGAGCAGATTATAGTCTTTGCAAAAGATTCAGTTCTTATTTTAGATTTAAATATGCCTGAAATGGATGGTATTGAGGTGATGCGGCGTTTGGCTAGTATGGATAATCCACCCGCGTTGATATTGGTGAGTGGACATGATGCAGGCGTATTGCATTCAGCAGAAAAATTATGTGAAGCACATGAGTTAGAGCTTATTGCTTCTTTGGCCAAGCCTCTTTCGTTAGAGGGTATTTGTCAGTTATTAAAGCAGTATACGCATCGAACATTAATTGATGAAAGTGAGATAGTAAAATCAAGTAATATTAGAATAACGCCGTCTGAGATTGAACGAGCTATTAGTCATGATGAATTAGTTATGTATTATCAACCGCAGGTTGCGGTAGCGACAGGCATGCTTACGGGGGTTGAAGCGTTGGTGCGTTGGCAGCACCCTGAGCATGGCTTATTATTTCCAGGTTATTTTATTGATGTTGCTGAGAAAAATGACTTAATAGGTATGTTAACCCAATGGATTATCAGGGCTGTTGTTAATCAGGAAAAAAAATGGCAGGAACAGGGAATGTCGATAACGGTTTCTGTCAATATTTCAGCAGAAAATATTACCAGTTTAACTTTGCCTGAGCAGTTAAGTAAGTTACTGGAAGATAATAAACTTGACCCTAATCGTCTGGTATTAGAAGTGACTGAAAGTGCCTTAATGGGTGAGTTGGTGACATCACTGGATATTTTAACGCGTTTACGTTTAAAAGGTTTGAAGTTATCTATAGATGATTTTGGTACTGGCTATTCGTCATTATCACAACTTCATAAAGTGCCATTTACCGAGTTAAAAATAGATAAGAGTTTTGTTGGAAAAATCTCAGTGGATGACGAAGCAAGAGCGATTGTTAAAACTTGTATTATGCTGGGTCATGAATTAAATATGAAAGTGGTAGCTGAGGGTGTTGTCGATGAGGAAACGCTTGAGAAATTACGTCGATTGGGTTGTGATGTTGCTCAGGGTTATTATATTAGTCGACCCGTTACAGAAGAAAAATTAGTTGTTTGGATAAAAGAACATTTGTGATGGCATCAGAGAAAAATAAAACAGTAAGTCACCTCCCTGTTCATTTAAAACATGAAATCAGAACGCAGTTAACGGCTATTCTTGGTTATTCTGAATTGTTATTGGATAATCAACAGTCAGAAAATGAACGTGCCAGGGCAATTAACACTATTATTCGTAGTGGTCGGCAGTTACAGGCATTGATTAATAATGTATCAGATATATCAGGCAATGAAGATAAAAAAATTGAATCAAAGTTGATCGATTTTTCTGAAGAAATGATTCATTCTCATTCATACAGTAATATTGTCAGCGGACGCATTCTGCTGGCTGAGGATAATCAGGATATTCAGGAGCTGGTTTCGTTGTATATTAAAATAGCAGGCGCTGAAGTTGATATAGCCGATAATGGTCAACAGGCACTAATTATGGCACAGCAGCAAAATTATGATTTGATTCTGATGGATATGAAAATGCCTGTAATGTCTGGCCTGGAAGCCGTAACACGCTTAACTGAGCAGGCCTGTAAAGTTCCTGTCGTTGCATTGACAGCAAATGCATTAGAAGATGTGGCCGAAGATTGTATTAAAGCGGGTTGTCGTGATTCTTTAACAAAACCAATTGATCGTCGTTGTTTTTATCAGGTATTACGGAAATATTTGCCCGCTTCTTCTGAAGAAATTGTTCCTTTGCGCTCAAGTTTGCTGGATGATGAGCCTGAGTTATTAGGCTTAATAAAAAAATATATCAATAAATATCCCAGCATGATTAAAGAGCTGAAAAAAACATTTGAGTATGCTGATGGGAGTGAATTTGAAATGTTATTGCATGATGTTAAATCAACGGGGGGTAATTATGGATTTATGTTGGTAACTAATTTGGCAATAATGATTAAAAACCATCTAAATAATGATAATCATTTTGTTATTGTATCGTTGTTAGATGAACTGGAAGGCTTGCATCAACGGATGTTAATGGCTATGGAGTAGAGGTTTACACAAAAAAGTGTGTAGATATGTTATCCGTTGAATTTTGGTTACCTGACGAGTTTGAATGGCGTATTTTTCTGGGCTGAAAATATATCATTACTTTTGTGATGATTTTTTCAGCCCTGATTTTTTTATAGAAGTTTTATTCTTTTTAAAATTAAAGAAAAGACAATATTTCAGTTTCAATATTTTCTTTATCAATAACTGTTTTTTGCGCAATATCTTTTTCGAATAAATTGCTGATAACTTCAGGTATATCAATATTAGCTTTTTTAGCAATTAATGTTAATGCATCAAGATCATGTGTATCTGTTTCATCTGTTAATGCATTAGCAATTACTGGTGAAAATTTGGTCCATTCAGCGGTTGAGTAAATAATTGTTTTTAATGGTTTGTTTCTGCAGGTTTCATAAGCTTTAAAGCAAGTTGCAGTGTGAGGGTCCATTAAGTAGCCTTTAGCGAAGGCATCTCGGATGTATTTTTTACCTTCAGTATCATTACAGTAATCAGCTATAAAAATATTTTGTAACTGAGATAATTCTTCATCATGTAGTTGATAGTGGTTTTTGCTATCGAGTTGTTGCATCAGCTCTCTGGTTCGGGAACTACCAAATAAATCAAATAGAATACGTTCGATATTAGAAGATTTTAAAATATCCATAGCAGGTGATGTCGTTGGAATAACGGACTTGTTGCGTAAATCGTATGCGCCTGTTTTTATTAATTGTGTCAAAATATTATTGTTATTGGATGCGATTAATATTTTTTCAACAGGTAATCCCATTTTCATTGCATAGTAACCACCCAGAGCATTTCCAAAGTTTCCACTGGGTACATTTAGATAAATTTTTTCACCTAAAGTGATGGCGTTTTGTCGGACGAGTTCAAGGTATGAGTGGATATGGTAAATAGTCTGGAAAATAATACGGCCAAAGTTTACTGAGTTGGCGGCTGACAGAAAAATATTTTTTTCCTGTAATTTTTGTTTAAATGTATCTGAACCTAATAGTTGTTTGAGTGCGCTTTGTGCATCGTCAAAATCGCCATGAATACCAATGACTTTAAGGTTTTTTGCACTTTCAGTTACCATTTGCAGGCGCTGTACATCGGAGGTGCCTCCGTCTGGATACAGGCAGGCAACTTGAACATTGCTACGGTTTTTAAATGTTTCTAAGGCCGCAGGGCCGGTATCACCAGATGTGGCCGCGAGTATGAGGTAGTTTTCATTACGTTTTTGTGCAAGTGCGGATAGCACGATGCCAAAAGGCTGTAGTGCCATGTCTTTAAATGCACGGGTTGGCCCGTGGTATAGTTCGCTGACGTATAGGTCATCGTAGACTTTATTGACTGGAACGGGATTATTGCTGTCATCAAATTCATCATATAGGTTCAGGGCTTTTTCAATGACATCCTGATCTATGTCTATTTCAAATGCGGCCAATAAGTCTCGTGCTAGTGTTTTGTAATCTGCATGCAGGTGGTCCTGTAGAAAGTTCAGGCCCAGGTCTGGTAGTGATTCCGGGGAGTAGATACCACCAAAAGAAGAGATTGGGCTTAAAATAGCTTCAGAAAAATTAACATGGGTTGGACGTTGTCCATCGTTGCCGCGGGTTTCTATGAATTTCATATGATGTAAGCTTGTTTGTACTTAATAAAGATGCAAATTATAGCGAAAAGATTCGGCATTTCATATGCTTTCGTACAGGGCTTTCGTACAGGGCTTTCGTACAGGGCTTTCGTACAGGGCTTGACATAGAGGTATAGAGCCCTGAAATATAGTGCAGGTTACTGGTTATGTCATTTCAGGCCCTGGGCTTAGTAGGAGGGCCAGAAGGGTGTGCCAGGAGGCTGATCTGGCAGAGTTTAGAGTAGAAAAACGGTGGCCAGGCCTAGAAAAGCCAGTAAACCTACAATGTCTGTAATCGTGGTTAAAATCACACTGCCTGCAATTGCCGGGTCTATATGGAATTTTTTTAGAATAATGGGAATGGCGACGCCAGATGCAGCAGCAAAAAACAGATTAATTATGAGGGCGGCAGCAATGACAAGACCAACGGAATAATCGCCAAACCAGATAGTGGCAATGATCGCGACTACGACAGCCCAGATTATGCCATTAAAAAGCCCGACCATAACTTCTTTGTTAAAAACCCAGCGCCGATTACTGCGGCTGAGCTGGCCTAGTGCAATGCTACGTATGACCAGGGTAATAGTTTGACTACCGGCTATTCCTCCCATGCTGGCGACTACATTCATTAAAATGGCAACAGTAACGACTTTTTCAAGTGTGGTTTCAAAATTACTAACAACCCAGGATGCCAGAAATGCGGTAAGTAAATTGATGCCTAGCCAGATGGCTCTACGTTGAGAGCTGGGTAGAACAGGCGCAAACAGGTCTTCCTCATCGTTTAAACCCGCCATGCTTAATACAGAGTGGTCGGCTTCTTCACGAATAACGTCAACAACGTCATCAACGGTGATTCGACCCAGTAGCATATTATTGCCATCGACGACGGGTGCTGTAATCAGGTCAAGGTCTTCGAATACCATCGCTACGTCATTGTCTTCCATATCAGATGGAATAGCTGCAATCTCGTGATCCATGACATCTTCGACTGTTTTTTCGGGTTCATTAATCAGTAACTGAGATAATGCGAGTATCCCCAAATAGTGATTATCTCTGTCGACAACGATGAGATGGTCGGTTGGTTTGGGGATGTCGCCCAGTAAACGTAAGTAACGTAATACCACATCCAGTGTGACTTCCGGGCGTACAGTGATGGTATCGGTATTCATCATGCCGCCGGCACTGTCTTCTGGGAAAGAAAGAACAGATTCAAGCATTTTGCGATGTTGACTATCTAATGAATGCAGAACCTGGTCAATTACCGAATCAGGAAGTGACTGTACAAAGTCAGCGGAGTCATCGACTTCAAGATCTTCAGCTACTTGCACCAGTTGCTCTGGGGACATGTCTTTAATCAGGCCGAGGCGAATTTCATCGCCCAGGTTATTGAGTACTTCTGCTTTCAGTTTTTTAGAAACCAGCGGCCAGATAACCAGTCGTTCATGTGAAGGAAGGGATTCGAGCAGGTGAGCTACTTCAGCAGGGTGCAAGGCATTAAGCATGCCTTCCGCATGGTGTAGTGTGCCGGACTCAAGTGCACCTGATAATGTTAATAATTGCTGTTCTGTTTTTTCGGTGATGTCAGTGCTGTCTACCATGTTTTTTTCAGCCCAGTGCATGGTTTATTTATAGCTTGGAGTTTATAGAGTTATTGATGTTAAGTGTAGTTTAAAGTCGTATGTTAAAAGAAAAAATATTTTTTTTGCGGGAGGGGCTGCTTTGTACTTGCAGATATATTTATAAAAAGCGTAGATTTAATTCTTCTACTGCCAGCTTGATTTCCTGTGGGTCGGATAAGGTCATAATTTTTTCTGTCAGTGGGCGTAATTGAGTTATTTCGCTGTGATTAATAATATGTTTAATATCCAGCAGGCTGTTTGCCTGCACACTGAAGCACTGTAATCCCATCCCGAGTAATAAGCGTGTGTACTGCGTGTCTGATGCCATCTCTCCACACATTGAAACCTGAATGCCCTGAGTCTCGCCGGCGTTGAGTGTCATTTGTATTAGTTTTAAAACGGCTGGATGTAAAGGGTTGTATAAATAACTGACTTCATCATCAATACGGTCAAAAGCCAGGGTGTATTGAATTAAATCATTGGTGCCTATAGATAAAAAATCCAGCTTATTTGCGAGGCTATCAGCAACCAGTGCCGCAGATGGCACTTCAATCATGGCACCTATTTTAATATTATTATCAAATCGGATACGTCGGGATTTTAATTCTGCCTTTGCCTGTTCAATAAGCTCCAGTGTCTGTTCCATTTCAGAAATACAGCTTATCATTGGTATCATCATATTGACGGGACCGTACCCTGCGGTACGTAAAATGGCTTTTATCTGTGGTAGAAAGAGCGATGGGTCTTTCAGGCATCGCCTGATTGCGCGCAGGCCTAATGCCGGGTTATGTATCAGGGGGCCATGCTGGGTTGTATCAGCAAGTTCTTTATCTGCACCTAAGTCAATCGTGCGAATGGTAAGGGGGTGGCCTTTTAGTGAGCGCAGTGTGCGACGGTAGGTTTCAAACTGTTCATCTTCACTGGGTAATCGATTATGCTCAATAAAAAGCATTTCAGTTCGGTATAAACCGACACCCGTATGATCAAACTGACGTAATGTGCGGACATCATCAGGTCGGTCAATATTGCCATGTAAATGTATTTTTAAACCATCTTTTGTTTTAGTTGGTTTATTTTTTAAGTCAAATAAAAGTTTACGCCGTTGACGCTCATTTCGTATCAGACTTTTAAAATGCGCAATATCTTTTTTGGCCGGATTAATATGAACTTTTCCGGTATTTCCATCCAGTACAATTAAATCATTTGCCTGTATCAGATGTTTTGCATCATGAACACCGACAATGGTAGGAATACCTAAATTCCGTGCAAGTATTGCGGTGTGTGATAATGGGCCGCCATATTCAGTTATAAATCCAGCAATTTTCTGATGTTGCATTAATAATGTATCAGCCGGCGTTAAATCATCGGCAACAATAATTCGGCCTTTTAGGTGATCGCCCAGTTTATCTTCTGCATGATTAAGATCTGGCTCATTCATCAGGCAGCGTTGAATTCGTTCTGTTACATGGATGATGTCATCTTTGCGGGTTTTTAAATAAGGGTCATCCATGTCGTCGAACACTTTTACAATGCGTTCAACCTGTACCTGCAGGGCCCATTCGGCATTACATAAACGAGCTCGAATATGGCTAACCGTGTCTTCATATAAAACAGGATCATCGAGCATCAGAAGATGTGTATCTATAAATAAAGTTATATCGTGAGGTGTGTCACCGGAAATAGTGTTTTTAATATTATTTAATTGTTGTTGTGCTTTTATTCGAGCATCTTCAAAGCGTTTAATTTCATCATCAGCCGAAAATTTTGAAATAGAATATTCTAAAACTTCGGGTAATTCACGGTAATATACATAGGCTGGACCTATGCATATACCTTTGGAAACACCTATGCCCTGAAGAGTTAAAGACATGTTTTATTCGTCCTCATCAAAGCGATTTTTTATTAAACAGGTAAGGGCATCCAGGCATGTATCTGAGTCGTCACCTTCAATATGTAAGGTAATAAAGCTACCTTTACCTGCTGCTAGCATCATAACGCCCATAATGCTTTTTCCATTAATACGTTGGCCATTTTTTTCCACATCAACATGGCTGGAAAAACCAGAAGCAACACTGACAAATTTTGCCGCAGCGCGGGCATGCATGCCCAGTTTATTTATTATTTCAATATTATGATTGATTTGTCCCATATTATTTTATTTCATCCTGACATTCGCATAATAATATGCCGTCGTGTCCACCACTTACTGCTTTTAGCGCCATATTTGTCATGTTAAGTTGTGGGTAATTTAATATACGCACTAGCATGGGCAAGTTAATGCCAGCAACGAGTGTGCAGTTAAAATCATCGCAAAGCTGTTTGCCTATGTTGGAGGGTGTTGCTCCATAAATATCTGTGAGAATAAGTACGCCATTACCCGTATCTAAAGTGTTTAAATATTCTTTTGCCTGAGACAAAACGTCAGCGACAGGGTAGTCAAGAGGTACTTCCAGTGCTCGGGTTGCCAGCGGGCAGGTATCGAGCATTTGTCTGGCTGTATCTAATAGACTTGATGCAATGTTTTTGTGTGTAATAAGTAACAGTCCAACACTCATGATATTGTTTCGGCTTTATAATTAATATTCATAATTGGTTTATTCCATTTCACGGTGGCGTAGTGATACGCTTGAAAACTTGTTGCGAAAATAATTATTGAGTTGTTCAGCAATATAAACAGAGCGATGCTGCCCACCGGTGCAGCCAATTGAAACGGTTAGATAATAACGACTTTGTTCGGCAAATTTAGGTATCCAGTATTCCATGAAATCTTTAATATGATTAAACATGTCAGTTACGTCATTATGGCTCTGAAAAAATGCCTGCACTTCTGGGTCCTGTCCGGTGAGTGGGCGCAGTGCAGGTTCCCAGTGAGGATTTGGCAGGCAACGCACATCAAAGACAAAATCAGAATCAGTTGGTGTATTGTGTTTAAAACCAAATGACTGAAAAAGAATAGATAATTCCTGGTTTTGCCGAGAAATAATACGATTTTTTACCAGTGTTCTCAGTTGGTGAACATTAGTGTGTGTGGTGTCCAGGCAAAGGTGTGCATCCTGAGAAATAGGCAGTAATAAGTTACGTTCAATATCAATAGCTTCTGCTAGTGGTATGCCTTTTCTGGTCAATGGGTGGCGTCGCCGCGTATCACTAAAACGTTTTATTAATTCATTTATTTCAGCCTGGAAATAAATAACTTTAACTTCAATTTTATTGTTTTTTATTTCTTTAATAATTTGATTGAAGCGTTTTAAATCATTTGCACCACTACGTGCGTCTATACCAACAGCAACTTCCTGATAAATCTGTATTTGCTGGTTGTTAATATGTTGGGTAAATTCACTTAAAAGACCTAGCGGGAAATTATCGACACAATAAAAGCCTTCATCTTCTAGTGTGTGCAATGCAACTGTTTTACCTGAACCGGACAAGCCGCTGATGATTATTAGTTTCATGTTTAAATGTATTATTTTATTGTGTTAGTTTTAAAAGTTATGAGTCGTAAATTATAAAGCAATGAATTCTCTCCGTGAGAAAGGTTGCTTTGGGCTCGTTGTTTCGGGTTTAGAGATTACGATTACTTATTTTTCATTATTCATATGCTGTTGTTGCCTGAGTATAAATTCGTCACTGGCATTATGTCCATTTTCAATCAAAATATGGTTGCGTACGGCTGCCTCCACCATAACGGCCAGATTTCGCCCGGAGGCAACGGGTAATTTAATTTCTGTTACAGGCACTTCAAGTATTGTTTTAACTGAGCGAGAACCATAGAGCCTGTCTAGCTGTTGCTGGTCTTCGGGCGTCATTCTTTCCAGATGAATAAGTAATCTAAGGTATTTATTGGGTTTAATGGCATTTTCACCATACATGGCACGAATGTCCAGTACGCCCAGCCCTCTAACTTCCATAAAGTCTTTTAGTACTTCAGGGCAACTACCATCCAGTAAATTTGGCCCAATTCGGGTAAATATGGGGGCATCATCAGCGATAAGGCGGTGCCCTCGGGTGATAAGTTCCAGGGCAAGCTCACTTTTCCCGATACTGCTTTCGCCGGTAATTAATACACCACTCCCCATTACTTCCATAAAAACCCCGTGTATGGTGATTTTTTCTGCAAGTAGATCAGAGAGGTAAAAGCGAATTGAATCAATGAAATCTCCGCTATCCAGATCGGTCTGAAATAGAGGGGTCATTTTTTCATTTGCAAGTTGAATAACTTCTTCAGGAATGGTTTGTCCATTAGAGAAAACAATGCCTGCTGTGCGGCGCGAAAAAATTTCACTTAAAGAGCGGTTTGATTGTTGTTTAAGTTTACTGAGGTAGTGCCATTCTTTTTTGCCAATGACCTGAATTCTATTTGGATGAATTAAATTCAGGTGTCCAACCAGTGTTGATTGTTGATTAAGATGCAGGGCTTTTTTTATTGGCCGGGAGGCATGTGCTTTGCCTGCAAGCCATTTTATATCTATACTTTTCTGTAAATAATGAAATAAATCCAGAGGTGTTATTTGTTCAGGCATACGGAATTAATCTGTGTTCAAGATGCTTCCTGATGGGTTTGTGCCCAGCCGGAAAGTTGAGTATAGAGTTCTTCACTTGTCTGACAGTCGCGTAATTGATTGCAAAATGATATGTCGCTAAACATCTTTGCGAGTGTAGCCAGGACTTGTAAGTGTTCGTCGGTGTAATGCTCGGGAACCAGTAAAGCAAATAATAAATCAGTAGGCTTTGCATCAGTGCTATCGAAATCAATGCCCTGATCGAGTTTAACAAAACAGCCCAGAGTCATGTTCAGATCGAATTGTGCATCATTTGAACCATCCTGTGATGGTGAAAACCGCCCATGGGGTAGAGCGACCCCGTGGCCCAGGCCGGTAGAGCCCAGGCGTTCGCGTTCAATAAGTTGATGAAAAATATCTGTAGAGTCAATACTAGTTACACTTGAGCCAAGTAGTTGACTGAGTGATTCAAGAGCACGTTTTTTACTCTTAATGCCAGAAAGGCAGAGTACTCGTTCAGGTGTAATTAGTTGATTAATGTCCATTGTTATTCTTCTTCCATGTCTACCGGTGGAATACTTTCTTTTTGGTGGTGGTCGGTTATTTTTTCTTTGTGTTTTTTAATCTGTCGGTCAAGCTTGTCTGTAAGGCTGTCAATTGCCGCATACATATTATCTTCTGTGCTTTCAGCAAAAATATTATTGCCTCGCATATTAACAGTAGCCTCCGCTTTATGGCGTACATTTTCAACTGTCAGGATCACATGAGTATTTGTGACCTTGTCGAAATGACGTTCAATACGTTCCATTTTTTCATCTACATAGTTACGAAGTGAATCGGTAATTTCTATGTGGTGTCCAGTTAAATTGAGTTGCATAAGGACTCCTAAGTGCAGTGTCTGATTAAGCCAGACGTTTACGTTCATTTGAGGGTGGTATTATCATGGCTTCACGATATTTAGCCACAGTTCTACGCGCCACATTTATTCCCTGATCAACCAGTAAATTGGCAATTTTATTGTCACTTAATGGTTTTCGAGGTTCCTCTCCTTCTATCAGCTTTTTAATCATGGCTCGTATGGCCGTAGCTGAACATTCCCCACCATCTGATGTACCCACATGGCTGGAAAAAAAGTATTTAAATTCAAATACACCCTTAGGTGTGTGCATATATTTTTGTGTAGTGACTCTGGAAATAGTGGACTCGTGCAGTTCAAGTTCTTCAGCGATTTCACGTAATACCAGTGGCTTCATGCCTTCTTCACCGTAATCAAGAAAGGTACGTTGATGTTCAATGATTGAGGTCGCTACACGCATCAGAGTTTCGTTACGACTTTGCAGGCTCTTAATAAACCAGCGTGCTTCCTGCATGTTATTTTTCATAAAGGTATTATCGTCACTTTGTTTGCCACGCTGTATATATGAGGCATAAGTTGGATTAATACGTAGCTTTGGTGCGGTTTCACCATTTAACCTGACACTCCATCGGCCATTTGTTTTTGTAACGAATACATCGGGTATTACATATTGTGTTGATGAGTGGCTGATGTTACTACCGGGTCTCGGGTTTAATGATTGAATAAAACGAATGATATCAGCTAATTCATCATCTGTAATACGATTATAGCGTTTGAGTTTGGCATAATCATGGTTGCCAAGTAAGTCCAGATGGTCTTTTATAATTTGACGTGCTTTTTTCAGTACAGGGTATTCTTCTGTAGTGAAGTGTTCCATCTGTAATAGCAGGCATTCTTTTAAATCACGGGCGCTTACACCCACTGGATCGAAATGTTGTATCAGGTGTAAAACAGCTTCAACTTCGTCCAGTTCTATTTCAAGGTCATCAACCAGGCTTAAATGAATTTCTTCTACTGTTTCCTGAAGGTAGCCATCTTCATCGATACCGTCAATGATGGCCAATGCGATGGTTCTATCTATATCACTCATTGTTGTGACAAGTAGCTGGTCTAACAGATGATCAATTAGTTTGCCATCAGAGCTGGACTGGTTTTCAAGAAACTCCCGTGCCTTGTCATCATCACCCGATATAGAAGAGCTGGCTGGCATTGGTGGTTCATAAATGTCTTCCCATTGTGAATCTACAGGCAGTTCATCGGGTATTTCCTGGGAATTAAGGTCGACATCCTGAGTGGTGGCATCATCATGTAATTCTTGGTTGTCTTTTTCGCCTGCATTATCCTGTTTATTACTATCGGTATTGTCTATTTCGTTTTTTTGCTTGGTATCTTCAAGTGGGTCGGGTGTATTGCTTTCTTCTTCAACCTCCAGCATGGGGTTGGATTCCAGTACTTCCTGGATTTCAGTCTGTAATTCCAGAGTCGACAGTTGTAGCAGACGGATGGCCTGTTGCAGCTGAGGGGTCATGGTCAGTGACTGGCCGATACGTAATTGTAGGGATTGCTTCATTATTTTAGATTAATAACTTTTTAATATTTTCCTACAGTGTACTTTAAATTTTCACATTAAGCAGTAACTGTGCCATTGTGTTTTTTTATGGGCTCTTAAGAACAGTATAGCAACATATTATAAATATTCAGTACAAAACTATGACTATTCAGTCTGTTGTTGTGGAGCCACATACTTTTGTTAAATAACAGAGGTTTATATTCGCAAACGCTTATTTTTATACCTTGATCTAAGGCAAAACAGGGGCACTTTACAGGCTAAAGTTTTGACCCAGATAAACGTCTTTTACCTGCTGGTCTTCTAAAACAACCTGCGGGCTACCTTCAGCAATTACCTCGCCTGAGCTTAATATGTAAGCGCGCTCACAGATACCCAGTGTTTCACGGACATTATGGTCTGTAATGAGTACGCCTATATTTTTTTCAGTTAACTGCTTAATAATGCGCTGAATTTCCAGCACTGAAATAGGATCAACGCCAGCAAAGGGCTCATCCAGTAAAATAAATTCGGGTTCAGTTGCCAGGGCACGGGCAATTTCTACGCGACGACGTTCACCACCAGACAGGCTGATGCCTGTGTTGTTGCGTATGTGGTCTATCTGTAATTCATCTAGCAGATTTTGCAGTAATAAATCACGCTGTTTGTTATTCAGTTCGGAGCGAATCTGTAAAATAGCGAGAATGTTTTCGGCTACTGTTAGTTTACGAAAGACAGAAGCTTCCTGGGGCAGGTAACCTATGCCCATTTTAGCGCGACTATGCATCGGTAAGTGAGTGATGTCCTGTTGATTGAGGAAAATGTGTCCCTCATTGACAGGGATTAGCCCCACCATCATATAGAAACTGGTGGTTTTACCCGCCCCATTTGGGCCTAGTAGCCCGACAACTTCGCCGCTGTGTACGTGCATTGATACATCGTTAACCACTGTACGTTTATTAAATCGTTTAACCAGGTTTTCAGCGCGAAGAATATTCATATATATTATTTTATTGAGTGTTTTCTTTTTGGGTTTCAGGGTAAATCGTTATCTTTACTCTGGGAGGGGTGTCTATAGCAGGAGAGTTATGTTTACCTGCTTTTACGATATCATGAAGCGTGTCGTATATAATGTGCTCACTGCTAAAGCGGTTTTTGCTTTTTAGCAACAGCGCTTTTTCTTTAAGTTCCAGTATGCCTGTTTTTGCTTCATAGTTCATGATATGACTTTCAGCGCTTATTATTTCATTTAGATCGTTTAACTGATAAAAAGTGGCAGGTTTTCCATCGATATGTATTTTATAAAGGCGACCGTTTTTATTTTTAATAATAATTTTATCACCGGTAATTTTCATGCTGCCTTTGGAAATTTTGACATGGCCATTATAAATGCTCACATTGTTTTTTTCATTCATTTCAAGCTGATCTGCTTCAATATGTAAAGGCGCATCTTCATCAGTTGATTTTGCTAGTACATTAAAAGTGAAGGGCAGCATACACAGAAAAGTCAGTTGCAGACCTGATTTAATTAGTTGCTTCATATACTCCCCTGACCTGTGATTTTAATTTAACCACGCCCTTTGTATTATCCAGTATTAGCCCTATTGTATTTAATTCCGCTTCCGGTGTTTTTACCTGAGCAGCTAAATGTGTTTCGGCGATATGTGATTGAGTGTCTATTTTGAGATAGTCAGTATAGATAAAAAGTTCACTCTGTGTTTTTGATGCGCCACGGTGAATAATAACCTTATCATGCAGATAAAGAATGTTTTTCTGTTGTATGAAAATTGCCCGTGATGCCTGAAGTGTAATATTGTTTTCAGGTTGTGTAATATTTATAAAAGGTTGTTCAAGTTCTGCTTTACCATCGTTTGAGTAGTGCAGCATCTTTTTTGCTTTTAGAATGTATTCAGGCTGGCCCTGCAAGTCCATATTAGTGATAGAGAAATTTTCTAAAAAATAATCAGGAAAATTGCTATCAGACTCTTTATCTGTGGCAGGCTCCTTAGTGAGGTCCTGTAAAAACCAGAAGCTGCCAATGGCAATCATAATAAATATAGCTAGCGTGATATAAGTTCGCATATGTTCTGAGGGATTGTTATGTTTTAAGCACTTATGTACGACTGTAACATATCATGTAATTTACCCTGTGCATCCAGTATCATTTCACATACATCGCGGCCAGCACCACAACCACCGTTATTTTCGGTAATCCAGTGAGCGTGTTTCTTGACGAATGAGTGCCCGTCCTGAACGCAAATAGCCAAACCGACTTTGCTCATAACTGGCAGGTCAACAACATCATCACCAACATAGGCTACTTGGCTATGCTTCAGGCCCATTTCTTTTATTAGCTCTTCATAGGCCGGTAGTTTGTGACGTTTACCCTGATAAATTCGACTGATACCCAGATCTTTAGCTCGGTGTTCAACTACATTGGATGATCGGCCTGTGATTATAGCTACTTCAATGCCGCCATCCTGCAGCATACGCAGGCCGTGGCCATCTTTAGAATTAAACGCTTTATACTCCTGTCCATCGTCGCCTATAAAAAGCGCACCGGTGGTGAGTACACCATCGATATCAAAGATGACCAGTTTAATTTTTTTTGCTTTTTCCAGTATGTCCTGCATTATGCTTTATCCTGTTATTTCTTCATAATATGTGAGGTTATTTTCACATTAGAATAGAAGGGGGGAATTTAAATTCAATTTATACTACACCTGCACGTAATAAGTCATGCATATTGAGTGCGCCAATTAATTTATTGTTTTCATCAACCACTAACATGGCATTAATTTTATTCTGTTGCATTTCAGTTAGCGCTTCGGCAGCCAGAAGGTGCGCGCGAGTTGTTTTGCAATCAGGGGTCATTACATCTTTTATAATGGCTTTATGTATATCAATGTTCTTATCGAGCGTACGGCGTAAGTCACCATCGGTATAGATGCCTGATACGTTTTGATTATCATCTACAACACCGGTCATGCCCAGGCCTTTTTCTGTCATGACGAGCAGGGCATCACGTAAAGTTTTGTTTTCATGTATCAGGGGTATGGCATCCCCAGTATGCATAATATCCTTTACATGTAATAACAGGCGGCGACCCAGGCTTCCTCCAGGGTGTGACAGGGCAAAGTCTTTTTCGGTAAAGCCCCGTGCATCTAATAAAGCAACTGCCAAAGCATCACCCAGAACCAGGGCAACGGTGGTGCTCGAAGTCGGTGCTAATCCAAGAGGGCAGGCTTCTTTTTCTACGCCCGCATGTAAATTAATATCGGCTTCTATTGACAGGGTGGATGAGCGATTGCCTGTGATGCTGATCATGGGCACAGATAAACGCTTGAGAATAGGAATAATAGTGAGTATTTCACTGGTTTCGCCTGAATTGGAAAGCGCAATAACCACATCTTTAGGCGTGATCATGCCCAGGTCGCCATGACTGGCTTCACCCGGATGAACAAAAAAGGCAGGTGTGCCTGTGCTGGCCATAGTAGCGGCGATTTTATTGCCAATATGACCGGATTTACCCATGCCAATAACGACAATACGACCTTCACAGCCCAGCATTAGTTTGCAGGCGTTTACAAAGTGATCATCAATTTGATTTCTGAGTGCATCTACGGCGGCTAACTCTGTATTAATTACCGCAAGACCTAATTTTTTAATTTGTTCAGGGTTTGTTTTTTCCAGATTCAATTTTTAGGCTCCTCCTAATATTTTCTATGCTGTGGCACTAAAGTATAAAACGACTTCATAGGCAATAAATATTGTTAGTAAAATAGAGCCCTCAACTCGGGTGATTTCCCCCACATTGTTTCGCCGCCCGAATGCCATAATAAACATAATTACCGTCAGGGTCACCATCAGGGGTAAATCTCGGCTTAGAACACCATCTGCAAGTTCCGCAGGGTTTATAAGCGCGGCGATGCCTAATACGCCTAGAGTATTAAACATGTTTGAGCCGATGACATTACCCAGAGCAATATCATGTTCACCTTTGCGGGCACTCATAATTGAAGCAGCCAGCTCAGGCAGGCTGGTGCCAATAGCGACAATGGTCAGGCCGATAATTAAATCACTTACACCAAATGCAGTTGCGATATTGATGGCACCCCATACCAGTATCTTAGAGCTGAAAAGCAGCAGTGCAATACCGGCCAGCAACAGCCAGATTGCTTTCTTCATTGGTATGTTGTCAGGAATTTCCTGATCAAATTCTGAGCTTAAAGGGTCTATCTCACATTTATCATCCGTAGCGCATTTTCTTTGTTGCAGTGCCTGGTAAACAATCCAGCTCATTAAGGCAAATAACAGCGTAATCATTAAAATACCGTCCATTGTATCTAAGGCATTATCAGTCGCCATTAATACAACCGCAAGCAGGGTCGCAGCGATTAACAGGGGATATTCTCGTTTAAGTATGCTTGAATGCACGGTTAACGGTACGATAATGGCAGTGACACCCAGTACCAGAGCAATATTGGTAATATTAGAGCCTATTGCATTACCTATCGCTAAACCGGGGTTGCCGCCGTAGGCTGCGATGCTGGCCACCAGCATTTCTGGAGCAGAGGTACCAAAGCCGACAATAGTCAGGCCAATAATCAGGGGAGATACTCCCAGATTGCGAGCGGTGGCAGATGCGCCGATAACAAAAAGGTCGGCACTCCAGATTAGTAGGGCAAAGCCCGCGAGAATAGCAATAAAATCGATTAGAATAGGCACGGATACTTTCAGTTTCATTAAAAGAGCGCAATGATACACGATAAAGCAATAAGAGTGGGGGCGTGCGATTGGGATCACGCATGTTGGCAGGAGGACTTTTATCCGGGTGACTTGCCCGTTGACTGGCGTTTAAGTTATTACGCAAATGCATTTTCAGCTGTGCTGGTGCCAGAAGTGCGCTGGCGGGCAGAAGGTGTCGATTTTGAGCAATGGGCAGAGGATGTACCTGATGGTTTTCGTTTTTATTTTTTAACCTCGGGTTTAGATATTGATAGTGAAAATATTACAGATGCCCTGGGGGCGTTGTTTGCTGGTTTTGTAGAAATTGAAAAACACACGGATATTGCTTTTATCTGCTTTGCAGATAAAAGTTTACGTGAGTGGAAAAACTGGTTATCAGGAAAGAATTACAATGCTATATTTTTAATGGATGAAAATTTAAATGGCGGGCAATTGTCTGATTTTCAGTCGCTTGTTGAGTTGTTAGGTATGTAAAATAGCAGGCTTTAGTTTAATGAAGCAGAATACGCCGTTAAATAATTGAATCTGTTTGCGTGAATCAGGTCATAGTATTTGCTGTTTTGTCTGTTTGCTACTGAAACAGACTTGTATATAGTAGGGGGCTTGTCAATATAACGTTATGTAAGGAATCAGGGCTATCTCAGTTAATCAGTCAGATATTATCATCAAAATTCGTGGTTTGAGTTATTCTCGCGGTAGCAAAATGATTTTTAATAATATCGATATGGATATTGAGCGAGGTAAAGTTACGGCGATTATGGGCCCGAGTGGCACAGGTAAAACAACCCTGTTAAAGCTTATTGGTGGGCAGCTTAAACCGGATGCTGGAAGTGTGTTTGTTGATGGCGAGAATGTGCATACGCTAAATCAGTCTGCGCTTTATGAATTACGTAGAAGAACCATGGGAATGTTATTTCAAAGTGGCGCTTTGCTAACGGATTTATCTGTTTATGATAATGTGGCATTTCCCCTGCGAGAGCATACTTCATTACCTGAAATTGCTATCCACCATTTAATTTTATTAAAGCTGGAAGCCGTGGGTTTACGTGGTGCACGGCATTTAATGCCGGCTGAGCTATCAGGTGGTATGGCGCGAAGGGTAGCGCTTGCACGTGCTATTGCGCTTGATCCTCAGATGATTATGTTTGATGAACCTTTTACCGGGCAGGACCCTATTTCAATGGGGGTACTGGTGAAATTAATACGTGATATGAACCGTGCACTGGGAATGACTTCCGTTGTGGTGTCGCATGATGTGGATGAGACAGCAAGTATTTCAGATTATATATACGTCATCTCAGATGGTCAGGTTGTACAAAGTGGAACACCTGATGAGCTTAAGCACTCTAGCTCTGCCTGGGTTAAACAATTTTTAAATGGTGATGCAGATGGCTCCGTACCATTTCACTATTCAGCTCTTCCACTAATGGAAGATTTAATGGCTGGGTCCAGAGGGGCTAAGTCATGATTGCGGACAAGTATCTGGGGAAGCTACAGCAAATCGGATTTAAAACGCTCAGTCGATTTGCTCGTGTAGGGCGAGGCAGTCTGTTTTTATGGCAGATTATGACAGGGTTGCTTTATGTTATTCAGCGGCCAAAACTGTTAATTCGTCAGTTGTACTATGTTGGTGTGCAAACACTGTTAATTATTCTGGTAGCCGGTTTGTTTATTGGTATGGTGCTGGCGCTACAGTCATATATTGTTCTGGTTGACTTTGGTGCGGAAGATTCGCTTAGTTTGATGGTGTCATTGAGTGTATTGCGTGAGTTAGGGCCGGTATTTACAGGCTTATTGTTTGCGGGTCGTGCGGGCTCGGCGTTAACCGCAGAGATTGGCCTGATGAAAAGCACCGAGCAACTTTCTGGTATGGAAATGATGGCGGTGAACCCGATGAAATACATTATTGCGCCACGTTTTCTGGCAGGTGTTATTGCCGTACCCCTGTTAACCAGTATTTTTATGGCGATTGCTATATTGGGCGGTTATTTTGTGGCTACTGAAATGCTGGGTATTTACGAAGGTGTTTACTGGTCACAAATGCAGGCTAATGTAGATTTTTATGCAGACTTAATGAACGGCATGATTAAGAGCCTGGTGTTTGGCTTTGTGGTGGTATGGATTGCGGTGTTTGAAGGTTATGACTGTGTGCCTACTTCAGAAGGCCTGGGGCAGGCGACAACGCGTACGGTAGTGCATGGTTCTCTGGCAGTATTAGGTCTCGACTTTATACTGACAGCGCTAATGTTTAATGTATAAGAAGCCATCTTGTTATCTTTGGTTTACAACGTGGTATATAGGAATAAGTGAAGAATGAATACTCGAAATATAGAAATATTAGTCGGTGGCTTTGTGGTACTCGCGGTTATTGCCATGGTTATGCTTTCATTAAAGGTCAGTAATCTGGTTAGTTATGGTGATGAAAATGATGTATATGAAATACAGGCTCAGTTTGAAAATATTGGTGGTTTAAAAGAGCGTTCACCAGTGAGTGCAGGTGGCGTGCGAGTAGGCAAGATTTCAGCTATTAGCTATAACAACAAAGAATTTACAGCAGTTGTAACCTTGCAAATTGAGAGTCGTTATCAATTTCCTGTTGATACCTCTGCGAGTATTTTAACCGCAGGGTTGCTAGGTGAGCAATACATAGGGCTGGAGCCGGGTGGTGATGAGGAGTACCTGGTAGAGGGTGGGGAAATTGATATTACCCAGTCTGCAATGATTCTTGAGCAGATTATTGGGCAGTTTATTTATTCTAAATCCCAGGAAGAATAAAATAAATCGTAAATCACATTGTAAGTCGTAACTTATGGAAATTTAAGATGAAATTATATTTAAGATTATTGTTAGCCTTGTTTATTGGTACCGTTTCGAGCGGTAGTTTTGCGGCTGTGCTCGGGCCAGATGAGTTGATTAAGGAGACATCTGAAAAAGTCTTGAGTGCGCTGGAGCAGAATAAGGAAAAGTATAAAAGTCAGCCTGATGAAGTATTTAAACTGGTTAATGACATTATTCTTCCGCATCTGGATTTTCGTGCGATGAGTAAGCTGGCGTTGGGTAAAAACTGGCGTAAGGCGAATGATGATCAGCAACTGCGATTTACTGAAGCGTTTAAAGTTATGTTGATTCGTACCTACAGTAAATCATTAACTGAGTATGCGGGCCAGGAAATTCGATTTTTACCCTACCACCCACCTGCCGAAGGCAAACGCACGACCAGGGTGAAGACAGTGATCGATCAGGGCACAGGGCCTGAAATTCCTATTATTTACAGCTTGCGTATTAAGAATGATATCTGGAAGGTGTATGACATTAAGATTGATGGTATTAGTCTGGTGACAAATTATCGCAATAGCTTTGCCTCAGATATTCGTAAGGTGGGTATCGATGGCCTGATTGAAAAGCTACAGACCAAGTCTGGAAAAGCTTAAAAGAGAGTGCAAGTGTTTTCAAATGGGCACAGAATTTCTGATTTATGCGTCTGTGGCGTATTTACAGATAATTAATTGAAATTAATGTTTTTATTTGCATTCTTTGCGAACAAACTGCTTTTTTTCAAAAAATGTAAGACGTTATACAGGCAGCAAACTAACCATGTTTAAATTTGAGCAGAATAAAAACCAGGTCAGGCTCTTTGGCCAGCTTAATTTCGAGACGGTGGCGCAATTACTCAATAAACAAGAAATTGACTTTGATGGTGTTGAGAATACTGAAATTGAGGTCGATTTATCTGAAATTAGCCGTTTTAATAGCGCTTCTTTAGTGCTTTTAATCGAATGGATGAAAATGGCTGATCAAAAAGGTTTGCAAATCAAGTATCATAGCGCCCCTGAACAACTTATGAAGATTGCACAAGCCTATGGCTTGCAGCATAAGTTGCCATTAACTTAATCTGGCCTTGTTATGAGTGTCCGGATCAAAATTAGAATGTTGAATGAATAAATTATTAATTAAGGGAGGCACCACCCTTAATGGAGAGGTTCGTATCTCCGGTGCAAAAAATGCGGTATTACCAATATTGGCAGCCACCCTGTTAGCTGAGGGGACGTCTATTGTACAAAATGTACCGCATTTACATGATGTAACAACAACGGTTGCTTTGTTAGGCAGTATGGGTGCATCGGTTACGGTGGATGAGACCATGAGTATAGAAGTGGATGTATCCACTCTGGAAACTCAGGTGGCTCCCTATGATCTGGTGCGCACTATGCGTTCATCTATCCTGGTGTTAGGGCCATTGCTTGCCCGGTATGGTTATGCTGAAGTTTCTTTGCCTGGTGGTTGTGCGATTGGTTCTCGTCCGGTCAATATCCATATTAAGGGTATGCAGGAGATGGGCGCGGATATAGAAGTTAAAAATGGTTATATTATTGCACGGGCGGAGCGCCTGAAGGGTGCGCGCATTGTCATGGATATGGTGACGGTTACGGGCACAGAAAATTTAATGATGGCGGCTGTACTGGCCGATGGTGTGACTATACTGGAAAATGCTGCCCGTGAACCAGAGGTTACAGATCTGGTTAATTTTTTAAATAAAATGGGCGCCAAAATCTCAGGTGCCGGCACTGATACATTGACTATCGAGGGTGTTGAATCTTTACAGGGCACCACGTATAAAGTGGTGCCTGACAGAATCGAAACAGGAACCTTTCTAGTTGCAGCTGCGATTACCGGTGGCAAGGTTAAGGTAAAAGATACAGACCCAACATTATTAGATGCGGTTCTGGATAAACTACGTGATGCGGGTGCTAGCATCGAGTGTGGGGATGACTGGATTGAACTGGATATGCAAGGTAAGCGTCCCAAAGCAGTGAATGTTCGTACTGCGCCTTATCCTGCATTCCCAACGGATATGCAGGCACAGTTTACAGCTTTAAATGTGGTAGCTGAAGGAACGGGTACAATAGTAGAAACCATTTTTGAAAATCGCTTTATGCATGTGCAGGAATTGCAGCGCATGGGTGCAAATATTGAAGTGGAAGGAAATACTGCCATTGTACGGGGTGTAGAAGCATTAAATGCCGCACCTATTATGGCAACAGATTTACGTGCATCAGCAAGCCTGATCCTGGCCGGTTTAGTGGCGCAGGGTGAAACGGAAGTTTTGCGTATATATCATATTGACCGAGGTTATGAGCTTATTGAAGAAAAGCTATCGTACCTTGGTGCAGAAATTCGCCGGGTTGCAGAATAAAAGATAGTCAACCGGCAAAAAGAAAAGCCGCTTTTTGCATGTAAGGTCCAGGTAAGGTGGTTCTGGATTTACAGCCTGGTGTTTAAGATTAATGAAAACTAATGTGTAATAATTAATAATCATGAGTAAGAATATAACCATAGCACTGTCGAAAGGCAGGATATTTAAAGAAACCTTACCGTTGCTTGAAGCTGCGGGAATTACGCCCAAAGATGACCCGGAAAAAAGCCGTAAGTTGATTCTTGATACGAATCAGGATGATGTGAAGCTGGTGATTATTCGTGCCACTGATGTGCCGACTTATGTGCAATATGGTGCAGCGGATATTGGTGTGGCGGGTAAAGATGTTTTAATGGAACATGGTGGTGATGGTTTGTATGAACTGGTTGATTTACATATTGCAAAATGTAAATTAATGACAGCAGGTATGATTGATTATAAACCCCACGGCGGTCGTTTAAGAGTGGCGACAAAATTTGTTAATGTTGCACGCCAGTATTTTGCCGAGCAGGGTCAGCAGGTTGAAGTGATTAAGCTTTATGGCTCGATGGAGTTGGGCCCCATTGTCGGTTTATCTGATTTAATTGTTGATGTGGTTGATACGGGTAATACGCTTAAAGCTAATGGTTTAAAACCTATGGACCATATAGCTGATATAAGTTCTCGTTTAATTGTTAACAAGGCTTCATTAAAAATGAAACATGATCGAATTCAGCAAATGGTTGAGCAGATGAAAAAGGCTGTCAGTAATGGTTAAAGGCGAAATGATTGACATCGCACAGTTAAAGGCCGGGCAAGCTGATTTCTGGCAACAACTTGATAAAATATTAGCCTGGGAGTCGGTGTCTGATGAACAGGTATTTGATACCGTGAATAATATTTTAAAAGATGTTAAAAATCGCGGTAATGCTGCTGTTATTGAATATACAAATAATTTTGATCGTATGTCGATTAATGATATGTCTGAACTGGAGATACCAAAATCTCGCTTGGATGAATCGCTTGATAAAATTCCTGCTGATCAACGCGAAGGATTAGAAAAAGCAGCGGCTCGAGTTCGTGCATATGCAGAGCATCAAAAAATAGAGTCCTGGTCGTATACGGAAGCAGATGGCACTTTTTTAGGCCAGCAGGTAACACCAATGGACCGTGCGGGCTTATATGTGCCCGGTGGAAAAGCAGCTTACCCGTCTTCCGTTATTATGAATGCGATACCTGCAAAGGTAGCCGGTGTACCTGAATTGATTATGGTTGTGCCTACCCCTGATGGTGAAGTTAATGATCTGGTGCTTGCAGCTGCGGCTATTGCAGGTGTTGATCGGGTGTTTGCTATAGGTGGTGCACAGGCAGTGGCAGCACTTGCATACGGCACAGAAACTATTCCCAGGGTCGATATAATTGTTGGCCCGGGTAATATTTATGTCGCAACAGCTAAACGCATGGTGTTCGGTGCGGCGGGTATTGATATGATTGCCGGCCCATCAGAAATTTGTGTGGTTTGTGATGGTAAAACCGATGCGGACTGGATTGCAATGGATCTGTTTTCACAGGCTGAGCATGATGAGGATGCGCAGTCTATTCTGGTTTGTCCGGATGCTGCTTATATCGAACAGGTTAAAGTTAGTATTGATAAATTGATTAAAGAAATGCCCCGTGCTGAAATCATTAAAAAATCATTAAATGACCGAGCGCTACTAATCGAAGTGGCTGATATGGAAGAAGCTATTGAGATGGCTAATTATATTGCACCGGAGCATTTGGAGCTGTCGATTGATGATGCACGTGAATGGTCGAAAAAAATTCGCCATGCAGGTGCAATTTTTATGGGTAGATATACTGCCGAAGCACTGGGTGATTATTGTGCCGGCCCGAATCATGTATTGCCAACATCACGTACTGCACGTTTTTCATCACCTTTGGGGGTGTATGATTTTCAGAAACGTTCCAGCTTAATTGACTGCTCTGCCGATGGTGCATCTGAACTGGCTAAAACCGCATCTGTATTAGCTCGTGGTGAAGGTTTAATTGCGCATGCACGATCTGCTGAATATCGTATAAAAGATTAATAGCGTTTTTTCTTTTTACTTTTATGTGAATCGTTTTTTAGTTAACGGATAAGAGTGAATGCTGTGGGCGATGTCGTACAATTCAAAAAGAAAAAACCATCAGAGAAACACAAAGGTAATACATTGTGTAGGCGTGGTTTTCATAAATGGGAAATAGATCAGGAAAAACAGTTTGACGTGAAGCAGGGCAGGCTGGTAACTGTTTATAAGTGTAAGCGTTGCGCTAAGTTTAAAACTGAAGTGAAATAAAAAAGGCTCGAATTATTCGGGCCTTTTTTATTTTTTAAAATTGATAGATATGACTAACGCCTACAGGCGTTTTAGAAGTATCAATTCACTGTTATCTTTCTTGGCTTAACGGCCTCCTGTTTTGGAATGCTTACTGTCAATACACCGTTGTCACTTTTAGCATCAATTCCTTCGGGGTTAACACCTTCGGGCATAGTGAATCGACGATAAAAAATTCCGTGTTTTCTTTCTATGCGTTTGAATCCTTCATGTTCGGTTTTTAGCTCCGAATTTCTTTCTCCTTTAATGGTAAGGATTCCGTTTTCCATGTGTATGTCGATGTTTTTTGGGTCAACACCAGGGATGTCTGCTATCAGAAGAAACTGATTGTCTTCTTCTTTTATATCCACGGCAGGAGACCAGTCGCTAGTCACTACATCACTGTTGTTTTCAAGTTTTTGATTGTGTGAATGTGCGCGGTTCATTTCGTTTTGCAGCTGATCGAAAAGATTCCAGGGGCTATAATGTGTCATGCTCATATTTTTTCTCCAGTAAATTTAATTTTTGCCTGTTTGTTTCGGCTTAATAAATAGATGGAGATAGAAAATAATTTTTCAAGTAAAAAAATATTTTTTTCGCAGAGATATGAAAATATAGAATTATTGGTGTGGGAAATACAGTTAACGTGGTGCTCTCTGTGAACTATGGTTTTATGTTATTATTCAGTTAGTGAATATGAGAATAAAAAAATGTCAGTAAAAGTAGAGAATTTAATCCGCAAAGAGATTCAGGCGATCAATGCATATCATGTTCCGGATTCGGGTGACATGATAAAACTGGATGCAATGGAAAACCCATACCATATGCCAGAAGCATTGATGGATGAATGGCTGGATTTAATTAAAAATGCAGAAATAAATCGTTACCCTGACCCTGCGGCGAGTAAGCTTTCTACGGTGCTTAAGTCATACATGGGGGTACCCCTTAATAATTCAAGTGATGCAACCAGTTTAAATGCAGTTATGCTGGGTAATGGATCAGATGAATTAATCCAGATAATGGCGATGGCGGTGGCGCAACCGGGCAGAAAGATTCTTGCTCCCGAACCGGGTTTCGTTATGTATAACATGATAGCTACTTTTGCAGGGCTGGATTATGTTGGTGTGCCATTAAAAGAAGATTTTTCTTTAGATATAAATGCAATGCTGGAAGCAATTAAAAAAAATCAGCCGGCACTGATTTTTCTGGCGTATCCAAATAACCCTACGGGTAATTTATTTGCAGACGATGAGGTTGTGCAGATATTAAATGCAGCGGAAGGGCTGGTTGTGGTTGATGAAGCCTACCACCCATTTGCCTGTACCAGTTTTATGCCACGCTTAGGTGAGTTTGATAATCTGCTGGTTATGCGTACAGTTTCTAAAATGGGTTTAGCGGGTTTGCGCTTAGGATTGTTGGCGGGACCGGAAAAATGGATTACTGAGTTTGATAAAATTCGCCTGCCTTATAATATAAATATTCTTACGCAGGTGACGGCTGAATTTGCATTAAAGCATGCGGAAGTTTTTGAGCAGCAGGCGGCAATTATTCGTGAACAACGTGACTGGTTGTTTAGTGAGTTGAGTGATTTTTCTCAGTTTAAAGTTTTCCCCAGTAGAGCAAATTTTATATTGTTAAAAGTCATAGAGGGAGATGCATCTGAAATATTTGAAGCATTGAAACGACAGGGTATTTTAATTAAGAATTCACATTCTTCTGGTGGTGTACTAACGCAATGTTTGCGTATTACAGTAGGTAAGCCAGAAGAAAATAAAAAACTAATTAATGCGCTTAAAGTGAGTTAGGTTTAGCGGGTGTTATCAGGCCGGAATTTTTCATAGCTTGCTTTTTAACTAAAGCTGAAAGGTGTTTACTGGTGTTGCTTCTGAATTGTATCTTCCAGAAGAGTGGTCAGGCATATAGTTTTCCTGGTCTATATGCGTGGTTTTTCACACATGAGCTGAGTTTTTTATTCCTGGTTCTGTCGATTGATTCTTTGAAGATGCAATTTAGATTAATGCGTAATTAATTTATCAAGAATCTTCATCATTTTTTGCCAGGCTCTGATGATCCGTATTATTCGTTGGGTCTTTGTTCCAGGGTTGCCTGCGTAACAAAGCTTTGTCGTTCACGAATGCCATTTATTTGAATTTTATCTCCGGGCCGACCATCGGCAATTGCATTTAATACATCGCGGGTATCACGAATAATGCTTTTATTGATGTGGGTAATTATATCACCTACACGAATCCCGCCCATTTCCGCAGGGCCACGATCAAATACATCGGTAATTAACACACCCTGAATATCAGGTAAACCAATGCGTTGTAACATTTGTTTGTTTAAGTCAACGCCTTCTACACCTAACCAGCCTCGAATGACTTCACCATTTTCAATAATTTGTTTGACGACATCTGTTACCAGATTGATGGGAATAGCGAAACTTATTCCCAGGTAATTTCCAGTCTGGCTATAAATGGCCGAGTTTATGCCGAGTATTTCACCTTGCGTATTGATTAATGCACCACCGGAGTTCCCTTTGTTTATAGCCGCATCTGTTTGTATGAAGTTTTCGTATGTATTTAAACCGACTCTATCCCGGCCGGTTGCACTGATGATTCCCTGGGTGACAGTTTGTCCAATACCAAATGGGTTGCCAATAGCAAGTACGATATCACCAACTTGAGTGTTGTTACTGTTTGCAATGGTTACGGCGGGTAACTGTTTTAATTGAGTGGAGATAACCGCAAGATCTGTGTCCGGATCGAGGCCAATTATCTGTGCGTCCAGTGTGCGCCCATTATGAAGAACCACTTCTATTTTTTGGGCACCATCAACTACATGGTTGTTAGTGACAATATAACCATCTGAACTAATGATGACGCCAGAGCCTTTGTTGGGTCTGATTTTGAATTTGGCTGGACTGGTTTGAGTTAGCTGCTGATTTTCTGATAACAGGCTTTGCTTTTCTTTTACCAGGTGGTAAGCATTGATGCTTACGACTGAAATGGCTGCTTTATTTACCGCATCAGCATAACTGTCAGGCGCTTTATTTAAGTTAACCTGTGTTGCCTGGAATATATTAGAATCCATTGTTGAGAAGGCTATGATAACGCCACCTGTTAACAGGCCGATAAGCGCCCAGCTAAAAAGAAAACGTGTAGAATGCGGTTTATTCATAATTATAAATTTTTCCAGTTAATCTCTTTCTTAGTTTAATTTTAGTGGAGCACATATGGCACAACTTAATTCCATTGTAGAGTATTGTAATGACTTGTTACGAATTAATGAGTTCAATGATTATTGCCCAAATGGTCTGCAGGTTGAAGGGGAAGGTGAGGTAAATAGAATTATTTGTGGTGTGACGGCCTGTCAGGATTTAATAGAGGCAGCAATTGAACAGCAGGCAGATATGATTCTGGTGCATCATGGATATTTCTGGAAAAATGAAAATGCAGTGATTACAGGGATTAAGCGTAAACGTATTCAGCTTTTACTTGAGCATGGGATCAGTTTACTAGCATATCATTTACCACTGGACGCCCACCCAGAACTGGGTAATAACGTGACACTTGCGCGGCAATTAGAGATTAATGTTGATGGTTGTGTAATGCAGGGGTCTGCCAAAGGGCTGCTGTGGAACGGTGCGCTGGCATCAGCCCTTAGTGCGACTGATTTTTCGTTGTTTATTGAAAAGCAACTGGGGCGTAAGCCTCTGCATCTTTGTGATAACTCAAATAAAGTCATTAAAACCATTGGCTGGTGCACAGGTGGTGCGCAGCATTATATTGAAGAAGCAGCGGCAATGGGGCTGGATGCATTTGTTAGTGGTGAAGTATCGGAGCAGACTTTTCATTTAGCCAAGGAACTGGATATTCACTATTTTGCGGCCGGGCATCATGCTACTGAATCTTATGGTGTGCAGGCGCTGGCCGGGCATTTATCTGAAAAATTTAATATTGAGTCGGCGTTTGTGGATATTGATAACCCTGTTTAACTCTGGTCTGAGCAGTGCTTCTGAGCTGGAATGGGTCAGGGTGATCTGCCGATATATGATTTCCTGCTTACCCGCATGACCTGTCCCCACCCTGTTGTTTTATCGAAACGTAATAATTTATAATTTATCAATAAGATATAACTTAAGTTTTTGATATATATAGCAAAACCTATTTAGTCCTTGGATAAAAAACGGAAATAGAGTATCATACTGCGGCAAATTTTCCATGCTCCCTTAAAGGTTTAAGGGGGCAACTAAAAATAGTTTTTTG
Organism: Gammaproteobacteria bacterium; assembly: GCA_016744065.1. GTDB lineage: Bacteria > Pseudomonadota > Gammaproteobacteria > SZUA-229 > SZUA-229 > SZUA-229. Next base: position 46,388 of record JADGFA010000025.1, read on the forward strand.
AAGGATATCCCCATTTTTATGTGTGTATTTTTTTCAAAACTGAATTTTAATTAAATTAGTCTAAGAGAGGTACTCATGACTACAGACGGCGCAGATTTAGCCAAACGCCGCTTTCTGACAAACACTACTGCTGTAATTGGTGCTGTTGGAGCTGGTTTTGTAGCTGTACCCTTCCTTTCTTCCTGGGCTCCTAGTGAGCGTGCCAAAACTGCAGGTGCGCCTGTAGAAGTGGATATCAGTAAGTTGGTTGAAGGTCAATTGTTAACAGTTGAGTGGCGTGGTAAGCCGGTATGGCTTATTAAGCGTAGCGATCAGAATCTTAAAGATCTGCCGACTCTGGATGACATGTTACGTGATCCAGCATCTGAAAATGATCAGCAACCTGTTTATGCACAAAATCCAACACGATCTATTAAACCCAATGTTGTGGTGATGGTTGGTATTTGTACACATCTGGGTTGTTCGCCTTCATATCGTCCAGATATGGGTGCAGCTGATCTGGGTGGTGCTGACTGGAAAGGCGGGTTCTTCTGTCCATGTCACGGTTCTAAATTTGACCTTGCAGGTCGTGTTTATCAAGGCGTACCTGCGCCACTTAATCTTGAAATACCACCTCACTTCTATAAGAGTGATCGTACAATTCTGATTGGTGAAGATGGAGGAGCGGCATAATGTTTAAAAGTTTAATGACATGGGTTGATGATCGCTTCCCGGCCACAAAAATGTGGAATGAGCACCTTGCTGAATATTATGCACCAAAGAATTTTAACTTCTGGTACTTCTTCGGTTCTTTAGCGCTAATGGTCCTGGTTATCCAGATTGTTTCTGGCCTCTTTTTAACCATGCACTACAAGCCAGACGGTGCAATGGCATTCGCGTCTGTAGAATATATCATGCGTGATGTACCTTACGGCTGGTTGATTCGTTACATCCACTCTACGGGTGCAACGGCCTTCTTCGTTGTGGTTTATTTGCATATGTTCCGCGGTTTGATGTACGGTTCATTCAAAAAGCCTCGTGAATTAGTATGGCTATTTGGTATGTTTATTTACCTTGCCCTGATGGCTGAGGCGTTCATGGGCTATTTACTGCCCTGGGGTCAGATGTCTTTCTGGGGTGCACAGGTTATTATTTCACTGTTTGGTGCCTTACCTATTATTGGTGAGCCATTAACTCTGTGGATTCGAGGTGATTTTGTCATATCCGATGCAACGTTAAATCGTTTCTTTGCATTACACGTTATTGCATTGCCACTGGTATTGATTGGTCTGGTTGTTGCTCACATTCTTGCATTGCATGAAGTGGGCTCAAACAACCCTGAAGGTATCGAAATTAAGAAACATAAAGATGAAAATGGCATTCCATTAGATGGTATTCCATTCCACCCTTACTACTCTGTTAAAGATATTGTCGGCGTGATTGTGTTCTTGTTCTTTTTTGCACTGGTTCTGTTCTTTGCACCAGAAGGTGGCGGTTACTTATTAGAGCACGCTAACTTTATTCCTTCTGATCCATTGAAAACGCCAGAGCATATTGCACCGGTTTGGTACTTTACTCCGTTCTATGCAATTTTACGTGCAGTTCCAGATAAGTTGATGGGTGTTATCGCAATGGGTGGCGCAATTGTTGTGTTGTTCCTGCTGCCATGGATTGATCAATGTAAAGTGAAATCAATTCGCTATCGTGGCATAAGCTTCAAGATTCTACTGGTTGTATTTGTTATTTCGTTTGTTGCACTGGGTCGTTTAGGCATGCTGCCTGCCACTCCGTTCTTAACGTTATTAGCACAAATATTCAGTGTGCTTTACTTTGGCTTCTTTATAGCTCTGTATTTCACATCGAAGAATGAGAAAACTAAACCCGTACCAGAGAGGATCACGAAATGAGAAATATATTAAGCGTAATCCTGCTAGCTGTTTTCTCCTGGACTTTTTCAAGTCTGGTTATGGCCAGTGGCGGCGGTGTTCATTTAGATCATGCGCCAGGTGATTTAACCGATAAAGAGTCATTAAAACGTGGTGCGCAAGCTTTTGCAGATAATTGCCTGAGCTGTCATGCTGCGGACTATATGCGTTATAACCGTATTGGTCGTGATCTTGGTTGGACTGATCTTGAGGTAACTGAAAAATTAATTAATACACGTGGTGCTGATGGCGAAAAAACCAAAGTGGGCGAATTAATGAAAGTTGCTATGAATAATGATTATGCCAATGTTGCTTTCGGCGCAAAAATTCCCGGTTTAACGGTAATTGCACGTGCTAAGGGCGCTGACTGGTTATATACCTACTTGCGTACTTTTTATCTGGATGATTCACGTCCTACAGGTATGAATAATCTGGTATTTGCAGATGTGGGTATGCCTCATGTGTTATGGGAAAAGCAGGGCTTACAAAAAGCTATTTTCAGAACAGAGGAGGGAACTGATGGCAATAAGAAACATATCTTTGAAAAAATGGAAATTGTAGAAGCAGGAACCATGTCTTCTGAAGAGTATGATGCTTATGTTGGTGACCTGGTGAATTTCCTGGTTTACATGGGCGAGCCTGTTCAACTAGAGCGTAAGAGTCTTGGAATTAAGGTTCTTATCTTTCTGTTTGTTTTTGCCATTGTTGCTTACATGTTGAAGAAAGAATACTGGAAAGACGTACACTAGAAATTGTCATTAGTTGTTAGTTATTAGTTGAAGTCGGGGCAGGTTTTGCCTGTCTTGATTTTGATCACTGGCGTACGACTTTTGTCTTTTTAGCTATTGAAATTTTTGAGGTTTAAAATTATGGCGTCTAATATACTCGCCAATCGCAGATCAGTAATGAATTTATTTACATCACCCTCATGTCCTTACTGCCATCTGGCACGTATTGTACTTGCTGAAAAAGATATTACTTTTGAAGCGATTGATGTTGATTTAAGTAATCCACCGGAAGATCTGTCTGAGCTTAATCCATATAATACAGTGCCAACATTGATAGATCGTGATCTGGTACTTTATGATTCACGTGTTATTGTTGAATACTTGGATGAGCGTTTTCCGCATCCACCATTAATGCCTGTTGATCCTGTGTCACGAGCAAAAACCCGTTTAGCTTTGCATCGAGTAGAGAAAGACTGGTTTCCTTTGATGCATGACGTTTTAACTAAGGGTGAAAAAACAGCAGCTAAAGCGCGTAAGATGTTACGCGAAAGTATTATTTCATCAAATGAGTTGTTTAAGGTGTTGCCTTTTTTCTTAAGTGAAGACTATAGCCTTGTTGATGCAACTATTGCGCCTTTATTGTGGCGTTTGTCTGTAATGGGAATTGAATTACCAGCAGAAGCAAAAGCTGTAACTGATTATGCACAACGACTATTTGAGCGTGAAGCTTTTCAGTTGAGTCTGACAGAAACTGAAAGAGAAATGCATCTCTAAATTAATTTCTAGAGTGAAGTAATAATGGAGAAAATGACATCTAGTCGGCCTTATTTAATAAGAGCATTGTACCAGTGGATTGTAGATAATGGGGTGACACCCTATGTTCTGGTCGATGCTCTGGTGCAGGGTGTGGATGTTCCTCAGCAGCATATTCAGGACGATAAAATTGTTTTAAATATTGCGCCAATGGCAGTGCAGGGGTTAACGCTAGGGGATGATGCAATTAGCTTTAGTGCTCGTTTTAGTGGTAAATCAGTTAATTTGTTAGTTCCTACCGAAGCTGTGCTGGCTATTTATGCCAGAGAAAATGGCCAGGGTATGATGTTTAATGATGAGCCTGGTTCGAACACGCCTCCGGATGATACCAGTCCGAAAGATGATAAGCCTAAGCCTTCGCTGCGGGTTGTTAAATAGTTAAGGTGTTTGTTTTTGCTCTTTGGTAAATCTTTTTCAGGCTTTATAGATGGATGAGAGTAAGTGTTTCCTCTACTTTGGTGGTGCTCGCTCTCACCCTTTTTTGAATCTGAAAAAATATTATTAACTAACATTTTTATTTTTTAACTGGTCGCTTCTGTAGCTTTCTCTGTAATGTTCGTCTGTGCATTCCTAATGCCCGTGCCGTTGCAGAAACATTTCCATCATTATCCATTAGCACTTTTTGCAGGTGTTCCCATTCCAGTCGTTTGGGTGACAAAGGTTGTTCGGCGGGTTTAATTGATTGTGTGTTCAGGTCATTATTAAAGCTGGCAATGATTTCATCTGCATCTGCTGGCTTTGTCAGATAATGTTTTGCACCAAGCTTAATTGCCTGCACGGCAGTTGCAATGCTGGCATAGCCTGTGAGCATAACGATACTTATATCTGGATTGGATAACACCAGATTTTCAACGAGCTCCAGGCCTGATTCATCACCAATACGTAAATCAACTATTGCATAAACGGGATTGTAAGTACTGGCCAGTTTCATTGCTTCAGTTGAATTTGTTGCCGTAACTATGGTGAATCCTCGGCGCTCAATTGCATTATTTAACACCATGCAAAAAGTTTCATCGTCATCAACCAGTAAAATATCTACAGTAGTATCAGGTATATTATTGGGCATTCTTGATATCCGGACTGGCTTCCGTTAAAGGCAGGATTATTTTAACTATTGCACCCCCCTGTTCCTGATTGGCCAGAAAAATCTTGCCCCCCAGGCGTTCGATAGAGGCATGAGCCAAAAATAAACCTAAACCCAGGCCCTGCTTCTTGCTGGAGTAGGTTTGTTTTCCTGCATGTGTCTGTATCATCGAATCCAGGCCAGAGCCACTGTCTATTACATTAATTATAATTTGTACTCCTTGTTGTTCAATCTGTAGCGTTATTTTTTCAGGGGATGCATCCGCTGCATTATTGAGTATATTGATGAGCGCCTGGGTCATGGTTTGTTCTGCCAGTATAAATGCATTTAATTTTTTTAAATCACTTTTTAATTCAAGTTGTGTCGAGGGTCGTTGTTGTTGCCATTGTTCAATAATATTTGAAATATACTGATAAACCGGTAGCATTTGTCCGCCACCCATGAGCTCTTCACCTGCAGAATGGGAAAGAGTTGTTAATGCCGATTTACAGCGATCAACCTGTTCGCGGATAATGGTGAGATACTCCTTTGATTGTTGTGCTTCACAGGCAGCCTGTAATTCTGTGACTAGAACGGCTATTGTTGACAATGGGGTTCCCAGTTCATGTGCTGTACCTGCGGCCATGGTGCCGAGTGCAACAAGTCGTTCATCCCTTAATGCATTTTCACGTGCCTGAGCCAGGCGATGATCCTGCTCTCGTAAACTGTTGGCCATGCGTGCAACGACGTAAGCTACCAGCAGTGCAGTTACCATATAACCTAGCCACATACCAATAATGTGTTCATGAAAGCCGGTGTTATGTTGCATATGCATATTATGTGAAGAGGTGTCGGCAATGATGGGCTCATAGAAAAACATTAAAGTAGTATAACCTGTCATACTGAGCCCAGTAATTAACCATATAGCACGCCCTGGCAATAAGGTGGCGGCTATAAAAATAGGCACTAAATAAAACCAGCCAAAAGGGTTGCTGGCTCCACCGGTAAAGTAAAGCATGCCGGTGAATGCGCTAACATCAATAATCAATTGCCATATCAGTGTTTTATCTGTGACAGGTTTATTGTGGTATAGCCACCAGGCCGTTGTTGAATTGACTGTAATAAGTAGGCTAAGGATCGTTGCCATGGGAAATATGGGCAAAACCATATTATCAAATAATGAAAGTATGATGAGTGAAAATACGACCACAATTAAAAAATTACGCAGCATAAACAGGCGGTAAAGGTTGTGAGTTTGGCTGTTATTAAGCTGAAAGATCTGAGGAAAGTTAAACATAATGAAAGTGGTTGAGACATCCTTAAGTTGTGTCATTAAGAATTGAGAATATTAAACCCTCTGTAATTTAATTAATAGAGCTGAGTGATATGTTGGTAGGTGCTGGAGTATGACAATATGCTACCTGCGACAATGTGTCGCATTATGTTTTAGTTTATAGCGTATTAAACTTCATTTGATAGTTATTAAATGATGTGTGGAATTTAAATGTTAAAAAATAAAATAATGAGTGTGGCGGCAGCACTTGGCTTCTTTATTGTTCCGGGTTGTTTATATGCATCGCATGATCATCATGCAGCGCCGGATGCGCCTATTGGCATCATGGGGCATCACCTTCATCCACAAGGTGAATGGATGTTAAGTTATTCTTATATGCAGATGGAGATGGAAGGTAACAGGGATGGAACAGATAGCGTATCAGCGCCTTTGTCGGGTTACATGGTGAGCCCGTTAAGTATGGATATGGATATGCACATGTTGAGTGTAATGGTTGGTATTTCAGAAAAAATGACTTTTATGGCAATGTTACCTGTGCAGAGTATTTCGATGGACCATATGGTAAATATGAATGGGAATGAATTTACAACAGAAGCATCTGGTATTGGCGATATAAAACTTTCAGCGCTGTTTTATAGTGGTGAAAATTGGGTAAGCAGTGTTGGCTTGAATATACCAACAGGTTCCATTGATGAAAAAGATGTAACACCTGCCAGTAGTGGTATCGCTGTTCAGTTGCCTTATCCTATGCAGTTGGGCTCGGGGAGTTATGAGTTTACATTAGGTACATCGTATATAAAAATGTTTGGCTATAATAGCTGGGGTAATAAAATCGATGTTATTGTCAGGCTTGATGATAATGATCGCGATTACAGGCTGGGTAATCGTGTTGCGCTAAATAGCTGGTACAGTTTTGGCGTTAGTGATAAAAGTACTCTGTCTGTTCGGCTTAAATTATTAGACTGGGATAATATTAGTGGCGCGGATGCTGATCTGAATCCGATGATGGTGCCCACGGCAGATGCTAATTTACGTGCGGGTACTCGTGCTGATGTATTGTTGGGTTATAACTACCAGTTAACTCAGGATACTTTGTTGGGTCTTGAAGTAGGTGCACCGGTGTATCAGGATCTGGATGGGCCGCAGCTTGAGATGGATCTGACTTTACAGCTTGGCTTGCAGTATGAGTTTTAATATTTAAGGTTTTGTGCTGGTTTTTGTGGCGTTTGATATTATTCTGGTTTATAGAAATCAGGTGCTTGCTAATACTTAAGCTGTATAAAAATACAAAAATTAAGAAGCATATCAGTATAAGTTATAATATGAATTAGTTATCCGGAAGTGTTTTTTCTGGATTTAGAATATTATTTTTGTCGAATACCTGTTTGATCTGGTGCATTAGATTAATTTCAGTAGCACCTAATTCTTTAGAAATGTATTCGCGTTTTTCAATGCCGACCCCATGTTCACCAGATAAGCTTCCATTTAGCTTTAATACCAGGTCAAAAACATCATTAAGGCATTTTTCTGCGGATGCCATTTCATTTTTATCATCAGGGTTTACCAGTAAGTTAACGTGGATGTTTCCATTGCCCGCATGACCAAAATTTACAATTTTAATATTATATGTTCTGCTTAATTCATCCAGGCCATTAATAAGAGCGGGGATATTTGAGACAGGCACCACAACGTCTTCATTTATTTTCTTAGGCGCGATTTTTCTTAAAGAGGGTGACAGGGCTTTACGTGTTTGCCAAAGAGCGGCTGCTTCTTCTTTTGTTTTTGCAAGCTCGGTTTCAATATGGCCCTCTACTTCGCAGGCGGCAATTATAATTTTTGATTCCAGGTGAATGGTGTTCGGATGTCCATCAACCTCAATCATTAACATGGCAGCTGCATTGTCAGGCAAGGGTGTTGTGGAATAGTCTCGCACCATATCAAGGGCGTTTTTATCCATAAATTCCAGAGCGCAAGGCGTAACGGCTTGAGTCATTATATTTGAAACAGCACGGGCTGCCGCATCCACACTGTTATAGCTTGCTTTTAATGTGTGTTTTGCCGTAGGCAGGGGGAGTAGCTTTAATGTGGCTTGAGTGATGAGCGCTAGATTGCCTTCGGAACCAATGATTAAACGTGTTAAGTCGTAACCTACTACGCCTTTTGTTGTATGGGTGCCGCATTGAATAATATCGCCATTCCCCGTAATTGCGCGTATGCCTAAGGTGTTTTCTCGACAGGTCCCATATTTTACTGCGCGGGGCCCAGCAGAATTGTAAGCCAGGTTTCCCCCGACAGAACAGAAGGCGGCACTGGTTGGGTCTGGTGCCCAGAACAGACCATGCTTAGCTGCGCATTGCTGTACTTCTAAATTGGTAACTCCAGGTTGCACATCTATGCAGCGATTTTTCTTATCCATAAGTATTATTTTATTCATGTGTTCAAAAGAAACGACAATGCCATTATTAATGGGCACGGTTGCTCCCGTTGTTCCAGTGCCACGGCCTCTGGCAATTAGCGTTATCTTGTTCTGGTTGCAGGCAGAAACTATTTGTTGAACATGTTGCTCATTTTCTGGGAAAACAACGGCTAAGGGTTGTGCGTGACGTCGACTATTATCATAGCTATAAGCCAGGCACTCGCTGGGGTTTGTTAAGATGTTTTTAGAAGAAACTATTTTTTTTAATTGATTTAAAAAAGCGTTATTCATTATGTCATTCAACTAAAGAAGTTAACCACCGATTAACTGGGAGTCGATAAGGTCGCCCAGGCAATGAAGTATAAGTAGATGTGTTTCCTGGATGCGAATAGGCGAATCTGAGTCTACTCTAATTTCAATGTCACTGTGTTGCATTCGTGCACTGACTTCACCTCCATTTTGCCCAGTTAGCGCAATGATTTTCATATGGCGCTCATGTGCAGTATTAATTGCGGCAACAATATTTCCAGAGTTACCACTGGTTGTAATGATTAATAGTATATCCGTATCTTGTCCTAATGCTGCAATTTGCCGTGAAAAAATTTGATCATAGTTATAATCATTTGCAATTGAAGTCAGGATAGATGTATCAGTGGACAGGGCAATAGCAGGAAGTCCAGGGCGTTCCATTTGAAATTTGTTTAGCATTTTAGATGAAAATAATTGTGCGATACCTGCTGAGCCGCCATTACCGCAAGATAGAATTTTGCCTCCTGACAATAAGCTGTGAGTCATAAGTTGAGCTGCTAAAGCGATGGAATTCTGGGCTTTTTCCAGTGTGTGTTGTTTAGTTGATATGTCTTCAGCGAAGTTTTTTTCTATGATTTCTATAAGATTCATGTTTTATCAGATCAGTTTATTATTCTGGAAAGTTAGTTGACTGTGAAAAATCATTCGTTGCTTTATGATTTAACAGGTTGATTTTAGTTATAGGCATGCAGTTAAAATGCATTTTTAATCCACTCAATAGCCAGGTTGTCACTTTCACCGGTCATTGCTATTACATCAAAACGAGCATTTAATTCGTGACCTTTTTTTTGCATGTAATAGAGGGCAGTTTTTTGAATTTTCTGTTGTTTGGCAGGTGTGATACTTGCTTTTGCTCCGCCATAGTTCTGGTTTTTTCGGTAACGAACTTCGATGAAAACCACCATATTGTGATGCTGCATTATAAGATCTATTTCACCGTATCGGCTATGAAAGTTTTTATCAATTAATTTTAAACCATTTTTTTTTAAATAGTTGCAGGCAAAATTTTCACAGGTTTTGCCTTTAGTTAAGTGGTTGTTGAATGGGAGCAGCTTCATCAATTGTCAAATTCACCGGAAGTGTGTTTATATCAATTAACTTTGGTATACCACGTTTAAATTGTGCGGATAGTAGTTCCCGGTGTATACGGTTAAATGGGTCAAGGTAAAGGTTTCCAGTCTGACCTGAAAAACGTTCATAAGTTTTGCCCTGGAGTCGTCCTAAAAAGGGGATTAGATTATAAGCGTCTACACCCAACGCAAAAAAACGAGTATAACGTTGTTGTTCAGGCCAGTAATTAATAAGTGACTGTTTTGATTTGGTTGGAGCATTGAGAATCCAGGGCATATCTAAAAAATTCAGGTCATCTATATCACGGTCAGCCTGTTTGTTTAGCTGGCCAGTAAAGGCGTGTGATGTGGTATACACGGGAATCTCTCCCGCATAATGAAATTTAAATTGTGGTTTTAGCTGGCGTGCATCTTTTGGTGTGGCAGCCATAAAAATCATGTCTACGTCCTGACGACGATAGGGTGTAAATTTCATTTTAGCACGCATAATATTTTGAATAGCGCGATAGCGACTATAACTTTGTTTTATATTTAGCATGTTCTGTATCGGCTGTTTGAAGTCATTTTTATTTGGAGTATAGGTTTGAACGCTAATAACCTTGCCGCCTAATTCTTCAAATCGTTGTTGGAATGCATTTTGTAGTCGTTTACCCCAGCTTCCTTCGGGTACGAGTATAACGGCATGAGTATGTGCCTGACGGAAGGCAAGTTCGGCTGACTGGCGTGCTTCATCTTCTGGTAACAGGCCAAACTGAAACAGTTTAGGGCTGGTTTCAGTCTGCTGGCTAGCGTAGTTCAGAGTAAGTGTTGGAATATTTATCTGTTCTGCCCGGGTAAGTATATCGACAGCCGATTTAAGAAAAGGACCAATAATAAAGTCTGCGCCCTGATCAGCAGCCTTTTTATAGTAGTTCCAGATAGCATTTTGATTATCATTGGTATCGATAAAACTAATTTTAGGCTGAAATGTTTTATCTGGGTGTTGATAATAAGAGGACATGATGCCATCACGTATCGCGCTGGCCACCTGAGCATACCTACCATTGAGTGGAAGTAATACAGCAATATGTTCTGGCTGTGCAATTAACTCTATTTGTTTACTACCAAGTTCATTGATGAATACTTTTGCGGCAGGGTGTCTGGGGTATTCCTGACGCCATAACAGGATACCATCCTGGAGATACTGCCAGTCGACCTGTCCACGTTTGGCTATTTTGGCTAATTCAACCCAGCCAAGAAAATCAGCATTGAGGGGGGCGTTGCTGAGCTGTTGTAAACTGGTTGTTGGTAGTAATGAAAGCGCTTCCCAGACAGCCTGATGGTTGAGTTCCTGATTAAATGGGTCAGTTAATAGTTTATCCATTTGTACTCGGGTTTTAGCTGATTCCAGGGGATAGCCTGCATCAAGAAATGCATTTGCACGTAGCTGCATTAGTCTTATCTGTTGCTCTACAGGTAAAATTCTGGAAATATTTAACAGCTTCAGTGCATCCCGTGCATTGCCACGATTCAGCTCTATTTCGGCTGTGAGAAGGTGTAATTCTGTTGATTCTTCATCGCTTATTAGTTCCTGATTTATACCCGATATCTGTTCTTTTGCCAGTCCAAACTGCTTTTGTCGGGTAAGAATCTGAGCTGCTTTTAATAAGTGTCTGTTTCTGTCGATACCGGTGGATAATGCGGCTAACTCAATATACTGGTTTGCTGATTCCTGTAGGCCTGGTTCACCTGTTATGGGTAAACCGGTGTGAATTGATGGTTTGTCAGTAATAATACGGTCGCCTGATGTGCAACTGTAAAGGCTGAGACCGATGAGCAATAGTGCAATTGAGCGTAAAAATAATGTCATTGTTTAATATATGTCGGCTGATGTTATTATGGCAGACGAGAGTATCTGTTTTGGAGTCCCAACTGTCAATGAATCAGGGCACACTTTATGTAATCGCTACCCCAATAGGTAATCGTGCTGATATGGGGGAGCGCGCTATTTCTGTCTTAAAGCAGGTTAATCTAATTGCCGCGGAAGACACACGTCACAGCAAAGTACTGTTACAGCATTATAGTATAGGAACACCTATGCAGGCTTATCATGAGCATAATGAAGAACAGGCTACACCTAAATTAATACAGCGTCTGATATCAGGTGAAAATATAGCTTTAATATCTGATGCGGGTACCCCCTTATTAAGTGATCCAGGTTATCGGCTGGTAAAGGCGGCCCATGAGGCATCTGTTAAAGTTTGCCCGATTCCTGGTGCCTGTGCTGCTATTGCAGCTCTTTCTGTATCGGGTCTTGCTACAGATCGTTTTATGTTTGTGGGTTTTCCTCCTCATAAACAGGGGGCCAGGCAGAATTTTTATCGAGAATTTGAGCATCAGGTAGCTACATTGGTGTTTTATGAGTCTAGTCATAGAATAGTGGCGTCAGTTAAGGATATGTTGCAAATATTTGGTGCTGAGCGTCGTGTGGTGATGGCCAGGGAGATTACCAAGCTCTATGAAACAGTACATAGTACGACCTTGGGTGAAATGCCTGAATGGTTGCAGGCAGATAGTAATCAGCAAAAAGGGGAGTTTGTCCTTGTGCTTGATGGGGCTGAAGTACATACGAGTCCGTTATTAGCTGAGTTGAACCAGGTATTGAGTATTTTATTAGAAGAACTGCCGTTAAAGCAGGCGAGTCAGATGGCGGCCAGGATTATGGGAATGAAGAAAAACCAGGTATACAAACTAGCGCTTGAATTGTCGGGTAAATAATTGAAAAAATTATTGATAAGCTATAGTATGAGGGCCGTAGCATCTGTATGTCGGTAATTTTTTCACTTTGTTTGCTTCTAAGTGTTTGATATTTATTTAAATAAATATAATTGTCAAAAAAAACGTTAAGAGCATAACAAAATTATGTCGGATAATTTTACAGATATAGCGTTTGTTTTATCATAACAAACCGTCTTATTTTTATAACTAATTGTTTATTAACAGAATATAAGAATGGGTACAGGTTATGCTAAGTAAGGCCTACAGCCAGGCAAAAATGAGGTTAAGGTTAGGGCAGGTTGCCATAACAGATTAGACTGTAGAGCATCTAAATGAAAAAAGTGAAATTGTCTCGTATTTTAGTTGGATATTAATTTGTTAGAATACATTTAGATATTTATAGACGGAGTTTTAAGATGGCACCATTACAAGCAGTATATGAAGATTTCAGTGCATGTTGCGATGAGTTTGTTGAAGGCGTAACGTATCTTAAAGATCGAGCTATGCCTAAGGCGGTTAATCGTTTTCAGCAAGCATATGAATCGGTTGATTGTGCAGATGTTTATCGTAATAAGTATGGTTCATATTGTGGGTTGGCTCGTGTTCTATCCGGTGATGCTACGGGATTAGAAATGTGTCGGCATGCTTCAAAAAGTGAACTGCATGATGGCGATGTATATTTAAACCTTGCAAGAGCGGAATGGTTTTATGAAAACCGTAAAGCAGCAATTATTGCACTTAAGAAGGGTTTGCAAATAGATAACCGGCACCCGGGGCTGCGTCAGATGCGTGAACAGTTGGGAATTAGACAGCGTAGTCCGTTGCCTTTTTTACCTCGTACGCATCCTTTGAATCATGCGCTGGGTCGATTAATGCGACACTCGATAAAAATTTAAACGTGGTCAAGCGGATATAAGCAAAAATATATTTGTAAAGAAGAAAGAGTATTAGCGTGGTTGGTCACAGATGTTTCATCTGTGACTTTTTTTTTGAAAAGATTTTTTATGGACGGGTAAAAGAATACGGGTTTATGGGAGAAAAAACCATTGAAACCATTACAGGAAAAATAAAGAAAAAAGATATTAAAAAAATTCCATCCACCGGTCATTATCTGTACCGGGGAAA
>JADGFA010000026.1:0-11819 GCA_016744065.1 Gammaproteobacteria bacterium
ACAACCTTGAGAGGCTGCATACTGCGAATGGTGATCAATCACCCGTTAACTATGAAAAATCTCTAAAGAAAGTGTCCGGTTGGACTTGACCAGAACACTACGTGCACTGAGGCGCAATCATGGCTTACCTGCACACAACCTGGACTCTCGTGAATGCCTTAATTATCTGACTCATCAGATCCGACTTACAGAAGCTTCAAGCCGTCAAAATGATCCGGTTAAAGGGAAGCATGGCAAGCTTGTTTACCGTTATATTCATGGGCCGGGCATATGTGTTTTTGCTAAATATCCTGTGCCTACCATGGTGCACCCGGTTCCTGCGACAGGCCCATATCAGGTAGCGGATAAATATCTTAAAAAATACAGTAAAACGGTTTAAGTTGCACAGGATTTTATGTCAATGAAATTGAATGATTGTGAATGGCGTTATACTAAAAGTGCAACAGGAGTCATAAGAATGTGGCTTATATAGTAACTGAAAACTGTATTCGCTGTAAATATACAGACTGTGTTGAGGTTTGTCCGGTGGACTGTTTTCATGAGGGAGAGAATTTTCTTGTGATTGACCCGGAAGAATGTATCGATTGTGACCTTTGTGTTGTGGAATGTCCTGCAGAAGCTATTTTTTCTTTAGATGATTTGCCTGACGGGCAGGAAAAATTTATAGATATAAATGCTCGCTTAGCCAGACAATGGCCGGCAATTAATGAGAAAATTGATCCACCTGTTGATGCAGAAAAATGGGATGGTGTTGCCGGTAAAATACAGTATTTATAAGGTATGAATCTATCAGGCAATTTTATTTTTAATTACAATATTATTCAAATGAGATAAAAATCTTGCTGGGTAACATACTCTGCCATGCGGTCAATAAACAAACGGGTTTTTTTAGGTACATGGCTGCGGCTGGGGTACATAATATAGGTGGATGAAAAGGCTTTGAACTTAACATCCGGTATAACCTGTATTAACGAACCTTTTTTAAGTTTTTCATAGCTTTCAGATAACAGGGTCAGGCCAATGCCAGTTCCATTTTCAGTCAATTTTAATAAAGCGCTTCCATCATTGACTTTGGTATGTACATTTACTGAGTAACTTTTAATTTCTGTTCCTTCATAATATGCCCATTTATCCAGTACGCCACTGTCCCCTGCATATACCACGAAACGGTGATTCGACAGGTCTTTAATATTTTGTGGTGTACCGTGTTGTTTGAGGTAGGTAGGTGAGGCTACCATAACCAGTTTATTGTTGGTTAGTTTGCGGGCAATTAATGATGAGTCTACGGGGGATGTAATGCGTATGGCAACATCGAAGCGTTCACCGACTATATCGACATATCGATCTTCCAGGCGTAAATCTATTTTTAATTCAGGGTAGTCTTCTACCAGTTTCCTTATTACTGGTATGACATGTTTGCGTCCAAAGTGAGTGGTACTGGATATGCGCAGCTCACCCCTCACATCTTCACGCAGGGAAGCAACAAGGGCATCTGTTTCCATTAACTGATTACGTAAACTACAGGCATGTTGATAGATGGCGTGACCTGCATCTGTGAGGCTAAGGCTGCGAGTGGTGCGGTTTAAAAGCCTTACAGCCAGGTGTTCTTCAAGCTGGGCTATCTGCTTACTGACCATTGAGCGGTTAACATTGCGTCGGCTAGCGGCTTTACTAAAGCTGCCGCTATCAATGACATCTGCGAATAATATGAGTCGGCTGGCGGTATCCATAATGCTTCCATTGTTTCTAATATGGAAACATATATACGCTAATTTGATATCTATTGAAAGACAATCAAATGATTATACTGGTCTCAGATTTATCTTTAAAACCTAATTAATGAATTTCAAGGAGCTAACATGACTACTCTTACACCTTCAAAGTCACCACTTTTTATGTCCCTGCAAATGGGTGACTTAAACTTGTCTAATCGAATGGTGATGGCTCCACTAACTCGAAATCGAGCAGGTGAAGGTAATGTCCCCACTGATTTGAATACACTTTATTACACACAGCGTGTCAGTGCCGGGTTATTAATAACGGAAGCAACTCAAATTTCAGAAACTGCGTTGGGTTATCCGGCAACGCCAGGTATTCATTCAGATGCACAAGTCAAAGGCTGGAAAAAAATAACAGATGCAGTGCATAAAGAAGGAGGGCTGATCTTTATGCAGCTATGGCATGTTGGGCGCATCTCACACCCATCGATGTTACCGGATAATATGCTTCCAGTAGCACCTTCGGCAATTCAACCTCAGGGTGATGCAGTTACTTATGATGGTATGCAGCCTTTTGTTACACCACGAGCATTGGGGGTACAGGAGATTCCCGATATTATTGCGGATTATGTTAGTGCAGCAAACAATGCCAGGCTCGCAGGTTTTGATGGCATTGAGGTTCACTCGGCTAATGGTTATTTGCTTGATGAATTTTTACGTGATGGTTCAAATACCCGTGATGATATTTATGGTGGCAGTGTTGAAAACAGAATGCGTTTACTTGATGAAGTGCTCAATGCCGTTAAAGAGGTATGGCCGAGTAAACGAGTAGGGGTACGTTTATCACCAGAAAATCAGTTTAATGATATCCAGGATTCACAACCTCAAAGCACATTTAATGCCGTAGTTGATATGCTGAGTAAACATGACCTGGCCTATTTGCATGTATTAGAAGGTGATATGTTAAATGGAGGGAGAGAAGTCGATTACGTAGAACTTAAGCGTCGTTTTGGCGGCCTGTATATGGCCAATATGGGGTATACACAGGCAACTGCAGAAGAGGCGTTAACAGAAGGTAATGCAGATATGATAGCGTTTGGTCAGTTGTTTATTGCTAACCCCGATTTACCAGCGCGTTTTATACGCGGAGCCTCATTGAATGAGCCGGACCAGGCTACGTTTTATGGTGGAGATGAAAAAGGTTATACCGATTACCCTGCATTGGAAGCAGAGAAAAAATTAGCTTAGATATCTGTAGGGTGGGTTTATACTCGTTATCTGCCCTACAGTGCAGGCAACCTCAAGCTGTAGTTATTGACTTTGATAGCAGATGATTTAAGAAGTAAAAAATTGAGATAGATTGTATTAACATTAATATTTATTCGTGCTTTGAAAAATATCTAGAGAATGACCTGTAGTATTATTTTTTTATCCAGTGTTAGTGTTGATGAGTCCTCTCCTGCTAAACGATGTTTCGAAAGATGCAGAGCAGTGTGCTTGTAACGAATTGAAATGAGAATACAGAAAATGTTAAATATATTATGGATAAAAATGGAGTGTCTGGTTAAGTCATTTTTTGATTATATAAAATGTTTTTACAAAAATGTAGTTCACCCTTTATAGGTGAAAATAAAAGTCAGGATTTAATAAAATTAAACCCCGTAAAATTAGAGCCTATAAAGTACGTGTTCGTCATAGTATGCTTGAGTCAGGGGTTGTTGAAAAAGCAGTATTTAATCCAGTATTGTGAGTATAGTATTCACTGATGAGAGTAATTTTTTTCGATCAGGTTCTATCTTAGCAACTACTTTAAGCCCACTAAGCAGGGTGTATATTAAGCTGGAAATGGCTTTTAGGTCTTTGTTCTTTGCGATTTCACCATTTTTTTGACCAGACAGGAGAAAGTTATAAAATATTTTTTCAAATATTGATCTGTTATTTATTAATGCTTTTTTGGTTTCATCATTACCCGGAATGAGTTCTGTTGTGGTGTTAACAACAAAGCACCCTTTATGATCAATGTCCTGTATTGAATCGGATACAGCCATTTCAAGTAGCTTCCTTAATCCATTTTTTACGCTTTTTTCATTTTTTAAAAAATCGAGTGTTCCTTCTTTATTTGTTTTGCAATATAATTCAAGAGACTCATCAAAAAGATTTTTTTTACCGCCAAACGTATCGTAAAGGCTGGCTCTATTAATGCCTAAATGACTCACCATATCCTGTATGCTTGTGGCGTGATAACCTTTTTTCCAAAAAAGTTCCATTGCTTTCTGTAATACTATTTCTTTGTTAAAAAGTTTAACTCTAGGCATGATCAGGTACAGCTAATTTAATATGGATTTTCTAATTATAGCTTATATCCGTAATAAATGTAGCTTTACAGGCTGAAGGGGATGTCTGTTTTCGTGATTGAGTGCTCAAAGTGTTCATTGGTTCAGTGTTTTTTGTTAATAAAGTTTATCTGTTTTTAACTAAGAAAGTACAGTATTAAATTGTTAAGATCAGGTATTAAAATACTAATTAATTATGCCTGTGGGGCGATATTGTTTAAATTAAGTCGGTTTTTAACTGTTATTAATTATGTAAAGTATACGTTTTAATATATAAATAGAAAGCCATAAGAAAAATAAAAATTAATTGCCCTGTAAGTTTTTATTTATTTCTTATGACTATTTAAATCTATTTAGTTTGTGCCAAAATCACTGGGTATTTTTAATGTGTTTACCATGTAAATTGCCGCTACCATTTGTGTGGCCATTTTTATGCCATCAAAAATATCTTTGTCACTCCATCCAGATTTTCTTAATTCATCAAATGATGCCTGAGTTAAAGATTTAGGATTGCTAGTTGATTTTAAAAGAAATTTAAGCATTTTCATTTCTTTTGGTGGCAGGGTTGCTGATTCAGGTTTTTCCTGAATGGCCGTTATTTCACCTGGTTTCATTTTAAACATGGATTTTAGTACCATTGCATTGCCATCTACACAGTAATCACAATGCTGAAATGTTCCAGATGTAGCAATTGACATTCTCATAATAGCCAAAAATTGAGGGTCAAAATTTTTGTTTCTTGCTGTAGCATTAAAGTAATCCCAATGGTTTTTTAACAGCTCGGGGTTAACGCTATGTTGTTTTATTGGAGCAGGAATCATTCCAAATGCATTTTTAACTTCAGCATATATTTTTTTAACTTCACCAGTTGCATCTTTTTCGCTTACATAAGGGATAAAAGATTTATGCTGAGCAGCATAAAGTGATGTTGAAAAAAGTGTTATTAAGGATAAAGTAATGAGTAGTTTAGATTTTAATTTCATAATGATTCCTCTTTTTATATGTGATATTTTATTAGAATATTTAGTTTTAATATTAAGATAGTAAAGGGTTAATGTTAGTGCCACCGTCAATATTATATTCTCCACCAGTTATAAATGATGCGATATCAGATGCTAGAAAAGCTACCAGGTTGGCAATGTCTTCTGGCTTTCCAAAGCGTCCAAGTGGGATTCTATTTTTTATAGCTTGAGCAAATTCTTTTAGTTGATCTTCAGGCATGCCTGTTTTTTCAAAAATAGGTGTTTCTACCGGGCCAGGGTTTACGGCGTTAATTCTGATTTTTCTAGGTGCCAGTTCAGTAGCGGCTGTTCTGGTATATGAATTAAGAGCTGCTTTTGATGCTGCATATATAGCAGTATTCGGCATTCCAGTATAAGCGTTTATTGATGACAGGTTGATGATAGAGGCCTCGTCATTAAGAATAGGTATAAATTTTTCTACGGTAAAAACGGCACCTTTAAAATTAATACCCATCTGGTTATCGAACATTTCTTCAGATATTTGTCCAATGGGGGCGGGTGAAAATATACCTGCATTTACAAATAAAATATCAATATTTCCAAATTGATTTTTTACCTGTTCAACAAGATTATCTATTGCAGAAAGGTCAGAAACATCAGCAACTATACCTGTTATATTTAGTTCACTGGCTGCTTTTTGAACTCTTTCAGCTGATCTACCGGTTATAATTACTGTTGCACCATCTTCAGTTAGTTTTTTGGCTGTAGCATAACCTATACCGCTATTGCCACCTGTGACAACGGCAATCTTTCCCTTTAATGTGCTCATAATTGACTCTCTTCATTAAATAAATTGTTATTGGAATGATCGTTCCGAAAGGTTAGCATAATAAATAAATTATCTCAAACGGTTATTCTTAATGCATAAAATATGTCGTTTTAACTAAGTTTTTTATTTAATACAGAGAAAGTGAAGAGTATGAGAGGGTGATAAATATTATTAAAAAGTATTAATTATGCAGGTTTGGAGTTGAATGAAATAAACAGCTATCTTTTTAACCGCCTAATGAAAATGGTTTAGCTTATGGTTTTTTATTAAATGGATGGCATAAAATTTTTACTGAATTATGTAGATCTAAATGCTAAGGGTTAATACATTAAAAAATAGTTATAAATATCAGTTAGATAAGGTGATTGAGCAAATGGACTCAGTGTATAGATGCAGGTATGAGAAAAACTTATTTGTTAATAAAATTTATAGTTAAGTATGCTCCCTTTCATAAATCGAAAGGGAGACTGGTTAGTTTTGATTATTGATTTTCTGGCAAGGTGAAAAAATCCTGGGCATTTTCATGCTCAACAAAATCAAACTCCCATTGATTGACGGGATAAAAAACAACAAGCTCTATTGGTTTTCGGGTTAGGCTCATAAAGGCATGAGGGACCATTGGTGGAATGTTGATCACATAGGGTGAATGTACTTCGAATACTTCTTCCCCAAGTTGGTAACGCATTTTACCATTAAGTAATACATGGGTTTCTTCTGATTCATGTGTATGTAGTGGAGCACCACCGCCCGGGCTTGTTTTGCTAATTCCAACCGTTGTACTTTTGTATCCATGTCTTTTGCCTTCCATAATGCGAACATATTCACCAGGTGCAGGGTTGATAATGACCATTTCATCCTCAGTAACAATGAAATCATCAACATTCTGCATATCAGGAAGGTCATAATATGGAGGAAGGCTATGCCTTTGAGAGGGGATTAAGCCGTGAGTTGCACTATGTAATCGGGCTGTTTCTCGATCAGGGATTATATCTACAACCAGTTCACCACTTTCAGTAATTGTGTCTCCATAAAAAGCATCATCAGGTTTATAGGTTACTTCCAGTTGATCATTATTTTGCCCGTGTGCAGGGTTATTTGAGTGATGACCGTTCCAGTGTCTTGTGCCGTGCGCACTTACATCTATTGAAACAATGAGTACAGTTGAGATAGCTGTATTTATTAACCATTTTTTGTTTATTTTCATTTTTCATCCTTTTATTTGTAAAATCCCATTAAAACTATGAGAATTGATCTAGGGGTTGGTGTTATTTATTTTATTGATAAAATTAAATAGGGAATTGCACTCAGTATGATCCAGACTGAGGTTGCTATTTTTAACTTATGAGCACCAAGGTGAGTTGCTAATGTACGAGCCAGTATGCCTCCGATTAATGCCCCTGGCGCCGCATAGGTGAGTATTTCATAACTAATAAAATTAGAAAATATGTGATGTGGCAGGGCGAATAGAACACTGATAGCACTAACACAGACGGCACTTGCAACAGCAAAATTAAGGCGAAATCCGAGTAAAATTAAATATATTAATAAAATTTCACCAATCCCAATGGATAGCCAGTTTGTGATGCTTCCGCCTATAAAACTAAGTAAAATAAGACCTGTTACTTCAAGTTTAGATAATGCGTGGGTGCGCCCCTTATATTCCTTTTTTACTTTTAGTGTTCGCAGTAAAATAATGATTCCCACTAATAATGAAAATATGGCAAAAAATAGCTCTATGTCTAAAGGAGGATGGGGCATCAGGACTTGCGCAATAAATAAACCAATACAGGCGCTTAGTGAGCTAACAGGGAAAATAAAGTAAAAATATTCCCATTGCCTGGAATACTCTACTTTCTCTTTCTTACTATAACTTATCCATGTTAAGGCCCCAGATGACATACCAAAGCACTGGATCGTAATACTGGTTGATAAAGATTCAGCAGGAGAGAGGCCCAGGCCTATGAATATAGGAAGAAAAACTATACCTCCACCAGCACCCGTAGAGTTGGCAATTGTTGCTGCAACGATACCAATGAAGAAGTAAAGTATTGAATCTAATAGATCAATTTCACTGGATAAATCTGCATAGGTATTTTGCATGCCAAGTTTAATTAATATCGTTGCGCTTAGAATATAAAATAAAAAACGAATTATATTAATATTTTCCAGAACTAAAGAAGAGTTTTCTTTGTTTTTTATAACGGAAGACAGGAGAGGTAAATTTCTCATGCTGAACGTCTTCTAAAAAATATATTTATAGAGTTTATAGCATGTATGATTCTTACCTTTAAACCAATTTTTACTATATTGTTAAAAGAGCTAAGGGGTAGCATCTCAAGAATGCTGTGTGTTAAGTCTACTTTACTGCCTGGCCCTGTAAGCCTGTATTGTGTTGATTGTGTTGGGCCATAAACAATATGTAACCAGAGTAATGGATGACGGAAAAAATATTTTAGTAAAGGTGGTTTGCAGCCAATTATTTCAGCAAGGCCATCCATATAACGGAAATAATCCACCAGGCTACGAATACGTTCAGCATTTCCTTCAAATTGAGTTAAATTAGCTTCGTAATCATCTTTAATGATTTGGTTCATGGATTTTAAATTGGGTAAAGTATGTTTCTTCGCGCAAATAAGAGCAAAGAGACGAGCCTGAAGCTCCATTATTGGAAACTGGCTTCCAAACCCTGGCCTTGCCCAACCGACCCATGCTAGTTTGTCCTGAGTTTCTGTATGAAATATATGTTTATATAAGCTTCTTGGATCACATGTTTGCAGTTCTTCGGGCATAAAGGGTACACGGTTTGTGTATCCTGTAGAGAAGACGACAGCATCGATATCTTCTAATGATACTCCATCAGATGTAGTTAAATGACGCCCGCCATCCTTAACATCAGTAATTTCACCAACGACTTTACAGTTATGATGTGCAATTGCTTCTGCCAGGGCAATTGTTTTGGTACCGTATGTACCCCATATTCCTTTAGGGTTGGAGATAAGGCTATTTAGCATAACAACTGCATCAGTAACAGGATCACTCTTTCTTTTTTCAAGTTTTAAAATATGTTGAGAGAGGTATTTTCCATATTTTCTTGGTAACCCCCATAATCCACGGTGGGTTGATATATCTGTCGCATGCATTCCACGTTTTCGGGGTACGACCCATCCTGTGCTTTCCCTTAAGCTAACCCAGCACGCTGAGGCTACCTGGGAAATTTCTAATGCCATATCAGATGCAGATTCACCACCACCAACAATAAGCACACGTTTTCCCGAAAATGGGCTTGAGTTTTGATAGTTTTTTGAGTGACAGTATTCGATATTTGTTAATTTTTTTGACCATTCGGGATATTTTTCTATGCAATTATTTCCCGTGGCAAGAACTAGTTTTTTGCAATAAAGTGGTTCCTGCGAATTGAGATAAACTTTCCAGTTTCCTTCTTTGTCATTAGTTACTTTAGTGACAGTGGAATTAAATTGAATGTTTTCAATTACATTGTATTTTTCTGCGTAGCGCTTCCAGTAGTCGACAGCCTCGTCTTTACTCCAGAAATGATTGCTTTCCCCTGATTTATTAAAAAAATCAGAAAACATACTAAATGTGGCAGAAGAGGTTAGTTTGAGATTATCGTAGCTAGCAGCAAAGACGCCTCCAAGTTTATCTGCCTGATCAAGGCATAAAATATTAGTAACGCCATTTTCGATAAGTTCTTTTGTGGTTACGATGCCGCCAGGCCCAGCACCTATTATAATACAGTCAAACATTTCAATATCTCCATATTTTAATTATTTTGTTTTTAATATATTAGTTTTTAAATGATTCAGAAGAAAACTTTTCAGTTATTATCATTGTTTTTTTACCCTGTGAATAAACACAATATGTCCTTGAAAGTACTTCGCTATTAATGGGTATTGTTAAATAATCTGCCAGTTTTTTATCGGCTTTTTCTTTTTGTATAGTGAAATTTGTTTTATACGTTTCTAAGCGATATTTTGACCATAGTTTTCCGATTGGTTGGTGAGACACAAGGAGGTCTTTACGGAACCCTGATGTTAGATTGTTTATTAATATGCTTGATTCGGCATATAGCCAGGTATTTAGAGACGTTTTTCCCTGTAAGAGGACTTTTCTTGATAGGACGGGGAAGTCTGGTGTTTTTATTAGTGATTTGTGAGAGAGAGGTAAGTTTTTTGATTCTTGTTCTATTTCTTCTTCAAGCTTTTTTACTTTAATCTTTTCATCTAAAAAAAATTCAAGTAATTCAGTTACTGTTCCATCAGTAATTAATAATGTTTTTTGAAACAGACTTAGCTTATTAAGTACTTCTTTGTTAAATTTATCGGGTTCTAATGGTGGCTTATTAAATTTTTTTTCTTCTTCATTGAAACTATATAACATGTTGTTGTCCTTCCATTTTTATCATTTTATACAGATTAACTTAATTTTAAAACATTACATATTTTTTATATTATTTTATGATATTGTTTTTTCAATAGAGAGCGATTTCCTGTTGTTAAGGGTTTGAGGGTCAAATCCTGCGGTTCTTTTATAGGATGATGATATTTCTTTTAACTCTTTTTTACTTATTACATCGTCAATATTTATAAAGCCGTCGGGAGCCCTTTGTTCAACAATATCAATGCATTTTTCTGGGCCTGTTTTACGATTTGCAAGGACGATTGCTTCAGTAGTTGTACGTCGTTCAGCATCGTAAGTCTTAATTGCCTTTTTGATATCAGGTTTTAATGCCAGTTGCTGAGATAGAAATCGAGCGTCAATAATAGCCTGTGAGGCTCCGTTTGAGCCTGAAGGGTACATAGGGTGAGCCGCATCCCCTAATAATGTGATATTACCGAAGTCCCAGTTATCTAATGGGTCACGATCTATCATAGGGTACTTATATATTGCCGTTGAATTTTTTATTAATTTTGATATGTTTAAAAATTCAAAATCTTGAAAAGACAGGGGGAGTTCTTCAGGGTTTACTTCATGAACCCAGTCCTCTGTAGGCATTAACTGAGCGTTGGTTGTTTTGTGCTTGGCAATCCAGTTAATTAATATTTTTCCTTCAGTATTAACTTCTTTTGATATTGGGTAGAGCACCATACGGTGATTAGTGCTGCCTGCAACGACCATTGAGTTGTTCTTAAGGAAGGGTTTCATTAATGAAACGCCACGCCACATTGTTATACCATTCCATTTAGGCGAGCCTTCGTGGGGGTAAAAAATCTTTCGAACAGTAGAATGAATGCCATCACATGCGATTAGGCAATCAGCGGTTGTTGATGAATCATTGAAAAGAGCGGTTACACTACCATCATTATTTTTTTTAATATTATTCAGGTGGTGGTTTGTATGAATGCGCTGAGGGCCTAATTTTTCTAGCACTTTTTCATATAATACTTTTATTAAGTGTCCTCGGTGTATTGAAATTTGAGGCCAGTTATAACCTTTGTTTTTTCCCCTTGCTTCTTCCCATATCAGTTGCCCCTGTGTTGTGTAATAGAGCAATTGGGATGTTTCAACACCGACTTTCATTAAATTCTGGAGTAAACCCAGCTCTTCCAGTTCTCGCATAGCATGGGGTAGTATGTTTATGCCGACACCCAGTTCACTTATTTCAGGGGCAGATTCATATATGTCTATATCTTTGATTCCAGCGTCAAGCATGGATAGTGTTAGCGTCAGGCCACCCACACCTGCGCCAATAATGGCAACCTTCATTTAATGCTCCCTTTTATTCTGAATGATCGTTCCAGCTAGGGAATATACAGGAAAATTTAGATTATACAAATATATTTTTAAAATAGACTAATAATATTTTAGGTGTGTATTTAAGGATTAAATAAACATAATATATAATTTTTGTTCTTTAATTTTATTTAATAGATATTATTCGTGTAAAAATAATGTCTATTTTTAGTGGTTTTTATTAGATGTTATTTTTGTGTCTAAAGTATGACAAAATATAATTTTT
>JADGFA010000026.1:11829-57971 GCA_016744065.1 Gammaproteobacteria bacterium
CTACACATATATGATATAAAATATTTGATAAAAAATTTATTTTAAATATTAATTTAAGTCTGTTTTAAATTGATATTTTATTGGCGAACTGGTGGTTTTGTAAAAATAGCGTGTATATTTTTTAATAACTACTTTAGTTATTAAAAATAACATATAAGTGGACGAATTCGCTGTTATTTTCTGTTCTACAGCGTGTTTTGTAGATTGATTCAAGTTTGAATTATTGTTCTGATTATAAGCTTAGGGTGTTATATATCTGGTGTTATAAATATCTGAATAGTTATTATTAGATGCTGCTTATGGAGTGATTTTAAGATGCTGTTATCGTTCTGATTAGGGAGTTGAAGTTTGTTTTATAATAAACAAACTTGATTTTTTGGTCGTTATCTTATTGTTATTCCTATGGAATTTACTCTTTTTCTTTATTCGCCTTTTCTGTTGTTGAGCTATCGGGTAGCAATGGGTCATCGTCATCCATCAAAATTCTATTAGCATCGCCTTCGAGATCATCATATTGTCCATTACGTACTGACCAGATAAAGATCACGACACCTATTAAGCCGATGCCTATCATTAGAGGGATTAAACCGTATATAACATCCATACATATTCTCAATATTTATCTGTATTTTTAAAAAGTGTGCGTATTCGAGATGCATTGCCAATAACGGCTAATGAGCTCACGGGCATTGCAATAGCTGCAAATAATGGGGTAACAAAAGCCATCATTGCTAATGGTACCATTATAATATTATATGCAATAGACAGGGTAATATTTTGCCGAATGGTACGCAGTGTGCGTTTTGACAGGTCTGAGGCCAGACGAATTTTATCCAGTTCATTACTAAGTAATATAATATCTGCGCTTTCTATTGATACATCGGTGCCTGAACCAATGGCGATACCAACATCAGCACGAATAAGGGCTGGGGCGTCGTTTACGCCATCACCAATCATGGCTATGTGTTGCCCCTGTTTTTGTAGTGACTGTATAACCTTGTCTTTATCATTGGGTAAAACTTCGGCAATAACATTCATTCCGCCTAGTTCTGCTGCTACTGATTCGGCAACAGCCTGTTTGTCACCGCTGAGTAATGTAAGCTCGATACCAGACTGGCGTAGATTGGTGATGAGCTTTTTAGCATCGTTTCTCAATTGATCGGCAATTGAAATAAAACCCATATGTTGCTTATCAATTGCAATATGTACGCAGCTAATGCCTTTATTTTCTAATTTTTTCGACTGTATTAAATAGTCCGTCTGAAGTTTAATATTATTGTTCTCGAGAAGTTTTGTGTTACCAACAATAATAATCTGTTGATCAATTTCACCTTCAATGCCAAATCCTGGTTTGTTGGTGAAGTTTTTCACACACTGTGAATCCGGGTTTATATTATGATCTTTAGCGTAGGCTGTAATTGCACTGGCAATTGAATGTTCTGAGAGGCTTTCAAGGTGCGCTACTTTTTCTAATATTGATTGTATAAAACCAGCTTCTGCATTTTCATGAGTAACGATTTCTTTTATGCGCATCTTGCCTTCAGTTAAGGTGCCGGTTTTATCAAATACAAAATGTCGTATATCTGAAAGATACTCCAGTACAGCACCATTTTTAATTAACAGGCCGTTACGCGCGGCCAGGCCAGAAGCAACCGCAATTGACATTGGTGTTGCTAAACCAAATGCGCAGGGACAGGTAATGATAAGTACAGATGTTGCAGCAAGCAGGGCATATTCTATACCATCGTTTAACCAATAAAAAAAAGTCAGGCTGGCGAGTAATAATGTTATTGCTACAAACCAGGGAACAATTTTATCTGCAATGCACTGGATTGGCGCTTTACTGGCCTGTGCTTCTTCAACCAGGCTGATGATTTTTCCGAGTGATGTATTTCTGAGTATTGCTGTTACTTTAATAGTTAAGGTGTTTTCTATATTTACGGTGCCAGCAGATAGAGTGTCGCCGGTTTGTTTTTTAACCGGTGCTGCTTCACCACTTAATAATGCTTCATCTATGGATGAGTGTCCTGAAGTAATAATTCCATCTACGGGTATTTTTTCACCAGGTTTAACAAGAATTAATTCATCTTTCTGTATGCTTCTAATCGGTACGATATGAGTTTCATTATCACGTAGTACATGAGCAATTCTGGGTTGTAAGTCCATTAGTCGCTGAGTTGCAGAAACTGCATGACGTTTTGACTTAGCTTCCAGAAAGCGCCCGACAAGAATGACGAAAATAAAATTCACGACCGTATCGTAATAAACCTCACCCATACTGGTCTGGCCCATTGAGTGTGCGATGGTTATAAAAACAGAGTAACTGTAGGTTGCTGTTGCACCAATTGCAATGGGCACATCCATGGTGAGGTTAAGGTTTTTTAAACTGCTCCAGGTACCTTTTAAAAATGGCCAGCCGGAATAAAGCAGAGTTGGTGTGGCAAGCATAAAACCGACCCAGTGAAACAGGGATTTAAATTCACCTTTATCGGCACCACTGTATAAAGCGATAGAAATCCATAATAGATTCATCATGCTAAATGCAGCAAATGCCATGCGTAATAGCAGGGCACGATTTTGTTTTTTTATTGTGCCTTCAGCAGATTCGGGATTGAACGGTGTTGCGGAGTAACCGATGCTACCAATATACTCAATAATATTTGAAATTTTATTTTGTGTATTATCCCAGCGGACAATCAGGCGTTTATTTGCCAGGTTCACTTTTACATCAATGATACCAGCCTGTTTTGCCAGGCTGCGTTCTATTAACCAGACGCAGGCAGAGCAATGAATGCCTTCAACCATTAAGTGCATGTCACGAATATGCCCCAGGTCATGTACAAACTCACTTTGTATTTCATCTATATCGTAGAGTTGGCTTTCCTGTGGTGGCTCTGGGGGGGGTGCGAGTAACTGGCCATCGGGGGTTCGCTGATAAAACCCTTCCAGGCCTGAATCGTAAATCATTTCACAAACTGAGCTGCAGCCGTGGCAACAAAATTGCTGTGATTCTTGCTGAATTATTTTTTCTACACGGTTGTTATCATCGACGGGCAGGGCGCAGTGAAAGCATGAAGAATTTTGTGGGGGGGTGTTTTGCATCAGGTATTATATAATTTTTTATCCTTAGCGAAGCCGCAGAATCTGGCCTGGTGAAGTGTCAGGTAAGAGTATGAAATCGGATTCTATGGCTTCTCTCGGAATAATAGGTATAACTTATTCTGTCACAATACTGGCGCGTCTCTTAAAGTCATACTTATCACCTTCACGTTCAATGAGCGTAGTGATTTCCCAGATGCCCTTTAATGGGTAAGTAATATTGCTTTCATAAATACCCGCATCGACTTCTGCAAGTGTGATTTCAAAATCTGCTGATGCATCGGAAGGACGATAGGCAGCTAGTTTTATGTTTGCTGCGGTTAGAGGTAAGCCTGCTTTATCAACTACAGTTAAACGATATAATGCATCTTTATTTGCTACCGGGTTCTGGGGGTATGCTGCCTGATATGTCCAGCCAAGTGCTGCACGAGCAGTACGGTATTTAATCAGGTTTTCTTCGTAATCTTCGGCGTTTTCATAATAGTCTTTATCAACGAGTCCAGGATTAGTGATAAAAGCCAGGCTAATAAAACCAATGTTTACAGCGAGGACTACCCCTATTAATGTAAGCCAGCCTAAAACCCAGGGGTTCTTAAGTGCTTTTGGATTGTCCTGAGAGTAAGAGTCTTTATTCATAGCTGTATCGCTCATGTGTTACCTGATTTCTAATTTAGATATTTTGGGCCATAGAACATACTTTGATATTCAACCGTATCTTCAAATTCCTGATATGACTCAATCGTAAAGTAAATGGGAGTGCGTGCTTTTTTCAGATTCTTTTTAGGAATCAATAAAAACACAGTAAACGACGTTAACTTACTGGGTGCCAGTGTCATTTTCTCACGAATACCTTTGGTTGTAATATTCTCTGCTCCAGTGACAACAATACTTATATTCATTACCTTATCGGTTTTATTCAGAATTTTTAATTCATATTTATTCTGGATGTCACCGGTGCTCATCTGTACAAATAGAGGCTGGCGTTCGTGTATTACTTTCAGGTCGTAAGTACCAAGATGGGTTATGCCATATAACAGACCGGTTACCGCGAATACTATTATACCCGCATAAATGAGTACACGTGGACGTTTATGAAAGGGTTTAACTTCTACGCCTTTTATTTCATTCATTGATGCGTAACGGATTAAACCGCGTGGTTTGCCTATTTTATCCATTACTGAATCACAGGCATCCAGGCATAAACCACAGGTAATACAGCCTTCTTGCTGGCCACCACGGATATCAATACCGGTTGGGCATACAGCAACACACTGATTGCATGAAATACAGTCGCCATTGCCTTCAACTACATTGCCTTTTGTCAGTTTACCACGGGGTTCGCCGCGTGCAATATCATAGGTGGGTAAAATAGTTTCAGTGTCATACATGACGCCCTGAATACGTGCATAAGGGCATAACCAGAAGCAGGTTTGTTCACGCATGAAACCAGCAAGAATATAAGTGCCGATTGTAAATACCAGTAACATAACATAAACAAAAGTACCGGCTTCAAATGTTAAAACGTCAATCCATAATTGAAGAGAATCTGTAAACCAGGCAATAAAAGAAAAGCCGGTTATAAAACCAATGCTTAACCATGCTGAGTGTTTGATAACTTTAAGGCGAATTTTTTTGGCATTCCAGGGGGCTTTATCAAGTTTACGTCGTTTGGCTGGTGTGCCTTCCAGTAACTCTTCAATTTTGGTAAATATGTCGGTCCAGATTGTTTGAAAGCAGAAATAACCGCAAAATACACGCCCCGCAACGGAGGTAATGGCGGCAAGTAAAATGGCAAAAAATAATAAGATTAAAGCTAGTAACCACACGTCCTGTGGCAGGATGGTGATATCAAAAATTTGAAACTTACGATTGGGAATATCAAATAAAACGGCCTGTGAACCATCCCAGCGAAGATAGGGGCCAAGAAAAAATATTAGCCATACGGATGCTGCTTTTATTTTGAGGTCTCGAAACTTTCCTCCCATGCGTTTTGCATGAATAATTTCATCACCAGTATTAACGTGCCAGTGATCTGCTTCTTCATATAACTCGGCTGCACTTTTTTCGCAATCTAATTCTTCGTTCGTGACTTTAACGTCCACTCAATTCTCCGCACAGTTATAATGCATGCTATTTCAATATTTATTTGAAATGTAGTGCCGCACTTATCCATAATTCCATATTAAAAATAAGCATTTCTAGTTCTCTAGAAATATGAAAGGGGCCAAAGCCCCTTTCATTTATTGTTATTTAATCGTGACTCACAGGATGATGAATTATTTTTCGAATCCAGTACCAGAGAAACCCGATTAGTACAATAAAACTACCTGCAATTGCAGCGATTGAACCAATAACTACCGCATCCATTTTATACCTCCTCAGGTATTTATTTAATGTAAATGGGTGGTAGTTATTTGCTCAATAGCCTATAGACCACCACCTAGTTTATGTACATAAACAGCTAGCTTTTTGATTTCTGTATCTGACAGTTTACCGCCACCAAAGGCCGGCATTACTGCGTTACGAGATTCAGAATTTGCCGCATCATTTACACCATATTTTATAGTGTGTTTTATGCTTGCTAGTTGATCTGCCGCAGTAAAGCGATAGATACCATCAACCAGATTGGCAGAACCCATAAATGAAAGGCCTTTACCATCTGCGCCATGACAACCAATACAGCCGGCTTCAGTGTATGCGGCGTTTTCAATTGCTTTACCTTCGAATATTGAAGAGGAAAGAGAATCAATTTTTGCATCATCCAGCATCGCAGCGTGACCTGGCATGATGCCCTGGCGCCCAGCATTGATGGTGGTTTCAATATCAGTAATTGTGCCGCCATATAACCAGTCATCATCTGCAAGCACAGGGAAACCAACGTTACCCTGACCACCCGCACCATGACAGGCTGAGCAGTTGTCACCGAACAGAACTTTGCCTGATGCAGTTACATACTTTGACAGATTGTCATCGGCTAAAATTTCAGCAGCAGACATGTCTTTTATTTTACTTTCATATGGTGCACGTATATTTTCAATTGATTTTAAATCTTCCTTGTATTCAGTAATTGAAGTCCAGCCCAGCAAACCTTTGAAATGGGTATTAATACCCGGCCATGAAGGGTAGAGCAGTGTATAAATAATTACAAAAATCCAGCTTGCGTGAAAGCCAATAGTCCACCAGGTTGGTGGTTCATTATCTAATTCACGTAGATCATCGTCCCAGAAGTGCCCGGTGTTATTTTCACCAGGAAATTTATTTTCTTCGTCACTCATTTCTTTGAGTCCCCTTTAGTTGAGGTCGAATGTGTTGAGGTCAAATCATCCATATCATTATCTTCATCAAAAATAATGGTACTTTGTGATTCTAATTTCTCTTTGTTCTTTGGATTAAACGTAGTGACATACGCCCAAATCATTAAAAAGAACACGCCGACGGTAATGATGAGGCCAGCCCAGTCATTAAGTGTCATTGCGGCCCAGTCAGTCTGGAGTATGTCCATCGTTAAATCCTCTTAGCTAGCTAAATTAGCGATAGTCTATGTTCTCATCAAACTTAACCATGGTGCCTAACACCTGCAGGTAAGCGACGAGTGCATCTAACTCTGTTTTGCCTTCAACTTCTGCAGGCACAGATGCAATATCTGCATCTGTGTAAGGTGCAGGTGCATTCGGCATATTGCGCATAACTTCCATATGTTTTACGGTCAGTTCAGCGTCAATTGGCGCTTTAGCCAGCCATGGGTAGTTAGGCATAACAGATTCAGGAACTACGCTACGCGGTGCTTCCAGATGAAGTTCATGCCATTCATCTGAGTACTTGGCACCAACACGAGCCAGATCAGGCCCAGTACGTTTTGAGCCCCACTGGAAAGGGTGATCGTATATAGACTCTGACGCAAGGGAGTAGTGACCATAACGTTCTTTCTCATCGCGGAAAGGGCGAATCATCTGTGAATGGCAAAGGTAGCAGCCTTCACGCAGATAGACTTTACGTCCCATAAGCTCAAGCGGCTTATAAGGACGTACACCGTCACCTGCCTGCCAGTCGTTCAGGCTTTGGCCTTCCTGACGATCCCAGAGGATTTCTTTGTGCTGGTTATGCTCCATTGTTTCATCGATATAGAATAATGGAACAATTTCAACCAGGCCACCGACAGATACCAGAGCAAGTGTGATTAACACCATAGCAACAATATTTGTTTCAAATTTATACTGAATAGGACCAGTTTGATTTTTCTTTTCAGACATTATATGAGTCCCCCTTAAGCCGTGGCTGTCGTTGCAGCACTGACTGATTTTTCAGACGTTGCCATACGAATAGTCATAATTACGTTGTAAAGCATCACTACACCGCCAGTCCAGTAGATGAATCCACCCACTGCACGCATAGCATAGTAGGGGTGCATTGCGGCAACTGACTCAGCAAAGGTATAGGTTAATGTACCGAACTCATCGTAGTCACGCCACATCAGGCCCTGCATAATGCCGGATACCCACATCGCAATGATGTATACAACCGTACCGATTGTTGCTAACCAGAAATGCATATTTATCAGGCTTTCAGAATACATTTTTGTATTCCACAGTTTCATTACCAGATGATAAATTGCGCCGGCAGCAACCATAGCAACCCAGCCTAAAGCGCCTGAGTGTACATGACCGATTGTCCAGTCAGTGTAATGTGACAGTGCATTAACTGTTTTGGCCGACATAACCGGGCCTTCGAATGTAGACATTGCATAGAACGCTAATGAAACAATCAGGAAACGCAGGATATAATCAGTACGTAGCTTGTCCCATGCACCTGACAGGGTCATCATACCGTTGATAGCACCACCCCATGAAGGAATGATCATCGCCAGAGAGATGGCCGCGCCAACAGAGCCAGTCCAGTCTGGAAGCGCTGTGTATTGCAGATGGTGAGCACCTAACCATACATAACCGAATGTCAGTGCCCAGAAGTGGATCACAGATAAACGATATGAGAAAACAGGGCGACCTGCCTGCTTGGGAACGAAATAGTACATAATGCCAAGGAAACCAGCCGTCAGGTAGAAACCTACCGCGTTGTGCCCCCACCACCATTGAATCATCGCATCCTGCACTCCTGAAAATATAGAGTAGGAATTGAACATATCAACGGGTACAGCCAGACTGTTAACAACGTGTAATAAGGTAATCATTACCATCATTGACAGGAAGAACCAGTTAGATACATATATATGTTTTGTTTTACGAGTTGCGATCGTCATTACAAAGTTGAATGTATAAGCTACCCATACGACGGCAATCAATAAATCGATAGGCCATTCCAGCTCGGCGTATTCTTTAGACTGAGTAATACCTAATGGCAGTGTAATAACCGCGGAAATGATAACCGCTGTCCAGCCCCAAAATACGAACCAGGCTAACTTGTCACTCCAGATACGCACACCACAGGTACGTTGTACTGAGTAGTAAGATGTAGCCATGAGTGACATACCACCAAATGCAAAGATAACCGCATTGGTATGTAGTGGTCGTAATCGACCGAATGTTAATTCGGCAATATCAAAATTCAGAAAAGGCCAGGCCAGTTCTGAGGCGATGTAAACACCAACGGTGGTGCCAACCACTAAATAGATTACCGCGGATACGGTGAACCATTTAATGATTTCAAAGTTGTACTTCTGATCAAGCGAAGCTTGCACGAGAACGTCTCCTCTGTGAGTTAAATGCTGCGAACAGCAACCCGTAATTACGGTCAATAATTAAGCATAAACTGCATTAATATAGACCAAAAAAATACTGTTATCATGAGAACGTCCATTGAACCTAATAAATACTGTTTATAGCGGCTATTAATGTCCGTTTTTACTTATTCAGCAAGCCAGTAAATTTTTTATATCAATATTCGTTCTTAAATATAAATCAATCATTTCAAAGATTTATATACCCTGATATCAGGTCAAGTTATACGTATTAGCTGGTTATTATATATTGCGTCTAGTACCAGACCATTTGTCTGAATACCTTGCCCCATGTTAATTTAACACCAGCTTTTCGTATTAATACGCGGAATTATATTCTATGCGCTATAGCGCTTCCTGATATATATCAATTTCGGAGTTGATTTCTATCAATTTCATGATACGACCACATAAGTATATGGCTATATATCAATATGCCTTCCCGCGCGGTGCACATTATACATAAATTGCCATAGAATAGAATCACCGGCTTGTGTGAGAGAGCATAAAAGATTAGGATTTTAATTTCGAATTCATATACTTAAGTTAAGGATAGAAGATGGCTTCAATTATTCAATTGGTAGACGGTGTCGTTGCCAATCGATTTGAAATAAATGACAAAGGGCTGAAATTTGGCCGTACCAGTGTGAATCAGGTGCTTATTGATGATCTGGCAGTAAGTTCAGAGCACGCCCAGATCAATATACTGAAAGATGAGCAGGGTGTGCTTAAATTCGTGCTACAGGATCTGGGTAGCACGAATGGCAGCTTTATTAATGAGCAAAAAATTGATCAGCAGCAGTTATTAAGGCATAAAGACATTGTGCGTATTGGCTGGAATAACTTTACCTTTATTAATGAGGATGAAGTGGATCATGAAAAGACCCGTGAAGTGAAGAAGAGCTGGATACCGGGCGTTTATTACAGTAATGACTAGCTATCTAGTTCCTTGTGTTGGGGAAAGGTCTCGCTTTTTGAGCCCTGTCCCCTTAACCCATACCACTCAGAGCTGACAGAGTAGTGAATCGACTTCGTAAAATTCTTGATGGCATCAAAACAGGGGGCAGGACACCAAAAAACGGTGATCTTTCCCCGATAGAAGGGTCTGATAGTAAACCATTATGCTAATCGAACTTATCATACTAATTGTCATTGTGGCGATAGTAGCACTGGCCTTATTGTGGCCTACAAAGTAAAGTTCTAGCCTTTCAAAAACTGAACCCCCCTTACACATGTCAGAACGTGCTCTACAAATCCTCCAGTCTACCTTCGGTTATGATGAATTTCGTCTGCACCAGCAGAAAATTATTGAACAACTGATTATGGGTAAAGATGCGGTGGTGCTTATGCCTACCGGTGGTGGTAAATCCCTGTGTTACCAGATCCCCGCTATGGTGAGAGATGGGGTAGGTATTATCGTTTCTCCCTTAATTGCCCTGATGCAGGATCAGGTAAATGCATTGCAGCAACTGGGAGTGAAGTCTGCATTTCTTAATTCATCACTTGATCATTTTGAATCGCAGGAAGTTGAAGCCCGTTTACTCAACGGTGAGATTGACATGTTATATGTTGCACCGGAAAGGTTGATGACCGAACGGTTTTTAAATCTATTAGCACGAGCTCCAATTGCCTTATTTGCCGTGGATGAAGCCCATTGTGTATCTCAGTGGGGGCATGATTTTCGCCCTGAGTACATCAAACTTTCCGTTTTACACGAGCGTTTCCCCAGCGTGCCTCGTATTGCATTAACGGCAACTGCAGATGACACCACACGACAGGAAATTATTAAGCGTTTGTCATTACAGAATGCGGAGTGTTATATATCCGGTTTTGA
Organism: Gammaproteobacteria bacterium; assembly: GCA_016744065.1. Classification (GTDB taxonomy): domain Bacteria; phylum Pseudomonadota; class Gammaproteobacteria; order SZUA-229; family SZUA-229; genus SZUA-229. Next base: position 22,494 of record JADGFA010000026.1, read on the forward strand.
TCGACCTAACATATGTTATCGAGTTGCAGAAAATCAGGGCACAGCCCGTGATGCGCTTTATCGCTTTATTCTCAATGAACACGAAGGTGAAGCAGGTATTGTTTATTGCCTGTCACGAAAAAAAGTGGAGCAGACCGCCGAGTTTTTAAGTAATAAAGGGTTTGATGCATTGCCATACCATGCAGGTTTATCGCAGCAGATTCGTCAGAAAAATCAGCAGCGTTTTTTAAGTGAAGATGGCGTTATTATTGTTGCCACTATTGCATTTGGTATGGGCATAGACAAGCCAGATGTGCGTTTTGTTGCACATTTAAATTTACCCAAAAGTATAGAGGCCTATTATCAGGAAACCGGTCGTGCAGGTCGTGATGGTCAGCCATCTGATGCCTGGATGATGTATGGCTTACAGGATGTCATTATGTTAAAGCAGATGATGGAAACATCAGATGCAGATGAAACACATAAAAGGGTAGAGAGGCATAAACTGGATTCGATGCTGGGTTTTGCAGAACTCACCACATGTAGAAGACAGTCATTATTAAAATATTTTGGTGATCATTTAGCCGACCCCTGTGGAAACTGTGATACCTGCATAACACCAGTAGAAACCTGGGATGCAACAGTAGCCGCACAAAAAGCGCTGTCATGTGTACATCGAACGGGGCAGTTGTACGGTGTTGCCTATTTAACAGATATTTTGTTGGGTAAAGAAAATGAACGCATATTTAATAATGGACATAATAAACTGAGTGTATTCGGTATTGGCGATGAATTAGATGCCAAACAATGGCGTAATTTATTTCGTCAGTTAATTACCAGAAATTTGCTCAGTGTAGATGTACAGGGGCATGGTAGTTTACTGCTAGCTGAGTCCTGTCGTCGTGTTTTAAAAGGTGAAGAAAGTCTGCACCTTAGAAAACAGATGCTACAAAGCAAAACTAAAAAACGACAATCTAAAGTGTCCGTATCAAATAATAAATTATGGGAGCTGTTACGCGCAACTAGAAAACGTTTATCTGAAGAACTGGGTGTACCACCCTTTGTTATTTTTCATGATGCTACACTTATTGATATGATGGATCGTATGCCACAAAATCATGATCAGTTTTCTAATATCAGTGGCGTAGGTGCAACAAAACTTGAAAATTATGCAGATGAATTTTTAGCCGTATTACGTGACTACGATGACGAAACATCAGCTAATAAAACAGATACACTGGTCGAAACGTTGTTGTTATTTAAAAGCGGTATGAATGTTGAATTAATAGCAGCGCAACGGTCTTTAACTCAGTCAACAGTAGTGAATCATCTGGCTAAATTAATTCAACAGGGTGATGTGGTGTTAACGGATGTTGTCACTATTCCTGTAAAAGAAATTGAACTGATTCAAGATGCTATAATTGAACTGGGAGATGAGGCGAAAAAGCTCAAACTGATTTTTGAGCATCTTGATGGACAATATGATTATGAAACATTGCGATGTGTAAAAGCCGCAATGGAACTTGCTTAGTTTTTTATAAATAAAAGTTTAAGTAACCCTGTCATTCTGAACGAAGTGAAGGGTCTAAGTAGTGTGTAGATGTAGAGTATGATGCCAGATTCTTCGGCTATCGCTCAGGATGACATGTGTTGTTTTATTCGGGGTGATTTCCTTCTGTTTAACATAACAGCTTAAGTAACTCTGTCACCCTGAACGAAGTGAAGGGTCTAAGTAGTGAGGCGTAAATGTAGAGTATGACGCCAGATCCTTCGGCTATCGCTCAGGATGACATGTTTGTTTTATTCGGGGTGAATTTTTCTGTTTAAAATAACAGCTTAAGTAATCCTGTCATCCTGAACGAAGTGAGGGATCTAAGTAGTGAGGCGTAGATGTAGAGTGTGACGCCAGATCCTTCGGCTGTCGTTCAGGATGACATGTTTGTTTTATTCGGGGTGATTTTTTTCTGTTTAAAGTAACAGCTTAAGTAACCCTGTCATCCTGAACGAAGTGAAGGATCTAAGTAGTGAGGCGTAGATGTAGAGTGTGACGCCAGATCCTTCGGCTATCGCTCAGGATGACATGTTTGTTTTATTCGAGGTGAATTTTTCTGTTTAAAATAACAGCTTAAGTGGCCCTGTCATCCTGAACGAAGTGAAGGATCTAAGTAGTGAGGCGTAGATGTAGAGTGTGACGCCAGATCCTTCGGCTGTCGCTCAGGATGACATGTGTTGTTTTATTCGGGGTGATTTCCTTCTGTTTAACATAACAGCTTAAGTGGCCCTGTCATCCTGAACGAAGTGAAGGATCTAAGTAGTGAAGTGTAAATGTAGAGTATGACGCCAGATCCTTCGGCTATCGCTCAGGATGACATGTGTTGTTTTATTCGAGGTGATTTTCTTCTGTTTAAAGTAACAGCTTAAGTAGCTCTGTCATCCTGAACGAAGTGAAGGATCCTGATCATGGCGTACAGGTGTAGTACAAAATACTTTGGCTGCCGCCCAGAGTGATATGTACTATAATTGATTTTTATCAAAAATGGTCATAATCTTTTAACAGATAAATAAAAAATAATAATGAATATAAGAAAATTTATTGATTACATTGCAAGAAAGATACTATATATTTTTGTTAAGGCTGAAATACTCCCTGGCAAAATTGAACAATTACATATTAATCCAGATGTGCCTGTTATTTATGTTCTGGATGCTCGTGCCTGGTCAAATTTACTGGTTCTGGAAACAGAGTGTGAACGTCACGGTCTGCCATCGCCCATTGATCATATTCCATCTGATGATTTAAAATCATGGCATTGTGTGTATACGATTGCTCCCAGACAGCCTTTTAGAACCTGGTTACAAAAACAGCCAAAGCGCTCAAGAATGCTGCGGGGCATTATTGAAGTGTTGCGTGATAATCCGCAGCAGGAAATACAGTTTGTACCGGTGACTGTTTTCTGGGGAAGGCCTATAGCAATACAGAAACATTGGTTGACAGTATTATTTTCTGACTCATGGGGGCTGGCTAGTCGAACCAGAAAATTATTAACTATAATGATTCATGGACGAAATACGTTGGTTAATTTTACAGATATAATTAATTATCGGGGGAGTGCATTTAAAGACCTGACGGATGATGAAGTTATAGATAAGTTACAGTTAACTTTTTCGAATCAGTTAAATAAATTAAAAAGTGCAACGCTTGGCCCCAATGTTTCTCACCGCAGTACATTGGTGAGAAAATTAATTTTAAATTCTGATGTGCAAAAAGCTATATCTAAAAGAAGTAAAGAAGATAATCTATCAGAATATAAAGCAAGCTTACAGGCAAGGCGCTATTTAAATGAAATAGTTGCTAATTGTACCAGTATTACAATTCAGTTAATGCAACGAGGGCTTACATCATTCTGGAATAAATTTTATTCAGGAATTGAAGTCACAAATAACGAGCATCTTAAAAAACTGGCACTGACACATGAGCTTGTGTATGTGCCCTGTCATCGAAGTCATATTGATTATTTATTACTTTCGTATGTTATTTATAGTGAAGGCCTGGCGATTCCTTATATTGCAGCAGGAAAAAATCTGAACATGCCTGTTCTTGGTTCGATTCTTAGAGGTGGTGGCGCTTTTTTTATCAGGCGAAGTTTTAAGGGGAATGAGCTTTATTCAACAGTTATGTTTGAATATGTTGCTGCCCTGATTTCAATGGGTATGCCGATAGAATATTTTGTGGAAGGGGGGCGAAGTCGAACGGGGCGTTTATTAAAGCCAAAACCAGGTATGATCGCAATGACAATAAGAGGTTTTTTAAAATACAGGAAATTACCTGTGGCTTTTATTCCTGTTTATATTGGCTATGAAAAACTCCTGGAAAGTAAAGCTTACCAGGCTGAGTTATCAGGCGCAGATAAAAAAAGTGAAACATTTTTTAGTTCCATGCGCTCAATATTAAGAATACGAGGCCGTTTTGGTAAGGTCTATACTAATTTTGGTAAACCTGTTTTTTTGAATCAGGTGCTTGATAGTTCCTGTTCCTCATGGGCTGCTGAGTCTTATGATGACTCCAGGCGACCCGAATGGTTGCATGGCATTGTTAATCAGGTATCACAGCAGATTATGAGTCATATAAATCAGGCTGCAATCGTAGCGCCAGTTAATTTGCTTTCTACCGTTTTACTGGCAACACCCAAACAGCATATGGATGAAAATGCACTATGTAAAATGCTTGATATTTATAAATCGTTGATTGGTTTAATGGATTATTCAGACAGAGTCATAATAACGCAAGCGACAGGAAAAGAGCAGATTGAACATGCCGAATATTTGAAGATGGTAAAACGGCGAACCCATCAATTAGGCGATATTATATATCTGGATGCCAGGCATTCAGTATCTATGACTTATTACCGAAATAATATTTTGCATTTAATGGCTTTGCCATCGCTTATTGCCTGTTGTTTTTTTAATATACGTTCGCAGACACGAGAAGAAATTATTAATCTTATTTTTCTTGCATATCCATTTTTACAATCAGAGTTATTTCTGGTATGGGAAAAAGACCAATTAGTAGAAAAAATATCTCAGGTGCTTGATGTAATGGCTGATCTTGGCTTATTAATAAAAAATGAGCAAATCGATATATATACTCGGCCTGGTTCAGGGGCAGTGGAGTTTTCACAACTTAATTTACTGGCAAGAGTTATATCGCCAATATTAGAAATTTATTATCTGACTCTGGCTTTGTTATCCAGGAAAGATGAAGAGCAGATATCGATAAATGAACTGGCTGAGAAAAGTTTTTTAATGTCACAGCGTGTGGCTATGATATATGAGCTTAATTCACCTGACTTTTCAGATAAACGCCTTATATCTAATTTTATAGATACATTAATAAATATAGATTATTTAAGGGTTTATGATACTGAAAATATTGAATACGGTGAAGTGTTTCATAAGGCAGACAAACGAATCCAGTTATTGATAGGTAAGGAGATGCGTTCAAATATTTTGCAAATGTTAAAATTAAGTCAGAAGGGGATCGGATAGAAGATTTAAAGTAGATGTTGCTATAAGGGATTAATCAAATAGCAACAAAAGCAGGAATTATATAGATTAGGGTTTAGTTAACGGGTTGTGTGATGGTAAATGCACCACGAATATCTCCCAGTTTAAAGCCCCGTGCTTTATCTTCTGGGTAACTGGCATCTAATTTAGCCGCTAAATCAGGCTTAATGTTTCCACCGTGACATGTCAGACATGGCTTTCCGGTAGGAATCGCCTTCATAAACCGGAATGATTCAACGCCATTATTATTTACATTTTTAAAATAAGCCATAGGCTTAATTTTTTCACCCTTATTTTTACGTTTTTCGAATTCATGTAAAACTTTAGTTTCCCATGCGTCTGGTGTGTTATTAGCATTACGTGGCTTTAAACTGGTTCTGGCAACTTTCCATCCGGTTTTATCAGACAGTTTTTTAGCAATAGCAGGCGCTTTGTTTTTACATACATCAATGGTTGCAATCGGACCACTCGCTTTCATTGAGGTTTGCAGTTCTCCTTTAAGTTCTAGCATAAATTCCTGCATGATGACCTTGCTTTTCATGGCTCGTTCTTTTAACTGGTTATTAGCTTGGGCAGGTGAAAATATTAATATCATTGTAATGAGCAAAACATGCTTCATCGGTTATCTCCAGTGTATATACAGCGTATCAAGAAGCAATAATATTGATATTAGTCAGGCCCTACAATGATAATTATCAATCAGACTGTATTTCTAATAATTTCTCTTTATTAAGCCTGTATAGATTATTATGCTTTTTTATTAAGTCATTGCGTTTGAACTCTGCAATAGTACGACTGGCTGTTTCTGTTGTCATGCTTAACATAGAGCCAATATCTTCACGTGAAAACAGTTCACACTCATCTGCATTATATTTTTCGGAGAGCTTGAGTAGTAAGTTTGCCATTCTTTGACGTGCTGAACCTGTTGATAACTGTGTAATCCAGTCATCAGCATCATTCAAAGCACGGTGCCAGCGATTAAGAAGCTCTTTATGCAGTGTCTGATTCTCAGTGCTTAGCTGGTTAACAGTCGGGGCTGGCAATCGGCAAACCTCAATATCTCGCAATACTATTGCATTATGTTTATATTTTGGGTCGATTAATGATTCCAGCCCGATAACGTCAGATGAAAAAGCCAGTCTGACAATTCGTTGATTACCGTCAGCAAGATATTGGGTTAATTTAATTACACCCGAGCGAATGGTGTACAGATAACTAGCATCATCATAAGTATGGTAAAGGGTTGAGCCTGTGGGTAGTCTGAACTGATCAATGGGTTTATGTATTTTTTCAAAATCAGTTTGATTAAGGCCTGAAAATAGTACGGTATTTCTGAGTGCACAATTAAGGCAATCAGCCTCTCCTTTCCATGCTTCATGTGGGGTAACGGTTTTCATAAAATGGCCTGTCAATTTTTTAATATAATAACATTGATCGTTTTTTATGCTCAAGTAAATTTACAGGGTGTTGCTTTATGCAGGTTTTGAGTCAGATGTCATACATAAAAATTAGTTAATTACATTTTTATAACTAAAACCCTAAGTGTTAACAGAAACTGCCTGGTTATAATAATGATTACAGTATATGTTGTGGTTTATTTTCTTATATTGTTATGTATGGTTATAGCTATTTATCGGAATGGTTATAGTCATTTAAAAAATCAGGAATTAAATCAGAAGTAATTGCTTTTGATATGTGGTAGCCCTGTACAGAGTCGCAGCCGAGTTTTTTTAATGCATTCATTGCATTTTCTGTTTCAACGCCTTCAGCAACAACAAGGTGGCCCAGGTTATGAGTCAGTTCAATAATTGATCTAACTATACTTGCATCATTTTCATTTTCTACCATGTCGAGTACAAAAGATTTATCTATTTTTACTTCATCAACGGTTAATGTCTTAAGGTAGCTTAAAGATGAGTAACCCGTTCCAAAATCGTCAATAGAGTAGCGTATACCGCTTAAACTTGAGTGGCTGATTAAGGATAAAACTACATCAGGGTTGGACATGATTGTGCTTTCAGTAAATTCAAGTTTAATATGCTTTTGATTTACCTGATGTTGTTCAATTAAGGAGGATAGTTTTTTTGTGAAATTTTTATCCTGAAGGTTTCGTGCTGAAATATTAATTGAAATATCCAGCTGGAGTCCTGAGTCCTGCCATTTTTTTAATTGTAATAATGCTTCGTTTATTACCCATTCACTTAATGTATTAATCAGGCCTGAGTTCTCTGCGATATAAATGAATTGGTCAGGGGAAACGGCTCCATGTTTTGGGTGAGTCCAGCGAAGCAGGGCTTCCACACCATAAATTTTATTTGTTTTTAAATTAACCTGAGGCTGGTAATGTAATTCAAGTTCATTGTTGTCAATTGCCTTTCTCAGGTCGGCCATAAGTGCTAAGCGCCATGGTGTATGGCTATCGAAATTTGAATTATAAAGTGTAACATTGCTGCCATGACGTTTTGACTCATACATTGCTACATCAGCGTGACGAATAAGCGACGACTGGTCTTCGCCATGTTCGGGAAAAATGGCAATACCTATGCTGGCACCAATTTCAACATTTTGTGATGTAAGTTCAAATACCGGTTTTAATGTATCAATGATTTTATAGGCAACCTCAAGCGCATTTTTTTCATCAATATCGGGTAAAACAAAAGCGAACTCATCTCCGCCCAGACGTCCGGCTGTATCGCTCTCCCTGAGTGCTGAAGGTATGCGTTTAGCGACCTGTTTTAAAATAATATCACCTTCAGGATGCCCTAGTGTGTCATTAATATCTTTAAAATTATTTAAATCAAGAATAAATACAGCAAGTCGTGAGTTGTTTCTATGCGCATATTTAATAGCCTGGTTTAATCGTTCAATAACCAGTATTCGGTTGGGTAAAGTCGTTAGTGGGTCGTGCATAGCCTGGTGTGTTATTCTGGCATTAAGCTCTTCCAGTTTATTTGTTCGTTCGCTTACTCTGTCCTCAAGTGAAGTATTTAATGATGCCATTTCTTTAAGTGTTACTTCTCTACTTATAACGGCTTTTTTTAGTGTTAATCTCATTGAGTTAAAGGTATTTGCAAGCTCTGTTAATTCGTTATTTCCTTTTATTTTTACTTCTTCGTCAAATTTAAATATGGCAATATCATTTGCTGAATTATTCAGCATTTTTACGGGTTCTGATACTTTTCGTAAAAAAGCTATGTATATACTTATGCCCATAAGCAGACCAAAAAAAACACTAGAAATAACCTGTGTAATTAAGTTTTCTAATGGTATGAATTTTAGTGATTCTTTATCAAGACCTACTTTTATAATAGCAAGTGTTTCGTTATTAAATGTTACGGGAAAACTCAGGTTTAATATGCTGTTTTTATTTTTAAGGTGATTATATAAAGATACAGGATTTTTGGAATTAATTTTTTCTATTGTTTTCTGTATGGTTATATTGTCAGTATTTAAATAGTTTGTCAGTGCATTATTGTTTTCATCAATATACATGGTGTATATAATGTTTTTCTGGTTGGTTGTATTACGGGCAAATTCATTTATTGTATGGCTGTCGTATACAAGTAAAGGTTCAATAGATATACTGGCTAACAGTTCACCTATTGACTCCCCCTGGTGTAAAAGATCAATAAGGTTTTTTTGCTGTTCCTTATAGTATTGAAAGAAAGCATTGCTTAATAGAGCGATAAGGATTATACCGGCAACGATAATGACAAACTGATTTCCTATGTGTGAATATTTCCTACTTTTTTTTGCTTTCATTTTCATTTAAATTTTTCTATCCCATAGTCATGCCCATAAACATCACGGATAATTTCCCTATGATTATCGTATTCGTTATCAGTTGCAGGGCTTAATGAAGATAATTTTGCTTTATCCAATATTTTCTGCCCTGTTGGATCAGATATGAGTGAACTTAAAGCGACCTGTATTTTATTTTTTAGTTCTGGCTCCATATTGTTTTTCACTGCCCAGGGCAGATGTGTAAGCTGTTTTGTTCTCGCCAGGTATTTCATTTGTGATATATCAATGCTGCGTTTTACCACGTCAAGTCGTATGATTACATCGCCAGATCCTGCAGCATCGGCACGCTTATAAAAAGTTGACATGATTGCATTAGGAGGGTTAATGGCTATTTTTTCATGGTAATCGTTATTATTTAAGCCACCCTGTTTAAGCAGCCATTTTGCTGCAATATAACTTTGCATCGCCATTTCCCCACCACCAAATAAGATGGTTTTGTTTTTTAAATCAGCAATGCTCTCAATACCGCTGTCTTTACGAATAACAATGGCACCGGCAATGGTTGTTTTTCCAAACTCCTGATTTTTAAGGATGACCTGATAGTCGTAAAGTAAATGGGAAATAATGTAGTGATACTGATTATAATGAACAAGGTCATAACGTTGTTCTTTTACACCTTGCCAGAATTGTTTGAAATTTTTTGCGGTAACCAGTTTGACTTCACGCTGTAGTACATGACTTAAGTGATTAATCATGGGAGTAAAAATCTGGTAGGTCAGTTTTATATTTCGACGGGGAAATATACCTACAACAAGTGGGCGTTGTTTATCAGTAGAGCCAGTCGTTATTTTTGGCCAGGGTATCAGGCTACCTGTAAGCATATAACTGGATAGCTTTATAAAGCCGCGTCGCTTCATTTCTTATGTCTCTTCTATATTGTCTATTTTATTTAATCTGTGGGGGGGCTCTATAGTTTCCCTGTGGTCCACGCTTAAATTATGATTGTTCAGTTTATTTAAATTATTGTTATTCTTTATTTGTAATCAGGATGACAGAATATTTATTTCAGTTATCCTTAATGATAATGTGAGTTAGAACTGCATTGCGTCGGTTTAAATCTGGTTTGTAATTATCTAATAGAACCACAGTGACATTTAATATATAGCACAGACCAGTGTCATATGATCAAAATATATTGATTTTTCTGTATTTAGAAAAAGGGCTTACAGTAATCAGAAAAGTAGAGCTGATGAGATAAATTAAAAAATCATTCTTTTTAGAGTGGCCCAGATAACTAAACAGGATAGCTAACAGGGCAATGAACCGGGCGGTAAACTGGGCGATAAACCGGGTAATGAGCCAGATAATGAATTGGTCATGGTATTTAACCTGATGTACTGTAATGTTAAATATTTATTTACAGGCTATCCCAGGCCTTATCTGCTTTGAATCGAGGGCCGTATCGATCTTTGAGCTGTGCTAAGCGGTTGTTTAATTCTTTTACACCCTGTTCCTGAATATAATGTAATGGGCCACCTCTAAAAGGTGCAAAACCGGTACCAAAGATAATTCCTGCATCTATCAATCCATCGCCCTGCACAACACCTTCTCGTTTGCAGGCTGTGGCTTCATTTAGAAAACGTAGAATCATTCGATCCTGTAGTTCCTGTAAATTACCATAGTTAGCCTTTTTATCTTTAACTGGGCGATTTTTACTCCATTTATAAAAGCCTTCCCCTGTTTTTTTACCTAATTTTCCATTTTCGACTCTGGTTTGCATTTTTTTAGGTAACTCTAAAGTTTTATCACCAGATAAAATAGTAGCAACGGATTTGCATACATCCAGTCCGACTGTGTCAGCTAATTCAATGGGGCCCATAGGCATACCAAATTGTAATGCCGCTTTATCAATCATTTCAGGCGCAATACCTTCACTCATCATTTCAACAGCTTCCATTAAGTAAGGCATGAGTATACGGTTAACCAGAAAGCCGGGTGAGCTTTTAACAGGAAGAGGGAGTTTGTCTATCTGTCTGCCAAAAGCCAGTGAGCGGCTCATGGTATTGTCACTGGTATTTTCACCGCGCACAATTTCCACGAGCGGCATTAAAGCCACAGGGTTAAAGAAATGAATGCCTACAAGGCGCTCAGGCTTCATCAGGCAAGTAGCAAGCTCTTCCAGTGGAATGCTGGATGTATTGCTAGCCAATATTGCAGTCTCTTTCATTTGAGGCTCTATCGCTTTATATAAAGACTGCTTAACATCTTTATCTTCAAAAATAGCTTCAATAATTAAATCGGCATGTGATACACCCATGCCACTGGTATCAGGTATTAAACGATCCATTGCTTCACGAATTGAGCGCTTGTCTTTTTTGAATTTTCTTTTAAACATACTCATGGCGCGTTTCATTGTGCCTGCAAGTGCTTCGGGTTTCTGATCCTGTACGGTTACTCTGAAACCTCGTAATGCGCACCAGGCTGCAATGTCACCGCCCATGACGCCACCACCGATTACATGTATGTGTTGAGGTTTGAAATCTTTTTTATTGCCCTGTGTTTTTAGCTCTTCCTGTAAAAAGAAAACACGTACCAGGTTTTTAGCTGTGTCGTCAGTAACTAAACTGGCTACTGATTCAATTTCTTTTTCAAGCATACGGCGAGGGTTATCCATATGCTGTTGCCATAAGTCAATAAGTTGATAAGGTGCGGGGTAATGTTGTTTGTTGGCTTTTTTAGCAAGTTGTTTACGCATCTGGCTAGCAACAAAAGGGCGAACCAGACGGTGGTTCATTATTTTATCTTTAAGTGCCAGTTCTTTTTTCTGTGGTCTGTTTATAACAAAATAACGGGCTGCTCGTGTGAGCTGGCGTTTGGGAACAAGGTCATCGACCAGACCCATTTTTTTAGCCGCACGACCTTGTAATAAACGACCCGTTAACATCATATTCATCGCCGCTATGGGGCCAGATTTTTGAATGCTTCTTACCGTGCCACCATAACCTGGGTGAATACCGAGTTTGACTTCAGGTAACCCAATGCGTGTTGATTTATCATCGCACATTACGCGATAGGTGCAGGCCAGTGCCAGTTCCATGCCGCCACCTAAACAAAAACCGTCAATCATGGCAACGGTAGTGCAGGGCAGGCCTTCGATTTTATTCATAATCGTATGACCACGAATCAGCATTTCTGTTGCCTGCTCATACGTGGTTATTTCAGTGAATTCGTTTATATCGGCACCGGCAATAAAACCATTGTTTTTATCACTAACAAAAATAATGCCCGCGGGTAATGACTGAACCAGATCATTAATAATATCATCGAGTTCATCAAGCACATCAATACGTAAAATATTAGTGCTGGAATCAGCTACATCCAGATGTAACCAGCAAATGTCTTCATCGTCTTTCTCAATTTTCCAGTTTTTATATGACATTCTTTTTTTCCTGTTTAATTTTTTACTTTTTTATACTGGGGAGCAGTGGGCCCAGGTATGCAGTGCTTTATATTTTAAGGTTGTGATATTTTAATTTTCGTAAGTATTTAAATTTCGCACGTATTAAGCTTATCGTTATTTAATACAGAGGAGGCTTAATAGTTAAGGTGCCTCTATCATCATTGCACCGCCCTGGCCACCGCCAATACATAAGCTGGCAATGCCGCGTTTTTCTTTATTGCGTTTTAAGTTATTGGCTACATGTAAAACAATACGTGCACCACTTGCACCTACCGGGTGTCCAATGCTCACGCCACCGCCATCAATATTTAATTTTTCGTGGGGAATTTCTCCCAGTGCTTGTTTGAGCCCTAAATCATTTTTACAGTAGTCGGTACTTTTCCATGCTTCAATACAGCCTAAAACCTGCCCTGCAAAGGCTTCATTAATTTCCCAGTTATCAATATCTTCAATATTGAGTTTATTACGTTTCATAATAGGGGCCATTGCATGGGCGGGGCCTAATCCCATTTGGCTCGGATTACAACCGGCCCATTCAGAATCCGTTATTTTGGCCAGCGTTTTAAGCTGATGTTTTTTAACCGCACTTTCAGACGCTAACAATAACATGGCCGCACCATCTGTTATTTGTGCGCTGTTGCCCGGCGTCACCTTGCCATATTTACGATCAAAGTAAGGTTTGAGCTTAGCCAGGTTAGGCATGGATGAGTCGCGACGAATACCATCATCAAAATTAAAAAATGCACCAGCATTGTCATATATCGGTTCAATTTCATTTAAGTGACCATTATCTGTCGCCGCCCCCAGGCGTTGATGACTGATCATTGCAAATGCATCCATTTGTTCTCTACTAATACCAAAACGGTAAGCAATTTCTTCCGTGGTCTGGCCCATTGATAAGCCAACAATCGGATCACTTAATCCACGTACTAAAGCGATGACAGGTTTTAAGTGGGCAGGGCGTAACTGGGTAAAAGTAGAGAGTTTCTGACTAAAGGTTTTAGCCCCCATAAACTGACCTAACCATTTCACCATCAGATCATTATGTAAAACAGGTGCGCGGCTCATTGCTTCAGTGCCACCGGCCAGAATTAAATCTGCTTTGCCATTTTGTATGTTTTGAAAAGCACAGTCCAGAGCCTGCATGCCTGAAGCGCAATTACGCTGCACTGTCCATGCGGGTACACTTTGGGGAATGCCTAAACGCAGTGCAATAATACGTGCAATATTGGCTTCATCGGCAGTCGGCATTACGCAGCCAACAATAACTTCATCAAGCTTTGCCAGATTAAAGTTGTTTTGTAGTAGTAAAGGGCGTGTTGCAGCAACGGCAAGATCAGATGCTAAAAATGCACCGGGTTTACCTCTGGCTTTTAAAAAGGGGGTGCGTTTACCATCGACTATATAAACATCACGTTTTTTGCTCATTGAGGTTTCCATCCTTTAGGGCTAAATTCATCTACACTAACTGCATTTAATACAGCATCATGTGCGGCTAATATTTTATCTGCTTCTGCCTGATCAATAATATTTTGTGAAATGGCATCTGTAACAGCCTGATTGTAGTCCTGTGCAGTAATTAAACCAATACGTATTGCATCACGAAATTTACGTTCTGCATCTTCTGCATCCAGTACCTGTTTTAATGCATGCTCTAAACGGCCCACGGCGTCATCGGGTTCATCGGTATAATAAATATCCTTGGTTAAGCGATCACGTGCTGATGATGGGCTTAATAATAAACGGGCAACACTGTGTCCCAGCTTATCATTCGCTCCGCCATAAGGTTTTGTTAATGGAAAAATAACCAGATTTAATATCTTACCAATAAACGGAACAGGAAAGTTACGCATAACAGCTTTCATTGCTTCCTGTACATTATATAAAGAATCTTCACAGGCCCATTCTAATAAAGGTAAATCATTTTGTTTGTAACCCTGATCCTCATAATGTTTAAGTACGGCTGTTACGATATACATATTAGATAACGCGTCTGCGAGGCGACCGGATATTTTTTCTTTACGTTTTAGTGAGCCACCTAAGGTTAAAACACAGGCATCAGATAATAGAGCAAAGCATGAACTCATGCGTGTTAACTGTTGATAATAACGCCTTACTTTGCCTTTGCCGGGTGCATTTATAAAGCGGGCACCACTTAAGCCTAACCAGAGTGAGCGAAAAAAATTACTGATAATAAAACCAATGTGACCAAACAATGCATCATCGAATAAATTAATTGAGGTGTCATGGTCTGAGTGGTTTACCGCTTCTACTTCTTTTAGAAGAAAAGGGTGTGAGCGCAATACGCCCTGGCCAAAGACAATCATGGTGCGCGTTAAAATATTAGCGCCTTCAACGGTAATGCTAATAGGAATGCCCTGATATGCCCGGCCCAGAAAGTTTTTAGGCCCCATGCAAATTCCATGGCCACCATGTATATCCATGGCAAGATTAACTACCTTACGCATACGTTCCGTCATTTGGTATTTAACAATACCAGAAATAACAGAAGGGACTTCGCCCTGGTCCAGGCCGGTAAGGGTTAATTCCCGTGTTGCATTCATAATGTAGGTATTACCTGCGATTTCTGCCAGTGCTTCTTCTACACCTTCAAAATAACCAATAGGGATTTTAAATTGTTTACGAATGCGTGAATAGGCACCGGTATAACGGGAAATATATTTTCCTGCGCCGGTGCTCAGAGCAGGCAGTGAAACTGCACGACCCTCAGACAGGCAGTTCATTAACATCATCCAGCCCTGGCCTACATATTCCTGACCACCAATAACCCAGTCCATTGGAATAAAAACATCCTTACCCCGGTTAGGGCCATTCATAAACATATGATTAGCTGTGAAATGGCGTTTTCCGATATCAATGCCTTCAATATCAGTTTTAATTAATGCCAGTGTAATACCAATATCCTGCTCTTTACCGATTAATTGCTCCGGGTCGTAAAGTTTAAAAGCTAAACCTAGTACTGTGGCAACTGGGCCAAGTGTGATGTAGCGTTTTTCCCAGTTAAGACGAATGCCTAGAACATTTTCTTTTCCATCAAAATGCGCACGGCAGACAATACCTGTGTCTGGCATTGCACCCGCATCGCTGCCATTTTCAGGGCCGGTTAAACCAAAGCAGGGAATTTCTTTACCACTGGACAAACGGGGGAGATAATAGTTTTTCTGTTCTTCGGTTCCATAATGCATTAAAAGCTCACCCGGGCCTAATGAGTTGGGAACCATAACAGTAACGGCAGCGCTAATGCTGCGCCCCGCAATTTTCATAACCACACTGGAATGTCCCAGTGCTGAAAATTCCAGGCCGCCATAAGCTTTAGGAATAATCATGGCAAAAAACTGGTTATCTTTTAAAAATTTCCATACGGGTTTGGGTAAGTCATAATCAACCTGATTTATTTTCCAGTCATCGAGCATGCTGCACAGTTCTTCAACAGGGCCATTTAAGAAATCTTGCTCTTCGATGCTTAATTTTGAAGGCGGCAGGTCACGAATTTTAGAGTAGTCGGGTTTACCGCTGAATAAATCAACTTCCCACCAGGTTTTACCTGCATCCAGTGCTTCCTGTTCTGTTTTAGAAATAACAGGCATGGAGCTGCGCATAAATTCAAGCAGGGGTTCAGAGAAATATTTCTGTCGAATATGTGGCAGATTAAGGGGGATAATAACAGCAAGAAATATACCCCAGATAATAACCAGTGATGCAAGACCTGCTATACCTGAAAAGGTAAATAGAAATAAAACAACTCCCAGTGCGCCACTCCATATTACCTGTGGTAACCGCAAGTAGGCGGCTGTTCCTATGGTGACTATAAAAATCAAAAGCCAGGTTAGCATGATGTTTTCCTAGAAAAAATTGTCATGATATTTATTTGTATATTAATAATATGTCGTGTGATTTAAATTACTCTGTTTTTGTCATTTTGAACGAAGCTGAAATAGCTGGATGGGTGATTTATTCTGTTGCTTTAAATCACCAGATCCTTCACTGCGTTCAGGATGACGGCTGTGCTGCTGTGTTCAGGTAGCAGGTATACCATTGTGTTCAGGTAGCAGGCATACCGTTGTGTTCAGGTAACAGGCATACCACCGTGTTCAGGTAGCAGGTATACCACTGTATTCAGGTGTTGGGTATGCTGCTAGCAAGTATGTCATTGTGTTCAAAATGATATATCTGCCATCCTTGTATGTATGTTTTCAGAACAACTGTTTGTTTGCGGTGTTATTTTTAGACGGGGTTCTTTTTTACTTTAGAAAGATTTAATAAATCACTTTCTTCCGTTTTACCATCTAATTTTTTCTCAACTGATTCTGTAACTGTGTTGGGTGCAAGCATACTTAAATCATGTTCATCATTGAGTTCAATACCATCTTTACCCCAGGGCATTCTCTGGTAAATAGCCAGTTCATCAAAATCCAGAATTGGGTATTTAATAACATCAAAGTAGGGTGAATAATCAAAGTCTTTAGGTGTAATCAGTTGGGTGTTACGTTTATACATGATTAATTGCCCCACCTCATTACGGTGTAGCACGGGTAGAATAGGGTAGTGTACTGAGGCAAAAGCTTCAGCCATCATTGTTGAACAAACAGTATGGGTTGGCGTACCCGCATTATGCTCAAATAAACTTGAGCGCCAGCGTCTGGGCAGGAGAGCATAGGGAAACAGGAAGCGTGCCAGATCAAAAATCTGTCTTACATTATAGTTAGTGCCTAATCGGTTGATTGAGTAGGCAATCACTTTTTGAGAGTCGGTGCGGGTGATACTGGTGGGGCGACAGATGCGCAGGTGATCTTCCCGGTATTTGCTAATGGTATCAACAATGGTGCCCACACCTAACTGGGATTCAATAATGAGCTGATCATCCATCTCACCCTGATAAAATTTCTGAATAAACTGGCGTAACATCGGATCATCAATATTATGCAGTCGGCCTATGTAAATAGCTGAATGAGTCCAGTTACTGAGTGTGATGGTTTTAATTATCTCACTAATCGGGGAGCGCCCTTCAACCAGAATGACATCACCTGGGCGTATTTCATAACGCAGGCGATCAAAGTCGGACAGGGGCATATTGGTATCATCGCGGTTGGCGCTTAACCAGCTTACTATTCTATCCCATAATGAATTATGTAACTGACTGAAAATATTCAGTGATCTGTGCTCCGTTTTTTTAAGGTAAAGCCCGTACCAGAGAGTTTAGTCAAAGATAAGTGGCTTTACCGAGTATATTCGAAATTTTAATATTTTGTTAATATGTCTGTAGAAGGCTTTTATTTGTGTTTAAAGTGCTGAAATTAAGTGCCAGGTTTATATTCGTCAACCCACCCAGTCAGTTTTTCAAACTCTTCATCGTGATTATAATAATGAGGTGAAAAACGAATACCCCCTCCCCGAAGCGCACAAACCACACCTTTTTGAAGCAGAAACTGATAAAGTTTCTCATGCTCTATTCGCGCTTTACTAAAGGTAAAAATTCCACCATGACGTGTGATATCTGTAGGGCTTATAATAGAGACATCTGTTAGCTGAGAGAAAAGTTTAATCAGTGTCTGGGTATTAGATAACACCGCTTTTTCAATTGTTGGCATACCGTGGCTTAATAATAATTTAATACTGGCTTGCAGGGCATGAATGCTTAATGTATTTGGGCTGCCGCACTCAAAGCGGCGAGCATTACTGGCAACCTGCCAGTTTTTCATTTTATTAAAGTCAGACAGGTCGTCTACCATATGCCAGCCAAATTGCTGTATTTCAAGCTCATCCATTGTGGCTTTTTTGCAGTAAAACAGAGCAAGGCCTTCCGGGCCCAGCATCCATTTATGCCCGTCGGCAACAACAAAATCGGCATCTATTTCCTGTACATCAAATTGCAGGGCACCTATTTGTTGAATAGCATCTACACAATATAAAGAGTGGTACGTTTTACAGGCCTTACTCAGTAATTCCAGATTCATGCGTAATCCCGAGGCGTACTGTATAGCGCTAATGCTTAATAGACGGGTGTTAGCATCCATTAGTTTAATTAGCTCTTTTTCCGGGTAAGAGGCGCCCGATTTGTCTTTCTGGGAAATATTGGCAATACGTAATTCAACCCCCTGGGCACGTAGGGCATCCCAGACAATAAAGTTAGAGGGGAACTCTTCATTACTAATAACAATATTATCCCCGGCCTGCCACTGAATTCCTTTGGCAATAATTGAAAGACCTTCTGATGTGTTTTTTAACAGGGCAATTTCATCGGCAGACTGTGCGTTAATGAGCGTAGCCAGGTCAGACTTAAGACTTTGCTCAATATTTAACCAGTTTAAATAGTTGCTTGAACCAATATGACCATTTTCGGCAGCAAACTGCTTAACCGCTTCCACCGTACAAACAGGCCAGGGAGCGACGGCAGCATGATTAACGTAAATCAGTTTAGAGTCGAGATTGAAATCGGTATGCATGTTATGTGTCATGGCTGGTAATGGCTCCAGATTAAAGTTGTTCTGTATCTTGTTTTTATTGTATCTGTTGATAGGCCAGTAAGAAGATAACATTTAATAATGGATTTGTACCAAATGAAACATAAAAGAGGTTACCCTGAATGGCAGGCAGGGGTGGTTATATGTGTGTGCCTGACAGGTGTATCTGTAGTTCATTCTACAACTGTCACCCTGAATGAATTTTGAGTGTTCGGGTAGTTAGCCTCTTCATATTTACCCAGAATAATAATTATTTGTATATGTTTTTACATGTATATTTTTTAAAATCAGTAGTTGTCCTGTGTTAAGGCTCAGGTAAGTATTATTAATATCAGAGGATATGATGCCAATAGAAATAGAACGTAAGTTTTTACTGCTTAATAATAACTGGCGTGAGCAGGTAAAAACCAGCTACCGTATTCGTCAGGGGTATATGGGGGAAATTGATAAGGCCTCGGTCAGGATACGAGTACAGGGTGACAGGGCTAATATTAATATAAAGAGTGCGGGCCTGAGTATGCGCAGAATGGAATATGAGTATGAGATTCCACTAGATGAAGCAGAAGAGATGCTAGATCAGCTTTGTAAGCAACCCCAGATAGATAAAACCCGCTTTATAGTAGAGCAGGGTAAATTTAAATGGGAAATAGATGAGTTTTACGGAGACAATGAAGGCCTGCTGGTGGCTGAAATTGAGCTGGATGATGAAAATGAAGCCTTTGATAAACCTGAGTGGTTAGGTAAGGAGGTTACGGAAGAGGCGGGGTATTACAACGTAAATCTAATAAAAAATCCGTATAAGATGTGGTAATTCATTGCCAGGGTATTACAGTGAAATCAGATTTAAGTTATTCCAGATTAAATCTTCGGGCCTTGCTGAGGAGCATTGGTTCAAGTCATTGTCTCTTTCTGTGTCTCTGCATGGGGTATGTATACATGTGCTATTATCCATTCACAATAAAATGAAAATGGGGCAATAAAGTGGTCAAAATACGAGTCATGTTGGTGGATGATCATGATTTAATTCGATATGGGCTAAGGCGCCTGCTCGAAGATCAACCAGGAATAGAAGTTGTTGATGAAGCAAATAGTGGTGAAGTTGCACTGGAAAAAGTGCGTAAGGTTAAACCTGATGTCATTTTAATGGACATCAATATGCCGGGTATTGGAGGGTTTGAAGCTACGGCTCGTCTTAGTAAAACCCACCCTGAATCCAGGGTGATTGTGCTTACTGTTCATAGTGAGGGGCCACTTCCAAAACGCTTACTTGAGGCAGGTGCTGTTGGTTATTTAACCAAGGGCTGCCCAGTGGAGGAAATGGTAGAAGCCATACAAAAAGTGAATGCGGGGCAACGTTATATTGCGCCAACCATTGCTCAGCAGCTGGCGCTTTCTATGCTGCCCGGTGAAGAGTCTTTAATTGATGTTTTGTCGCAACGTGAGTTGCAGGTATTAATAATGATTAGCCAGGGGATGCGTACAAATGCGATATCTGAACAGCTTTCATTAAGCCCAAAAACGATCAGTACCTACCGAAAGCGTCTGCATGAGAAGTTAGATGTATCTAATGATGTAGAAATGATGCACCTTGCAATTAAGCACGGCTTACTGGATGCAGATCTTTAGGTTAATCAATTAGTTAGAAGGTATACTGAAAGCTGTTTATTATTAATAAGCAGCATGAAGTACTGGAAACTGCAACAAAACGCCCGCTATAAGCGGGCGTTTTGTGTTTTCAGGTTGTTATTATTAATAATTACATAATATTTTTATTATTAATCAATTAGTTATATCTATATATTAATGTTAGTTCTCATATTAAATTCCCCTGTTTATAGAGATGAAAAAGATTATATTAACGCTCGTGGAACATTTATAAAGAGTGGTTTAATTGAAGATGTTTCTATTTATTATTGCTTTGTGCTTCACGACACCAGATCCTTCACTGGCGTTCAGGATGACAGAACTTGAGGTGCAGGATGACAGGATGTGGAGTAGTAGAGTGATAGAGTTTGAAGTTCAGGATGACAGGATGTGGAGTAGCAGAGTGATAGAGTTTGAAATTCAGAATGACAGGATGTGGAGTAGTAGAGTGATAGAGTTTGAAATTCAGAATGACAGGATTTGAGATTCAAAGTGACTGAGTTAGAGAAGTAGGATGATAAAGTTTGAGGATTAGGATGACCGTGTTTGGGATCAGAGTGGTTTGTTAAATTATCCAAAATAAAAGTCCTGTCATCCTGAGCGAAGCCGAAGGACCTTATCCCCGGCTCTGTGCTGTGATTTTATGACACCAGATCCTTCACTGGCGTTCAGGATGACAGAGCTTGAGATTCAAGATGGCAGAATTTGAGATTTAAGGTGACAGAATTTGATATTCAAGATGGCAGAATTTGATATTCAAGGTGACGGATGTGGAGGGTCAGAGTGATAGAGTTTGAAATTTAGAATGACAGGATGATGGGGTTTGGAATTCAGGGTGACAGGATTTGAGATTCAAAGTGACTGAGTTAGATAAGTAGGATGATAAAGTTTGAGGGTTAGGATGACCGTGTTTGGGATCAGAGTGCTTTGTTAAATTATCCAAAATAAAAGTCCTGTCATCCTGAGCGAAGCCGAAGGATCTTATCCCCGGCTCTGTGTTGTGATTTTATGACACCAGATCCTTCACTGGCGTTCAGGATGACAGAGCTTGAGATTCAAGATGGCAGGATTTGAGATTCAAGATGACAGAGCTTGATATTCAAGGTGACAGAATTTGATATTCAAGGTGACAGGATGTGGAGGGTCAGAATGACAGGGTTTGAGATTCAGGATGACAGAGCTTAAAGTTAAAGTTGTTGTGTTAAACCCCAAAGCTAAAATACACAAGCTATTACCTCTGTGGTTAAATACACGAATGTCAGCGTTACCCACAGAACCCGTTTTTGATTTTGAGCACTTTTTAAAACATGTATCTAACCATGCGGGTGTTTATCGCATGTATGATTTAAATCAGAATCTGCTCTATGTAGGAAAAGCCAAAAACCTTAAAAAGCGTCTTTCCAGTTATTTCAGAAAAACAGGTCTGTCTATAAAAACAACAGCCCTGGTAAAAAAAATACAACAGATTGAGGTAACGATTACACATACGGAAAGTGAGGCATTGTTACTGGAATCAAACCTGATAAAAGAAAATCAGCCGCCATACAATATTCTCCTTCGGGATGACAAGTCTTACCCCTACATATACATATCCAGTCAGGATGCTTATCCGCAAATTGTCCTGCACCGTGGCGCAAAGCGCAAGAAGGGTAAATATCTTGGGCCATTTCCGGGTGCGGGTGCGGTGCGTGATAGCCTACAGTTTATTCATAAATTATTTAAAATTCGTACCTGTGAAGACAGTTATTTCAGTAATCGTTCACGCCCCTGTTTGCAGTATCAGATAAAACGTTGCACCGCACCCTGTATGGCTTATATCAGTGAGGCGCGGTATCAGGCTGATATTAACCACGCAATGATGTTCCTTGAGGGTAAAAGTAACCTGTTAATCGAAAACCTGGTGGAACAGATGGAGGTGGCGGCAGAAAAACTGGATTTTGAAAAAGCAGCGATTAACCGTGACCAGATACGCATGTTACAAAAGGTTGTAGAGAAGCAGTATATTTCAGGTGATGATCGGGATGTAGATATCGTCGCCTGTTATTGCAATGGCTCCCAGGCCTGTGTGCAGGTGTTTTTTATTCGTGAAGGGCGTAATCTGGGTAACCGTAGTTATTTTCCTAAATTACCTGAAGCCCTGTCGGAGACAGAGGTGTTATCTAACTTTATATCGCAATATTACCTGCAACAGCAGGGTGCACAGCAGCAAACCAGTGAAATTATTCTGAGCCATGAAGTGGATGATATGCAGGCCATGCAGCAGGCGATAACCGAGCGACTGGGGCATAAAATTCGTTTGAGTTATCAGGTCAGGTCAGACCGGGCTCGTTGGATCACAATGGCGCTTAATAATGCGCAGAGCGCATTAAAAGCCAGAATGAATTCACGTTCAGGCATGTTAAAGCGCTTTGAAGCATTGCAAAAAATATTACAGCTAGATGAGCTGCCTACTCGACTGGAATGTTTTGATATTAGTCACACCTTTGGGGAGGCCACGGTTGCATCCTGTGTTGTTTTTACGCTGGAAGGGGCTTATAAGCAGGACTATCGCCGTTTTAATATAGAGGGTATAGAGCCCGGAGACGATTATGCCGCCATGCGTCAGGCGTTACAGCGGCGTTATACAAGTCTGAAAAAAAGTAAGGACAAAAAGGAAAACGAGAGCGCAGCCAAAATGCCCGATATACTCTTTATAGATGGGGGTAAGGGCCAGTTGCGCCAGGCCGTGGAGGTGATGGATCAGTTGCAGATTGATGAGGTGTTATTAATTGGTGTTGCTAAGGGAGAGGGGCGCAAAGCTGGCCTGGAAAAACTTGTATTCAGTGATGGTAGGGAAGACCTTTATTTACCCGAAGACTCTATTGCTTTTCATTTAATTTTAAATGTACGTGATGAAGCACATCGCTTTGCTATTAGTGGTCATAGAGCAAAAAGAGATAAAGCCCGCAGAACTTCGCCGCTGGAAGCGATACCGGGTTTAGGCCCCAAGCGCAGGCAAAATTTGATAAAACACTTTGGTGGTATGCAGGGAGTGAAACCCGCCGGTGTGGAAGACCTCGCAAAAGTACCGGGTATAAGTAGAAATTTAGCACAGATCATTTATGATGTGCTGCGATCTGAATAAACGAAACTGATTAAGATTAAATTAACCACAGGGGTTTCCAGAAACCGTTTATTTCTACCAGAGTATTCTGGTCGTTATTTTTCTCTGTGGGCGATTAAAGCATTAATAATTAGTCAGTGTGTGTAACCTTAAACCATATACCGTGGTTTTAAACGAATAGTATTAGATGAAATTAAATATCCCCAATAGCCTGACATTAATACGTATTATTTTTATACCGTTAATTGTTGTCTTATTCTTATTGCCCGCAGAAACATACCACTGGGCAAGGCCCGCATCTGCCTGGATTTATGGTCTGGCCTGTGTGACAGACTGGCTTGATGGTTATTTTGCAAGAAAGCTCGAGCAATCATCCGATTTTGGTGCCTTTATGGACCCGGTAGCAGACAAGTTAATTGTGTCTGTTGCCATGATATTACTGGTGTGGGCACAGCCTGATCTTATTATATTATTAGGTGCTGTCATTATTATTGGTCGTGAAATTATTATTTCAGCGCTAAGAGAATGGATGGCTCAAAAAGGTAAATCTGATGCAGTAAAAGTATCAAAGCTGGGTAAATATAAAACCTTTGCGCAAATGTTTGCCCTGGGCTTTCTGATGCACAGGGATGACTGGCTGGGGATGCCTGTTCATGAAACAGGTCTGGTTTTACTGGTATTGGCTGCGATACTAACCGTGGTCTCAATGGTTGATTACCTGAAAGCCAGTATGGTAGAAATTAGAAAATAGTCTTTACCCCAGTGTCAGGCTAAAGCTTGCTTAACCGATAATCTGAAAATACCGGGTCGAAGGCTGATTTCAGGTAATATAAAAGTGGGTACAGGCTGAAAGTTATTCGGGTTTTATAGTTTTCCAGCTCTATAGTGCTCAAAGCGTATTGCCACTTTGAGACGCTTTGTGGTTTTGAAGTACCCTGTGACACCAAAAGTGCTCCTATAAAACAGGCAGCTCACTATGTTACTGAAAAATATTACGATTAAATGAAATTAGCCCTTGACCAAAAACCAGCGATCTCTATAATAGCGCCCTCTGTTAAGGCAATAGCCTGAATAGACCAAGCGGGTGTAGCTCAGCGGTAGAGCATCTCGTTGCCAACGAGAATGTCGTGAGTTCGATCCTCATCACCCGCTCCAAATTTAAATGCTCAGAGGTGGCAACACTGAGCAGTATTATTAAAGCCTCGCCAGTCGAGGTTTTTTTATTTATAACCAGTTTAGGCGGAATAGCAAAACGGTTATGCAGTGGATTGCAAATCCATCTATCTCGGTTCGATTCCGGGTTCCGCCTCCATACAAAACGCCACTGTTATAGTGTATTATGAAATTAAGTCGCTTTTAGCGGCTTTTTTTTGCCTATAAAAACAGTTCAAAATAATCTATCAAAAATGGTTTGCTATTCTGTAGTGGGCTATCTATTCTGCCACTTTTAGAAAAAAACCATAAAATGTTTTTATGGTTTTTTTGTAGTAATTAGATGGTTTCATTTAAGTTTTCGTTGCTGAAGTTATTCAAATAATCACTAGCCTTTTATAAGGTTTATATGCTTTTATATACAGTATGTCTTGCTGATATGGATATAGTCTGAAAATAAATTTCCGATATAGGGAGTGTACAGGTGCCTGCAATAGGTTTGCTCGAAGGGTTAGCTGAATATAACAACACAGTAGTAAGTTGTTATGATTTAGATAGTAATTCACTTATTCTGCCGAAACATCATACTCATTATTCACCAGGTTACTTTGCTTTACTTGCTGCTTTTGCTAAAGAAAAAGTTATACCTGAAGGGAATATTATTTTTTCGTCAGATAGTATTCAGGAATATGCTGAGGCTATAGGTTTTTCAAAAGCTGTTTGGGGTCATGATGTGTACCCACGCCAGCGAGTAAATGATGGAAAAAACTACAGCCCCTTAGTCCACCTTAATGAAGAAGGAGCTACAGATAGAGCGTCTGAGACAATAAATAATTGTATACGTCATTTTTTTAAACAGGGTGTACACGATGCTTTTGTAAATGAGTTATGTGATGTGGTGGGTGATTTGCATAGTAATGTTTGGGCGCATGGTAAAAAATCAGGTTTTTCTATGGCACAAAAAATTAGGGATATTTACTCTAAAGGCGAATATTGTCTAGAGTTTGCACTAGCTGATCACGGGATGGGATTTTTAAGGGAATTGAAGTGAGCAGGTGTAGAGATAGGTGATGATGCAGATGCTATAAAGTGGTGCATTAAAGAAGGTCATTCTACTAAGAAAGAAAAGTCAGAAGATGATTGGGCGCAGTCTATGCCGGACGATGTGATTGGTAACCCATTAAGGGGAATTGAAAGAACAAAACGGATGGACGGGAATCATCACATGGGGCTTGGTCTGTATAAGCTTATGCAGCTTGTTAAGAGGTTTTCTGGTCAACTAAACATAGCTTCGGGTGATAAAATATTTTTATTGGTAGAAGACGGTAAAGAAGCTTATAAAGACAGTGTAGATCCTTGGCAGGGTGTTGCGATATCTTGTCGATTTAACACCGGATTGATTAACAGGGGTGAACAACCTCCTGTTGACTCAGGTGTAAAGGATGTATTCGATTTACTGAGGAAATCATGATGACTACAGTTACTATAAAGCTTGAAGGTACAGACCTGTCATCCAGGACGGCTGCTGCCACACAGAGACATAACATATCACACCAGATATCATGTGGAAATTGTGTTGTTGTAGACTTGTCTAGTGTATTGTCTATTTCTCATTCATATGCTGATGAGTTATTTGGTGTGTTTGCCGAAGTAAATGGACTAGATAGAGTAACTGAGTGTATTACTTTTCATGGTGCTGGTGATCATGTGTTGCAAAGCATCGCATCGGCAATACATGGGCGAGTAAAACAGACTGGTCAGGTTATCTCCAAAACAGCTTAGCTGTGTTTTCTGGTTTATATTCCTGCTTGTTTCAAGGTAAAAGCCTTAATTTTATATTAATGATAGTCTACATGGATCAGCAAGTCAGCTCCGTAAAACGCCCTGTTTCAAGCCTGTAAGCATCGTTTAAAACCCCGTATCGTAATTAATAATGCTTTTTAGCACTGGCTCCAGGGAAGCCCGTCGAATCGCCAGCCATTTATTGAGCTGCGTTGATGCTCATCATTCAGCTTGCCTTCAAAACCGGTTTCAATATGAGAAATGTTCTTAATACCATCCCTTAAAAGTTGTTTACCGGCTTCGATAGAACGATTGCCACTTCGGCAAATTAAAATAATAGGCGCACTGTGTTCTTCATCATTAGAAATAATATTACCTAATAATAGCTTCCTCACCTCAGCCGTAAAGTGTGGGTTAATATCCCAGTCAGGCTCATTAATCCAGGGAATATGTGAAGCATGGGTAGGGTGCCCGACAAAAAGAAACTCCATATCTGATCGAATATCAATTAATACAGCCCGCGGGTTTTTCTGCAATATTTTAAAAGCAGCTTCTGGTGTTATATTTTTTAATTCAGGCATGATTATATTCCTTAGCAACTGGGCGGCTGGAAGCAGGGTACAGGTTAAATCTTAATGAATACGGCTGTAATAACAAGATAATGCCTATACGTGAAATAAAAATAGCCACTACCATTAATACATTATAGAGTAATACTTTAAGATAACGTGCCAGCCGACATTAAAGGGATTAAACAGCCTGAAATGAAGCTTAAAATAATAAATATTTATTAGCTGTTTCTTTATTAAAAAATCCTGATATAATCCTCCGTAAATTTAGAGGCAGAACTATATAAATCAGTAACTTAGCTATTGATTTATCATGAAAAAAGAAATTAACCAGATACTGTTGCAGTATAATAGATTGATAATAAATCCATCTTGGTGAAAGCTTTATTTGTCTCTTAACAAAGCCTATGAGTATTGTGCTGGACTGTCGTGCCAATCGACTAACCTCAGAACATAACGAATTTAGGATGTAGTAGAAGACCATCTGCCCAGGTGGCGTTGCGGTAACAATCGTTGTCAAACGATCGAATCCAGCACGCAAAAAGGGTATTAGAAGTAAGCAAGACCATCATCCCAGGTGGCGTTGTGGTAGACAATCGTTGTTAAACGATCGAATCCAGTACGCAAAAAGGGTATTAGAAGTAAGTAAGTCCATCTGCCCAGGTGGCGTTGTGGTAGACAATCGTTGTCAAACGATCGAATCCAGTACGCAAAAAGGGTATTAGAAGTAAGTAAGTCCATCTGCCCAGGTGGCGAAATTGGTAGACGCAAGGGACTTAAAATCCCTCGGTGGAAACACCGTGCCGGTTCGATTCCGGCCCTGGGCACCATCTCTAATTTATTGATTTTTCAGTAAATTTTCCTAAAAAAGCCACTTCTCAAGTGGCTTTTTTATTGGTTGTTTTTTAACCGATCTGTAAATAACGTCTACATTGCGGTTATTTTATTCTTAAAAAATTTGAGTTAAGTGATTAACTATAAGTTGTATTTTAGTGTTAGTTAGCTAAGTTCTTTTTTCGGCGTAAATCGATATTCGCATTACAGAGTGTTATTGTTATTGCTAGTACTAAGTACTATACTTGTCGTATGAGGATATTTAAGAATAAGGCCTTCAATGGATGGGCGAATGATATAAATATGTCAGATGAGGGTATATGGACAGCAGCAGAAGAAATAGCTGCTGGTAAGTATGAGGCCTCATTAGGGCAGAAAGTTTATAAAAAGCGGGTAGCGATAGGTAATACAGGTAAAAGTGGCAGCACTCGAACAATCGTGGCTTTTAATGTGGGTAACCATGTGTTTTTTATGTATGGGTTTGCTAAAGGTAAGAGAACAAATATTACACCTAAAGAAAAGAAAGCATTGCAGAAAATGGCTGGTATTTATTTAGGTTATAGTGACAAAGAATTAAATATAGCAGTAAAGCAAAAGATGCTTTTTGAGGTAGCAAATAATGGATAAATCAATTCTAGAAGTAATGCATGAATCAGCTAAGGATATGAGCGACACAGGGTTAATAGATAAGCAGACTATGCGTGAGTTTGATTCTCTGTGTCTTCCTGAAGTAAAAGAATACACACCAGCACAGATTAAAAAAATACGAATACAAAATAGAGCCAGTCAAGCTGTTTTTGCTATGTACTTAAATACAGGCGTTGAGAGTGTCAGAAAATGGGAAGCAACAGGTGCAACACGTAAACGTCCTAATGGTGCAGCACTAAAATTGATTAGCCTGGTAGAGAAGTACGGCCTTGATATACTGGCAGAACAGGAAATGGCATAATTTTAGACGCAAGGATTGAGAGTGAAGAGCGATTTCAAATTAGTTGTATAACTTAACAAGACATTAATGGAGCGTCCATATATGTCCTGATAAGTTCCGGGGGAGCTTCACTTTTTATTGTTGTAATGTATTTGTCCAATCCCAGTTTTTGATACGGTTAGGTTGTTTATCTCATTGCTTAAAAGCGACATAGGTGGCGTTATCGGCCAGCTTTAATTGTATAGATAGGTAGTGATGATGGTGTACTCAAAACCAGGCTGTGAATACAATATAAGTACCAGCGTGTTGCCGTAGCCTTTCATTTCGCCATAGAAACAGCCATGAGTACTGGTGAAATCTGTGCTTTAACCCAGGCTATAATTAATACCCATACGCGTGTTGTTTTTATCTACCGCACACCGTCACTAAAAACGGTTATCCAAGAGATGTCCTTTATCCTCCAAAGCCATATCATTAGTCAAGCAATTTCCAGAACTCGGAAGTAACGAACATCCTATATTTCAACCGACATCAGCCGCATTAGAAATTTTATTCAGAAAATATTGTGATTGTACCCCTATACAAAACCTGCATTTTCATGATACAAGACATGAAGCCATTACTCGGTTAGCGAATAAGCTGGATGTTCTGGACTTAGCCAGAATAGTAGGGCATAGAGATTTGAAGCAGCTTATGACGTATTACAATAAAAGTGCGGAGGAGTTGGCGCAGCAATTGGGGTAACTTACGTTTGATTTAAAACTCAAGTAGGATTAAACATCGAAGCTTTTGTATGGTCTGCTATCGACCCAAAGCGGACGGTGATACATTCTTACTATCCGGTTTATTTAGTTAAAATTGAACTGTTTTAATATGATGTGGTACAAGAAAAATGTTAATGATTGCTTATATGCTGAATTATTACTAAAAAATATATTTTCGCTCTTATATTCCATAGCGTAGTGCTTGCTAAGCAATACTAGCTTGAGTAACAGCGATTTACCGCGAGACGAAATGTATATTACAAAACTCAGCCTTATTAATTACCGTAATTTTGCCAATACCAAATTGTTATTTACCCAAGGGATAAATACTATTATTGGTGAAAATGCTTCGGGTAAGACAAACCTATTCCGATCTATTCGGTTATTACTCGATAGCTCTATGCGGCGATCTTCGATGAATTTGGATGAAAAAGACTTTCATCGAGGGCTGGGTAACTGGAGAGGGCATTGGATTATAATAAGTATAGAGTTTGATGAGGTCTCACATGATGAGGCTATTCAGGCACTCTTTCTTCATGGTACGGGGGTTTTAGACGTAGATGCCATTGATAAAGCATCCTATAACTTGTTTTTCCGTCCCAAAGAAACGATCAGGAACGATTTAGCTCAGCTAGATGATGGTGATGTCGCGGGCCTACAGGCAATCTTGGATAACATTGACATTGATGATTATGAAACTTATGTCACTGGTAAAAGTAGTGCTGATTTTAATGACCCCGCAGTGTATAGACGCATTGTGGGCGATTTTGAAAATGTTCAATTTCCAGAAGAGTTAAACCCAGAAGAGATTGGGGGTAAAGTCCCTCCGATTCTATCTATGACTAAAGAAGTCTCATTTACTTATGTACAGGCACTCAGGGATGTTGTGTCAGACTTTCATAACAACCGAACTAACCCTTTGCTCACATTGCTAAAAATGAAAAGTGGGGAAATAGACCAGGCGCAATTCGCTCCTATCGTTGAGCAAGTCCAAAGTTTAAACAGTGCAATTAAAACGCTTGAAGATGTCCAAACAATTAGACAGGATATTAAAAGCACGGTCAATGAAACCGTCGGTGATGCTTATTCCCCCAATTCTATATCCATTAATTCAGACCTACCTGACGAAGCAGAAAAGTTATTTCAAGCATTAAAATTATTTGTCGCTGAAACTGATGATGGACATGAGGGTGAAATCCACGAAATGAGTTTGGGCGGGGCAAACTTAATATATTTAACTTTAAAGTTATTAGAGTTTAAGTATCAAAAAAGCAATCAAACAATCGCCAATT
Organism: Gammaproteobacteria bacterium; assembly: GCA_016744065.1. Lineage (GTDB taxonomy): Bacteria > Pseudomonadota > Gammaproteobacteria > SZUA-229 > SZUA-229 > SZUA-229. The sequence continues at coordinate 53,291 of JADGFA010000026.1, forward strand.
TTTTACTGATTGAAGAGCCTGAAGCGCATATCCATACTCATATCCAAAAGTCACTTTTTGATAAACTTAAATATCCAAACACACAAGTAATCTATACAACCCATTCTTCCCATATTTCCGAAGTAAGCAATATAGAAAATGTGAATGTGCTAGGTAAAATTAATGGCAGTTACACTGCATTCCAACCATCAGCGGGATTAACAGGCACACAAATAGAACGAGTCCAACGATACCTCGATGCGGTGCGGAATAATTTACTTTTTGCCAAGAGTGTCATTCTTGTGGAAGGTGATGCTGAAGAAATACTAATCCCAATATTAATAAAACAGGTGCTAGGTATCAGTCTTGATGAATTAGGCATCAGTCTAGTCAATATTCGTAGTACAGGCTTTGAAAATGTTGCCCTACTCTTTAATGAAAGCCGTATACAAAAACGGTGCAGCATAATTACTGATAATGATCAGGCTTACTTTGATACCACAGAACAAGAAGCGGATTCAGAAGAAATAGCGTCGGTAAAAAGGAAAGCACTGAGGTCGCAAGTTTCAGGAGTCACCAGAAAAACAGCATTAGACGCTTTTTGTAATGGAAACCGTTGGGTGAATTCATATTATGCTCTCCATACATTTGAAGTAGATTTTATCGCGGCAGGTAATGGAGAGCTTACATCTACCATTAGCAGGGATGTTTATTTAGACGCTGGGACAATAAGTACCGCCGAAACTGAATTGAAATCACCTGAAAAACCCATATACGGGAAAAGAGCCCTGACGATGGCCAATCATTCGGGTAAAGGGTGGTTTGCAATTTTACTGGGTAAAGCAATTAGCCATAAAGTGGTGATACCCAATTACATTATTGATGCAATATTTTTCGCACATGGCAATGTAAGCCTAGAAATAATACACGGGATTTTGCAATATAGACTGAGCAAAATTATTGATGACTTGAATCAAGGAGAAGTAATGGTAAATTCCGCTCAAGATCAAGAAGAGCAATGGTATAGTGATTGGAGAGCGTATATAGCAACAAGAAGAACGGGAATTACAGGCTTCAAGGCTGAGTTACAAGCATATTTGTCAGGAACTGTAAGCTTGCAGCAGTTACAAGCGTCAATGACAGAAAAATTTCCAGAAGATCAAATCATTCCTTTCTTTGCCAGGTTTTAACGTATGCCCATCTGGAAAGAGGGAGACCTAAATGATGAGCAGATTGCCGCAATAGAAGAAGACGATAGTGTTTTTCTAGTTGCTTGCCCTGGTAGTGGAAAAACCAGAACCCTCACCTATAAAATAGCCCATGAACTTTCAAAATTAGAATCAACAAAAAAATGGGTTGTGGCTATCACTTACACTCATCGCGCTGCGGACGAAATTCAAAATCGCATAGAACGGCTGGGTATTGATACGTCCCAACTATGGATAGGCACTATTCATTCGTTCTGCTTGGAATGGATACTAAAACCCTATGCTCTTTATCACGATGCGTTGAAAAATGGTTTCAGGGTTATCAATTCATTTGATAGTGAAAAAAAAATAACGGAACTTTGTCAAAATCTAACAACATCGTCAGTAAGGTACTGGGACTGCGGGTTTCACTTTACTACAACAGAGAGGGTTTTATCAGGAAAGCCACGTTTATGGCCTGACGTAAATACTATTCTAGATCAATACTATGAAATGTTAAGATTAAACAAACAAATAGATTTCGAGCTTATTCTAAAATACGCCTATGAGTTGATAACTCAAAACCCTTCAATCAACAAAATATTAAGCTCGTTATTCACACACATATTAATTGATGAATATCAGGATACAAAAGAAATTCAGTATGCCATTGTTTCAGCCATACTAAGGTCAGGAGAGGAGCGTGTTAAAGCTTTTATTGTAGGTGACCCTAACCAATCCATATACGAATCATTAGGCGGATACGCAATAACAGCTAATGACTTTTCTGAGTTAGCTCAAATTAATTTTATTGAGATGGAGTTGTCGCGCAACTATAGAAGCTCGTCTCGTATCATAGATTATTTTAGTCACTACAACGCTTATAATACGACGATAGAACCGGCTGGAAAATGTGTAGATTTTCCAAGTACTATTACCTTTGATGCCCAAGTCAACAAGGGTGATTTGTTGACTCCGTTAACTAGAATCATTACTCACAGTATCGAAGAGGAAGGGATCTCTCCAAATGAAATATGTATTTTAGCACCTCAATGGGCATATTTAGCGAGCATGACACGATCACTGGTGGGGGCATTACCAAACTATTCATTTGATGGGCCTGGCATGGTGCCATTTACACGAGATATTGATAATTTCTGGTATAAATTATCAAGGATTATATTAACGGAACCTTCACCTTCCATGTATATCAGGCGGTTACGGTGGGCAAGAGAAATACTGTTAGCTCTCAATGATGCGAATGTAGATGTTGGGAGTCTGACAAATAAGTCACTCCTGAGAGCATGTAATGCTATCGACCTTGCTGAGCAAGATGGCCTTGCTTATTTAGAACAATTCTTCAATGAATTATTCAATAATATCAATATCGACTTTAGATCAATTCCTAGTCTTTTTGAGCATCACACAGATTTCTTTTCCAGCTCACAAGATCGCATTGAACGTTTACAAGAAAAAGAGGCAACATTTATTAGTGACATCACCTCATTTCGGAAAGTATTTGAGAATCGTTCGGGCATTACGGTATCAACAATACATGGTATCAAAGGCGAGGAATATGATGTGGTCATTGCATACGCGCTATTAGAAGGTATGGTGCCATTTTTTGGTGAGTCAGAGCAAAGTGCAAAAAAATCACTCTATGTCGTAGGCTCTAGAGCAAGAAAGCACTTGCATCTAATTTCTGAACGAGGAAGGATGTATGGGCGTGGTCACGGAAGAACAGAATATCCTCCTACAGCAATATTGAACCAATGTAATTTTAATTACAATGCTTAAGCGAGAGTCATGCCCAAATGAAACATTTGCGGAATTCCGAGGACAGTTTACTTAATTCAACGTCCGCTTTTGGCCGAAATCAGACCTTTCCTAAACTCAAACCTTCGATCTTGCTGCGTGTTATGCTTGCGCAAAATTGCAACTTAACAAGACACCCATGTTAAGAAAATAATAAAAACAAAGACTTACATTGTTTTGATCTTTAGTTTCTATGGGTGTCCTGATAAGTTTGAAGATTTACAGATAATTATCTGTTGTATTCCAAAGCGAGGATTCTAGCAAGCGAAAAGGCCATATTTAAGTATGTTTTTAGGAAAACCTAATGAGAATCAAATACCTAAAGTAAGCTGAATATTAAGTTCTAGTTGTTTGTGTAGTTTGCTATAATGGTATATACATTGTATATCCGTGAGGTGTTAATGATGAAAACGAAGATTAGCGAATGGGGCAATAGTCATGGGATTAGAATCACTTCGCCCATGCTGGAGCACTTGAATGTATCCTCAGGGGATGAGCTTAGTTTTATGCTGACTGAAAAGGGTATTGAAATTATGAAGAATACTCATCCAGAAGCGCATGCAAAATCGGTTGCTCAAGGGGCTATCGATACCCTGTTGAATGCAAGTGAGCCTGTAAAAACCGTATCTGACCCTTACGCAGAATCAGATATCAGTTATCAGGTGATTGCTATCAACCCTTGTAAACCGATTTTGCGAGAAGTACCTAAAGACACACCGGATGCTTACCCTACATTGGTTGATGCAAAAGAGGCGGCCAGGCAACTTATTCAGGAAGCTATTACCGATGCAAAACAGGCTTTAATAGAGCTGCGTCAGTTAGGTGTTGAAAATATTGCTTACATAACACTATGAAAGAACAAATCGAAAACTTACAAAAGTCGTTTGAGCTGTCCAGTCAGCATATTGAGGATGCGGTTAACCCGTTAGAAGTGGCGGCACTATTTGAAAGTAACTGCGTATCCTATGTGTTAATCGGTGGTCATATGCTTTCATATTACACGGGTACAGCCAGAGCAACGGTGGATGTGGATTTTATTATCGGCGGCGCTGACTTTGAGCGTGCATCAAAAGCCATTCATAAAGTCTATACACAGTTTAAACAGCATGATCGTGTATATCATGTGACATACGATTCTAGAAGACCTAACGTTAAAGACCCTGAAAGAATTGATCTGGTAAAAGACAGTTTCCCGCTTTTTAGCACAATCGTTCAGAAATATTGCATTGTATTAAGAGCAAAGCAACAAGTCGTAAAAATTCCAACGATTGAGGCGGCTATTGCCTTGAAATTTGCTGCTTCTATATCACCGAATAGAGGTGATGAAAATAAACCAATTGATAATGCCGATTTAATGAAGCTTATAAGAACCACATCAAAATTTGATGAAAAGGTATTGCTCGCGCTTGGCGAGCTAATTTACTCTGGTGGCGGTAAAGAGTTAATCGCCGTTGTTAACGATGTGAAGCAGGGTAAAACGATTAGTTTGTAACCAATAAATGGGGATGACTGAAAGCTGATTTTGAATGTCTGGCTATTAACAGATGTCTCTATTTGCTACTATGTGCTTGTGGATTTGGGAATGGCCCGAAAAAAATATAGGGTCATATATGGTCCACCCCGTATTGCAAGACAAAACTATGTATAGCTAAAAGTATTGCTTCCATATATCCGGCCTTTTTATGAAGCGGTCTAAGCTT
>JADGFA010000073.1 GCA_016744065.1 Gammaproteobacteria bacterium
GAATAGATTCGAATTAATAATTCTTTTAAGTTCTCTTAATCTAAATCCAGGCTGGCTGTGAATCATACGCTCACCTGAGTCAAATCCATTCAAGCAGAGCAATTGAGTATTGAATTTTATAAAAAATATCCAATAATTGATTTTTATCAAATACTAATGCGAATCATAATCATTACAATATAACCAGTTGTTAATATATCCTGTCTCTGGATAGCGGTATTTAGCTGTGCTTTTTTTGATTAAGTGACAATACCGGGTTGTAAAGTAATGAAGGTAAACAGATACATCTTATTTTTTATAATTTATTCAGGTTATATGGCCACTGCTATTTCGGGTACTTCAGGTCTTAGTGGCCAGTTTAAAGGGGACTTTCAGTTTATTGCCAATGCCCATACCGATATGAACCCGAATAATCCACCGGTTTATATGGGGCAGGCAGTAGAAAGGGTTATCTGGGAGTGGGATTTTGATACTGGAGTGGCCAATTTTCGTTTTGACCTGGGTGATCTTCAGGACACAGATTCTGACGGTATACCCGATACCAATGCCTATATGCTCACTATTGGTGTACCTTTTATCGTACACAGCCCGGTTAATTTTACCGATAATGGCAATGGTACTTATACCGGCCTGGTCGACTTTCAGGTATATAACGCCATATTTGGTAACCCCTCAGGCCTGCTTTCCATTACCTGGGAAATTAGCCGAGCAGGTAATGAAATAACCTTTGAAACCCATGATGGAGATGCTAATGGTTTTCCCGGAACCATACTGGGTGATGCGGTTTCCTCGCCACCCTGGGGTGGCTTCCCTTTTCCATTTGAACCCACCTGGGACGGTATAGCACGACTGGTTGGGGTCGACAGTAATGCTGATGGTTTACTGGATGAGCAAGCACTCATTCTGGGTATGGACCCGGACATAAATGATAATGATGCTGATGGCATTGATGATGTCACTGAACTGGGGGCTGATTTTAATAACCCCCCTGATAGTGATAATGATGGAATTATTGATGCGCTGGAGCCAGGTAATGATGCCACAGATGCCAGCACAGTAACCGGGCTACGCTTTAAAGGACGCGACAAATCCCGTGATGAAGTTACGTTGATGCTGGATCTATCAGTAGATAATGAAACACTGGCACATCAGATAGATTCAGGAAAGACTCAACAGGGACCACCAGGTATCCGCTTTGCTTTTGATGAAGCCGGAGGCGTTGAAAATGGTTCGGTGTTTCATTTTATTAGCAGTGCCACTACTGGTCAGGCTACCGTCCATTTACATTTTTCATCTGTGTCAGCAGAAACAGTCAGACTGCCGGATAAAATTTTGCTCTACAGGGTAAATACCGACCTGAATACCCCCGGACTCGAAAATACCGGCGATAATTTTCATTTACAGTCAGCTACTCAATGGACAAAAATCGATTCCAGTACCCTCGATATTCACCTTAAAGATGGTGGGCCAATGGATGCGGATGGCAGCATCAATGGTTCAGTAACGGCAAACTTTGCACTAGCAGAAAACCTCAAAGGTGATTTTCATATTAACAGTGGGAATGGCAGCCTGAACATCTGGTTAGTGCTCACTTTGTTTGGGGTGGTGTTGCTCCTACAACATAAAACAGAAGCCGGTAATAAAGTAGAAATGTATGATATTTAGTTATTTGTTGCGCACAGTTTTTTCTACTGGTATTTTTATTTTTCTGATAACGGCTCAGGTAATGGCCCAGGTAATGTCCCAGGGGGTTAATGAAAATAAACCAACTGAATTACCCGTAGTTGAAGTGGAAGGTCAGGTAACTGATAGCCCAGCTCGAATGGAGCTGGAATTTAAACTGGAAGAGGTGCCAGGTGGCACGAATATAATTGATCTGGATAAAAAAACCAGCAGTCAGGCCACATTAAGTGATGTGCTGGGGTTTGAGCCCGGAATTATTATGCAGGAATTTTTTGGTGGAAATGATCAGCCACGATTAAATATACGTGGTTCCGGTATTCAGGATAATCCAGTGAGCCGGGGTGTTCAGTTATTGTACGATGGTTTGCCCCTGAATCAGGCTGATGGTTCTTTTATTATAGGCTTACTCGACCCGGAACATGCCATGCTGGTGTCTGTTTATCGAGGCGCTAATGGCATGCAGTATGGTGCATCAACTCTGGGAGGCGCAATTAATTTTATTCAGAGAAATGGCAGCAACAGTGATGCCGCTTTGCATCTGGAAGCGGGTTCATTTGACACCTTTAATGGCAGTATCAGTTTTTCAGGTGAAGAAAAAAAGTGGGATTATTATTTTATAAGTGGTCATTCACAAAGCGATGGTTTTCGTCAACATAGTGAAGGAAAACGCAGTAATGTAATGATGAATGCGGGTTATAAATTTGCTAATAATGAAAACAGAACCTATTTTAATTTTACCGATAATGTTTTTGAAATCCCTTTTGTATTACCCAGAGACAGAGTGCTAAATGATCCTGATTCAATACTGGGTGAGGGCGATTCATCACTGGATAGTATTTTAAATATTTTAAAACGCGATCCTTTGCGTGACACTCGTCAGTATAGGCTCGCCAATAAAACAACCTTACGTGGAATAGACTCAGATCAGACAATGGGTGTTTATGCTGAAAAAATAGAAGACTATTTTAAAAACCCGCTAACACACACCATCACAGAATCAACTAATCTGGGTGTGGAATACAGCTACAAACTATACCTTGATGAAGAGGGAGAAGACTTATCCGGCAGTTATCAATTTAGCCTGTCAGCAAACCAGGGTGATATGCCCAGAGAGCTATATGCCAATAATCGGGAAACCGGCCAGCGTTTACATCGATTTGGAAACCTGGATCTTAAAGCGGGCAATCTGGCACTGGGAATACAGGCCATAGACAGTTGGAGCGAATCACTGCAATGGGTTATGTCATTACAATGGGTTACCAATGAACGTGATATAAAAGATAAACAGACACCCGGACTACTGGATAGTGATTTTTCCTACCATTCAGTTAATCCAAAACTGGGGCTGATTTATCATCAGAATGATCACACACGATACTTTACCAATATTAGTCGTAGCTCCGAAGCCCCTACATTCTGGCAATTACTATTAAATGATGCCTTACCTGTACATGACCGACAATCAGTGAGTGTTAACCCACTGGAACTACAGGAAGCGTTAACATTTGAAATAGGCAGTGAGGGAGAACGAGAAAACTTTAGCTGGCAGTTAAACTACTATTATTCCTGGATAAAGGATGAACTGATTTCAGAAATTGATGATGATTTTGCGATTAATGGTCGTACCGTAAACTATTCGGATGATACATTTCACCAGGGCATAGAACTGGAATTAAATAACCTGTTGTTGAAAGGCTGGTTATATAAACATGATCAATTGAAATCCCGACTGGTTTATAACTTTGCTGATTATCAGTTTGACGGAGGGCGGTTTGATGGTAATCAAATTGCAGGTATTCCAGAGCATTTATTACAGGATGAACTTAATTATCAAATAGAAGGGAAATTTTCAATTGCACCTAATGTTAAATGGCAGCCACAGGATGCATATGCAGACCATGTTAATGTAATGGTGCAGGATGCCTATACCCTGTGGGGAATAAAATTAAATTACCAGCCCCATCAGGCATTGCGTTTTTTTGCCGTATTTGATAATTTAACGAATGAGACTTATCAAACCAGCTATGTCATACATGGATCAGCAGTAGATGACAATGGCAGCCTGGTGCCGACATTTATACCCGGCGCAGGTTTTAATATGTCAGTTGGAATGGTACTGAAGTGGTAAATAATAAAAGATGGATTAAACATAACATACCAGGTAATCATTAATATGAAAATTAAAATTTTATACCTTCTTATTTTATTCAGTGTTGTACCAGTTGCGCAGGCAGATAAAGATACAGCCATGACTGATAACCCTTATCTGTTAGCAGAACACTTTCCCAAAGACTATTTTTTAATTCATTCTAATCTGCCTCATTTTATGCACATTCTACGGGCAAACCAGAATAGTGAAACTATTGCACTAACTGATAAACAGAAACAGGCACTTGATCCTGTGCAGGGGAACGTTGCTGCTGTGGTTATGCCGGTGAGTACAGAAATTCGAAAACTTGAACTTGAAATTATGCGTGCTGTGGTTGACGAAAAAAAAGGCGCGGCAGAATTACAGAAAAAAATTGATCAGGTTGCTATTAAGCGTAGTCAACTTACCGCGGCTCAAATTAACTGTATGAACGAAGTGCAGAAACTGTTATCTAAAAAACAATATGCCGCCTTACTGAAGTTAGCCAGGTTTCATTAAGGGCCTTCTACTTATAAGTTAACTAAAATATTTTCGTGTGGTACTTAGTCTGAGGTTCAGTTTTAGTGTATTTATGATCACTAGTAATCATATTAGTGGTAAAGCTATAGATATGACTATTAAATGGAGTGGGTCAATTAAAGTAAAGAAAAAAAACAAAACGGAAGTACAGGTTACCTATTCGGCTAACGCAAACACAAATACAGTATTACATTCCATCGGTGATTAATTTGGTGTTAAAAAATTAAAAACAGATGCTCCTTACTGGTCGTTTAATGGAAGATGATATGAAATGTTTTATTATATTATTCCTTGCAGTTTTATCTGTTTCTTGTGCTGATATGAATTTAATAGATAACAACAAATTATTCATTGAAAAGAATATAGGGTGGATGCACGGTAATTGCTTAGCAATTAAAAACCAGGATATAAAAATACCAACAGATATTACATTAGTGAAATTAGAAAAAAATAACACTAGTGAAAAAGCTAAAATAATTAGCCAAACTAAAAGCCAGGAAGAATGTCTTCCATTAATGGAAGACAGGAAAAAAATAAATATAAATAATGGTTATTCTTTTTATTTAGTTAAATCTACAGTAACCATTGATTTAGCCATTGGAGTTATTGGAGGAGAGGAACTTAACCTTTCTAATTTCAGCTACTGCACTACAGCTGAAGGGATTAAATACCTTATTAAAGATTCTTCTGAGGTTATTTGGGAGGGGTATTATTACTTAGGGTATGATTCAGAGGTAACGTGTAAGCCTTAATCTAACAAGTCGAATAACAGTTCGGCCATTGTCTCGCGATTATGGCCAGCCATTATTAATTTTTCTCTGACCTCGTTAAGTAACAAAAATATCAACCCGACAAAAGGGCGTATGGCCTAAAAATCAGCCTGTGCACCTTTTTTCGGTTATGTAGACATTGTAAGTTATTGGAGATAGTATGAGGCATTTCTTAGTTTCATTATTACTGGGATGTTTTTTGACATCTTGTGCATTACAGCAATCAACTGCTCTTCCTTCAGGAGGTCAAATGAAAATCAAGAGCGTCACCATAGGAATACCTGTTTCTGACTTAAAAAAAGCCACTGACTGGTACCGTGAAATTCTTGGTAATCCAGAAGTAATACATCCTGCTCCTGATGTTTCAGAATTAAGTCTCACTTCAACATCCTGGTTGCAGTTATTTCAAGTCGAAACTAGCGATTCGAATCCAGCAATTTTACGTTTTGAGTCGAATGGCATTGTGGCAAGTCATGAGCTGGCTCTTAAGTATGGGGTACAAGTTGGAGAAATAGAAACAGTGCCTGGCTTTGTAAAGTATTTTGAATTTTACGACCCTTTTGGAAATTCACTGTCATTCTATGAGCTGCTCTCAGAGTGATCGCTTATAACAAGATTAATCGGAGGCAGAGCATAACTTTTCCTGATATTTGAAGTTGATGATGTTTTTTTGTTGAAAGGAATGAGTTAGGGTTGCATTTATTGATATAGTGGAATCATTACAGAGGATAGAGATTTTTATGTATATCAGGAATAATTGTGCGCTGACCCTAATGGCACTTACTTAAGCTCCAGCACAGGGGTAAGTACTGGTTTTAAAAGGAACATATAAATAAAACATATATGAATAGCTGTCATCCTGAGCGAATGCGAAGGATCTTGAGTGCCCGGGTAGTTAGATCCTTCGCATTCGCTCAGGATGACGGTTGTAGGGTAGTTCAATAGTTGTGGGTTCGCGTTGATTGATCGACACTGCTAGTGCATTTAATTAAGGGGTGTTTAGTCTTAAGTAAGTGCCATTATGCTCTGACCCCATTAAATAAAATAACAGCCTAACGAATGTGTCAATTTGATGTATTTACGCTGCGCTCGAATGCGCAAATCACACAGGCTTTAGTATTAAATCAATCATAGAGAGTTTTTAATAATGGAGGAAATAAATCAATTTAAATCACTTGATGATTTGAAGAAAATAATTTCTGAATTAGAAGGATTTATTGCAAGGCCAGTTATAAGAGGAAATCATCCAACTATATATCCAGATGTTAAAGAAGGACAGTATAGAACCGTTTACGGGATAAGAATAACCGACTATCTTTTATCAAGTGATGGTAAATGGGTCTTACCTCACAATCAGAAAGGGTTGTCGTTTTCTGCAAACTGGAAAGAACTTAAAAGGGTTTATAGGCTTTTTTCCAGGGTGCCGGGTAGAACAGTAGATGTTCATTGGGTTCTTCAAGGGAGTGATCTTCCAAAAAATATGAAGTTTGTTGAAGATGAAAAGCCAAAGAAAAAAGGTCATTATTTTTTAACTGTTACTGAGGAAATTCCAATACATAAGCTTGTCTCTAACCTGAAGTGGATCGCTGATCGAATGTCAGTTATAAAAAATGCGGAGCGTACATTATGATCGAGTTTAATAGATACCCTCATGTAGGGGCTGTAATTGAATATTATGCAAAAAAACTAAATAACAATAAAATAGTTGATTTATTGAAAACAGGTATTTCATCAGAAGGCGAAGCAATTGTGTATGGTGAATTTATTATAACTATGATCGATCATATAGCTCAAGACATGCAAAATGATATTTCCGTATTAGGTAGCAAGGATAATACAAGTATGATTCCAGACATTGATTATGAAGTGAGTTTATATTTAGCAAATCGTGGTCTTGAAGATATATGGGATAAATTATGTGATGAGAGTTAAAAAGGATAATTTATGGAATTCGAATGGGATGAAAATAAACGACAAGAAACATTGCTACAAAGAGGTATCGACTTCATTGATGCCATTTGAATTAATCGGGGAATTAATCGGGGTCAGAGCATAATTTTTTCTAATATTCGAAGTTGATGATGTTTTTTGTTGAAAGGAATGAGTTGGAATTACATTTACTGTTATAGTGAAGTCACTACAGCGAGCAGAAAACTTATGTATATCAGAAATAATTGTGCTCCACTCTGACCCCATTAAATACTTTCTTCACCCTGAATTATGGCGGCTCTTAAGGACTCTAATCTGGTTTGGTATATCTCATCCTACTGCATTTTGAGACGCAGTGCTTCACGTATAATCTCACTTGCATTGTTATAGGTCCCGTCATCCAGTTGTTTCTGGATATAGGCTTCAAAAGTTGTGCTTAAGCTAACATTCATTGCTGATACCTCCATATATGTATATATAGTCATTGTCCATATATGTCAATATTGGACATAATGTCTGCGGATTTGAAAAAGAGTAGAAACCTGTTCACTGCCCTGATCTAGTGACTTTTCTGGAGTTAAAACCCAGAACACCACAAAGCAGACATGCTGATCTAATGCATCATCCACTTCAATACCTAAGTATCGAACAGTGCTTTCTAAGTTCCGATGCCCTAAAAGGAGCTGTATAGCACGTAAGTTCTTCGTTCTCTTATAAATGAGAGACGCTTTAGTACGACGCATTGAATGAGTGCCATACTCATGAGGGTTTAAACCAATTGATGAGATCCATTTATCTAATATTCGAGCATATTGTCTAGTAGAAATATGGTTTGATTTGCAGAAACTACCTTGAAAAAGATAATCATCATAAGACAGATTTTTCTGTTTGATCCAATTTGATAATGATTCACGAGCTTGCTTCGTGATTTCAAATTGGACGGGTTGCTTTGTTTTTTGCTGCATGACCATAGCTCGTTTAAATATTTCCTTACCATGTGCAATATCTCTGACTTTGAGATTAACTAGATCACAGCTCCGCAGCTTACTATCTAGCGCAAGGTTGAATAATGCCAGATCTCGTGTTTTCTTGGCTATTTGCAGACGTATTCGGATCGCCCAAATTTCATGAAGCTTCAAGGGTGGCTTCTGTCCAATGAGCTTGCCTTTGTTCCAGGGAATGTGACTTTGAGGATTGTGAGTTAGATATAACATAGCGGGCTTCCATTTCTGGTTAGGCCTTCTAATGATAGTGATAGATTATAAGAAATATATAGTAATATCTAATATGACAGGTGTTCCCTGAACACCACAAAAGCGACATTGGCGGAATATTGACCGGTAGTGAAAAAACCGACAAAGCGGACATCGGATAGCTTAAAAATCAGCATATCATAAAGCATCAA
>JADGFA010000027.1 GCA_016744065.1 Gammaproteobacteria bacterium
CCATTTTTTCAGACACTTCCACTGCTTCCAGTTCTGCCTGCAGCACTTGCTGGTACGCCAAACCAATAATCACAAACCCGATAAACAGACCAATCAATAAGCCGAATAATTTTTGTGTTATTTTTATATTGGCAAAATCACCAAACTTGCTTATATCTATAGATTTCATACTAACCTTCTCCAGAGAGTGACTTACAGAACAAGCCTGGAATTTATATTTCCATATTTTCCACAACTTCTTTATTTAACAAATAATAATACTAGCTCATATAATCATTTGTGTTTTCAATGATTCAAAATAACTTTTTTGATTAAAATCCATCCAGACCATGTCATCCGATGTATACACATCCGAAACATGCTCTTTAAATCCAATTAACTGACATGGTAAATCTGATATTTTATGCCAGCTATCCACGTCACATGACTGAGGCAACCCTTCAATGAGAATACCGACAGACTGACTACCCGTGTCTAAAACAAGTAAATTATTGTATTTAGCACCTTCCCCTTTAACACCTAAAACTAGAGACATATCATAAACCGGCACTAAATTACCCCGAACATTAACCAATCCCTTCATCCAGTCCTTAGTATTAGGTAAGGGGCATATATCCGCATTCCTGACTATCTCACTCAGTGTATTTTCTGAAATCAAAAAGCCCATATTATCTATCATAAATCCATATCGACTGGCTTTTGACTCATACTCAGTTTCCTGCTTATTCAACAGATGTTTTTCAGGTTTCTTAAACCTGCTTAAAGCGTCTTCAGGCTCAAGCCAGTTTTCACTAACATCTGTCATAACAGCATCAATTCCTGATTAAAGTTTTAATAATGATAACGTTTCAATTAAGAGCTGTTATCTGATCCAGAATTTGCTCTGGAGTATAAGGTTTTGTTATAAATGCTTTGCCACCCTGCAACTCTGCCCACACTCTATCCGCTTTCTGATTTTTACTTGATACAAAAACCACCGGTATTGTTTTTGTATTTCCATTCTGAGTTATTTCTCTACACGCATCATATCCATCAGCTCCTTCCATTACTATATCCATAAAAATTAAATCGGGTAACTCACTTCTGGCTACTTCAATCGCTTCTATACCCGTTGTTGCTGTTACTACTGAGTAGCCCGCATCAGCTACAATACATCTAATATTTGCAAGGTCCATTGGCGAATCATCTACTAGTAATACTTTATTTATTGTCATGTTATTTTCTCCTGTACTTTATAACTGCAACCACTCTTCTTAAGCTGTAAAATTAGTCTATTTATCACATTTATTATATGGGGGTTTTTCACATTCTTTGAACCTGATTTAAGTCCGGTATAAATTTTCGTGCGACAGTTTCAAACTGCTCTCTTTCTAATGGCTTAATTAAATAACTATCACAACCAGACAATGTTCCTTTTACTTTATCAAAGGGAGACGATTTACCCGTTAACATAACCACCGGTGTATTTTTTGTCTGAATATTTTTTTTAAGAAATTTACAAACCTTATAGCCATCCATGCCTGGCATAACCACATCCAGAAATATAATGTCATATGCATTATCTCTACACAGCTCTATAGCCCGCCTACCATCAAAAGCCACCTCTACTTTTGCACCTAAAATTTTAAGTTCAATTTCAAGTTGCTTTCTAACTGGCTGACTATCATCAACCACTAATGCCGTAAAAATATTTTCTTTTTCGGTTTTTTTATTAATTACATTTTCAATAAAACTTTGTGATAAATTTCTTTCGTCCATAGTCTTACCAATAGTAAGCTCAGGAATAAAATTCATCTCTTTAATTGTCACCGTATCAAAAACATTTATAACCTGCGAGGCCAAAAATGGAACGTTCACATTATATATTCTATTGCCTTTTATTTTTCGTTTACCCGCGAACACTGTCGGTACACGTGGTGACTTATCACTGTTTAAATAATGTTTACACCAATACGATATTGAGTCGTCATCATCAGAATTAACCAGAAATAATTTATTTGAATCACGGGCTTCAACATCCGTCATGACATAGTTTCTTACTGAACCAGACGACACTCTAAGCACCCTCTTCAACATCTGCTTATCTCTATCAGATACACCTATGGGGTATACTTTAAACTCTCTTATGTCACCCATTAAAAACCACCACCACGCCTAATTATTAACAAAAATCTTTCGCTACCCAGACCTGGAAGTCTCTATCCCCCCTACATTTGGCAATGCAGATAAGCAGCAACTGCTGATTCATAACTATTGAACCGAAAATACTGAAAAGAAGTTATAGTTCGCCCGGGCCAAATACTATATAGGCTTTTTTCCCTATCTTTTATCTAGAGCAGATCCATGTTTTCACTTATTTTTAACCCTTAGTGGATGAAATTTATTTTTCTTCTGTAATATCAACAAGATACATAAGAATATAATTCTTTACTAATAAATAAAACACACCTTTACAGGAAAAATATATTTTTATAAATCTATGATTTTTTCCTGCCAATATAAAAACCTGTTAATTATTAAGCATATAAATAATTATATACGGCCTTTAATGTATAAAATTTTATTCATTTTTAGCAAAATTCAGACTTGTTTTCACTTTAAGCATGATGATTAGATAACCTTAACGCAACAATCCATTCTCGTTATAAGAGATCCACTGGCTATTATTAATGCTTTATGCTGGTACCTATAACCAGCTTATCTGGGTTTTTTTATTAACAAAGCGCAGGGCAAAGGCTTTTATCATTAGTTTTTATGGCTATTTTATATGCCACTAACCAGGAAGTGAGCCGAAAAAACAGGCCAGACTAGCCCGTAGCATCAAACAACAGATTAGTTGCTTCATCCCCAAATTTTCCAGCACGCAAAAATGTAACCACCTGAGTAGCGACAGACTCCGAATATAACAGGCCAAAATGAGTTACCGGTATAGTAATATAATCTGTAGCGCCACCAAGATAAGTCTCTTCCACCGAAACGGTTCCATCATGTGGTAATGGAGGCCCTCCCACAACAAGCCCAACCCCTAATGGAATATTGCCCGATATCACACCTAAGTCACGCCACTTTTTCCACACAGGCCGATCACCCAGCAATCCATGCTCGATGCTTTTACCAACTGCCCAACGCGTCATAATCGTGCTGGAAAGACGCCGTGCAACCTGGCTGCCATTAACCGGTACCCCTAAAAAAACAACTCTGCCTTTTTTTTCAACTAAATACTTGTCAAATAAATGCAACATGACCAGGCCACCCAGTGAATGACAGACAAAATGCACAACCTGAGCATCAATGGAGTGGGTTAATTTATGTAGACGTTGTGCATTTTCCTGGGGAGAACACTTTAAAGACGAATAGCGGAACTGGTGGCACTCATAACCGGCTTCTGTTAAACGTTGACGTAACCGGAACATTTCTATTCCGTTCATCCAGATACCATGAACAAGTATGACTGATTCTTTCATGGATACAAAATACCTAAAAGAAACAGAAGTTTAAAGCTTTTTAAGTAATTCTTTAAGAGATAACAAAAAAATCAGGTTAAGAAACTATTTACAACTAGAGATATAAAGCGCTTTTTATTTTTACACAAATGTATCTACATACAGGGGCATAGCCTTTTCTGCCCCACAATATCATTTTTTCTGATTTTAAGACGTTTAATAATCGGTATAACTAAGGAGAAACCTCAAGCATTCTATCAAGTGCCAGTCTGGCATTTTTTGCTACATCAACAGGCACCTGGATCTGGTTAACGATATGACCATCCACCAGATTTTCCAGAGTCCATGCTAAATGTTGAGAATCTATTCGAAACATCGTGGAACACATACATACCGTAGGAGACATAAAGTGCACTTTTTTCTCCTCGCAGGCAAACTGATCTTTAAGTCGATTAACCAGGTTTAGCTCTGTACCTACTAACCAACGTGTGCCCTGCTCAGCGGCGCGGATAGTATTAATGATATATTCAGTTGAACCCACATAATCTGACTTCTGACAGACCTCATAAGAGCTTTCTGGGTGTGAAATAATAATAGTTTCTGGATGCTTCTGTTTAAAATTATCAATTTGTTCAGGAGTAAACATTTGGTGCACAGAACAAAAACCTTTCCATAAAATCATTTTAGCTTTTTTAATCTGCTCTACTGTCAGACCGCCCATTTCTTTGTCATAGTCCCACACCACCATTTCATCCATAGACAGGCCCATTACGGCTGCAGTATTTCTACCCAGATGCTGATCAGGGAAAAACAGAATTTTTTCACGTTGTTTAAATGACCATTCCAGCACATTACGTGCATTAGTCGAAGTACAGACAATACCCCCATGACTACCACAAAATGCTTTCAGATCAGCAGCCGAGTTTATATAGGTAACAGGTGTGACTGACTCATCTGGCTCAATGATACTGGATAATTCTGCCCAGGCTTTTTCGACTTTGGCTAAATTAGCCATATCGGCCATAGAGCAACCTGCTGCCATATCGGGAATAATAGAAACCTGATCAGGCCGAGATAATATATCGGCCACTTCCGCCATAAAGTGCACACCACAGAATACAATATATTCTGCTTTAGACTCTGCCGCTGCACGCGAGAGCTTAAGTGAATCACCGGTAAAATCAGAATGCTCAAAGACCTCATCACGCTGATAGTGATGACCCAAAATAACCAGTCGCTCACCCAGTTTTTCTTTCGCCGAGAGAATACGCTGTTTGCATTCTTCATCGTCTAATAAAGCATAAGCCTGTATGGTTTTCATTTTGTCTTCTTAATTAGAATCAGTTTGTTGTTTTAGCTATCAAAGAGCCCCTGCTAAAGAGGCAAACATGCGTAATATAAGCCCTTAAACGGCTCTCTCAGAGAAAGAGCCAATTTGCAGCTACTCTTTTAAGCGTCTCCAGCTGGCTTACGAATACGAATATTCAATTCCTTTAACTGCGTGTTCGACACACCTGAAGGCGCATCAGTTAACAAACAGGCTGCTGTTTGCGTCTTGGGAAATGCCATTACATCACGAATTGAACTCGCTCCAGTCATTAACATCACCATACGATCTAAACCAAAAGCCAAACCTGCATGTGGTGGACAACCGTATTTTAGCGCTTCTAATAAGAAACCAAATTTTTCCTCTGCTTCCTCATCACTGATACCCAGTATTTCAAATACCTTATGCTGCATCGCTGTATCATGAATACGCACTGAACCACCACCAAGCTCACAACCGTTTAGCACCATATCATATGCACGGGATAAACTTTCACCTGGATTGGCCTCTAATTCTTCTACGCTACCTGAAGGAGCCGTGAACGGATGATGTAACGCATTCCAGCGCTCATCACGTTCATTCCATTCAAACATGGGAAAATCAACAACCCATAAAGGCTTCCACTCGCGGGAAACAAGATCCAGATCATGCCCCAGTTTTACACGTAACGCACCTATAGACTCATTCACTACGTTTGCATTACCAGCACCAAAGAAAAGCAAATCCCCGGTTTGTGTGCCACTGCGTTTAATAATCTCATCTAAAACGTCATCGGGTAGAAACTTAACGATAGGTGATTGCAGTCCTTCACGACCCGCATCCACATCATTAACTTTAATCCATGCCAGGCCTTTAGCACCATATCGACCAACAAATTCTGTATAACCATCAATTTCCTTACGGCTTAGCTTTGCACCCTGAGGCACACGCAATACGATTAAACGCCCTTTAGGGTCTTTAGCCGGACCAGAGAAAACTTTAAACTCTACGTTTTCCATTAAGTCGCCAATATCAACCAGCTCCATATCAATACGTAAATCTGGCTTATCAGAACCAAAACGATCCATCGCTTCCGCATAAGTCATGCGCGGGAATGGATCAGGTAATGCCACTTCCAGAACATGAGCAAACAGATCACGGATCATATTTTCCGTTATTTCCATTACCTGATCTTCGTTCATAAAGGATGTTTCAATATCAATCTGTGTAAATTCAGGCTGACGGTCAGCACGTAAATCCTCATCACGAAAACAACGAACAATCTGATAATAACGATCCATACCAGACATCATGAGTAGTTGCTTAAAAATTTGTGGAGACTGGGGCAAAGCAAAAAATTCACCCTGATGGGTACGACTTGGCACCAGATAATCACGCGCGCCTTCAGGTGTCGCCTTCGTTAGCATTGGCGTTTCAATATCAAGAAAACCACGATCATCCATAAATCGACGAATAAAACTGGACACCTGTGAACGCAGTCGCATACGCTGCTGCATTTCATCACGACGCAGATCAATATAACGATATTTCAGACGAATATCCTCATGTACTCCCTGGTCGTCTAGCTGAAATGGCGGTGTTTCAGATGCATTTAATACATCTAACTCAAGGCCTAGCACCTCAATTTTTCCTGATTTCAAATTTGCATTAATAGCCGACTCATCGCGCAGCCTTACACGGCCTTTCACTTTAAGCACAAATTCATTACGCACACGCTCAGCCAGTGCAAACATCTCAGGTTTATCCGGGTCAAAAACCACCTGCACCAGACCTTCACGATCACGTAAATCAACAAAAATTACGCCTCCATGGTCACGACGACGGTTTACCCATCCACATAATTCTATTTCCTGATCGACCAGGTTTTCGTCTACCTGACCACAGTAATGACTGCGCATAATTCAAATCCAAAAAGTTAAAACCAGAACCAGGTCTGGAAAATGGCTGCTTCTTCCCAATACCCTTGAAAAGCTCAGGGGCATGTGCTTTTTAAACAAGGCTCGCTTGCCTAAATGGCGGGATATTATAAGGCGTGGCGACTTATTATGCGAATTTATCGTTAGCAACCCAATACCATTGATCCACAATCATTCAACTTACTCCGAATACTGACGTACCGAACATTCATCACTGACGGGCAAAGTTGCTTCTCACGCATAAAAAAGAGCTAGATAATCAACTAGTTTAACTATCATAAAAACAATGAAGCACCCAACGTTGGGTGCTTCACGACATATCCTGCATTACCAGTTTATTAATACATTACCACCACCACCCATGATGCTGGTTCTTTTTAATACGTTTTTCAATACGTGCTGACTGATTCATTATGTGGTAAATCACATTTTGCTCCTGCACACCATGAAACAGGTGGGCACCAGGACCACCAGCGTAAATGGCAACATCTTCTGCCGAATGTGTTTCCGATGATAATGGAACCAGCGCCTCCTGATGAAATCCCTGATCCTCTGTTTCAACAAAAGATAAATCCGCATTACGCCCCGTATCAGCCGGCATCTCATATCGGCTATCACCACCAACAGGTAAAGAGGCAAAACCAAGGCCATTAGCATAACTCACTGTCGTATATGGCATACCATCACTGGCTAGTTTATATTCACTTTCGGCCTCACCCTTTCCATCATTACTAACCACTTTACCTAAAATTGGATTACCACGAGTTGGATAACCCGCAATAGTAAAGACATGACTGTGATCAGCCGTTACGATAATTAATGTTTCTTCAGGGTTGGTATTTTCCATGGCTATTTTAATAGCATCGGATAAGGCAATAGTGTCATCAAGTGCACGATAAGCATTTCCAGCATGGTGCCCATGATCAATTCGCCCCGCTTCAACCATAAGGAAATACCCTTTACGGTTATTATCCAGAACATCTATCGCTTTTTCTGTCATTTCAGCAATATTGGGCTCACCACCTATATCATCTGGTATGTCATAGTTATATTGCATATGTGAACGACTGAAGAGCCCAAGTAAATGATCCGTTGCATCTGCATCAATGGCATTGAACTGGCTTTTATTCCAGATAAAACTGGCATTTTCATATTTTTCAACCCACTCTTCTGTCAGGTTGCGCCCATCATCACGCTCACCTGTTGCACCCTCGTTCTCAGGGTCTGCCACATTACGTGGCCAGAAACTACGGCGCCCACCCCCCATTGCAACTTCAATTCCATCACCATATGGAAACTCGACCAATTGACGAGCAATATCCTTACACCCATTCATTTTTGCTTCTTCAGAAAGGTCATGGTCATCCTCCCAGTTACGCTCAGGCACATGTGAATATGTGGCAGCCGGTGTAGCATGTGTAATACGCGCAGTAGATACAACGCCCGTCGACATTCCGGCCTGTTCAGCCTGCTCTAAAAAAGTGATAATTTCTGCACCTTTGGAAGATGCACAATCAGCACGTGTCACAGTTTGATTAACACCAATAACACCTGCCTTTGACTTAATACCACCCATCATTGCTGTCATGGTACCAGCCGAATCAGGTGTTTGCTGATTTGTATTATATGTTTTAGAAAGCGCTAAATAAGGCAATGTCTCAAAACTAAGGACGTTTTCTTCTCCGTTTTCACCTCGTCGTTGCCCTTCAAGTATGCGTGCCGCTGTTACTGTTGACACACCCATACCATCACCAATAAACAGGATTACATTTTTTGCTTGATGTTTATTTTTTTTCAAATGTAACGCTTCACGAACACTCTGCTTTCCAGACAGGTACCAGCCCTCCGGTGTTTCCATATTAGACGCACCAACAGAAAAAGATAATGCAACTGCCAGTGAAAAAGACAAACTAGATATACTCGTTTTCATATTTAAACCTTTACAATGAATTATTTAATAATGCACTGTAAAATTTAATATTAATAAATGACAAACAGATGAAGGTTATATAATGATAATAATAAATATTTTTTCATATGAAAATAACTAAACAAAAGACATATAAAATCATCTAAATAAGGCCTGACTCTTCACTTCGCCAATGCATAACCGACCCCTTTCAGCAATAAATTTAAATTTAAAAGTTGCAATTTTATTAATTAAAAATAAACTCTATATTAAATTATTACTAACATAAGATGACAATACCCTTGATAGCAGCTAACAGAATATCAAACCCCCGCAGGCATTTTAACCATGAAAAATAAAACTATTTTAATTACTGGCTGTTCTAGCGGAATTGGACTTTATACAGCCCAACACCTACAAAAAATGGGCTATCAAGTATTTGCCAGCGCCAGAAAACCCGATGATGTAAAACGCTTAAAACAATTGGGGCTAAATAGCCTGCAACTGGACCTGGACGATTCTTTATCAATTAAAAACGCACTAATTAAGATTCTTGATCAAACCGGAGGGGAACTCTACGCTCTGTTTAATAATGGCGCTTATGGTTTGGCCGGTGCAGTTGAAGACTTAACACGTGATGCACTACGAGCTCAATTTGAAACAAACTTATTCGGCACTATGGAACTGACTAATCTGATTTTACCTGTAATGCGAAAACAGGGTTATGGTCGCATTATTCAAAACAGCTCTGTTTTAGGCTTTGCCGCTATGCCGTACCGAGGTGCTTACAATTGCAGTAAATTCGCTCTGGAAGGATTAAGCGATACGTTACGTCAGGAATTATCTGGTAGCAATATTTATGTAAGCTTAATTGAACCTGGCCCCATTATTAGTGATTTTAGAAAAAATGCACTTAAAGCCTTTAATAAATATATCAATAGTGATAACAGCCAACACAAAGAACAGTACAGCTCAATGCTTAATCGCCTGAAAAAAGAAGGCCCTGCCGCGCCATTTACACTCGGCCCAGAAGCCGTTTGTGAAAAAGTCATCCATGCTATAGAAGCAAAACACCCACAGGCAAGATACTATGTAACCAAACCAACTTATATTATGGGCTACCTAAAAAGAATATTAAGCACACGGATGATGGATCAGCTTTTAATAAAAGCCAGCGGTGGGGGAAAGCAGTAAAAAGCACTATTAATATTATTGAAAAATTAAAATGGCAGTATATTTGTATCCACACGATTTAATGCATCATCATAATTTTTTCGTGTAATATCTCGCTTTGGTTTACCTAAATAATATCCCTGAGCATAATCAGCACCAAAGCGTTTGAGCATTTCCAGGGTTGCTGCATCCTGAACATATTCAGCCGTCGTTTTTTTATTTAATGTTTTAGCTATTTGAATCATTGCCTGAACCATTGCCTGATCGACCGGATCGTTTACCATATCAGTAATAAATTCACCGTCTATTTTAAGTACATCAACCGGCAAACGCTTCAGGTAATTGAACGAACTAAAACCTACACCAAAATCATCCAGTGCAAACTGACAACCTAAAGCGGCCAGTTTACTGATTACTTTCCTGGCTTTTTCAATATGCCGAACAGCTGTCTGCTCTGTAATTTCAAAAATAATATGGTCAGTATCTACATTATATTGTGAGATATAACGTTGAACCCTTTCTATCAGGTCTTTTGCTTCAAAAATTCGACCTGACAAATTAACGGATAAATAAACATCACGGCCATCAGCCTTAAACTCTGAAAGCTTTCTCAGGGCATTACGCACGACCCAGTAATCAATATCAATTGCTACACCTAAGCGCTCCGCTGCAGGTAAAAATGCATTAGGATGAATAATCTCATCATCCTCCATCACCATTCTTAAGAGCACCTCATAATGCTCACACTTATCACCATGCAAACTAACGATAGGTTGATAAAATAGCGTAAAGTAGTCATTTTCAATGGCATCGCTAATTCTCTTTGACCAGCTAATATCTGCGCTTTTACGCAGCTCTTCCTGCTCTGGCAAATCAAACATATGATATCGGTTACGACCTTCAGATTTTGCATGGAAGCAGGAAATATCTGCCTGAGAAAAAATCTCTTCCGCAGTAAAGTCATCATCACCAATTAATGCCACACCAATTGAACAATAAATATTAAATGCCTGCCCGCCTTCAACAAACACAAATTTTTGCATTGCTTTTAAAATAGCTTCTGCAATCATGCGAGCATCCGGTTCTTTTATCGATTTCGCAATAACCGTAAACTCATCTCCACCAAATCGTGCGATAACATCTTCAGAACGAATACGATTTTTAAGTAAATCAGCCACCTGCTTTAACAACCTGTCGCCTGCCGCATGCCCTAGATTATCATTTACATGTTTAAACTGATCAAGATCTATAAATAATAAAGCACTACTGTCATTTTCATTAATCGTTCGTAACACTTCTTGCTTTAACTGAATATTAAAATTATGTTTATTAAGCAACCCCGTTAAAGAGTCGTAATTTGCCATTTTTCGTAACTCTTCATCACGACTCTTAAGTGCTTTAATGGTCGTATTCAGGGCATTAGCAATAGCAACTATTTCTTCATCACCCTCTCCATCCACATGCACATCAATCTCACCCCTGGCTAATTGCTCTAGCGGTTTTTTCATTTTAGTTAACGGACGAAGCGAACGCTTTACTAATATACGCCCCATAAATGCCGCAATTAAAAACAAAATTGCAACGGCAACACTACCAATAAATATATTCTTTTTTAATTTATCCTGGTATTCACTAAAATCCAGCCCAAGCTCCAGATAACCAATTATTTTATATATTTCCTCCGTATCTTCATCAAGATCAAAATCCATCATACTGTCCGAACGAATAGAGCGAGTAACAATAGGTGCTGCAACCTGAAATAAAGATAAACTGTCATCTGCCGTTTGAATAAATACGGGTTGACTGGAATCAATATTACTGCGTAATTCTTCTATCATTACTGACGTTAATTTCGGCACTTTCGCATCGCCTAATTTTTCAGATGTATATTGAGCTATAACTAAATTTTTTTCCGCCTCATAATATCGAAGATAAGAAACCTCTGGGAAACGATGCACCTGCTCTTCTATAGACTGAAACAGAAACTCATCATTGGCGGCATATAATGGTGTACCTAATTCATCAAGTTTAGCGACCCAGTCTGTTGCCTGTTGCGAAAAGTTATCTTCAATAACCTTATTAGAACTCCACCACAGTCCTGCTACACCCAGAATATAAACCACTACACTCCATATCAATAATAACCAGATAATACGATTAACCAGGCTTGTGTTTTTACGACGTGAAAAAAGAGGGCTTCGACGTAATAATTTTTTTACTGGCAGATTTGAATAGGTATTTTTATCTACATCTCTCACACCAGACTTCAGATTATTTCTTAACCGTTGAGCATTCTTCCAGCCCTGATTCAGAACACCTTCATCTTGCTCAATACTACTTTCCACTGATATATTTCCGGTAGTTCTGCGGTATAGAAAGATTAAATTGCCGTGCAATATTTTGATTTATACCCATATCGTGCTCCATAACAGGTAAAACACGACTACCCGGAATTGTGGTTTTACCTTCTGATTCAGATAAGCGCTGCAAAATACCATTCGCCACGGCTTCCAGGTCAGGGTTAACATAGAAAAAACCACCAAAAGGTAATAGCTTGGGACTAAAAACCACAATTTCTCTACCACGTCTTGACGCATAGGCCATGACCTCTTTCAATGCTTTTCCGCTTAATATCTGGTTATCTGGCAAGATCCACTGACCACCGACATCTGCTCTAAGTTTTTTACTTTTATAAACAAAGCCCTTGTCCGAATTAACCTGCTCTACAATTAACTCAATACCTTGAACACGGGCTGCTTTTTTTACCCTCTTCAGAAACAAATCAAGATTTTTGCCTGTAATAACGGCAACCTTTGATAACCCGGGCGATAAAATCTTCCAGTCTCTAAACAGCTTTTCTGGTGACGGCAAAGCGCTAACACCTTTCACATTATTCGCAGTTATGCTTTTATGCCGAATAACCTGAGTATAGATAACCTGTTTTTCTTTAAAGTCCTTAACCGCATTAAGCGCTTTTAAACCAATTGCAACAATTTGAACAGTGCTGGACGCCTCAATATCTCTTATAACGGCTCTATCCTGCGCGGATACTCCGGACAATGTAATTTGAACAGCCTGTTCGCCCAGCTTTTTTGTTAAATAATCTGCTATCTGTTGGTAAACACTCGCAGAACTACTTAGTAATACTAATACTTCCTGTTGTACCGGTTTTAATACCTTCTGTTCGGGCTCTTCCATTATGACTGGTACAGGAACTGCCGGCTCAGATACAGGTACTATTTTAATTCGTTCTTTAACCGGTGGTGCTACACAGGCATATAACAAACTAATAATAAAAGTTAAAAAGGTAAAGCGTAGACTTATTTTTATCATGATTATTCGGTTACGGATTATATTTTAAAGAGTCACATATTCCACTATGACCCCACCACTATACTTTAGAGATTTTAAATATAACAAATACACTCTAACGAGTGATTTACTATATAAAATTTTCTTCAAACTCCTGTGGCTCTCCGAGTACCTGCTAAAATTTTAGCATTTTTATCATTTTTTTTAGCCAATTAGCCCACAAACTCGAAAAACAAATAAAAACGTTATAACACTCATAAGAGCAGGTTATAACGTCTAGCTATGTCCCTGATATTTCAGTCTCCTGACTCAACTAATACGACAATTCAGTTTTCTATGATTCAACACCTGAAATTTACCACGTGTCGTCTCAAGCACACTGCGATCAAACTCAGTTATTACCACACCCGGGCCTGTACCAACGCTTCCCAGAATATTACCCCATGGATTGACAATCATGCTATGACCATACGTCTGTCTATTATTAACATGGTAACCACCCTGCGCTGCTGCAATAACATAGCATTGATTTTCAATAGCTCTTGCACGTATCAATGGCTCCCAGTGGGACTGCCCTGTATAAGCCGTAAATGCAGATGGTATAGCGCATATTTCCATGCCCTGATCAATCATAGTGCGATATAGCTCTGGAAACCTCAGGTCATAACAAACACTTAAACCAAGCTTACCTAAAGGCGTATCAACAACAACAACGCTTTCACCCGCAACCGTTGTTGCTGACTCATTATAGGTTTCATTACTCGCCTCAATTAAAACATCAAACATATGGATTTTATCATAGCGAGCGACCCGCTCACCCAGGTCGTTATATAGCAAACTACTGGAATAAGCTTTACCGGCTTCGTCACTCTTTATGGGTACAGTCCCACCAACAATCCAGGTATTATTTTTTTTAGCCTGAACGCTTAAAAAAGCCTGTACCTTGCCATCATCAATAATTTCTGCATTTGCCACCCGTTCATCGTCATTCATTGGCATTTGGGAAAAATTCTCAGGCAATACAATTAACCCCGCCCCCTGCGAAGCAGCCTGCGCAATTAACTTGGCAGCCTCATCTAAATTGGCCTGAATATTGGGTCCAGAGGACATTTGAATTGCTGCAAGCTTGCTCATCTTTACTTTACCATTTTAATTAAAACTATATTAATAACATCTTCTGCATGACTGCCTGGAAAAGCCTGTATCAAACCTGACGGCACACCAAGAGAAACAAACCAGTCTTTTAGTTCTTCCACCCAGAGCTCTCCCTCTTCACCACCCGGATAACGCAGTTCAATTTTCTGCTGTGGGTTAGCCATCCATTTTTGCATTACCGAAGCAAGCTCAGGTACTTTCAACAAGGTTTCGCCATGTCGTGGTATATCCCATGTTTCTGCATGCAATTCTATATTAACATCTCGCGCAGAACCATTAATTGATATTAGTAAACCGACCACTAGCAAAATAAATTTTATACCACCCTTAAAAATCATTATCCTCATCCTGTTCTGCAACTGACTCTGGAGCACGAATTAATTCAACCTCAGGCTTATCGATACTGCCCTCCATAGAATACTGATACTCTGACAACTTATCGGTGTTAAATAATTTTTGAAATAAATAGACAAGCCCACCCGCAGCAGGACCAGCTACTACAGCGGTCCCCAGTGTAACAGTCGCACCCACATGTGGGCTAACGGTCACAACCTGCTTTATAGTATTGTTTGCCAGGTTTAGCTTCCCTTTCATATGTATATCTGCAACCTTACTTTCTACTTTGAAATCATCTGAATAAACATAACTATCTGAAAACGAGAAACTTCCGCGCACACTATCAAACTTAAAGCCATCTTTCATCTGGCCACCAAAATCAAGAGACAAAAGCGTTTCAAAATTAAACAGACCGAGCAGACGACCGGCACCTGCATTAATTTCTTTTAATGTTCCATTATTTAATTTAAGCGAACCATCTCCCTGTATTTTTTCCCAACTAAAATTATACGGCGTATCCTGCCATTGCCATCGAAGATTTATATCACCAGAAGTAGCATATAAACTATCCGAAATACCCAGATCTTTAAATACCCTGCCCAGATCACCTACATCTATATTTACATCTAGCTTGGTTGTGTTTACATTATTTTTACCTGTGAACCAGCTTCCCTTCCCCATCACCACATGGTCAGCACCAGACAATTTAAAGTTTTTTATAACTGCACCCAATCTGCTTTTCTGTATTTTTAAATCACTTTCATTATAAACTACGTTTTTCCATATCAATTTTTTAGTATGGAAATTAAATGAAGGTATATCCCGCGGAGAAACATCCTGAGATGCTACAGATACAGGGGGGCTTTCTGAAGAAACAGGCAACCCCGAAATTTCATCAAGCCCCTTACCCTGCTTTACAGATTTACTCTTATCATTCAGATTAAAAAATTTGTTTATATCCAGATATTCCAGCTCAATTTCAATAGGTACATCAATATCATCTAACAAATTCACACGCATATCGCCTGCCACACTTGGTGTATTAGCCGATATTAATAATTTATCTTTCATTTGTTTCAACTTTATCTGATCACTATCACTAAAACTCAAGTCATAGTTTATTTCAAAGTCTGGCTTAACATTAATATCAACTTTTACAGGCAAAATATCTTTAGACGTCTTAGCTAATGGGCCAGGCAGATCTATTAAAACACCCTGTAAATCAGACCCAAGCTGCACATTCACGGATGTTTCTCTTTTTTTCTTATCATTAGCAATATCAATAGAAATATCCCAGTCCGTACTACCATCAAAATATGTCTGAATACTCGGCAGTGGCGCCAATAATGAAGATGCCAAAGCTATTCCATTAACATCAATATGATATAAAAGTTCCTGCGGGTATCTTTCTGTTTTGATATTAATATTAAGTAACTGATCCGGTAAGCCCTCTGACAATGCAGCAGTTAAACCCGATGATTCGACTGTATCGCCTGCAAACCGTATTAATCCATTAATGTTTTTTAATTTATATTTTTCTTTTACCAGATTAAGGCTACCTTTATTAATCGCTAACTTGCCACCTACTTCTGTATTATAATTTCCATACAGAGGCAAAAACAATTCCAGGTCAAGAACCCCTTTTCCATCCAGCCTTAAATTATCAATATAATTTGTTACATCCTCACGCAAGCCACTTTCATTTACAAACTTTTTTATATCAGGTAACTGAACATCTACCCTGCCCTTCACATCTAATGTAGGAGATATGAAATTATCTATATATACCGTTGTAGTTTTTATTTTAGAATTTAACAAAATACCTTTACTTGCTTTTATAAGCATTGCATCATTTTCAAAACGCAACTTTGCGGATATATTATTAATATCAGGCCAGTTTTCCAGATACGTAAGAGAGACATCAGCAACACTAAAATCAGCAAGCGACACCCCCTGCCCAGCCCTGAAGGGGGCATCACTTAAGTAACCATAAAACTGATAACCACCTCCAACAACTTTCCCATCATGTATTGCGGCATCTAACCATGCAACTGTATCCTTGCCCATAACGCCCGATGGCAAGTAAACACTAATCGCTTTTGCATCACCATTTTTAAACTGTGTCGTTAAATCAAGAAAAGGGCTCCCTTTATCTGGCATATTAAAATCAAGTCGCACTTCAGTCTCTATATGAGGCGTATTAATTTTTAATGATCGGGTCGATAGTTCCCATAATTCATTTTTATGAGATAATTCAAGCGTACCTTTTAAAACATCTAAATCAATTTTATTTCTAAACAATTTATTAAATTTAATTTCAGTATTATGTGAATCAAGTGTTAGCCAGGTTTTATTATCCAGATATGCAATCGTTCCCTGCAAGTTCACTATTTCAGATGGTTCCTGATCAGGCAACGAAAAACCTAACTGATTAAATTCAGTATTTATTTTTATATTTTGTAAATTATTAACGGGCAACTGGAGATCAAGATTTATTAGTTCACCTGAAGGCTTATACCTGTCAAGCATCTTAAGCCAGGCGATATTATTATCAGTTATATTATTAATCATTCCGGCCAGATAAACGAAACCTTCTATCCGCAAAAAATCTGCCTGAGCACTAACGACTTGTGTACCATCAAGCATTTTAAGTGTTACCGCAGCTGGCTTTAAATAATCAACACCTTCGCGGTCAACAATAAGATCTCGAATATCTAATTGCCAGCCACTGTTTATTTTTTCCCAGCGAAGTAATGCATCAAGCTGATTAATACTCCACGTATTAACGGCTTCATCAAGATAATGAACGGCCAGTTTTGATATGTTAACTCGACTGTTGACTTCGGTGATTTCCTGCTTATTCCATTGAAGCCAGAACTCACCATGAACTTTAGCATTGGCTGTCACTTTCAGCACATTCCAGTAATCATCCAGCCACGACGCTGCATCAATACCTTCCAGGGCAAGATACAGGTTTCCATCTAAGTTTTTATAATCAAACAAATCGCCATTAATATCAGCAATAAAACGAATATACTCACCATAATGCTGTGGCAAGTTAGCCTTTATTTCAAGCACATGTGAATCACCACGGTTTATTAAATGGAGATTAAAGTGAGTTAGGGTTTTACTGCGGTTTTTATGTCTGTCATCATAAAATCGTATTTGACTGTTTAAAATTTTAAAGTTTAAATTATTCAGGTTATATTTTACAGCTTCACTAATTTCAAAATTGCTTTTCAAATCACCTCTACTCGAGGCACTGAGCGTATTATCTATATTTTCATCAATGACATAGTTCTGTATTAATAATTGTGATTTTTTATTAACACCAAGCTGAACATTTAAACCTGAAAGCGTTATTTCACCTATAACTGGTGCCATATTTCTTAAAGATGATGCCCAGTCCAGACTCAGATCCACCCTGTCAAGATGCAACAAATGATGCTTTCCTGTTTTATCTGACAGATTCACATCGATTAAGTTTAAACGAGGAATTAACCAGTAAATTTCAGCGTCCAGAAAACCCACATCCAGAGTCATGCCGATTTCTTCAGAAACAATTTTCTGTATTGCTATTGAATAATCTGGGATGGATTTTATAGCCACACGAATCAACGTAAAACTAATTGCCAGTACTATAACAATTATCCCAGTAATACTTAGCAACCAGTTTTTTAATCGTCTTACGGTTAGCTTTTTCTTTTTTCTTATTTTTTTTGATGAATGATCAGGCATTTACAATCTCATAAACCTAAGACAACAACCTGGAATAACAACCTGTCACATAATAACCACATCAAATTGCTCCTGAGTATAAAGAGACTCAACCTGTAACTTAATGGGAACACTAATGAAATCTTCCAGTTCAGCCAAACTATTAGACTCCTCATCAACCAGTAAGTCGATAACCTCCTGCGCGGCCAATACCAACAGTTGTTTTGCATCAAACTGTCGCGCAGCACGTAAAATTTCCCTGAACACTTCATAGCAGGCGGTTTCCGCCGTTTTTATATAGCCTTTTCCTTCACACGTTGGGCAGGTTTCACATAAAACATGTTCCAGGCTTTCACGGGTTCTTTTTCGGGTCATTTCAACCAGACCTAATGATGACACCTCACAAACCTGTGTACGCGCATGATCTTTATCCAGTGCTTTTTCCAGCGCCCTTAATACCTGGGCCCGGTGATCCTCTTCTATCATATCAATAAAATCGATAATAATAATACCACCTAGATTTCTCAGCCGTAATTGTCTCGCAATAGCCTGTGCCGCTTCCAGGTTTGTTTTAAAAATCGTTTCTTCGAGATTTCTATGTCCGACAAATGCACCGGTATTTACATCAATGGTCGTCATCGCTTCCGTTTGATCAATAATTAAATACCCGCCTGACTTCAAATGCGTTTTTCTACCCAACCCTTTTTGTATTTCATCTTCCACACCGTATAAATCAAAAATAGGCCGCTCGCCTGGATAATGCTCTATTTTACTATGTGCGGCTATCATTAACTTTTCTGCAAAATGCTGCATTTTACGACTGGTTTCACGTGAGTCCACACGGATTCTTTCCAGGTCATCATCGATCATATCTCGTAAAACACGCATTGGCAGAGACAGGTCTTCATGAATCGCATTGCCCGCTTTTACTTCACGTGATTTTTCACTTATTGATCCCCATAATTTATTTAAAAACAAAATATCCTGTACCATCGACTCTGGCGTTGCGGTTTCTGCTGCGGTTCTTATGATATAACCTGATTTACCTAATAAGTCTTTCTGATCTAATAACATTGACTTAAGACGGTCACGCTCTGCTTCATCTTCAATTCTGGAAGACACTCCCACGTTAGTGGAGTTCGGCATAAACACGAGGTATCGTGAAGGAATTGTAATATGCGCCGTTAGCCTTGCGCCTTTAGTACCCATTGGATCTTTTATGACCTGCACCAGAACATCCTGGCCTTCAGACAATAAGTGTGAAATTGTGGGCTTATTGCCATTATCACTATGAGGCGCGATATCTGACACATGCAAAAAAGCAGCTCGATCCATTCCAACTTCTATAAACGCGGCCTCCATACCAGGCAAAACCCGACAGACCCTGCCTTTATAAATATTGCCGACCAGCCCCTTATTGCGACTGCGCTCAATATAAACTTCCTGCAACACACCATTTTCAAGAATAGCCACCCGCGTTTCCTGAGGTGTTACATTAATTAAAATTTCTTTACTCATGCTTATTTCAATTCCATAAAATATAATTAACCCTGTAAACTAAACGCCTGGATCAATTATTTAAAAATTTTATACCTGCTAATTTTAATAGTTGCGTTGTTTCATACAGCGGCAACCCCATAATACCTGAATAACTGCCTTTTATATTTTTTATAAATTGCGCAGCAACTCCCTGTATACCATAACCTCCGGCTTTATCAACAGGTTCATCGGTCTGCCAGTAAGCCTCTATTTGTTGCCTGCTTAATTGCGCAAATTCTACTTCACTGGTCTTTATCATGCAGTGCTCTATTTCACTATTACAAACAGCTACTGCAGTCATTACCTGATGAGTTTCCCCCGATAACATTTGCAACATATCTAAACCATCCTGTCGATCTTTGGGTTTGCCCAGTATCTGATGCCTGAATATAACAATTGTATCTGAACCTAATGCAGGCAATTGAGGGAATGCCCTGTAACCCAGGCTCGCCTTTTCCAATGCAAGTCGTTTTACAAATTGCTCTGCTGTTTCTCCCGCCTTCTGCGATTCATCAATATCCGTAGGAAACACATTATAGTTGACCTGAATTTGATCGAGGAGTTCGCGTCGCCTTGGCGAAGAAGATGCCAGGGTTATCTGTGGTTTATCTGAAACAATTGTATTTAGCATTTATTATACTTTTTATATGGTAAATTTTAATATACCGGGCCAGATACTATTTAAGCTCTATGATAAGGGTGATGACGCAATACAGACCAGGCACGGTACAATTGTTCAGCTAATATGACACGCACCAATGGATGTGGGAAGGTCAATGATGATAATGACCATTTTTCATTTGCCAGACCTCGACACTCATCAGATAAACCTTCTGGCCCCCCCACCAATAAACAGATATCCTGTCCACTATGCATCCAGTCATCCATGCGTTTTGCTAACTGCTCCGTACTGTGTGACTTACCTTTAACATCGAGCACCACTACATGGGCAGACTTAGGGATAGCGGCTTTAAGACGTAAGCCTTCCTCCTCTACAATACGTTTTATATCCGCATTTTTACCTCGTTTCCCCGGGCTTATTTCTTTCAGCTCCAGCCTGGCTTCCGCCGGCATTCGATGCGCATATTCCCTGTAACCCTGCTCAACCCAGGCGGGCATTTTCTGCCCTACGGCTAATAAGAGTATACGCATTGATTATTTAATTAGACTCAACTGTAACCTCTGTAGGCTCATCAAAGCTCCAGAGTTTTTCCAGATCATAAAACTGTCTGACATGGGGCTGCATAACATGTACAACAATATCACCTAAATCGACCAACACCCATTCACCCTGCTCTTCACCTTCAATGCCCAATGCTTGACTACCCTGTTTTTTCGCCTCAACGGCAACATTAGAGGCAATGGATTTCACATGACGACTTGATGTACCACTGACAATAATTAACAGATCAGTAACACTGGTTTTACCTTTAACATCCAGTTCAATGATATCTACTGCTTTCATATCTTCAAGGGTTGTTAAAATGAGTTTTTTTAAATCTTCAATAGATAGTTTTGCTTTATTCGGCATAGGCTTGTTCAAGTTTGTCTCTAACAGTTTCGGGTAACAGGTATTGCGTGCTTTGCCCTGAGGACAGGTAGCCGCGTATCTGGCTGGCTGAAATATCCAGCGGAGTAACGGATTGTAACAGAATTTGTCCGAAAGTTCTCTGCAACAGGCTTTGTGGCTGATCACTTACAACCGTTGAGACAGGTTTCTGTAAAGCAAAATGTGCAATTTCAACACCTGGACGAGTCATTACAATAATATGGCATAACCCAAGTATAGACTGCCATCGATGCCATTGTGGCAAACTGTTAAATGCATCCATACCCATTATCAAACAAAGCGTATCATCAGGAAAATCATCTTTAAGGCTTTGCAAAGTATCAACCATATAAGATGGGCCATTGCGCTGAAGCTCACGCCTATCCAGTACAAAAGCCGGTGTATCAGATATAGCGAGCTGGACTAACTCAGCTCTTTGCTGGTCGTTTAAGCGGGGTGCATCTCGATGAGGGGGTTTGCGATTAGGGATAAAGCGCACCTCATCAAGCCCTGCCTGTTGCATAATGTCGAGAGCTGGACGCAGATGACCATAGTGAATGGGATCAAAGGTGCCGCCAAGTATGCCAATGAGTTTATTCATAACAATATTAAGCAAGTACCTGCCGTTACCTGTAAAGGAACACCTCCATCACTCCCGAATCTGCCCATCACCCAGCACAATATATTTTAATGAAGTCAGACCTTCCAGACCAACCGGCCCACGGGCATGTAACTTATCGGTACTAATACCTATTTCTGCACCCAGCCCATATTCAAAACCATCGGCAAAACGGGTAGATGCATTAACCATAACCGAACTGGAATCAACTTCCCTTAAAAATCGACGTGACAGGGTATAATTTTCAGTAACAATCGTATCGGTATGGTGTGAACCATGTTTATTAATATGTTCTATCGCCTGATCAAGATTTTTAACAATTTTAATTGATAAAATCGCGGCAAGATATTCCGTATCCCAGTCTTCATCACTCGCTATTTTACAGTCAATAATTTTACTGGTTAAATCACAGCCCCTTAACTCAACGCCTTTTTCTACAAAACGCATGGCCAGCTCAGGTAAACACTGGCTTGCAATCGACGCGTGAACCAATAATGTTTCCATGGCATTACACACGCCATAACGGTGTGTTTTTGAATTAAACGCAATATCACTGGCTTTGTCCAGATCTGCTGTGTCATCAATATAAACATGACAAATACCATCTAAATGCTTAATCACAGGCACTGTTGCTTCTTTACTAATGCGCTCAATCAGACTTTTGCCACCACGGGGAATAATAACGTCTACTGTTTCAGCTGATGTAATCAACTCACCCACTACGGCGCGATCCGTTGTTTCAACTACCTGTACAGCATCGGCAGGCAATCCCACCTCTACCAGTCCCTGTTGAATACATTTAGCAACGGCTTTATTTGAATGAATAGCCTCCGAACCACCGCGCAAAATAGTGGCATTACCTGACTTTAAACAAAGCCCCGCCGCATCGGCTGTTACATTCGGCCGTGACTCATAAATAATACCAATCACGCCTAAAGGCACACGCATTTTACCAATTTGAATTCCCGATGGCCGATAGCCCATATCAGTAATTTCACCAATAGGGTCCTGTAAGGCCGCTATTTGGCGTAAGCCCTCAGACATACCGCTTATGCGCTGATCATTTAATTCAAGACGATCCAGCATTGCCCCATCCAGGCCTTTAGTTCTACCTGCCTGTAGGTCTTTCTGATTTTCTAATTTTAATGTATCAGATGCACAATCAATTGCATGGGCAATAGCCAGTAACGCCTGATTTTTTACTGATGACTCGGCACGAGACATTTCAATAGAAGCCGCTCTGGCTTTTTGCCCAAGCTGTAACATGTATTCTTTCATGGATATTCAAAGATAATTAGGTAAAAGGGTATTTTGACATATATGAAACAGAGTCGTAAGCCTTAAGTAGGAAGTCTTTCTGGCTAATTTATTGTATACGCTGGCTTCTATAAATATTTTACATCCAGTTTTTCCACACAAATTCACCTATCCCGGGAGTAGCAACAGGTTTTTCAGGATTTCTGATTAATTAACGCATTAACCACACTCAAATCTATGATGGTGAATATACACACATTAACATTGCGCTTTTACTGATCGACAAACCCACTTGCCGATTAAATAAAAACGCCATGTAAAAAGGTATCCTGATAATTCAACCAGCCTGAACTGGATAGCATATTCAAAACAGACGATTAAAATACAAAATAAAATTAATGCTCAATTGTTTCCAGAGCACTGTGCAGCGCATGATCAAACACAGAGTGTTGCATAATAATACCCGATAAGCCTTTCACTATTTCATCTGCAAAAACATCTGCATCCTTTTCTATAACCACATTACCCAGATGATCAACAAATACCATTGAAGCATCATGAACCAGTATAACGGCAAGCTTCAGTCGCCTTACCGGTCTGTCCTCACCGTTATAAACGATAAACCAGGCACCGGGTGCAACACCATCCGGTAAGCTTGCAATTTTTTCCTTAGCTGTAACCTCACTATCTTTTTCTGGTTCTGGCTCCACTTCAGCCAGCGCTTCTTCCTGATCCAGCTCCAGCTCTTCAACAGTATCCGTATCTACAGATAGCTCTTCAGATTCAACGACCTCCACATCACTATCCTGATCAGTCAGAGCAGTATCAACCCCAGGCAAATCAGGTGTCGCCATTAGCCCGTCATACGTCGCCTCCAGCTCCAGCATAACCGTATCAACTATTTTTTTACTCTTTTTACAGCTCGCTAGTTTATTTCTGGTCGCTTCAATAATGTCATGGTTACTTAAACCTAATTCTTCCAACGCCTCCCTTGAATTAACAGGCTGCACACTCTCAATGATTTTTTGTAAAATCATTAATAACTCAACCCACTCATCATTTGCTTTACCATTTTTTAAATAATGGTTAAACATCATGCTGGGCCATATTTTTAATACCAGTGTACGAATACCTTCGGGTAGCTCTTTACCAATGGTAATTTTACGAATTTCCTGTAGCACCATACTTTTAGCATGCGCCATTTTTATCATTTTCTGTGATGCAGCCTCATTTTCCCTGGCTTTACGATAAATATCTTCCGTGAGTTCATTTAATTCATCTAATGCAATCGTAAACGCAACAACATCATCGTTATAGTCACTTAATAATTTACGTACAATTTTTTCAATTTCGATATATACCGGGTCTTGATGCTCAGAAACGCCCACACCAGCTTCTGCAATTTTATCTAATAACTGACGTGCTGGATGCCCATCATCAACAAAAAAATCGGCATCCAGCATCGCTGCTTTAATGACCGGAATCTGCAAGCTCAATAGCAGCGTTTTAATTTCATCAGTAATACTATCTTCATCGATAATTGCATCAAAAATTAATTTAATAAAGTCGATTGTTTTTTCAGAAACCTGATGAACAGCTTTAGTTACTGCACCACCTTCCGTCTCACCGATACTGGACAATACCGCTTTTTTAATTTGATTTGCATCGAATATAAGGGGTGTCTGGCTCAGATCGTCAGCCGGCGCCTGTAAATCCGTTAGTGCCGTCATCACCTGCTGTTGAGAATAATATCCTGCACCACCACCAGGAGCGACATCACCCTGACTACCACCTACATAATTTTCTATACTCGACCTGACCTGAGCAACTGGAACACCCGCAGAATACTCCTGCCCTGCAGGTCCTGTTTGAGGCGCTGCCCCCTGAGAGTATCCCTGCATGCCACTACCAAAAGCACGTCTTGAAACAGGAACACCTGCACCTGGCCCACCCGATGGTGCCTGAGACTGCTGATAACCTTGTGGAGGTACAGGTGAAGAGGGTGCACCGGGTGTAGGTGCACCTGAATTCATCCGTGGCTGCTGTGGTAGCTGACCAGAATAACCCTGCATACCACTACCAAAAGCACGTCGAGCACCTGGAGGGCTTTGATCTTCTACAGAGGGCTCTTCTCCTCCCTGATCAACAACATCTTCTTCGTAATCAGATGACTCGTAATGTGGCACAGCACCACTATAATCAATTTCTGGCAATATCCCCTGTTCTATTAACAGGTTATTCAAGGCATCATAAAGTGAACCAATATTTTTTATCAGTGCCTCATTAAAAAACCGGTAAACAACTAATCGGTTACCATCAATTAAATCGGTATTAGACACAGCTTCATGCATAGCATCACACATACGCTTAGGTTCAAGCGCTTCACCATGAAAGATGTCATCATTATACTGGCCTAACTCTTTAAATCGTGCGATAAGATTATTAATGGATTCAGAATTATCCATTGCGGCTTTACTACTGATGGTGGTAAGCGTCACCATCTCATCCATTTCATTCTGCTCAATTAAACCAAGCGTCACCTCTTTCTTAACCTGTTTTTTTTCAGGCAGCTCATCAAGCTCACTCATGGGCTGAAAGTAAAAACTCAATTCATCAACAAAATCCTGCTTAATATTTTTCTGGTTTGCACGAACCGCATTCATACACTCAAACAAACCATTTTGCTCGGCTGTACTGGTTGCCTCATCTGCCGCTTTAAACAGGTAATCATCCGCCTGCTTAAATAAATCATCTAAATGAGAAGCAAAAAAAGCCTCCAATTGCGAGATAATCTCATCAACCAGCTCAACATAATACCTAGGCTGTTCATCTATATTCTGATTTTCAGTTTCAGAGTCACTCACCTGAAGCTATCCTCATTGTCCTTACATCTTTCATAACAGCGATTTTCATTTAGGTTATATCCATGGTATTTTTCTGCTCATTATTTATGAGCTATATTACACATCATTATCAAAATCCAGCTCTATAAAAGCAAGACCGATTCCATTTTCTTCCTGGCGAACAACAACCGCATCATTACTGGGAAATAACGTTTCAGCGTTTGGTGTGTCATTAATTATTTTAACTTCAACCACTTCACCTATTATAGGTCTGCGTAATTTATCAACAATTAAAAATACACCGCCATGACTAACATCCAGTGTTCTTACTGTTTTCTTTTCCCCTGAAGGAAAACCCAGTTCAACCTCAAGGTGTATTTCTCGTCGTGGGTATTTTCGAAGTTCCTTGCTCACCTGGTTCTCACCTTATCCGTATATCTGCTGAGTAATAACCCTCTAATCACAAAGTGATTAAAGCCGTCTCTAATATAAAAGAATAGTCGCTATTTGGCTTTTGCCAACCGGGCAAAGGTGCATTTTTAATACAAAACAATACTTTAACGACTAAATCTAACTTAACTACCTGAATTATTTGATTTTTCTTCGTTTCGAATAATAAACAGAGGTCAATTGTGCCATTGCCATATAAATAGTATTTTTAGGCTGTTTCTCACAATACAGATCTATCCAGGTCAGCGCCCCCTGAAAATCAGTATCACCCAATAAATTATAGGTGTCTCCTGATGAGCGATTACTCGCCGTTAAATAGCCCGAAATCCAGTTTTTATACGATATTTCAGAAAACCCACCATTATTACGTGCTTCCAGATAGGTTTCACAGGCCTGACGCCCAACGCCATATATCCAGTATCGGCCATTTTCATCTGATGCATATGCATTTTGTGCAGACAATAAAAGTAATAATGCCCCCCAGAGGGTGACTGCTTTAATCATTATTTCATCCTGTTATTAATTAAGTACTAATTCTAAACATTAACCCAGAACAATATTCAGTATATTTTTATGCTCTGATGCGGTTAATCTTGGGCCAAACTGACTGACAACTTTGGCAGCCGCAAGACTCGCTATATTACCGGCCTCGTAAAAGGAATGCCCATGGGTAATACCATATAAAAAAGCGCCTGCAAACATATCACCTGCTCCATTGGAGTCTATTGCTTTAACTTCATGAGGTGAAATTTCAACCATATTCTTGCCATCAAATAGCTGCGCACCCTTAGAACCACAGGTAATAGCAAATGTATTCGCAATCCGTTTAAGTGCCTCTATTGCCGATTCCAGGTTGTCCGTATCAGCCCAGCTCATGGCTTCTGCCTCATTACAGAAAAGCAAATCAACTTTATTTCCAATCATTTCTTTCAGGCCATCTTTAAAAAACTGTACCATTGCCGGATCAGAAAAAGTCAGTGCCGTTTTAACGCCATTTTCTTCCGCCACCTTTCTGGCTTCTATTGCAGCATGGCGCCCAGTATCAGATGAAACCAGATAGCCTTCTATGTATAAATACTCAGAATCTTTAATTGCTGATAAATGCAGTTCATCAACCGAAAAATTAGCTGTAATACCTAAATAGGTATTCATAGTACGCTCTGCATCCGGCGTAATCATCACCAGACACTTCCCAGTTATACCCTCTTTACGACCATCATCTACATTACTATCAACCCCCGCCTCCTGCAGGTCATTCACATAAAAATCACCCAGCTCATCATCAGCGACCTTACATGAGTAAAATGATTTACCACCAAAATAACTATTTGCAATAATGGTATTCGCAGCAGACCCTCCAGAGGCTTTTTTACCATCAAAGGCATCCAGATGATTCATTAATTCATGCTGGCGCTCTTCATCCACCAATGTCATCACGCCTTTATCTATACCATTAGTTTCAAAAAAACGATCCTCAACTTCAAATTCCATATCGACCAGTGCATTACCTACACCATATACGTGGTACTTTTTCATCTACTTTACCTTTAAAAGATTTAATACAGAGATTTTTATTGAGCTATTTGTGTACTTAACATTAAGAGTTCATCCCAGGCTCTGCCCGGTTCCACACCCTTTATAACTTTATCTATTTTTGCACAACGCTTTAAAAACAGCTTCCACCTGGCTGCATGATGACGTGATAACGCTTTGCGTATCAAAGCTTTTCTGTTTTCCCATACACGCTGTTTTGCCATTGCAGCATCTGCCGAAATGGTGGCTGCAGAAATTCTGGCAATCATACGCACTTCCCTGCTCAATGCCCAGAGCATTAATATCGGCTCAACACCTTCATTTTTTAAACCACCGATTATACGGGATGTTCGCGAGACATCTCCAGCTAACGCACTATCAACAAGATCATAAATATTAAACCGCGAACTATCAGCCACAGCCGATGCCATCTGTTCAAAATTTAACTGCCCCGCACCATACAATAAAAACAACTTATCAACTTCCTGTGCTGCTGCCAGCAAATTTCCTTCAACCCGATCAGACAATAACTGTATCGCGTCTCTTTCAGCGGCTATACCTTTTGACTGTAAGCGCTGGTTAATCCATCCTGGTAACTGATCTGTATTAACAGGCCAGCACTGTATTATTACACCCTGCTGATCCAGCGTTTTAAACCACTTGGTATTTTTTGAACTGCCTTCAAGTTTCCCACTACTAATAATTAATATCGCATCATCAGCCGGGTGCTGCACATATTCCTGTAATATTTTTGAACCCACCTTTCCAGGCTTTCCTGAAGGCAGGCGCAATTCTAAAATTCGTTTTTCTGCAAACAAAGACAAACTGTTAGCAGAATCCAGTAATTGATTCCAGTCAAACTGTGCATCGACATCCATTACTTCACGTTCCGTATAACCACGTTTACGTGCTTCAGCACGAATACAATCAGCAGATTCCATTACCTGTAATGGCTCATCACCGCAAATAAAATATATTTCAGCAAGCTGCTTTTTTAAATGACGATCAAGCTGATCAGGACGTACTTTCATATTATTTAGCTTTACTCTGTAAACGCAATAAAATTAGGCGAATCACATCCTGCTGCATCTCTTCATACAACTGAGACTCTTCCCGGCTATTTCCCAGTACATCTTCAGTATCAAATACAAAATCACGGTCTATACGGATATCCTGAT
Source organism: Gammaproteobacteria bacterium (assembly GCA_016744065.1). Taxonomy (GTDB): domain Bacteria; phylum Pseudomonadota; class Gammaproteobacteria; order SZUA-229; family SZUA-229; genus SZUA-229. Next base: position 29,257 of record JADGFA010000027.1, read on the forward strand.
TTTCTATTTCAAAACCCGCGTCCTGTGCCCTCACCTGAAAACTAATAGCATAAGTAAGCGTATATTCTCTTGCACGGCCATTTGCATCAACCGACATAATACGCTTACTTTTAGTCTCCGCCGACAGCTTTAATACCGCAATATCATCTGCTGCAAGCATTGCAATTTTTACATTACTGGCTTTTAAACTTCTTATTAGCGCACGGGTTAACGTTGAATTTTTCTGCGCAGAATCAACATATGTTATTTGCATTGCATCAGGCAAATGATAAGCCCCGCGTAGTTTAAAACCACAGCCTGCCAACAGCAGCAGAAGCAATAAATTAATCACACTACGTTGCATACACTGCTTCATATATGTACCTGAAAAAAGAGTTCAACACTATTATTAACATACGCCAGATGGTTCAAAGAAAGAACAACGCCCACAAACATAAAAACAATACCCTGCATTAGTTCGCCACAATATTTACCAGACGACCTGGTACAACAATAATTTTACGCACCGTTTTTCCCTCGATATGTGCTTTCACATGGTCATTTTCCTGTGCCATCGCTTCTATACTGGCTTTATCCGCATCCACAGCGACCTTTACTTTACCACGCAATTTACCATTTACCTGCACCATCATTTCAATATTATCCTGAACCATTGCAGCCTTATCAGCTACTGGCCAGCTTTCATCTATAACAACACTTTCATGACCTAATGACTTCCAGGTAACATGACAGAAGTGCGGAACAATCGGTGACATCATTAATACCATGGCATCCAGCGCCTCCTGCACAACCGCACGGCCATTATCCGAATCGTCTTTAAATCTGGATAACTCATTAGTCAGCTCCATTACCGCTGCAATAGCCGTATTAAAGGTATAACGCCGGCCAATATCATCACCTACCTTTTCAATCGTTTGATGCAATTTTAAACGTAAGGCTTTTTGCTTATCCGTTAAACTTTCTTTATCTAACTCAATCACACCACCGGCATTAACATGATTAAAAATTAATCGGTATAAACGCTTAAGGAAACGTGCTGCACCATCCACACCTTCATCCGACCATTCTAGCGACTGCTCTGGAGGCGCTGCAAACATGGTAAATAAACGCACCGTATCCGCACCATGAAGCTCAATTAACCCCTGAGGGTCTACTGTATTGCCTTTTGATTTGGACATTTTAGTACCGTCTTTCAATACCATGCCCTGAGTAAGTAACTGCGTAAACGGCTCATCACTGCTTTTAATTAAACCCGCATCACGCATTAGTTTATGAAAAAAACGTGCATATAATAAGTGCAATACGGCATGCTCAATACCACCAACATATTGATCCACTGGCAGCCAGTAATCTGCACGCTCATCTAGCATGCTATTCGCATCCGGGCAGGTATAACGCGCGTAATACCATGAAGACTCAAAAAAAGTATCAAATGTATCCGTTTCACGTATTGCATCCCCACCGCACGTTGGGCAAGTGGTCTCATAAAATGCTGGCATCTTTTTAATAGGCGAGCCCACATCATCACCAAAAGCGGCATCTTCTGGCAATATCACCGGTAACTGATCTTCAGGTACGGCAACCGCCCCACATTTATCACAATTAATAATGGGGATAGGTGTACCCCAGTAACGCTGACGGGAAACACCCCAGTCTCTTAAACGAAAGTTAACCTGTTTTTCACCCTTACCTTCAGACATTAAAAATTCAGCAATGGCATCAACCGCTTCTGCAGATGTTTTACCATCAAACTGGCCCGAATTTTTTAATATACCTTTCAGCGTAAAGGCTTCTTTTTCTATATCGCAAACAGCATCATTAACAGGGAAAATAACCTGCTTAATATTCAGAGCATATTTTTTAGCAAATTCATAATCACGCTGGTCATGCGCTGGCACTGACATAACCGCACCAGAACCATAATCAGCCAGAACAAAATTAGCAGCATAAACGGGGACTTCTTCACCTGTAACAGGGTGAACCGCTTTATACCCTGTATCCAGACCTTTCTTTTCCATCGTTGCCATATCTGCTTCAGCAACTTTGGTGCTTTTACATTCTTCAATAAAAGCCTGCAATTCATTATTCGATTTTGCTGCTTTCTGAGCCAGAGGATGCTCTGCCGCCACGGCGACATACGTGACTCCCATTAAAGTGTCAGGCCGAGTGGTATATACGGTAAGGGACTCTTCATTAGTCACGGTAAACTGCAGCTCAACACCTTCCGAACGACCAATCCAGTTGCGCTGCATCGTACGCACCTGTTCAGGCCAGCCTTCCAGCTTATCAACATCTGTTAATAGTTCATCAGCATAATCCGTAATTTTCATAAACCACTGAGGGATTTCCTTACGTTCCACCTTCGCGCCTGAACGCCAGCCGCAACCATCAACCACCTGCTCATTCGCCAGTACAGTTAGATCAACCGGATCCCAGTTGACCATGGCATTCTTTTTATAAACCAGACCCTTTTCATATAATTTGGTAAATAACCACTGCTCCCAGCGATAATACTCAGGGGTACAGGTCGCTATCTCACGATCCCAGTCGTAACCAAAACCCAGCCGCTTAAGCTGGCTACGCATATAATCAATATTGGAATAGGTCCATTTAGCAGGATGGGAGTTATTTTTATGTGCCGCATTTTCCGCAGGTAAGCCAAAAGCATCCCAGCCCATCGGCTGCAATACGTTTTTACCCTGCATTCGCTGATATCTGGAAATCACATCACCAATAGAATAATTTCGCACATGCCCCATATGCAATCGACCGCTGGGGTAAGGGAACATAGACAAACAATAAAATTTTTCTTTACTCCTGTCCTCCGTCACTTTAAATACTTGATTTTCCTGCCAAAATTCTTGAGTTTCCTGCTCTATTTGTTGTGCATCGTAATTTTCTTGCATTAATCTATCTTCAATTTGAGTTAAGCATCACAAACTTGTTATGAATATGAACTATATAAGAAGTGAAGGATACATCAGACCAATGAGTTAGGAAACTCTGATATTTACATAAAGAGGCAGGTCTATGTCTACACCGAATAAACAAAATGATTCATCACTCGTAGAAGCGTATAACCAGATGATGGCTCGTGTCAGGGACAGCATTGATAATGCTGAGGCCCATGCGATACCCACACTACAAAAAGCCATTGAACAGGCCAAAGAACAGGCCATCCATCTTGGAGAAGTCAGCCTGGAAGAAGCGGAAGAAATTGGTAACTATATAAAGCGTGATATAAACGATGCGGCAGAATACCTAATGGAAACCAGTCATGAATTTAGTGAATGGTTAATGCTGGATATTGATATTATTGAGCAAAAAGTACTTGAGCTATTTTTATCAGTAGCCGATAAAACACGCATTGAATTAGAGCAGCTCTCCCATGCAGCATGCAATATAACCGATAAAAACAAAATCAATTTATATAAAAGCGAAGAAATCACTGGCCCCGGATCACTTGTTTGCACTAACTGCAAACAGATAATTCAATTCAATACTACAGACACTATTCCAGAATGTAGTCAGTGCGGCGGTCAGCTTTTTAAACGTGCTGAATTATAAACATTAAACCAGATTACATGACTCTATAGAAATGAGCATTATTTAATTTTCACCTCTCTACCAGGAAACAATATCGACAATGCAGCCATAGTCCTGTCAAACTCATTCCCAGGAACTATAAACTTAAGATTATTTAACTCATCATTAAACAGATCAATAATTACATATTTTTCTGTTATATCTTTTTTATTACACCCGGGGAAATAAGGTAGCAGCCCCGGATCACGGTAAATATAAATAGCGTTAACATCATTAAATCCAAACTCATATTCATAGTAACTTTTTTCAAATATTACAATATCATCAAAATTCTGGCTCTTTTTTTTCAGTTGTTTTCCACGCTTATGTGCAAGCAGATTTATTTTATCTTCACCCACAAGCATTTCTGAATTATTGTCATACCAGAAACCACGTGAACCACAAATCCCTCGAATTTCCTGATTAGGCCAAAGCTGTTTCTGGATAATTTCTTTAGCCTGCTCAACATTCATATCTTTCTTATAAGCAAGCATTTTTTCATCTGGCACATAATCAGAAGAACATGCAGCTACCTGCAATGCCATTATAAATATTAATACTGTTTTCATCTCATTACCTTTTTATTAAAAAGTTAAGAACTTATTTATTTTTTTTATTCTGCTTACCATAAATCATATGCTCACCCCAGTTCCAGGTTTTTTCTATTTTTTTACCTGACAAAGCAAACATCTCCACCCTCATTTCTGGCAAGCGTAAAATAGCACAACAGTGATTAAAAACCGAACTACCTGGATTTATCACTAACGTACCACCAATAAACTCGGCAAAAACCTGATGAGTATGCCCGAGAACTAACACATCATAATCAAATGGCTTTAATATTTCTGACCAGTACTCTAAACTCTCCAGCTGCACACCGCCTTGTTTGTTTAACAGTTTAATACCACCATGGCATGCATCAGGCGGTTGCGCATGAACCATATACAGCCTCTTCCCTTCTATTTTCATTTTAAATGTAGCAGGCAACTGCCTCAGATATTTTACGGAATCAATATCATTATTATTCCTGTTACGTTTAAGGTATGACAAATCATGATTCCCAACGACTGTCCGGCACTCACTATCCATTAATAACTTAACAGTGCACTCCAGCTGGTTCATATACCCTGCAATATCCCCGGCACATAAAATCAGATCAACCCCCTTATCTGAAAAAAGCGTTAACGCCTCTTCTACTGGTTTCGGGGCCGCATGCACATCGCTAATCAGGCCAACTAATGTCATATCACACTCTTGATATTATTTTATTAGTTTAACAAAAATACACCTAATTATATAAAACAAAACTTTCCAAAATACACTCTATATGTACTCTTTTTCCACGCACCTCACATTTATAGATAATACCTATTAATCTGATAGATAATTGAAAATAGCCAAGTTATTATTATTTAGGCAATATGAATCATATTAAAATTTAACAGCGGAACGATTATGAAACAATTCAATACATTACTACTTGCATCACTGCTCTCTTTGCAGGCACAGGCAGCAGACTGGAAAGCACTTCCAGATGTAGCACCGGCACCCGCGGACAACCCAAACACAGCCGCTAAAATTGAACTGGGAAAAATGCTATTTATGGACCCGCGTTTCTCATCTACAGGTACTGTATCCTGCAACTCATGTCACAATATAATGGAAGGCGGTGATGATAGTCGCAGCGTTTCAATGGGGGTACATGGTAAAACAGGCGGACGCAATGCGCCCACTGTCTGGAATTCAGCATTTCATTCTGTTCAGTTCTGGGATGGCCGCGCACCGCTACTCGAAGACCAGGCCAAAGGCCCTGTAGCCAACCCCATTGAAATGGGTATGAAAGATGTTGAAACAGCCATGAACAGAGTGAAAAAAATCCCTGGTTACAAAAACGTTTTTGATAAAGCCTTTGGCAAAAACAGCATGACTGTTGACAATGCAGCCAAGGCAGTGGCCGCATTTGAACGCACCTTAATCACCCCAAACAGCCCTTATGATAAATATGTAAAAGGTAAGGGCAACGCCATGAACAAGCAACAGATTCGTGGCATGAACACATTTGCTGAAGTCGGCTGCGTAGCCTGTCATTCAGGCCCCGCTTTTAACGGCCCTGAACAAAAATTGGGAGAAGGCTTTTATGTTATGTTTCCAACATTTAACAATGAATACGTAACTAAATATAAACTGGATAAAGATAAAGGAAGAGAAGAAGCTACAGGTAAAGCAACCGATCGCAGTATGTTCCGTGTTCCAACCTTACGTAACATCACAGATACCGCACCTTATTTTCATAATGGTTCTGTAAACGATTTAGGTGAAGCTGTTCGCGTTATGGCTAAAACACAGCTTAATCAGACATTACCTGAAAAAGACGTGAATGATATTGTTGCATTTCTGGGAGCATTAACTGGAGAGTACCCAGAAATCACAATGCCAAGACTACCGGCAACATCTGGTACAAGCATCATCGAGGAATAAAACAGACTTAAAGAAATTGACGCAGGGGCTGTAATATAAAACCTCTGCGTCCCTACTGCCTTACTTATCTAAACAATAACCCTGCTTAAATAACTTCGTTTAAAACAACATATCCAGAAACTGCTCTACTGTTTCTTTATCGGGTCGACTCTTCATTTTATAACCAACATGTTGCATATTATTTTTTGTATTACTCAGGATAATTCCCCACATAGATTCAATACGATTAGGTAAAAACGAATAACGCACATCAATTATATAATCAGAACTTTCACCACTGATCGCTAAAAAATCACTTGAAAACCAGCGAAATCGTTCAATGTCCTGCGCTTGCTGACTCTCTAAATTCAACCATGGAAAGTCTCTTTTGACATCCAGCTTTTGCACAGACATACCCTCAATCATTTCTGCACGCCACAACAACCTGACCGCATCCACATAATATCGCCCATCATACTCATACATTGTTTTCCATATATGCCGATTTGCAAAACTGGGTTTGACACTTAAACGCTCAATGTTATGCCCTCTTTGCATGGCTATAGTATTAAGTAAATCCTCCGCCCTGTATTTTTGTATCAACCCCAAACTTAAAAACAACACTGCATACATAAACCCGATACGCGCATAAATTACTTTTTTTGCAAATACCGCTAATAATGTAAAACCCAACAGAGGAAGAGTGAAGAATGGATCAATAATTGACACTGTATTCCACGCGATACGCTCATTAGAAAAAGGCCAGAGCAGCTGTGTCCCATAAGAAGTACACGCATCTAATAAACCATGCGTTGCAAAGCCTAAAAATGAAAACAGATATATCTTTTTAAAAGAAAGCTTTGATCTGGCAAACGGATAAAAAAACAGGGCGCAAAGCAGCGAACCAAAAGGAATAAATATAAGTGAATGAGTAAATTGCCGGTGAAATTCTAAAAATAACAATGGGTCAGTAACAGAACGAATAAACACGTCCAGATCAGGTGCCATACCAGCAAGCGCCCCAACAATTAATGCACTCGCCTGCTGTGATTTATCACTTGTTGATGACTGGGAAAGACTGGCGCCTAAAAATGCCTGAGAAACCGGGTCCATTATTTAGCTCCTAAGTTAAACTGGAAAAACAATTTAACAGATGGATGATCATTACCATAGTAAAATCGACTTATCTTTTAGCTGCCTCTTTTATCACTGATAACCATCATCAGGCGCAAGCATTAACGCTTTTTAATTTTTCGACTAGATAAAAAAAGCAATATAAGACCAGAAATAATTAATAGATAATTTTCCCATACAATATACGGCGTTGAACCTTTATACGCCTGAACATTCGCTGTAATAACCTCACGTTTAAACTGCGGCGCTATATGCAGCACATCACCATTACGATCAATAATGGATGAAACACCTGTATTGGTCACCCTTAACAAAACACGCCCACTTTCCAGCGCCCTCATCCTGGCTATTTGATGATGTTGCCAGGGTTGAGATGAATTTTCAAACCAGGCATCATTACTTACATTAACCAATAATGTTGCCTGCGGTAAATCAAGTAGCACGCTCCGATCAAAAGCATCCTCAAAACAGATACTTAACCCAATACTCTGCCCCGCTGCCTGAATTAATGCCTGCTTATCTTCACCACTATCAATATCCGACATAGGGATATTTACCCACTGAGAGAAAAAACCCAGTAAAGACCTTAAGGGAAAATATTCACCTAATGGAACCAGATGACGTTTCAAATATGCCTGCTTATCCAGTGTAATCATGGAATTATAATAACGATGCGTCTCCTTATCCCTTACAAAAACACCTAACATTACATCCGTATCCGTCTCTTTTGCTTCTTTTGTTAATGACTCCAGATAATGCGTCACTCGATAACGAAAACCCGGTATAGCTGTTTCAGGCCAGACAATTAAATCACTATCCCAGTGTTGCCGAGTTAACGCCCGATACATCTGCAGTGTTGACTGGTAATTTTCCGGCTTCCATTTTTCTGCCTGAGGAATATTTCCCTGAATCAAGCTCACTTTTATCGGCTCATCTACTGCTTCAGTCCACTCAATATAACTTAACAGAAAACCAGCTACATAAATAACAACAATAGCTGGAATAGTTACCTTATAATTCGCCTTGAATAAACTGGATGCAATCAAGCCAGAAATAACAGTCACCAGCAAGCCAACACCTAAACCACCTATCAACGGTGCATAGCCAGCTAAATACGTATCGATTTGAGCTATACCGATTTGTACCCATGGAAACCCTGTCAAAAAATAACCACGTAACCAGTCAAATATCATCCAGCTAACCGGATAAATTAAAACCAGCATTTTTAGCTTTGACGCATGTATCAATCGATTTGATAAATAAAATGCCAACGCTGGAAACAGCCCCATATAAGCAGATAACAACACAATGGTTATTATCGCTACTGGAGCAGGCATCCCTCCATGAAAATGCAAACTATAAAACAACCAGTATATGCCATGTGCAAACCAGCCAAGTCCGAATAAAAATCCACGACGAAAAGAAACAACAGGTTTTTGTTCTAAACAGACTAAAAAGATAAATGCAATAAGGGGAAACTGTAACCAGAAATATTCATACGGTGCAAAACTTAAAGGCAATAATGCGCCACAGATTAATGCCAGTAACTCAACAATATAATAAGGATTTTTTTGAATTTTCTGTATATTGATCATTTTTATTTTTTATACTAAAATAAAATCATACTTAGCTACACGTCAGAATAAAAACTGAAAACGTTTTAACTTAAGCCCATTTTTAAGATTTTTTTTCCACTACAGGTAAAAGCGTAAGCTGAACATGCTTAATACGACGGCTATCAGCACTCATTACTTTAAATAGATAGTGATCAAGGGCAATCACTTCACCACGTTTTGGCATATGCCCCAGATGCTTCATTAACATACCAGCCAATGTATCTGACTCATCCTCATTAAATTCACTTTCAAAAAAATCATTAAATTCTTCAATCGGGGTCAACGCTTTAACTGAATAACGATTAACACTCATACGCCGAATATTACCTACATCTTCAATATCATGTTCATCATCAATTTCACCGACAATCTGCTCAAGCACATCCTCGATAGTCACAAGGCCAGCTACACCACCATATTCATCAACCACTATTGCCATATGATTTCGACTTGCTCTAAACTCTTTTAACAAAACATTTAAGCGCTTACTTTCAGGCACAAATACCGCTTTTCTCAAAACATCCTTTATATCAAACTGATTTAGATTGTCATCTCCTACATACCGAAGTAAATCTTTTGCCAGAAGAACACCCTCAATCTCATCTCTGTTTTCACCAATCACAGGGAAACGAGAATGACCTGACTCATTCACGACAGGCAGCATATCCTCATATAATGTATCTTCTTCAAACACAACCATATGAGAGCGGGGAACCATAATATCACGCACCTGAATTTCAGATACCTGCAATACTCCCTCAATCATATTAAGGGCATCCATATCTAAAAGGCCACGCTGCTCAGATGACTGCAATATCTCTATCAGTTCTCGACCACTTTGCGGCATTTCAAGAAAAATACGACTTAACTTTTCAATCAAACTTAATTCTGACTTATTTAATCGATCATTCATTATTTTGATTCCGCCACTGACAGCTCTTTAGCATTATTTTCATTTACCAGATAAGGATCAGCAAAACCCAGTTGCTGCATTATTTGAGTTTCAAGCGTTTCCATCTGTAATGCTTCATCATCGCTCACATGGTCAAAGCCCTGTAAATGCAACACACCATGCACTACCATATGCGCCCAGTGCGCCTGTGCTGTTTTTTTCTGCTGTTGTGCTTCATCTGCCACAATTTCAGCGCAAATAGCCAGGTCACCTAATATAAAATCCGTAATTAAAGGTTCATCAATATCCGATGCCATTTGCATCGGAAAAGACAGTACATTGGTAGGTTTATTTTGACCGCGGTAATCATGATTTAACTGCTGGCTTTCTGCCAGGCTGACAATACGTAGACTTAAAACAGGTTCGGCTGCCTTATCACCCTGCCAGGCAGCCTGAGCCCAACTGCACAACAGGCTACTCGGCGGAGGTTCTTCTATTGACTCAGGTAAGTCATCTGCACACAAAACATCCATTTGAATTGCCATTATTTATTTAACACTCCGATTGTTTCCAGCAGAACTATTTTCATCTGATTTTTGTGCTTCATAAGTATCATAAGCTTTTACAATTCGCTTCACCATAGGGTGGCGCACCACGTCACGTGATTTAAAAAATGTCATAGAGATATCGTCGACATCTTTTAATACATCAATTGCATGACGTAACCCCGAATATGTACCTCTGGGCAAATCAATCTGCGTGACATCGCCTGTAATAACCGCCGTTGAACCAAAGCCAATACGGGTTAAAAACATTTTCATTTGTTCACGTGTTGTATTTTGTGCTTCATCAAGAATAATAAATGCATCATTTAATGTGCGCCCTCGCATATATGCCAACGGTGCAATTTCAATAATATTACGTTCAATTAATTTTGCGACCCGTTCAAAACCCATCATTTCATATAGAGCGTCATACATAGGACGTAAATAAGGATCAATTTTTTGTGCTAAGTCACCGGGTAAAAAACCTAAACGCTCACCCGCTTCAACTGCCGGACGCACCAGTAATAAACGCTGCACACTTTCTGATTCCAGTGCAGCCACAGCACATGCAACAGCCAAATATGTTTTACCTGTACCTGCCGGGCCTATCCCAAAACTTAAATCATGCGTCTGAATACTTTTTAAATAAGCAACCTGGTTAATACCACGGCCTCTTATCTGCTCTTTACGTAAACGAATATTCCATTGATTTGCATCCAGCAACAACGCTTCGTTCATTTCCTGAAAACCCGATTCCTGTAACTGAAGATGTACATGATTAGCAGTGAGTTCATGATCTTTAGTAAACAGGTACAGATCGTTAAGAATATCAGCCCCTATTTTGATATCACCCGCATCACCGATTATCTGAAAGTGATGGTTACGATTGTTTATTTCCACACCCAGGCGCATTTCGATCTGCTCCAGGTACTCATTCATAGGGCCGCACAAATTTGCCAGTCGCTGGTTATCTGCGGGTTCGAATTTTATATCCAGACTTTCTGTCATAAGCTAATTATAGTGCCTTAATTTGTGATATTCAGACGGATAAACGAACACGATCAATATCCGCTACCTCAACAAACTCCCCCTGCAGAGAGTTCACCATAGCGCGGGTAATACGCACATCCACAAAATGGCCAATTAAACGTTCAGCACCGTTAAAATTGACCACTCTGTTATTTTCAGTACGTCCCGCCATTTGTCCCGGATCTTTCCTCGAGACACGTTCAACAAGAACACGTTGCACAGTGCCTTCCATTGATATTGAAATATCCATTGTCATTTCATTAATACGCTTCTGCAATTGAGCCAGACGCGCCTTTTTAACCTCTACTGAAACTGTATCTTCTAACGATGCAGCGGGAGTCCCTGGACGAGCGGAATACACAAAACTATATGAGTGATCAAAACCAATGTCTTCAATTAACTGCATAGTCTGTTCAAAATCCGCATCGGTTTCACCCGGAAACCCTATAATAAAGTCAGAGGATACGGTTAAACCCGGACGTGCTTCACGTAATTTGCGAATTTTAGATTTATACTCCATCGCCATGTGCCCACGCTTCATTGCAGCTAATACTCGATCTGAGCCACTTTGTACCGGTAAATGCACAAATGTCACCAGCTCCGGTACTTCTGCATAGGCCTGAATTAATGAATCCGAAAACTCCACGGGATGCGAGGTGGTAAAACGAATTCGATCAATACCCTCTACAGCCGCTACGTAATGTATAAGCAATGCCAGGTCAGCAATTTCACCATCATGCATTTCACCACGATAAGCATTTACATTCTGCCCCAGCAAATTAATTTCACGCACTCCCTGCTGTGCAAGTTGTGCAATCTCAGTTAACACATCGTCAAAGGGGCGAGAAATTTCTTCTCCACGGGTATAAGGCACAACACAAAAAGTGCAGTATTTACTACAGCCTTCCATAATTGACACGAAAGCGCTCGGGCCTTCAGCTTTAGGTTCAGGTAAATTATCAAATTTTTCAATCTCTGGAAAAGAAATATCCACGACTGGCTTATGGTAACTGTCTATATCCTTCACCATATCGGGCAAACGATGCAATGTTTGCGGGCCAAAAACCATATCAACATGGGGGGCTCGTTTACGAATATTCGCCCCCTCCTGTGATGCCACGCATCCCCCTACACCAATAACCAGGTTCGGGTTATTCTGCTTCCAGTTTTTCCACTTGCCGAGCAATGAAAATACTTTTTCCTGAGCTTTTTCCCGGATGGAACAGGTATTAAGCAATAGAATATCCGCTTCTTCTGGGCTATCCACTTCTATAATTTCTTCTGAGTCCGCCAATACATCACGCATTTTGACTGAATCATACTCATTCATCTGACAACCGAAGGTTTTAATATAAAGTTTGCGTGCCATAAAGCCTGTATTTTTTCTAGCAAAGGAACCGGCTATTTTACCACTATCTACGACAAAAGCCTAAAACAGAGAAAGAAGAATAACGAAAAAATGCGTTGTCGTTTCTTTAAGTAAAGCAATCCTAGAAATCGATCCGGGGCAAAAACATAAAAAACAACCACCCCTTCCTCAAAAAAACACCCCCCATAATCGAATAAAACACTTAAATAACTACTTCTTACCAGGCCATACTCCCTTCAGCATCTCATCGGCCCCCTTGGCAACAAAACGCAACTGTGTAATGGCCTTTTCAGTCAATAATTTACGCTCCTCAGGATTGCTATCCAGCGCTTCCGCCCCCGCATTAAAAACCAGAACCACCATTGCTTCTGCCTGCATTCTAGCGACTTCTGCGGGATAACGTCGAGTGTGCTGAATGTAATCCGCTAATTCCACCACAAAGTACTGTAGTTCACGAGAAACCGCCTTGCGAAAAGCCAGTGATGTACCAGAACGCTCCCTTAACAACAGCCTGAAAACATGAGGGCTGTTGTATATAAACTCCATAAAAGTCTCAACAGAAGTAGCAATAACCAGGCCTCTATCACCAATACGCTGCCGCGCTTTACGCATCAATTGACGCAGGGCAACCCCTCCCTCATCCACCAGAGTCAATCCCAGCTCCTCCATATCTTCAAAATGGCGATAAAATGAAGTAGGGGCAATACCCGCCTCACGCGTAACTTCACGCAAACTTAAACTGGAATAGCTACGCTCCTGACTCAAAAGCCGAAATGCGGCATCAATAATTGTACGTCGTGTTTTTTCTTTTTGCTGCGCCCGACTACCACTCATACCGCTGCATTCCTTTTTTCATTCAACGATAACACCACTCTGAATTATATAAGCCCAAACAGAATAACATCACAAATCAATAATTAACCTAACAATTGTATTATTTATAAAAAACTTTAAGAGTAGAGGCCTATACTTAGCAAAATGTTCAGCGTACACTTGTACGCAACAACCATGAAGTATCGGATTTTATTATGCACAAAAAGCCCTCACAAGATAAGCCCGCCCTAAACTGGCTACCCATCAGTGTTTTCAGTATTAGCGCCCTCATTACCCTGTTTCTTATACCTTATTACGCACTAACACATGGGTTTGATGGCTGGCAGATCGCAGCAATGCTGGCAGGCATTATTTTTTGTGAAATATCCATAACAGCCGGTTACCACCGTTTATGGGCACACCGCGCCTATGAAGCACACTGGCTGGTTCGTCTGTTTTTTGCTATTGGTGGCACCTATGCCGTACAAAATACAATACTGCACTGGTCATCTGATCATCGCCTTCATCATATGCATGTTGATAATAACGAGAAAGACCCTTATTCCGCCAAGCGTGGTTTCTGGTATTCCCATATGGGCTGGATGATTCGTGAATACAATTTAAACCCCAATAAAAATTATGAAAACTGCAAAGATCTAAAAAAAGACCCGATTGTCATGTTTCAACATAAGCACTACCTGCCTCTGGTTTTAACTATTAATTTTGGCATTCCCATTTTACTAGGTCTCTGGCACGGAGACCTGATTGGCATGATGTTATTAGCCGGTGTTGCCCGGTTAACTATTTCACACCACCTTACCTTTTTCATCAATTCACTGGCACATGTCTGGGGTAGCCAACCATACTCCAGTAAAAACACATCTAAAGATAACCCCATCATTGCACTACTTACTTTTGGAGAGGGCTACCATAACTATCATCACAGCTTTCAACGGGATTACAGAAACGCAATTCGCTGGTGGCAATATGACCCAACCAAATGGTTAATTCGAAGTCTAAATTTTATTGGGCTGACAAAAAATCTCTATCGTACCCCTCTTGAATATATCGAAACAGAACGGGCACAGATGTTACTAAGAAGCACTACAATAAAGCTATCACAGCATTTTCACTCTGAAGCACTCATATTACGCCTACAGGAAGAGTATGAAACGCTGATAAAAAACATTAATGAATTCACCCAGGCAAAAAGACAATGGATGGAAGCACAAAAAAACACCATGATGGAAAGCTATGATATTGAAGCACTAAAAGAAAAAGCCGAAAATCTTAAAGCAAACTTTTTACAACAGAAAAAAAACTGGCTGAGTTTAAATGCCAACATCGTACTCGCCTAACCAGAAGGCATATAAAATATCGTAGCCATTCTTGTTTAATATCAAGAAGATGCTCCCCATATAGATTAGTCTAAAAGTGAAACTAATAGGAGGCAAACGATGATAGGTGAAAAGCACGATTTAATCCATGAACTACCTGAGTATAAAAATCAGATACACACACTCAAAATGAATAACAGGCATTTTGAAAAAATGTTCGATAAATACCATGACCTGGATCACCAGATCAGGCGTATTGAAGAGGGCATAGAAACACCAGAGGACCGTTACTCAGATGAGCTTAAAAAGGAACGCCTGCAATTAAAAGACGAACTGTTTAACATGATTAAAAGCATGTAATTAACGGAAGACACAATGGCAAATTCAGCAAAATACAAGGCCCCGCTAATGGCTTTACGCGCCAGCTTAACTCAACGCGTAAACGCAATTAGCAAAGACCTGCATCATGAAGATGAAGCGATTGAAAAAGACTTTGCAGAGCAAGCTACCCAGCTTGAAAACGACGAAGTACTTAATTCACTAAATGATGAAGCTAAATCAACAGTCATGCAAATTGACAAAGCATTGCTGCGTATCAACGATGGCCACTTTGGCCGGTGTAGTGCATGCGGTATTGAGATAGACAAACAACGACTGGACGCCGTTCCCTATGCTGAATTCTGCATCGAATGTGCTGAATAAAATAACCCCAGACTTATTTCAGCCACGCTTCAAAATAAAAATAAATACAAAGCTCTAATAAACATATTTTTGACACCAGTAAAGCCATCATTATTAATCTCGTTTTCACCCTGGTAACATAAAGCACAAAACACTATTCATTCACCCATATGTAGTATAGGAAAATTAGTTTTCTCAACAAGCTATTGATTTACATAAATTTATTCCCGCTTCAGCTTAAAATACACTTTCAGGCAGTATAAAATTTTACATATTTACAATATATTAACTAGACTCATACTAGTCGTCCTAATTACAGCAGTATGAATGCTTAAAAAAATACCAATCTCAGATTTATGTACGGGTATGTATATAGACAAATTCGAAGGCAACTGGCTTAAACACCCTTTCTGGAAAAGCTCATTTAAGCTTGAGACCAGAAAAGATTTCCAGGCCATAAAAAAATCAGATATCACTCACCTCTGGATTGATACCGCTAAAGGCAATGATGTAACAGGCAAAACATCAGAGAAGACTAAAAAGCCACAAGAACCAGATAAAGTAGAAGTCAGCAAAAAACCAGTCGCAATCCCTCTCGAGCAAGAAATGCAAGCCGCCCAACAAACACTGGACAAGGCAAAACAGGCGACGATTGAAATGTTTAGAGAAGCCCGCATGGGCAACACCATATCAACTGCAGACATCAGCCCTCTTGTAGATGAAATATCACAGTCGGTATCGCGTAATCCAGCAGCAATGATTTGCATTACCCGCATGAAAAACAAGGATGATTACACCTACCTCCACTCAGTCGCCGTATGCGCCCTGATGATTGCCCTGGGCAAACAACTAAATTACCAGGGCGACCTCCACTCATTAGGCATGGCCGGCCTGTTACATGATGTAGGCAAAATGGCAATACCAGAAGACATACTAAACAAGCCAGGCAAATTAACAGACGAAGAATTTGACATCGTTAAAGAACACCCTTTACGTGGATGGGAAATGCTCAAAAAGAACGGTGAAGTAGATCAGGTAGCACTTGATGTCTGCCTGCACCACCATGAAAAAACAAATGGTAATGGATACCCCGACAGATTATCAGGGGAAAAACTCACCCTGGCTGCTCGTATGGGAGCCATTTGTGATGTATATGACGCCATCACATCCGACCGCAGCTACAAAAAAGGCTGGGAACCAGCCGACTCTCTGAAAAAAATGGCCGAATGGCAGGACGGGCATTTTGATGAGAATGTTTTTAAAGCATTTGTAAAAACCATTGGCATATACCCAACAGGCACACTGGTAAAATTAAAATCGGGTCGCCTGGGGGTGATTACTGACCAGTCAGATAAAACACTGCTCAAGCCAAAAATAAAAATATTTTTCTCCAGTTCAAGCAATGCACCTATACCTGCAAAAACAATTAACCTTGAACACTCACAGGAAACCATAGAAAGCATAGAAAACCCAAAAGACTGGGGCTTTGATCGTAAACACTTAATTGATATAATCACCCAACAGTAATTACATATAGAATAAAAAATAAAGTGAAAAAAATTGCTCTGTTTATTGATGTACAGAATATTTACTATACCACCCGTGACACATATAAACGGCAATTTAATTATCGAAAATTCTGGAAACATATTAGCTCACAGGGTGAGATCACTTCGGCCATTGCCTATGCCACCCACCGCTCAGATGACGGACAGATAAAATTCCAGGATGCTCTCAGGCATATTGGCTTTAACGTTAAACTAAAACCCTTTATTCAACGTAGTGATGGTTCCGCCAAGGGCGACTGGGATGTAGGCATCACAATTGATGTACTGGAATACGCTAAAGATGTTGACACGGTGATTTTACTTTCAGGTGACGGTGATTTTGATTTGTTGCTGGATAAAGTTAGAAATGATTATGGTGTTTCAGCTGAGGTTTATGGGGTTCCTGCGCTGACGGCTCATTCATTAATTAATTCAGCTAGTGCTTTTTATGCTATTGATGAGGGTATGTTGTTGTGATTTTAACGTCTGGTTTATCTGCAAGCCCCCTGCTTCATGGGGATTAGAGCGAGTGAATATCTATTGAGCCAGAATAAAAAACCACCTCCCCATAAAGCCTGAGATTTATAAGTTAACTAACAATCAAAAGTCCCGAATTTTACCCCGCAATTGCTTCGCTTTCCCTCTTCGAGTCTTACTATCAACCCTGCGTGCCTTAGCTGCTCTGCCAGGTTTAGTCGCAATACGCTTGCGGTTAACAACCGCCACACTTTTAATTAATTCCTGCAAACGCTCAAGCGCATCATCCCTGTTTTTTTCCTGTGTTCTGAAACGCTGCGCTTTAATAATAATCACACCATCTTTAGTGATACGCTTATCTTTTAAATCCAACAAACGCTCTTTATAAAACTCGGGCAAGGAAGACGCAAAAACATCAAAGCGCAAATGAATAGCACTGGACACTTTATTTACATTTTGCCCACCCGCACCCTGCGCACGAATAGCACTAAGCTCTATCTCATTATCGGGCAACGATATACTATTGGATATTTGCAACATAATTTATATAGACATATATTAAAAAATTAATTATTTTTACCTGTAATACCCGCCGTCAATACAAAACGCATCGCCTCATCCATTCCCATATCACATGGATGAATATCTTTTCTTGGAATAAGCAAAGTAAACCCACCTATCATATAACTCATAGGAATATACACCAGCACATTATCGCTTTGTTTTGCGAAATCAGGTAATCGACTTGTATCATCCTGAGTAACAAAACCAATCATAAGCATACCATTAATACTAACTGAAACAACTTTACCAAAACCTTCTTTTTTGGGAGAAAAGAATTCAAATAAATCACGTATAGAACGATAAACTGTTTTTATTAACGGAACCCTATAAAGTATTTTTTCACCAAAAGAAAAAACCTGCCTTACAATAATAGCTTTCATCAAAAGCCCGACTATAAAAACAATAACCAGGCCCGCAATCATACCCAGGCCAGGAAAATAAATTTCATCTGATACAACCCAGTGCAACACGGTAAGCATCATATTTTCTGAGGTTACTGCCAGCCAGTACAATAAATAAACAGTGAGTACAACAGGCAATAATGTAATAAAGCCTGTAAGTAAAATTTTACTGATAGATCTCAACATAAATATTCCAGATATTTAAAAAAAACATGCCATTTTGCATAATAACAAACCGATATTAATAATCAGACTCATATATCATCTGTTTTTAGACGATCAAACAAAATAACTATTAACGTTAAAGGTGTTTGTACTACATCCATATACAACTTGCATAATTACTTCATTTTTATTGATCTTAACAAGATATATTCACACAATAATATGATATATTGTTTCGTGTCCATATTAATAACAGAGCGAAGGCGAAAAATGCATTACACAAAAGATCATATGGCTGAACTCGATATATTAATTCAATACAGCCTTGATAGTACTCAACAGGGTTTAAAAGTTCACTCGAGCGCAAGTGAAGAAAAAATTAGTGCTGTTGAACGATTATTTGATAAGGGTCTTGTTACCGCAATAGACGGTGGTTATTTAACCGAGCTGGGCAGAAAAGCGGCTGAACACTCTCAGGCCCTTATTCTAATGTTAGCCCCCCATTACGAGAACATTGCCAGTTAAATCATCTCAGGGGTTATTTCCTGGTATCTTTCCTAGTGAACCTAGCAATACACCCACACTGACAATAACAAGACAAACTGATAACAACATCAATGCTTCTGCCATAGTAATACCCAAAACAATTTCAGGCGTATAACCGCAGGATGTCTCCACCTGATACATCCAGGGCAACCACTGCTCTATTGCAAACCAGTCGGGCAAACCCGCATCAAAACCACAATCGCCAAAAATAAAACCTCGTTCGGTACCTAATAACAAATAACTTCGCTCTGCAAACCCTGCAGCACCAAGCGTTATCGCTAACTGTAAGCCGATATTCAGCAAGGGGTTCTTACGAACCAGCAAACCTGTAAAAGCGACGAGAACGATCAATGAGATCCACAGACGTATCTGAATACAAACAACGCAGGGCAGCTCTTCAAGCTGATATTGATAAAACAGGGCAACAGCTAATAACAGCAGCCCACCCGAAATATAAGCCCACCAGTACCAGTGACTGCAGGATATTTTCTGTAATGCTTTAATTATATTCATTACACATTATCCACATATTAATTAACTAAAATCAAGTTAGCTTTAATACCACTATTAATATTAATAAAGCATAAACCAATTAATAGTCGTACCTTATATTTAATTTCATGTATAATATGGCCTCTATTTCTGGTGCACCTCGGTCAGCACCTGTATTCAAAGCTTTATTCAGCTCGAAACAAACTAACTGTTTCCGCCTAGACCGTCCCATAACATGCCTCAGGCTGTAATGGATGGGCAGATTCCAAAATCTGTGTTCTGGAGAACATACAATATATGTCATTTGAAACCCTTGGCTTACGAGCCGAATTACTCCGTGCTGTATCCGAAAAAGGCTACACAACCCCTTCGCCAATACAATTACAGGCCATTCCTCCCATTCTTGAAGGTAAAGATATAATGGGCGGCGCCCAAACGGGTACGGGTAAAACAGCGGGCTTCACCCTGCCCCTGTTAGATAATTTAATGTCATCTGGTAAAAACCAGAAAGGCAGATCTATCCGTGCACTGGTACTAACGCCGACTCGTGAATTAGCAGCTCAGGTTGCTGAAAGCGTGGAAGAATATGGTAAACATTTACCGTTAAAATCCACGGTAATTTTTGGTGGTGTCAGCATTAACCCGCAAATTAAAAAGCTACGCAACGGTATCGATATTTTAGTTGCTACACCGGGGCGTTTACTCGATCACGTCAGCCAGAAAACAGTTGATCTATCAAAACTTGAAATTCTGGTGCTGGATGAAGCTGACCGTATGCTAGATATGGGTTTTATTCATGATATCCGTAAAGTACTGGCACTGGTGCCTAAACAGAAACAGACTTTATTATTCTCAGCTACATTTTCTAATGATATTAAAAAGCTCGCTAACGGCCTGCTTAAGTCACCTACATTAATTGAAGTAGCCAGACAAAATGCAGCAACCGATACAGTCACCCAGGTTGTTCACCCGGTTGATAAAAAACGTAAACGTGAATTACTTTCATTTTTAATTGGTTCTAATAACTGGCAGCAGGTACTGGTTTTTCATCGCACTAAGCATGGTGCAAACCGCCTTACTGAACAACTTAATACCGATGGTATAACTGCTGCTGCAATACACGGCAATAAGAGCCAGGGTGCCCGCACTAAAGCACTGGCTGATTTTAAATCTGGAAAAGTCAGGGTGTTAGTTGCAACGGACATCGCTGCACGTGGCATTGATATTGATCAGCTTCCTCATGTGGTAAATTTTGAGCTTCCTAATGTTGCCGAAGATTACGTGCACCGTATTGGTCGCACCGGACGTGCTGGCAACGAAGGCGAAGCAATGTCACTGGTATGCGTTGATGAGCACAAACTGCTTAAAGACATTGAACGTTTAATGAAAAAAGATATACCGCAGGTTGTTGTAGACGGTTATACACCAGACCCCTCAATTAAAGCTGAGCCTATTCAAAATGGCCGCGGGCAAAACAACAGAGGCAGACAACAGCAAAGAAAACGCCCGGCAAGCAATAAACAACGTACTGGTAATGGCAGCAATAGCAATCAGAAAAATCAGCGTCGTCGTAAATCGAAAGAAGCGGCCTAAGATAAAGAGACTAGAGGGAAGCTTAATACACACAAAGCCTCCATTTAAGACAAATTAAATTTCAGGAATAAGACATTGTTAACGACAGCAAATATCACTATGCAATTTGGCTCCAAGCCACTTTTCGAAAACGTTTCGGTTAAATTTACCGATGGCAATCGCTATGGTCTGATCGGCGCAAACGGTTGTGGAAAATCAACCTTTATGAAAATTCTCGGCAATGATCTTGAACCGACAGCAGGTAATGTTTCTAAAGATCCGAATGAACGCATTGGTAAATTAAAACAGGACCAGTTTGCATACGAAGAATATAGCGTTATCGATACGGTATTGATGGGGCATGACGCTTTATGGAAAGTTAAATCTGAAAAAGATGCGATTTATGCTAATCCAGAAATGACCGAAGCAGACGGCATTCGTGCTGGTGACCTTGAAGGCGAGTTCGCTGAAATGGATGGTTACACAGCGGAAGCCCGTGCCGGTGAATTATTAATTGGTGTTGGTATTCCAGTAGAGCAACATTATGGCCCTATGTCTGATGTGGCAGCTGGCTGGAAATTACGTGTATTACTCGCACAGGTTTTATTTTCTGAGCCAGACATTATGTTACTGGACGAGCCAACCAACCACCTGGACATTAAAACCATCAGCTGGTTAGAAGGCATTTTAAACGCGCGTAACTGCACCATGATTATCATTTCACACGACCGTCACTTCCTTAACAGTGTATGCACACATATGGCAGATTTAGACTACGGTGAAATTCGTATGTACCCTGGCAACTATGATGAGTACATGACGGCATCAACTCAGGTACAGGAACAACTACTGTCGAACAATGCAAAAAAATCTGCTGAAATTGCCGAACTTAAAGCATTCGTGAGTCGTTTCTCAGCTAATGCTTCCAAGTCCAAACAGGCAACATCTCGCGCCAAAAAACTCGATAAAATTTCTCTAGACGAAGTAAAACCTTCAAGCCGTAAAAGTCCGTTCATTAATTTTGAAGAAGATAAAAAATTACATCGTTTAGCATTAGAGATCGACGGATTAGGTAAAACGTTTGATAAAGATGTATTTAAAAACTTTAACTTTATGACAGAAGTGGGTGAACGCATTGCTATCATTGGCCCTAATGGCATAGGTAAAACTACCCTGCTAAGATGCCTGTATGGTGATATTGAACCGACAGCCGGCAATGTAAAATGGTCGGAAAACTCACAACTAGGTTATTACGCACAGGATCATTCTGCTGATTTTGAAAAAGACCAGACCCTGATCGACTGGATGGGAGAATGGGGCCAGGAAAAAGATGATGAACAGGTTATTCGTGGCACACTGGGACGCTTATTGTTTTCTCAGGATGACATACACAAATCTGTAAAAGTGTTATCCGGCGGTGAACAGGGTCGCATGTTGTTCGGAAAACTAATGCTACAGCGTAATAATATTTTATTATTAGACGAACCCACCAACCATATGGATATGGAATCAATTGAATCCCTTAACCTTGCATTGGAAAACTACCCCGGCACACTTGTTTTTGTTAGCCATGACCGTGAGTTCGTTTCATCATTAGCCACTCGAATTCTCGAAATAACCACAGATGGTATTATCGATTTTCGCGGCTCTTATGAAGATTATCTTGCGAGTCAGGAAACAGGCAAAACCAAAAAGCGCGCTTAACCCAGCAACAGACCTGATACATTAAAACATCAGGTCTGTACAGGGCCCAGAGTAACAATTAAATTATAATAACTTAATTATAAAATTTATGAATTTAAACCAATGACTGCCTTCTCATCTCTCAACCTGTCAAAAGAATGTCTAAATAACCTTGAGTCATTAGAGTACAGGGAAATGACACCAATACAGCAACAAAGTATTCCCCTCATCTTAGACGGCAAAGATATTCGTGCCCAGGCAAAAACCGGTAGCGGAAAAACCGCTGCATTTGGCATTGGTTTATTAAATAAACTCGATGCAAAAAAATATTTCACCCAGTGCTTAATTCTTTGCCCTACTCGCGAACTAGCCGATCAGGTAAGTAAAGAGATGCGCCGCCTTGCCCGCCCTGTTGCCAACACCAAAATATTAACCTTATGTGGTGGAACCCCCATAGGACCACAATTTGCATCACTGGAACACCAACCACATATTATTGTTGGTACACCAGGCCGAGTACTGAAACATTTACAGAAAAACACATTAAAACTAAATAATTTAACAACACTGGTTCTTGATGAAGCCGACCGTATGCTCGACATGGGATTCTCTGATGACATTATGCAGATCATTAACGCAACACCTGAACAGCGACAAAGCCTTTTATTCTCTGCCACTTTCCCTGATCAAATAAAAAAAATAAGCCGATCTATTCAAAAAAACCCTGTGGAAATCACTGTAGAAACGATTCATGATGACTCAAATATAAAACAGATTTTTTATGAAATAGACAAGCAGGCCAGAACCAGTACTTTAATATCTCTACTTCAATATTACAGTCCGCAATCCTGTGTTATTTTCTGTAACCGCAAACAGCAATGTAAAGATCTTGCTAAAGAACTCTGGAGTTCGGGTTTCCATGCGGTTGCCCTGCATGGCGACCTCGATCAAAAAGAACGAAACCAGAAACTGGTACAGTTCGCTAATAAAAGCAGTTCTATTTTAATTGCTACAGATGTAGCCGCCCGTGGCCTGGATATTAAGGATTTAACAAGCGTTATAAATTTCGAACTGTCACCCGATCCTGAAATCCATATTCACCGCATAGGCCGCACAGGACGAGCAGGAAAAGAAGGGCTTGCTATAAGCCTGTTTTCACCTTCAGAAGCACCTAAAGTAAATGCCATTGAAGATTATCAGAAAAGGTCAGTAAAAATTAAGGATACATCCACATTAAAAGACACTCAAAATAATCAAAAAATAATACCCCCTATGCATACCCTGTGCATTAATGCGGGGCGTAAAAACAAAATCCGTGCCGGTGATATTTTAGGCGCCTTAACTAAAAACACAAAACTACCAGGTAAATGCATCGGTAAAATTGATATCTTCGATATAATCGCCTATGTTGCCGTTGAACATGCTTACGTTAAACAGGCACTACAGATTCTTTCTGAAGGAAAAATAAAAGGCCGTAAATACAGGGTAAGAAAACTCTAAAAAAAACCGAACACTTAATCATCACACCAGTATAAAATAGCACAAAACAGAAATAACAAACGCACCAGTAACATTTAAAACAATTCCCTCACTGGCCATTTTTTTTGTAGTAAAATAACCACTGGCATAAACGATGCTATTGGGTGCAGTTGCGACCGGCATCATAAAAGCACAACTGGCACTTATTGCAGCAGGTATCATTAATAATTTCGGATCAATACCTGAGCCCAGTGCGGTTGCCGCAAGCACAGGCATTAATAACACCGTGCTTGCCGTATTGCTTGTTGTTTCTGTTAAAAAAGTCACGCCAAGGCAAATCATAAAAATCATTAAGCCTACCGGCAAGCTGGATAAACTGGATAAATTTTCAGCCAGCAAATCACTTAAGCCTGACACATTAAACGCACTTGCCAACGTAATACCACCACCAAATAATAAAAGCACTCCCCAGGGTATAGACTCTGCTGTTTTCCAGTCCAGCAACTGTTTGCCTTTTCCATCAGGAATAACAAACATTAAAATAACCGACAGCAGCGCAACAGACGCATCATTTGCTGCAGGAAAATCCAGCCAGTAGCTCCAGCCACCAAACGGCTCTTTTCTGGTAATCCATGCCAGGGCTGTAAATAAAAAAACAATCATAACCCGCTTTTCAGTAACGCTCCAACGACCCACTTCAGGCATATCAAAACCACCGGTATATGTCAGCTTTCTTGTTAACCATAACCAGGTAACTGGAATCATTACAAAAACAATAGGTATGGCCCAACTCATCCATTCTATAAAACCAATATTTTTATTAAATGTCTGCTCATATACCTGCATAAAAATAAGGTTTGGTGGTGTACCTATTGGTGTGCCTATTCCACCAATACTGGCTGCAAAAGCAACACCTAACATCAATGGTACAATAAGCTCTTTATCTCCGGCCTGATTAGCCACCGCAAGCGCCACAGGCAACAGCATTAATGCGGTTGCTGTATTAGAAATCCACATGCTTAAAGCAGCGGCAGTAACCATAAAACCAAGCACTAACTGTTTACTGCTTTTATTACCAAATATATTTACCATAAATAAAGCCAGACGACGATGAGCGCCGCTTTTCTCCATGGATTTAGATAGAATAAAACCACCCAGTAACAATAAAATTAACGGACTTCCATATGACTGGCCTATTTCATTTTTAGTTAGTACACCCGAAAGTTGAAACACGGCTAAAGGCAATAAAGACGTAACCGGAATAGGCACAGGTTCAAACACCCACCAGATAACACATAAAACTGCAACGGCTGCCGTTATTGCTAATGCGGTATTATCTAAAGACCCCTGAACAGATACCTGATTAACCATTAAAAAATATATTAGCAACGCACTCAATGGGCCGATAAATAGAGCCATCATTTTAGGGTTTAAATTAATCATATTTTAATATTACTACCCTGCTGGATTACCATAGGGCAACCCGGCATTCTAAGCACAAAAAAAACACTATCATAAAAAACAGGATTCAGCCGAGTTTAAGATCCTTCGCTAATGCTCAGGATGACAATGACAATAAAGTTTAAATAAAACACAGCACCAAATACTCATCACCACAAAAAACCCGTCATCCTGAACGCCAGTGAAGGATCTGACCCCATAAAACAACAGAACTATCCTGACTTAAGACTCTTCACAAATACTAAGGATAACAGCGCTATAAAGTTCAAAGAAAACACAACATTAAATAATTCTCACCACAAACCCTGTCATCCTGAACGCCAGTGAAGAATCTAACCCCATAAAGCAACAGAACTATCCTGACTTAAGGCTCTTCACAAATACTCAGGATAACAGCGCTATAAAATTCAAAAAATGCAGCATTAAATAACTCTCACCACAAACCCTGTCATCCTGAACGCCAGTGAAGGATCTAACCCCATAAAGCAACAGAACTATCCTGACTTAAGACTCTTCACAAATACTACGGATAACAACACTATAAAACTCAAAAAAACGCAGCATTAAATAACTCTCACCACAAACCCTGTTGTGGCTTAATGAATCTGTACACCTAAATGGGATAAACTAACCCTGAAATAAAAGGTGAACCGATGAGTAAAAGAAGAAAGAATTTTTCCAGTGAA
>JADGFA010000074.1 GCA_016744065.1 Gammaproteobacteria bacterium
GTATAAAGGTAACTATAACTATTACAGATATTGCCATGAGTAATATGAATGAAAATTTTATATATGCGTCGATCATATTTATTTTCTGTCAGTTACAGACTTTAGTTATACCTAAGTTATTTATGATATCAGTATCTGAAAATTGTGATTTATATATGCTTTCAGGATATTTAAGACTGTTATCGCACATAAAAAATATAATATATAACAGAAAAAATTAATGTGTTCGCTAAAACAAGAGTGCTATAAGCAAGTGCTATAATTGAGATAAGTGATAATGCGTATACTACGGGATGATCTTTTCGGGCTAATATATTGTCATTAAATCTTTTTCGCATAGTTATAGGTAATACTATTGCGCGAATATAGGTTAAAACTTTAATGTAGACTAAAGGGAAGCTTTTGTATGTTAATAGCTCATACAAACTAAAGTGATTTTCATTAAAATATATTGGGTCCAAGTATTTTTTAAATGGGAAATGAAGTACAAAGAGTAATGGTATGAGTATACAAAATATACCAATACCCATTCCTATAAATAATAAAGTAGATAAATTAATATAATTGTCGAGCATATTTAGTTACATCCCTTATTTATGCCCAAACTGTTTACTATATCAGTATCACTATAATGTGATTTGTATACGTGACCTGCTATCTCACCAGTACCCATGATGTAACAGTTGAGTTGTGCTTATAGAGAGTATTGTACTACAGCTAACAGGTGTCCTGCTCAAATAATAAATATGGCAATATCGAAAACTGAATCTGTAATTATGCCTGGAATAGCTTTAACGGTAGTCTTACTTTTCGTATTCTCAGTAGATGACTTATTTATTAACATAAATAAATACAGCAACAATACCCGTATTAATTAAAACAGCAGCTGCAAATATCAAAATTAATATTGTAGTGCAAGCCAGGGTATATATGACAGGCATATCCTTTGGAATTAATATGTTTTTTTGAAATTTTCTACGCATTGTGCCTGGGAATACAATAGCTTTGATGTAACCAATTGTTTTTATAAAATATAAAGGAAAAGAGTTAAAGATTGATAATTCATAAGCAGTGTAATGCTTGCTATTATAGTATATAGGATCAAATATTTTTTTATATATAAAGTATTGAATGATTAATAATGGTAGAAAACCGGCTACACCTATAGCTGACATTGCCATAATTAATATAAAAGAAATTTGATAATATGTTTCAAGCATTGTTATTGGTTTTTTTAATTACATACCCTGGTTATACCAAGACTGTTTACGATGTCTGTATCTGAAAACTGAGATTTATAAATGTACCCAGTGACTTCCCCGGTTCCATAGCTTATTGCCGCAGATCCAACGCCAACTGCTAAAATTATCCCCCAGCCAACAGGAGTGCCTACTAGTAATATTGTAGCAATACCACCGACAAATATACCACTAATGGTGCTTGAAATAGCTTTAACCGCAATTTCATTTTTCTCGGTAAGTGTTTCAGCCTGAGAAACCTGATAACAACTGGCGGCCAAACCAACACCGGCAAGCACAACTCCACCTTTAGATGCAGCGTTAGATATCTTAGAAAGCTTATTTAAGTGTTGAGTCATAGACTTGGTCGGGTTAAGGCTGCGGCCCGGTTTTAATTTAAATGCATTTTTAAGTTTCTTATCACCATATATGGCTTTATCTACCATCGGGCCAATGTTATGCGTATATTGATTAAGTTTCAATTGTCGTATTTTATCAAACTCATATTTAGACATAGCACCACTCTTATACTCTTTATATGCATCTGGAATACCGTGCAGGTATGACATATTAGATTTAAGCGTCTTTTCCAGAGTGAATAGAGCTGTACCTCCGCCTGCTAAGCCTAATGTCAGGCCATTATAAACAGGAGCTGTTTGTTTGATGGCTTTCTGTGTCTCCGGGCTCATTATTGACCAGAGTTGCTTAACCTTATTAGTTTCTTTGAATTCAACAGGTGCCAGGCACATATTGGATGATGCGGTTCTTAGAACGACAAGCTGCCCTGGTTTAATAATGTTGGGATTCTTAATGGTGGGGTTATCAATTAATACCTGCTCAATTTGTGACTTCATCCTGTTTATATTGCCTGGATAGTACGAATTGATGATGCCAGACAATGTATCACCAGGTGCGACATGATGAAAATAGAGATCTTGAGTGCGCGAGGGCAGTAAAAAACCATTTTGCATAGTATTATCCTTTTTAAAGTTCAGTAAACTGGCAAAGCATTAATCTCAGGTTGAAGTGAAAGCTGAGAATATTTATTATTTTCGCTTAATAACAGCGTATTTTTTATATGGTGTAGCTAATAGCACAGTATATTAAATGACTGCAAGCCAGCCTGGTATCAGATTAATCTGATATTGCTGAAAGTGTGAACAATTCAGACAATATTGATATCCCACCATCCCCTAACGCTTCGATAGGGCATCTAACGACTTTAAAGCTTTTATTTCCCGCCATCCCTGCGCATGTAAAATGGGTGCCAGGGTACAATTGTTTCTAATATTAGAGAGTATTGTCATGCTTATCAATGAGTTGGCCAGATCCGAGCCATATTACTGCCTATTCCTTTTTTAATAAAAACATTTTAATCAAGTGATAGTTTGTTGGTTATAATATGCAGTCTTGTGCTGTTTTATAAGATTTAGGTTTAAGTTATTTGTTGTGATAAAAATTATCACTTAATTTTTAATGTATTTTAGGTTGTTCTATGAGTAAAAATTCAATTACAAACGGTCTGGCTTTTGCTGTATTTGTTGTGGGTTACGTTATACAAAATAATATTATTTTAACGGTTGGCCTGTTTGCCTTGTCGGGTGCTATTACTAATTCGTTAGCGGTGTATATGTTATTTGAAAAGGTGCCGGGTTTATATGGCTCAGGCGTTATACCTGCACGGTTTGAAGATTTCAAATCAGGTATTAGAGACTTAATGATGACGCAATTTTTTACGCCAGAGAACATTGATCGTTTCCTGAAAGGTGATGCGGATTCAGCCGATTTGCATTTGGCACCGGTAATTGAAAAGGTAGATTTATCACCTTCATTTGATACCCTGGTTGTAACTATTATGGAGTCATCTTTCGGCAGTATGTTGGGTATGCTCGGAGGCCAGGATGCGCTTGCACCTTTAAAAGAACCATTTATTATTAATATGAAAAAATCATTAATCGAAATGACCCAACAAGCGGAGTTTCAGCAATTATTACGTGATGAATTAGAGCGGCCTGAAATTATGTCAGATATAAGAGGGCAGGTTGAGTCTATTGTTGAAAGTCGTTTAAGTGAATTAACGCCACAAATAGTGAAAGAAATTATTCAGCAGATGATTAAACAACATTTGGGCTGGTTAGTGGTTTGGGGTGGTGTGTTTGGCGGGCTTATTGGTTTGTTTGCTGCCCTGGTAGCTATTTAATATTTTCATCAAGTGCATCTAATGCTTCGGTATTTAAAAATGTTATCAAAAAAATAAATATCAGAATTCATTGATTTTTCCATAAAGTCGCCGATGCGGTGGGAAAGGTGCATGGCAAGTATTACTGTTAGCCTGTATCAACTTAATATAAAGATGACAGCAGCCCTGTTACCCATTGTTACTAATGCAGGTGGCACAATTACCGACTGGTATGGAAAACCTTTGAATATGCATTCACCTAAACATGTAGTGGCAGTGGGTAATAGAAATTTATTGCTCGAGGCGATTGAGTTATTGAGCTATGAAGGCAAGCTGAGTTTAAGTTAGGTCATTAAAAAGGTCTCCACTCTGACTCTTAAAATTATCCAAAATACCATAATTAAAGGATTAAAAATCTAACTCAATAAAATCAGCATCCTTAGACAACCGGGTAATTATGACAAGTTTTGATCCCTTGCCAAATGCATTTATTACATGCCAGTCAATCCTGATAATGGCATCCTGAATCGAGTCGTTATTAAAATCACCCGTAGAATCTAGGCGTTATACTATCCGATGTATTTGTGCATGCTGAAAAAAATGCAAGCAAGGGTAATAAACGAATATAAAATTCAGAGTACTCATTATTGCTTATATAAAGAGTAACTTGTTCTGGCTTTAATGTTAGAGTTTTTCTCAGTTAAATAAGGCCCAATTAGCATAGTTGCCTGAACACCATGATGATTGCATGACCAGTGTTTAACTGAAATTAGCTCACCTTGTTGAGTAATAATTTTTGCAGTATTGTCATCTTTGTTAAATTTCAAATTTTCAACAAGCATGTTATTTTCATAACGAGATGGTTTGAAAAAATCATTATCATAAACGCAGCTAGTTGTTGCACAAGCAGATTGTAAGCTCATGAATAACGAAAGTGTTATGAAATGAATAATGGTTTTAGTTTATTTGTCATGCCTTTAATAATTTCAGCTTGAGTTTTACCTGCTTTATGTAATGGGCTGTATTTATAAATTACTTTGTCACCATTTGGTCCATACGGTTTTTTTTGACGAGAAACGCCGTGGTGGGTTATATTCCCATACATAATTCTGGCTTGATGTTAAACAAAGTCAATCGAACATAAGTCTTTGGGGATTTTTCTGATTTCTTTAGATGATAACAGCTCACCATTGTCTTTGGAGTACTTCTTAAGCCAAAGAGTTTTATTGATTTGGTCGACAACAATTAAATGACCTTTACAAATTTTGGGTAATGTATCATTCCAGTTAACTTTTATTTCCCATTGGCCATTTGCTGTATAGCAACCACCAATGCCAGAGGGAGATTTAAAGAGAGGGCTTGGATAACAGGCTAGTATAGTCTTTTCAGTGTCGATGATTCGAGAATTGTCTTTAAGTTTAAGCGGTGATTTTATCCATGATTCGCTTTCAAATTTGTGTATGCCACCGTTCATGTCAAGTAAATGTATCTGGCCATTAAGCATAAAAATTTCTTGTAATATATTATTAAATGACCAGTATTCAGGTGTGGTATCAGATCTACTTAACCATGCAAGTGTTGGTTTATTATTGCCCTTCTTGTCAATCTCAAAGCCAATTAGATAAACGCCATTATTGACTTTATAGCCATAGTATACATTTTGCATTTTTAGCTTAACTGTATGGCTGCCAATATTTACCCTTCCATTAGTCTTCCAGCTTATTTCTTTTTGTGCGCAAGCTTCAACAGAAGTTAGCAAGAGTAAAAACAATATAATAAGCTTTTTCATTTTACAAAGCGCTCATCATATTTATGCACAATGAATGGAGTTTTGGGCTTAAATGCTCCATATGATGTTATAACATCTCTATCGATAGGTTTGAGGTGAATGCAACCATGAGAGGGGACAAGTTTCACAGTATTACCTGTTCGGTGTTGGGCCTCGTTATCAGGGGTAGTGTGAAACATCTGGCCTGATAATCGTTCATGGCCATCTAGTTTTTTATTTCCGTTAATATCTTTAAACCATCTAATAGCTACAGGGCCAAAGTCATTAAAAATCCATTGTGTGGGCGGTTTTGTGATTTTTGGATCATATAGTCGTTTGTATACATTGATTAATTCATGACGTTGAATCTTAATGTCTTTGGCTATAGAGCCCCACTTACCACTTGATAGTTCATACCAGACATCATTTTTTCCAGGCATATCTTTCAAACGAGTTCCCCATTTGATTTTTGACATTGGCCAGGTCGTTGTATGGTAAGAGTGGGTTTTATCAATAATGTAGCTACCAGGCCAGGTAGGTTCCTCTGCCATTCTTGCGTCACTACCCATAGATGCAGGGCCGCCCCATGCTTCATATCTTCCAATTAATTTTTTCTTATTTTTTAGAATTAATAAGTTTTGACCAGGATAAAAGTGTAGCTCCATTTATTGCTCCTTAATATTGTTTTAGTTCCATGATTTGAATAAGCATAATAGGGCACATGGATAATGAAATCAATAAAAACAAAAGCTTTTAAAAAGTAAGAGTGTAAGTCAATTTTCAGCTCATTTTTTAATATTAGCTCTATCAAATAGTGCCTAAGACAAAATAATGCATACTAATATTAGAAACAATTGTACTCTGGCACCAATTAATTTTATAAAAAAATCTTAGTTGCATTTTAAAGGTTCAACTTTTTCTACTGCTAGTTCAATAGAGTATTCACTATTTTTATACATGTTTTTAAATATGCCGGCTTTACAATCATAAGTGTATATCAGTGTTAAAGGTTTATAAGTAGAAGGGCCGGACTCATCATCACCTGTGTACTTGATTATGCCAGTTATAATAAGTTCTTTACGTTTATTTTCATTTAAATCTTTTAAATCAAATTTAAGTGAGCCGCCTTCGTAAACGATACCATCATCATGTTGGTCAAATAAACGCAAATTCAGGTTATGAATTTTCAGTGTACCATTGCCTTTTGTAGTGCCTTCCAGTGTTGTAATAAAGCGTAAGTGTTTATTTAGTTCTACAATTTTTTGTGTATGGTCATTGTTATTTGCCAATTGGCCAAATAACTCATTTAGTGTTTTGTTGTCGAGTAATTTATTTTCAGACTCTGAACACGCAAAGCTTGAAGCCGCAAGCGCAAGAATACCTATGCATGTTGTACTAACTGTTTTATAACGTTTAATAATTGTATTTAACTTAATCATATTTATGGCTTTGGCAGTTGAATGAAATGTTGTTTAGTTGGTTTATTTGCTCTGTTTATAATTTGTTGAGCATAATTAACGCTATATGCTTTACCATTAGTCGTTTTAACGCTTCTTCCATTGTAGCGCTCAAGGGCTTTTTGCCAACCATCAAACGATGCACCCTGCCTGTTTTGTGGCGGTTGTCCTGATTTACCAAACCCCTTACGAGCTAACCAGATAATGGCTGCTTTTAAATTTTGATCAACAGTACCTTCATTTCGTTTTGTAGGTGCGGTTAAGCCCGTAGACTGTTTATAACTTGACCAGTCACCAGGTACATTAACCTGAGCAGGGTCTATTTTCCATGCTGCGAGTGAGCGGGCATCATTACCACCAGTTTCCTGAATAACTCAGGACTTAACGAGATCTTCTGATAAGTTAGGTAGTGATGTTGCCTGTGTTGCAGAAGCGCCTATAAATGTTTGTTTATTGGTATTAAATTCTTTAACCAGTTTAGTTATTAGTTGATCATGCTGCTATCAAATTAATCTGATATTGCTAAAAGTGTGAGCAAATAAGCTATTATCAACTTCCTGTCATTCCCTGATGCTTTTGTAGGGAATCCAGTGACCTGATCTTTTAATCCCGTCGTACCAGTATGCATCTAGCGGGTACCCAATGACTTTATCCTGTAATCCTGATCAAAGCAGCGCAGTATTTACTCCTAATGTCCGTAACACGTCCGCATTAGTCATAATTAATATTGCGTAATATCAAGTGCTTAAAATAACATAAGCCTTTAAACCCCCAAACATTGTGATAGTATCTAACACAACAAAAGTGCATGGAGGCACTTGAGCAGGGACGAATATAATAATAAGCAGTAGGGAAGCCTCAGAAAATAAATATTCTGGGCAACATAGCGTAATGAGTAGCAGTAACTTAAATGATTTAAAGCAGCGCCTACGTGAATTTGCACAAGCTCGCGACTGGGAACTTTGACGTATATGGATATGCTAATGCCGCGGTTATATGGACATAAAAGAGCGGCCTATTCTCACAAAAATCTAACCATGGCCCTCAGTGCCGAAGTGGCAGAAATCACAGAGCACTTGACGAATCATGGATGTTCTAATGTCGTGGGTGCAGGACGCACAGGAACGAGCCAGTGGTTAACTGAAAAACAAAGTCAAAACCTCCCTAAAGAAAATCTCTCTGAAGTTGAAACAGAACTGGCCGATACCTTAATTTACCTTATACGCTTGGCCGATAAGCTTGATATTGATTTGATTGAAGCGGCTAATAATAAAATTGAAGTTAACGAGCAATGGTATCCTACAGATAAAGCTAAGGGTAGTGTTAAAAAATATACGAAATTTGATGGATGATGTTGGTAAGCAAAAAGCAAGACCTGACCCTGTATTTTTTTATTAATATGAAACCCATATTCAAAAATCAAGTGCACCACTATATCCTAGGCGTCATAAATTATCTGGATAATAGAGGTATAACATGACTAAATACTATTCACATTTGAATA
>JADGFA010000075.1 GCA_016744065.1 Gammaproteobacteria bacterium
CCCTAATCTCATTAACTGCTTAGCCAGAAAACACAAAAAACGATGCTCTAAGTATCCTTACCGCAGTACCGTGGAACGTATTAAAAACAGGGTATCTATTGCACTACGCCCAGCAGAGGCCAACGAACGAGAGGTAATTGGGCACTGGGAAAGTGATTTGTAGGGCAATACTTATTCTTTTTTCATGGCAGTGCAATTACCAGTGCTTACTTTACGCGTTTCAAGTACCTTATCTATCTTAACCTGGCCTTCATAGTCCATCGCAAACCCATCTAAGGCTTTAGCAGTATAAGTCCCAGTGAATTTAATAAATATTTTTTCATAAGGCTTTGTTGTTAACTTTTAGTGTGTACTTACAAGGTGAGATAATGATTTTTCTGCGCCTGTAACCCAGCAAGCAACTTTCTTATTACAAAGCTGAAATACATTAACTTCAACGGCATAAATAAAGTGACCAGCGTGTATTGATGTATTGTTACTCGTATCTGCCTGTAAAGTACAAGCCTGTAGTAATAATACAAAAAAGTTATCACAACATAATTTAGAAGTGTTTGTATGCTTGTATCTAAGTTAATATTATTTAATCACAGTGCTGGGATAATTTTTATCATGTTTTCAAGCATAATGATTTAATCTTTGAGGTTTATTGCATCTGGTAAGAAGGCTTTATCCATAGGCGATAGCTGCTTGCCTGAGTATGCGTTGTCTATTGCCATATAAATCATGGGTTCAAGAACAACATCATTATAATAATAAGTGGCTTTTCCCTGTTTTATAAAAACACTGTAATTTCCATCACTGTCGATATTAAGTGATAATAGTTTTTCATTGAATTTTTTGTCTGCTTTGTGTACAGCATAAGTGTTCATTCTATTCTCAGTGAAATTGTTCAGATAAGCAGACCAGTCTGCGTATTGTTCACTTTTTTTATCAGTATTTTTCATTTGGTAAACAATAACAATCTTTCCCTGATGTATGCTTTTATCAATGATCGAAAGTGATTTGTCAGATTGTTTCGTAGGGCTGTCAGAATTGGCGCATCCACTGACAGAGATGAGTATCAGAAATGTAAATATTTTTTTAAGGAATGAGTTGTTTTTCAATTGGGTCACCAGATGATAGCTGTTTTTGGTTAAGAAAGAATTTTGCATCATAATCAAAAGTATTTGCATTAAGTTGCTTGTCGAAATGAGGAGTGTCAGTATTTGAGAAATCACCACCCCATCTATAAAATCCTTTTTTAATCGCTTTTATAAAATTATCTGCATTCGCTGTTTGCTTTTTCTTCTTGAAATCTTTAGAGCTATTCCAGCTGCCACCGTCAACTATATTACAATCAATCGCATGCCCGATTAAGTGTTGTGATTTGCTAGCAGGTGGCACAACTGACCCCGTTACTTTAACACCATGTAGTCTGAGTGCCTGGTTTATATAAATTATAAGTTTTAGGCTTTTAGCTGTTGTATTCATTAACTGTATCATTTGAAATGCAGATTTAGATATTACGAAATCTGATTTATTAACAATAGGTTTACCTATATGTTTAAAGGCTGTGCCTAATTCAATATTAGATAAGCTAGGTGTTGATATGCGTACGAGGTCACCAGTGACCTTGTATTTATTTGTAACCCAGTTATTAAGTTTAGTTGCTGTAGGTGGGTCATACTTACCTGTAAGCGCCGTAGTTGGTGAGGGGGTATAAGCAATAAGGGCGTTATTCTTAACTATTGTATTAGAGTTTTTTACGCACCATTGAAATATTTTCAGGGCATGTTCAGTGTTTTTACCAAATCCACCATCAATAGTGTCAGAGTATACACCTACTATTTTTAAGTCTGTCTGTAATAAACGAACAGTGTAGGCTGGTGCTGTAGTTTGTTTACTTCCACCCCATGTACTTCTTTTGTCATTGTCGCCACGTTTAAGCTCAGTAACATTACTCATTAAGATAAGACCTTTAGTAAATACTAATCAAATATTGCTAATTAATGGCTGTTATTATTTATTTCATTGTTTATGAATACAGTTTTATTTTAATATGAAGCCAAATACATATCAGATATTAAATTATCCTAATGTAGATTGGTATCAGATTAATCTGATAATGATAAAAGTGTGATCAGCTAAGCTATTCTCACCATCTCATTATACCAGTATGCCCATATTGATAGGCATGGGCTGGTATCCAGTGACTTTACCCTGTATTTCTTTCTAATGAGAGGTAAAGTAATGGTGTCTCATCTAAAATATCCGCAATACTCCGAATTAATAACAACTAATATTGTGTGATATCAAACACTTAAATTTATATAAGGCTTTTAAACCACAATTATTATGTTAGTATTAAGCACAGTAAGGTAGCAGGAGGCTCCTAAGTATGGATGATTATAAAAATAATAAGTAATAGGGATATGCCCCAAGCTGTATACCGGGGCTTCAAAGTGTATGAGTTCCAGTAACTTAAATGATTTAAAGTATCGTCTACGTGATTTCTCACAAGCTGGTAATTTTGGGCTATTCCAGTCGCCAATAATTCTATCAATAGCACTAAGAGCAAAAGAATTAGTTTATAGTTTAGCTTTAGGTAGTTTATTAGCAATATCAGGATGTAACTCATCTATTAAAAATACTGCGCCCTGGGCTGATGAGAAAGAACCTGTAAAGGCAAAACCTGAGAAAGCCAAGTTATCAATTAACGTATCAGTTACAGGTGCCGCCTCAGCGCTTAGAAGAATAACCTCTGGTGGTGCTAGTGAGTATGTAACTGATTCATCAGATGATAATCAATGGTTATTGCTTGAAGTTGAAGAAGTTGGTAAAAGCTTTAAATCTAAAATCATTCAAAAATTTAACCTAAGAAATAGAACGAGAGTTCTGTTAACTCCAAAAAATAGTATCAATAGTGGCGGTGTATGGAATACTGATCTAAAGAGTTTTATTTTTACTACAGATCGATTGGGTAAAAGAACAATTGTTCAAAGCCTGGGTATATCAGGTGAAACAGGTGTCAGATTTATTACTCAGCCTTCATTAGGTCATGCAACTTCCCCAGATGTTAATCCTAAAAAACGAGAAGTTGCTTTTTCCGTTGTATCAAACAACTATGACAGTAGATCGCTTTCAATAGTGAATATGGATGGTTCCAACCTAAGAATGTACGGAGCAGGTGAGAGTCCAAAATGGTCGCCAACAGGTAAAGAGTTAGTGTTCCATAGAAAGGTTGGTGAGTATTACAGTATTTATGCAATGAACCCTGCAACAGGCTCCGATTTAGTCGAATTAAGTTCATCAGATTCGGATAGTTTTTATCCCGTATGGTCACCAAGTGGAAAGTATATCGCATTTATCTCAAATAGAGTCGCTGGGAAAAATCATCTATTTATTATGAGCAAAACAGGTCAATCAGTTACACAAATAACAAATGGTAATTTTAATGTTGGATCTTTAACCTGGGGCAAAAAGGGTAATTTGTACTTTTCAGCAAATGCAGGGGGCAACTGGGACATATGGAGTATTTTGCCTAAGACAAGATGATGAAGACTCATGTTAGAAATGATTTTGCTCTTGAACCTTTATTCAGTGAGCGGCAGCAAGTAGAAGATGTAGATTGGGTAGAGCTACCTGATTCATTCAGGCCTCAGCCAGGTCACTTTGTTGTTAGGGGAGTGGGTGAGAAAATGAATAAATGTGTACCCAATGGCGCCTGGTGTTTATTTAAACAAGATCAGGGCGGCAGCCGTAATAACAAAATAGTAGTTGTACAACACCGAGACGTACAAGATGCGGATACCGGTGTCTCATATACCGTAAAGCGTTATAGCAGTGAGAAAGTGGGTGAGGGTGATGAAGTGGTGGCATAGTCGAATTGTGTTGAAGTCATGGATGGGTATGAAGATTTGGTGTTTGTGGATGATGAGTTGCGGGTGGTTGGTGAATTTGTGGCAGTTTTATGAAATGGATAATAAAAAGAGAATAAAAAAATGACAGAAAAATATAATGGATTTTTTGCATATCCGTCAAATCCAAAGCAGATTGGTAAGACAATTGGAGCAGCGTTAGAAAAAAGTTCTTATTTCAATAATGTTCAAATTTTATCATGGGAGCAAATGGATGTAGCAGGTCAATTTATATCTGAATCTGTTCTAACAGATATTTCAAAATCAGATATTCTAATTGCAGATATAAGTGTGCTTAACTTTAATGTTACTTATGAAATAGGGTTTGCTATAGGTAGCAATAAAAAATTAATACTAGTTAAGGACGATTCAATCGAAGAAGGGTTTCCTGGTATAGAAAATGTTGGTATTTTCGATACATTAGGTTTTGAAAAATATCAAAATAGTAATGAGTTGTTGGATATAATTAAAAGTTTCAATGGCGTTGATGCAATAAAAACTCAACAAAAAATAAATACAAAAGCACCTATGTATTTGTTAGATACAAAATATAAAACAGATTGGGCTACTAGGGTTGTTTCTAGAATAAAAAAAGCTGGTCTTTTATTTAGAACGTTCGATTCTAATGAGTCTTCAAGGCTGCCAGCACAAGAGGCAATAGATAATGTGTCGCAGTCATTAGGTGTGATTGTTTCCTTGCTAGGTGAGCGAATACGTGATTATAAAGAACATAATATGAGAGCTGCTTTTATTGCTGGTTTAGCAGAGGGTATGGGTAAACCTCATATTATTTTACAGGATGGTGAGTCGCCTGTGCCTCTTGATTATAGGGATTTAGTTAAAATAACTAAACATCCAAAAGATATTGATGAAGCAATAGCGGACTTGGCAGGCGTTGTTACTGAGTCAATGCAGTTATCATGTGGTAAATCCGTTGTATGTTCATTGTCATTTTTGCAAGAATTAGATTTAGGTGCTACATCTGCAGAAAATGAAATGAGGGATTTAGAATCATATTATCTTAAAACTGATTCGTATTTAAAAGCTAAGAGAGGTGAAAATCACCTTATTGTTGGTAGAAAAGGTTCAGGTAAATCTGCTGTTTTTTATCAGTTACGTGATCATGAGAGATCGGATAAAAAAAATATTGTATTAGATTTGAAGCCAGAAGGTTATAAGTTAATTAAATTCAAAGAAAGTATCTTGAAGTTTCTGAAAGAGGGCACTTTTCAACATGTGATTACAGTGTTTTGGGAATATGTTTTGTTTTTAGAGCTATGTTATAAAGTTCTTGAAAAAGACAAGGATCTTCATATACGTGATCATAATTTGTATGAGCCATATTTGAAGCTTGCGAGCTCATATCGGATTGATGACTATTCAATTGAAGGTGATTTTTCAGAAAGATTGTCTAGCTTAATGGAGAATATTTCTTCATCATATGCGTCTATCTATGGTGTAGAAACATCAGTATCATTATCGACCCCTGAAGTTACTGATTTGATATATAAGCATAATTTAAGGGAATTAGTGAGTAATCTTGTTGAGTATTTGAAGTTAAAGAAAAAAGTATGGCTGTTATTTGATAATATAGACAAGGGATGGGCTACAGGTGGTATAGAGAATAATGATTTATTAATAATCAGAGGGTTGATCGATGCTACAAGAGATATCGAACGAAAGTTAGGGCGGGATAATATTGAAGTAAGTTCGATAGTGTTTTTAAGGAATGATGTTTATGAACTTCTTGTTCAGGAGACATCTGATAGAGGGAAAGAGGCAAGTAATAGGCTTGATTGGACAGATAAATCACTTTTGCAGGAAATGATAAGACTTAGAATAGTTTCTAATGGATTAGATAGAAGGATGAAGTTTGAGACTGCGTGGAGAAAAATCTGTGTTCCACATGTAAATGGTGAGGAGTCGTCACAATATTTAATAGATAGATCATTGATGAGGCCTAGATTTTTATTGAATCTTATAAATCAGTGTAAGGGTTACGCAATCAATCTTAATCATGACAGGATTGAAGAATCTGATATAAGGAAAGGGCTTAAATCATATTCAACTGATCTAATTAGAGATATTGAATATGAAATAAATGATGTGTTCTTTGGCGGTAAAGATATCTTATATGCGTTTATTTCCTGTGATAAAAGACTGTCGAAAGAAGATATAGAAATTCTGTTATTAGAGCTAGAAATTGAAGGAAATGCGGTTGATGAAATTATAAATATGTTGCTTTGGCATGGTTTTCTTGGCGTTTATGAAGCGCACGATAATAGTCATTATATATATGATTATTTGTTTGATATGAGACTAATGAAGGCTGTAATTGGAAAGATGGGTAAGAATATAAAATACAGTATAAATCCAGCATTTTGGGATGGATTAATAATAAAGGATGATGATAGGCAACAAAAATTGATTTAGTTTAATGAGTAATAAGGTGTTAGACCTATTTTGAAAAAAACGGTGCTTTACCCTGGCAGTGAGTTAGAAATTAAGATTTAAAATGGAGAATAAAAAATGGCATTACCTTTTGCCTATGCAGTTGTGGCAGTTATTATTAGTTATCTTGCCTTGGTGATAGATATCGCTTAAGTTCTAATAAATTTTTAAAAGGAATAGAATGTGCCAAACAAAATAGACTTCTCATTTATCAGTCAATTGGAAGGAGGGCAAAAGCTTGATGGCTATGTTCCCGCAGCTACAAAAAGTAAAAGTGGGGTTACTATTGCAACCGGCTTCGACTTAGGAGCAAGAAATGAAGCGGATTTATTAAGGTTGGGTCTATTGCCATTGTTAATTAAGAAATTAAAGCCGTATCTTGGTATGAAGTCTATAGCAGCTGAACAGTTTGTGAAGAAAACGCCCTTAAAAATTACCAGGCTTGAGGCTGATGCTATAGATAAGGCGGCAAAAACCTCAATAACTAAGCAGTTAATACAAAAATATGATTTGGCTGTGGCTATAGGATTAAAGAAGTTTGATTTTTTGCCAGCTGAAGCCCAAACAGTTATTGCTTCGGTATATTATCAATATGGTAATTTAGCGACTGAAACTCCGAAATTTTGGGCAGAAGTTATTAAACAAGATTGGAAAGCAGCTGTTACTTTGTTAAATAATTTTCAGGATAGATATCCAACCAGAAGAAAAAAAGAAGCGATGCTGCTTAAAAAAATAGCACCGTAGTAGGTGTCTGGTATTAGTTGCGTTGTCTAGTGAAATTATTGAGTTACTAAAATATGAATATACTTAACAGGTTTTTATTAATTGTGTTGGCTGTGCTCGTTGTTTCGTGCAATCAATTGAGTACTGAAAATAGTC
Source organism: Gammaproteobacteria bacterium (assembly GCA_016744065.1). Classification (GTDB taxonomy): domain Bacteria; phylum Pseudomonadota; class Gammaproteobacteria; order SZUA-229; family SZUA-229; genus SZUA-229. The sequence goes on from JADGFA010000075.1 coordinate 7,227, forward strand.
AATATATAAAAACATCTTATTCTGATGAGTTTTATAAATATACTAATACGAAAGAGAATTACTTTCCAGGTGAATTAAAAATGGAAAATGATAAAGGGATATTGTCAGCAAACACATGTTCTGAATATCTGTCAAACTTAGCTGATTATAATGTTGTTGAGTCAGATGAAAATATGCATATGCGGCTTTACTATTTACCATGCGTAATGGATGTTTTGCAGGTTAAAGCTAAAGGTTCTAAATCAAGCCTGTTTGATGGGGATTTAAGTCGTGTTATTACTAATGAGTTAGATCTAACAACCTTCAGGTCGTCATTAAGAAGAAAGTTAGACAAAAATATAAAAACCTTTAATGCTTTAAAATATGAATATAACTATGCTGATATGCAGGTTACAGTGAAGCGCTCAAACTGGGAGTATGTGTTTCTGTTACTGGGTAAGGGTGATTATGATGGTGACGGATTTGAAGACTTAATCGTTCTTTTTGTTGATCAGGCGTTAACCAGTTCTTATTATTCGAGTAGTTTACTTCTGTTGCACAAAAATAATAGTACTCATGGTTGGTTTGCTAGTGATGCTGTCGAGTTAATTCATTAGTTAATAAGCGTTATTTTATTTAAGCTATATCAAACGTGGAGATATTCTTGATCTAACTAAGTTGTTAGGCAGCTTAGCGATACAATAAAAAATTCTGGTTTATGAAATATTTAAATCGATTATTTATATTATCTATAGTATTTTCAGCTCTTTCCCTTTCCTGCAATGCAGGGAGAAAAAAAAAGAAAAATGCAGGGCTTGTTAATAGCCTGGTTAAAAAATTAGTTTTACCCAATACGAGTCTGGATGATTTAAAAGTATCTATGATTGTTCAGGGTGAT
>JADGFA010000028.1 GCA_016744065.1 Gammaproteobacteria bacterium
GATATATATCATGAAAATAATAAATATTTTAAATAATCAAACCACATTAACAGCTTTACTTCTATATGCCCTGCATGTCCTATGAGCCCCTTACATGCCTCGTGCCAGATCCTTCTTAAGATCTTCAACATCTTCCAGACCAACAGCTATACGAATCAAACTATCAGCAATGCCAGACTCTTTACGCTGCTCGGCTGTTAAACGACCATGAGTTGTTGTAGCAGGGTGCGTAATGGTTGTTTTTGTATCCCCTAAATTAGCCGTAATTGAACAGATTTGTGTTGCATCAATTAATTTCCAGCTGTCTTCTTTACCTCCCTTAAGCTCAAAAGAAATTAAACCACCGAAACCTGTTTGCTGCGATTTAGCCAACTCATGTTGAGGATGAGACTCAAGCCCCGGATAATAAACACGCGCCACCTGTGGCTGCTGCTCTAACCATAGAGCGAGCTTCATCGCACCATCACAATGTGCCTTCATGCGTATTTCAAGCGTCTCCAGGCCTTTTAAAAATATCCAGGCATTAAACGCACTCATTGTCGGCCCTGCACTGCGTAAAAACGCATAAACATCCGTGCCCACAACATCATCAGTACCCAGCACTGCTCCTCCCATACAACGCCCCTGCCCATCAATGTATTTTGTCGCAGAATGAATAACAATATCCGCACCGAAACTAATCGGTTTTTGCAATACAGGCGTAGCAAGGCAATTATCGACCACTAAAAAACAATTGTGTTTATGTGAAATATCGGCCAATGCCCTGATATCAACTAATTCAGTTAATGGATTAGAAGGGGTCTCCATAAACAATAAACGTGTATTTTTCTGTATTGCTCCTTCCCACGCATTAAGATCTGACAAATCAACAAATGTCGTTTCAATTCCCAGCCTGGACATAAAATTAGTAAACAATACGGTAGTCGTACCAAAAATACTGCGTGATGAAACGATATGATCACCCGTTTTTAAAATACCCAGACAGGTTGCCAGAATGGCTGACATCCCCGATGCCGTAGCAACGCAGCACTCTGCACCTTCCATACGCGCAAGACGTTGCTCAAAGGTTCTTACTGTAGGGTTAGTAAAGCGGGAATAAATGCTGCCTGGTTGCTCACCTGAAAAACGTGCAGCCGCTTCAGCCGCCGAAGAAAAAACAAAACTCGACGTAGGAAAAATAGGCTCACTATGCTCCTGCTCATGAGTACGCACCTGACCCGCTCTTATTGCCTGGGTAGCAAAAGCCCATTCAGCTTCTAAATGCTCAAAATCACTCATCTTCTTTTTCCTGTATTAATACGCTACAACCTTCATCTACAAGGTCAAATAATTCAATCACATCTTTATTACACATTCGCACGCAGCCATGGGATGCAGGCAAACCAATCATATCTTCTTCTGAAGTTCCATGAATATAAATATAACGCTGATAACTGTCGACTCTTTCACCCTGATTATTGAGCCCTTTATTCCGGCCAGGCTCCTCTCCCTGTAACCAGAGTATTCGACTGGTGATAATATCGTCTGGTAACTGTTTACCGGCAGCAAGTAAATCGTCTAAAACACCTAATGGTTGCCTGCCAACAAATACTTCATTAATAGCACAACTATTGCCTATTTTCTGTGCAATACTATGTTTGCCTAATGGGGTTTTAAAACTCCCTTCCTGATTACCTGACCCAGAAATTGAAGTCGACACCGGATAATCACGATACGCATTTTCACTATGATCCATGCAATATAAACGTTGCTGATCTATATTTATAATAATATGACTAACTTGTGACATTCAATTGACTAATAAACTAACTGAATTTCTATGCTAACACGCCTTTACCGGATTACACTTCTTTTATTACTGTCTATTCCTGTTTATAGCCAAAGCAAAAGCATCACTACTATGATGCAACAAAAACAGGTAAATAGCACCTGCCTGAGTATTGGAAAGAAACTATCCAGTGTAACTTTTAATGAGTGCCTGGAACTTAATTTATCACCCTCTCAACACCACTCAGTTAAACACAATAGCTTACTACTCAAAGAATATCCGCCACTTTTAAAGAGAAGACAGCCACAGGCAAAAATACTTATGCTTGGCGGCATTCATGGTGATGAATACTCATCCGTCACCATTATGTTTAAATGGATGAGCATTCTGGAAAAATATCATAGCGGACTGTTCCACTGGAAAATTGCACCTCTGGTCAATCCCGATGGATTATTACAGAAGAAATCCCGACGTATAAATGCAAATGGTGTCGACTTAAATCGAAACTTTCCTAACAATGGCGACCCAAAAGCCAGCCTGGAATACTGGAAAAATCGAGCTTATAGCGACGTAAGACGTTACCCTGGCCCGGCACCTACCAGCGAACCTGAAACACAGTGGATTGTTGAATTAATTAAAGAATTCAAACCTGACGCCATTGTAGCTGTACATGCACCCTATGGCATTGTTGATTATGACGGACCACCACAACCCCCCTCTCACCTTGGACCACTTTATTTAAAACTGCTAGGAACCTACCCCGGCTCATTAGGTAACTATGCAGGTTTACAACAGGAAATACCCGTCGTTACCATTGAATTACCTTACGCGGGAATTATGCCAAGTAACCAGGAAGTTGGACGGATCTGGGTAGACATGGTGAGGTGGCTTAGAAAAAACATACCTCAGAAAGTGAAGTCTAACGAGCTATAAGCGAAACAAAAAGAACACAGAAAAATGACATCTTCCTTCTGGAACTCTATAAAAAAACTGTATTTATTTTTTTAATACTTTGTCAGCTACAGCCAGCTGTGGTGCGACAGGTGCAGCTATTTCACCTTCAAACACGATACGCCACTGACCATCATTTTCTTTATTCCAGTACTGTCGTTTCCAGCTCTGACTAGAAAAATTATCACTCGCATAAACTTGCAAAAAAGTAGCTACTAAAACATCTTCATTAGGATGCATCAACAGGCTGACATTTAACAGCTCAACATTAACGAAGGTTTTGTGTTTTGAAACTCTACGTTTATGATCAGACCAATGGTTAAAATCTTTTTCCCCATTAGTAAAGCGAGTAGAGTAATGGCTCAGGTAATCATCAACATTCATACTTTCCCAGTCAGATTTCCACTGTTCATGTAGCTGACTCATTTCGTTTTTATGTAACTGCCATTGCTCAGTAACCAGCCACTGTATGTTTTCACCCATTAAAACGGGCGTGCTTTTTAAATCAATATGCTCACCTAAGTCGAGCAAATCTTTATTTGGTAAAACCACGCAACCTTCAGACGCTAATGGTGGACGATTATATGTACCGCTACGAGTACCATGTAACCAGATACCATGTCCTGTTTTTCCATTTAAACGATCCCATGCATTAGGATAGTTAATAGGATACGCACCAGCCCCATATTTATCAGCCAATTGCCCAGGTGCTATATACGTCTGAACAAAATAGACCCCTAATGGTGTTTTCAAATCGCCTTCAGAAACTTTACCCGCACCACTACGGCCCATGGAAACAAAAAAATCATCAATTAACACAGGTAATGCCTGTGTATTATCAAACAAATATAAACGAGACTTGCTTAGATCAACAACAATCGCATGACGATAAAATGAATCAAGCCGAGCTAGCACAGAAGGAATGCTGTCTTTCACAAAATCATCATTCATTGCCTGGTAACGGTTTTTTATTTCTCTGAGCAATAATGTTTTTTCAAGGCCACTATTTAAACCCAGACCAGGTTTATTAAGGCCTTCAACTCTGGACATTAATACATCTGCATAAACCAGTTGAGCCAATTTAAAGTTTGGCATTTCTGATACCAGTAATTTTAGTTTTGCTTCAGCCCTATTTAAGTCAGAAAACTGTATATCATGAACGGCATCAAGCAAACGATCCTCAGGATGAGAACCCGCGGCAAACAGAACGGCCGAATAAAACGTAACAAATATAATAGAAATAATTTTCATTAACTAAATTCTAACAACCACATGACTAAAGAATGATGTTTTAAAATGTATTATCCTGTACAGTAATAAAGAATCAGCAGCACTTTACACCACACTACAACCAGAACGACAACTTATAACTTTCTTTTAAATTTTAGTACTTTTTTATCGTTCTTTCAGACAAAATCAACCAGTTGTCTTGTTGATAATGCATATACATTTGCTTTAACACACGATCATTATATGTGCTTGAACGATAATTTTGCATAAATTCGACCAACGCATACTCGCCACCACTCTCAACAAATACTCTTAACTGGCCTATATCTACTTTCACACCCTTAGTAAACTTAAGACGCGCCCGTCGAATATTTTTCCATTCTACATAAGACTTTCTTGCATCTGAAGGCAAAAACGCTTCAGAATAAGATTGAATATAAGGCTCAAAATCACCCCTCGACCAGGCCTGTGACCAGTCCAGTAATTGTTGCTTTATATCCCTGTGAATATTTTTTTGTTCAACCGCAAATGACTCTGCCTCTAGCTGTACATCAGGCTGTTTTTTTTCTACAGATACTGTCTTGATAACAACTTTTTCTACTGACTTCTCAACTATCTTTTCAATTACTTTTACAGGTTGATGTATTGTCTGGATAAGTTCCAGTTCAGGTATCGCAATATACCGCTTAGAACCCAGCGCTTTATCATAAGCCTGTGTTGCAAGATAACTATATAACTGAGAACGATTTTTTTGAGTAACTCGATAACCTGGTGAGCTACTCACCGCCTGCTCAAATACTTTTTTTGCCTCATCCAGACGATTTGTTTTCAACAATAATATTGCCAGATTATTACCCAGTTCAGGCCATTGTTCATTACGTTTTAATAAATCACGATAAATAGGTTCAGCCTGAGACCATTGTTGTTGAGAGGAAAATGCAACTGCTTTCGTAAACAATAGTTTATCATTCGCAATTCGCTGTATTTCATTAACATCCGCAACTATTACTGTTGAAAATAACGACAACAACAATACTGTTAATAAAAAAAACCATGATATTTTTTGCTGAAAAATTTTATGATCCATAAAAATAGTTTAATCTGGCTAAATTCAAGTTCAAGCGTTACTGATTGCTGTATAAATCAATTCCAGCCAGATTATCTGCATGCTCACGTTTACTTTTAGCCGCATCAGAACGCATATCTTCCAGATGCTGCAAATAAGGCTGATCAATATCACCCGTAACATACTCACCGTTAAAACATGAGCTATCAAAACTTTCAATTTTATCATTGCCTTGTTTAACGGCATGAATTAGATCTTCAAGATCCTGATAAATAAGCCAGTCAGCACCTATTTCTTTAGTAATTTCTTTTATATCGCGACCATCAGCTACAAATTCTTTAGGTGAAGGCATATCTATACCGTACACATTTGGATGCCTGACTGGGGGCGCAGCAGATGCCATATAAACATTTTTTGCCCCCGCATCTCTGGCCATCTGAATAATTTGTTTTGATGTGGTTCCCCGAACAATAGAATCATCAACTAATAAAACGTTTTTATCTTTAAATTCAAGGTCTATTGCATTTAGTTTTTGACGCACTGATTTTTTACGCTGAGTTTGTCCCGGCATAATAAAAGTACGACCTATATACCTGTTTTTAATAAAACCTTCACGATATTTAACTCCCAGATGATAGGCCACATCCAGTGCTGACGTTCTACTCGTATCAGGTATAGGAATAACCACATCTATATCATGATTTGGGCGTTCACGTAAAATTTTCTGGACCAGTGTTGTACCCATTCGTAGACGTGCTTTATAAACAGATATATCATCAATAATTGAATCTGGGCGTGCAAAATAAACATACTCAAAAATACACGGCGTCTTTTTTGGGTTATCAGCGCACTGCTGATTAAAAAAGTTACCATCTATATCAATATAAATAGCTTCACCAGGCTGCAAATCACGTACCAGCTCATAACCAAGTGCATGCAATGCAACACTTTCTGACGCTATCATATACTCAGTACCAGACTCCGTTTCACGTTTGCCATAACAAACTGGACGAATACCATGAGGATCTCGAAATGCCAACACCCCTTTACCAACAATAGTAGCAACAACAGCATAACCACCCAGACAACGCTTATGCACTTCTGTAATTGCTTTGAATATTTCTTTAGAAGTTACCTGTAACTTTTTTAACACCTGTAGCTCATGGGCAAATATATTAAGCAGGATTTCTGAATCTGAATCTGTATTGATATGACGCATATCATCTTTATATAGCTGCGCCTTTAAAGCTTCTGCATTAGTCAAATTACCATTATGTGCCATGGCAATACCATAAGGCGAATTCACATAAAAAGGTTGAGACTCTGCCACTGACGAGCAACCAGCTGTAGGGTAACGCACATGGCCTATACCCATATTACCGGCTAACTGAACCATACTATCCGCATTAAAAACATCACTTACCAGGCCATTACTTTTACGTAAATGAAATTTATTTCCTTCACTGGTTACAATACCAGCAGCATCCTGGCCGCGATGCTGCAATATTATTAATGCATCATACAACAACTGATTAACAGGACTTCGGCCAACAATACCGACTATACCGCACATAAAAACCTCAACAGCAAATTTGCTAAATATTAAAGCAGAAATTAAACATTTAGAACATCCCTGTAAATTTGAATATACAAACTCACAGGGCTGCACCATTATATATACTACTATTCTGAATAAAAACAGTATCATTCTGAACGCAGTTGAAGAACCTGACACTCAGTACTGCATTATTATTTCACTACACACGCCCTTTTACATTCTCACTTCAGGGTGACAGTATATTCAGTTTTAAATACTTTCCCGGTTTAACCTACTGATTAAAACCTTCTAATAAGAAAAATATTTTGCAACATCATCGGGCAAATAACCCTGCAACCACAAAGCCAGTGATTCAAACCGTTCGATCAGCAATGATGACTGCCACCAGTCATAACTGGGGGCATTGGTTAAACCTGCTACAAAAACCAGGGCAACAATAATAACCAGGCCTAATGAGCCGCCAATAACCAACCCAAGTACTCTGTCTAAACCACTTAAGCCTGTTTTACTGACAAACTGACGCACTAAAAAACTGACAACTGCTCCAACCATAATGGTTAAAACAAATAATATTCCCATTGCAGCAGCCAGCCTCATGGGAGGCGACTCTATAGAGGTGAGCATTGAGGAGGCCAGGTTGGGCGCAAAACCGAATGAAATGGTACTTGCTGCTAACCATGTACCCAAAGCAATGGCAATTTTCACAAACCCCCAAATCAACCCAAGCACTAGTAATACAACAATAATAGTAACTATTCCAAAATCAACAAGTGTCATTCCAGGTTTCCTAAATTCGAAACAAAAATATCATCAGATGAATCCATCATGGATGCTGTACAACCATGCCTGTTAATTTCTCTTTTTTAACTAATTTAGCTTTTAGCTTCTCAAGCTGCTGCTTGTCAAGCTCAGGGCCAATTCTCACCCTGTAAGTGATACGATTCGGTTTTTTCAGTACATCAACATAACTGGCATAACCTTTAGCTCTGAGCCTGTCTCGCATTGCCTCAGCATTCGCTTCCTTTGAAAAACTACCTAGCTGCAGTGCCCATGCATGCACTGTTGACTCTTCTGACTTAATACGCTTATTAATGGTTAATGCGCTGTCATCGGTTGTTTTCATATAATCAGAAATAGGCTTAAATTCAGGCTTATCCGGAATCGCCACGTCATTACTATAGCGCGATTTATGTCCTGCACCATCAAGCCATTCAGGCACCAGAATAACCAGAAAAGCGGCCAAAACAACAGCGCCAATAATACGTTTACGAAGTTTTCTATCCAACCCTGTTCCAGAATTTAGTTATTATTACTGCACTTAAAGTATTTTGTTGCTTCAGAAACCGTATGAAACGAACCAAACACAATAATACGATCATTTTCAGTTGCTAACGTTCGTGCCTTCATGCAGGCATCAGTTACCTTTTCACAGGCTGAGAGTTTAACATCTGAATGCATATCACGCACCGCCTGTGCCATATTTTTTGCTGACATCGCGCGATTAACGGATAGCCCCGCGCTCACCCAATAATCAATTTCTGGCTTAACAGCCATCAAAACTTCTGCAACCGCTTTATCAGCAAGCATTGCTACAACAGCAATAGTTTTACCAGCAACCGGCATTTCATTTAATACGCCCCGCAACATATGTGCAGACTGCTCATTATGAGCAACATCAACAATAACCTGTGGCTTGTCACTTATCTGCTCAAAACGCCCTGCTAACCTGGCCTGCTGTACTCCTTTTTCTATATTCACCTTATCTGTTTTCTGCTCAAGATTAAGCAATGAAATAGCCATAATAGCAGCGGATGCATTCTGTAACTGAAAACCGCCATGTAATACTGGTGCAGGTAAATCAGGCAAGTGAAAATGATCCGTTTTTAGCTGCCAGGTACTATTTGATAGCCCCTGGTACAGATAATCCTGGCCCAGACGAATCAGCGGTACTTTATTCTTTTTAGCATAATCCAGCAAAGACTCAGGCGGCCTGAAAATACTCACTACCGCCGGTTTATGGGACCGCATAACACCTGCTTTTTCACAGGCAATAACGTCAATATCATCGCCTAGCCAGTCCACATGATCGATATCGATACTGGTTATCACTGACACATCCGCATCTATAATATTGACTGCATCCAGCCGACCACCCAGTCCTACTTCCAGTACTGCAACATCTACATTGTATTTTTTAAAAACAAGCAACGATGCCAGCGTGGAAAACTCAAAATAGGTTAAAGCAATATCACCCCGTGCCCTGTCAATAACATCAAATACTTCACATAAAACATCATCAGACACAGGCTGCTGATTAATACGAATACGTTCATTATAATTGAATAAATGAGGGGAAGTGTATGAACCAACAACAATATTAGACTGGTTTAATATAGATTCAATAAAAGCAACTGTCGAGCCTTTACCATTAGTTCCAGCAACAGTGATTACGGGACAGAAAAAAACACTGGAAAGGTTTAGTTTCTGTAATACAGCAAAGACACGATCAAGACCTAAGTCAATTTCTTTCGGATTAAGTGTTTCCTGCCAGCTCAACCAGTCCTGAAGTTTTTTATAACGCATACTGATTACCATAGAGACACAGAATTTTTTTGTTCATTTACTCTGTATCTCTGTGGCTAAATATTAAGCAGCCGGTTTATTTTGCATCATACTTAACAAACTGGAAATTTTATCCCGCATATCCCGACGATCAATAATCATGTCAATTGCGCCATGCTCTAATAAAAACTCACTACGCTGAAACCCCTCTGGCAATGTTTCACGTACTGTTTGCTCAATAACACGAGGCCCTGCAAAACCAATTAAGGCATTAGGTTCACCTATATTTATATCACCCAACATTGCCAGGCTAGCTGAAACGCCTCCCATTGTTGGATCAGTCATAACTGAAATAAAAGGAATTCCACGCTGAGACATTTTCTGTAATACCGCAGATGTTTTTGACATTTGCATTAATGAAAATAAAGACTCCTGCATACGTGCGCCACCTGATGCTGAAAAACAAACCAGAGGTATTTCATGTTCCAGACATACATTTGCAGCCCTGACAAATTTTTCACCAACCACTGAGCCCATGGAACCGCCCATAAATTTAAATTCAAATGCAGTAGCGACCAGAGGAATATTTTTAACCTGACCTTTAATCGCAATTAATACATCATTCTCACCCGTATTTTTCTGTGAACCGATAATACGATCTTTATATTTTTTAGTATCTTTAAACTTTAAAATATCAACCGGTTTTAAATTAGCGGCAATTTCTTCACGCGGCTCTTCATCCAGAAAGTTCTCCAGACGTCGGCGTGCGTTCATACGCATATGATGATGACATTTTGGACAAACATCATGGTTGCGCTCCAGCTCAGCTCGATATAAAACCGCATTACAGGAATTACATTTAGTCCATAAACCTTCGGGCACAGAACCTTTTTTATCCGCTCCATTCGCTTCTGTACGAATGCGTGAAGGCATTAACTTTTCAAACCAGTTCATAATTCAACCTTATCTCTTAAACACCAAAGCACAGAAATTATATTTAATATATAACAATTTTATATCTCCGTACTTCTTATATCGCAATAATTTATTTATCCATTGCTTTGCGCATGGACACCAGTAACTCACAAACCTGTTGTGAAATTTTTTCTGGATCACCTACATTTTCTGCAATTCGATTCACGATTGCACTTCCAACAACAACCGCATCTGCAACCGCAGCTACCTGTGCAGCAGACTGTGCATCACGAATACCAAAACCAACACCAACCGGTATTGCTGTATGGGTTCGAATCTGATTTACTTTTTCAATTACCGAGCCCACATCTAAATTAGCAGAACCGGTCACACCTTTTAACGATACATAATAAACGAAACCACTGGCCTGTTCACATATAAACGCGATTCGCTCATCGGTACTGGTAGGCGCTAATAAATAAATCATATCTATTTCATTCGCTTTCAGCTGACTAATTAACTCAGCACCTTCTTCTGGAGGCAAATCAACCAGAATTAAACCGTCAACGCCTGCATCTGCTGCTGCACTAGCAAATTTTTTATACCCCATTACCTCAACAGGATTGGTATACCCCATTAAAACAATCGGTGTTTGCGCATCCTGTGTACGAAACGCCTTTACCATGTCCAGTACATCAGTAAGGCTTACATTATGTTTCAATGCACGCTCACAGGCCAACTGTATAACTGGACCTTCAGCCATAGGATCTGAAAAGGGCACACCTAACTCAAGCACACTGGCACCTGCTTTTACCATATCATGCATTAAATTAACCGTAATTGACGGATGCGGGTCACCGGCGGTTACAAATGGCACAAGTGCCGTTTTATTTGCGGCTTTTAACGCTTCAAAACATGCATGTAAACGACTCACAGTTCAATGCCCTCAATCTCGGCTATGGTATTAATATCTTTGTCACCACGCCCCGAAAGGTTAATAATAATAATTTTATCTTTGTCCATGGTTTTTGCCAGCTTGGCACCATAAGCCAAAGCATGACTGGACTCCAGAGCAGGAATAATACCCTCTGTCAGGGTCACCTCATGAAAGGCTGCAAGTGCTTCCTTATCTGTAATCGCCACATAGTTTGCCCGCCCACAATCTTTTAACCAGGCATGTTCAGGACCAACCCCCGGATAATCCAGCCCTGCTGAAATACAATGGGTTTCAATAATCTGACCGTTTTTATCTTCCATTAAATAGGTCCGGTTACCGTGCAATACACCCGGAGTACCCGCACACAGGGGAGCGGCATGTTTCTCAGTATCTATACCATCACCACCCCCTTCTACGCCATAAATCTTTACATCCTCATCAGCCAGAAAAGGATGGAATAAACCTATTGCATTTGAACCGCCTCCAACACAGGCAACCAGCGCATCGGGCAGACGACCGGCCTGCTCCAGAATTTGACGTTTGGCTTCACGACCAATAACAGTTTGAAAATCACGCACCATTGCAGGGTATGGATGCGGACCGGCAACGGTGCCTATGATATAAAAGGTATTATCTATGTTTGTTACCCAGTCGCGCATGGCTTCATTTAAGGCATCTTTTAAGGTTCGCGAACCGGATGTAACCGGTACGACCTTAGCACCCAGCAACTTCATTCGATATACATTAGGTGCCTGACGCTTAACGTCTTCCTCACCCATATATACAATACACTCCATACCAAAACGCGCAGCGACTGTTGCCGATGCAACCCCGTGCTGCCCTGCACCTGTTTCAGCAATAATACGTGTTTTCCCCATATATTTAGCCAATAGACCCTGACCAATCGTATTATTTATTTTATGCGCACCGGTGTGATTTAAATCTTCACGCTTGAGGTATATCTGTGCCCCACCGAGCTCTCTGGACCAGCGCTCTGCATGATATAAAGGACTGGGCCGTCCAACATAATCAGCAAGATCCTTGTCAAATGCTGCCTGGAACGCCTTGTCTTTCTTTACTTTTTCATATGCTTCGCGTAATTCTTCTATTGGCCCCATTAAGGTTTCAGCAACAAATTTACCGCCATAAATACCAAAATGACCGCGTTCATCCGGCATGGAATAATAATCTTTACAAATATCTTCACTCATTATTTCTATCCACAATCGACGCGTTTAACTTCATCCATTAAACGCACCATTAAATTACTGTCTTTTATGCCCGGTGATGATTCCACACCTGAACTTAAATCAACCGCATAAGGCCTGACCTGCTTTATGGCTGCGGCTACATTATCTGGCTTTAAACCACCTGCCAGAATAATTTTTTTAGCTAACTGCTCAGGAATGCCTGACCAGTCAAACGTTTCTCCCGTGCCACCCGGCTTGCCTGCTCCATGACTGTCTAATAACACACTTCGGGCACTACTATACTGATTAAATAATGCGTCTATATCACGAACGCCCTCTATACTCAGTGCTTTTATATAGGGCTTATCAAATGATTCACAAAATGCAGCCGATTCCGTACCATGAAACTGTAAAAGATCAATGCTCACATCATCAAGTACCTGCTTTACCAAAGCCTCATCCGGGTTTAAAAACAGGGCAACACTTGTGACAAAACCAGGTAAAACATTACAAATTGCCTGTGCCTGTGTAATGTTGATATTACGTGGGCTTTTGGCATAAAACACCATGCCTAGCGCATCAACACCTAACTGAGCAGCCTGCACGGCATCTTCAGCACGGGTAATACCACAAATTTTAACGCGAGTTCTTGTGTTCAATGCTCTACACAGGCCATATAAAAAATGGCATTTTAGCAGAAATTAACGGCTAATTTACCAAACATCTCCCATTATTTATGCTTTTACACTGTTAAAATTTGAATTTATTTTCACAATAGACCAATCATTACATGCACAGATTAAAATTATTTGTTACAGGCTGCCTTCTCAGCATTATCTCATCAGCTGTTTTTTCAGCCGATTTATATTATGGATTCAGGTTTGGCTTTAGCCGATTCGATACAGGCATCAGTAATACAACCGGCACCGCCAGGCTGGAAGAAAATGACTTCGGATTTAAACTGTTAACAGGGATACCACTCAGCCACAATACCGCTATTGAAGCGTTTTATACTGACTATGGTGAAGCAACGCTAGGCGGCCATGCTGGAGACACATTTACCCTGAACGACAGCACATTTAATTTTATTGATAATGACTCAGAACTATCTTCTGGCCTGACTGCCTTTGGTTTAAACGCTGTTTATAATTATTCTTTTAGTCAAAGCCAGGCCCTGCTAGTCAAACTGGGTATTATGCGCTGGGAAAACAACTTTAAAATACAAAGTCCTTTCAATACACTTGGTTCCACTGAAAATGATTTAGATCTTTACTGGAGCCTTGGGCTTGAACAGAAGCTGGGAAAGTCACTGGCCCTTATTTTTGAATATGAAACAGTTGAAACCGAAGATATTGATTTAACCTCTGTCGCTGTTACTTTTGCTGTTAAATTTTAAATCGCCATTATCTTCAGGTTAAGCGATTTATTATCCGGCAAATTCTGGCAAAAATATTTTACTGATAAGCCCTGTTTCTTCGGGGTAACTCACCTTCACTAAATACAGCCCATCCGCAGGAGCTGTCGCTCCGGCCTGGTTACGATCTTTACATAACATCAAATCAGCCATCCATGAAACAGGTTTCACTTCCTGGCCTACCATTATTAATGAGCCAACAATATTCCTGACCATATGATGCAAAAAAGCATTCGCTTCAATATCTATATAAATATAATCGCCTTTACGGCTCACGTTTACCCAATGCACATGTCGCATAGCATGTTCCGCCTGACACGCCGAAGACCTGAATGAAGTAAAATCCTGCTCACCCAATAATGCCTGCGCTGCCTGATGCATTGCATCTACATTGAAGCGGCCATGTTTCCAGGTCACTTTTTTACTTAACACGGCTGGGCGCGCTGGCCGATTTAAAATAATATAACGGTATTGTCGTGCTGTTGCACTAAATCTTGCACTAAAATCATCTGCCACTGGTCTGGCCCAAACTGAAGCAATATCATCAGGCAGTTGAGTGTTTACACCCATCACCCAGGCTTTTTCCTGACGAGGTGAATCACATTCAAAATGCACAACCTGACCCGTAGCATGCACACCCGTATCCGTACGCCCGGCACAAACAACCTGAACAGTCTGATTAGCAACTTTAGATAACGCCTGTTCTACGCATTCCTGAACCGTACGGGTGCCATGTTTCTGCATTTGCCATCCGGCAAATTTGCTTCCATCGTATTCTATACCTAGTGCGATTTTCATGTATGTTTACACCCTGTGATCTGCTGTTACCCTTAAGCGGTCGCTTTTGCTCTGTTAAGGCTCATATCCATCGAGGATGAACCGCGCTTTTTTCGGCCTTTCCCCGAGAGAGGTGTTTCATAGCGGCGTTTATATTCACTAGAAAATTAAACTGAAAAAAGCCCGCTTATAACTAAAAGCAGACAATAAAAAACGGCATCAGATATGAACCGATGCCGTTACATTTTCCTGTCAGGTAATCAGCTAACTTGCTTTTTGAAGTAACTCTTCAGCCTGCTGTTGCTGCTCGTCATTACCTTCCGCTTTCACTTCTTCAAGTATACTTCGCGCACCGTCATTATCACCCATATCAATATAGGCTTTGGCTAAATCCAGTTTTGTACTGACTTCATCAACATCTTCTGACAATTCAGAAATATCAAATTCACCGTCATCATCTAATGAGTCACTGCCTGAATCGTCAATGGCAATATCTGATGAATCCATATCACCCAGGTCCATATCGCCTAAATCCAGCTCTTCACCTTCAATTTCGATTTCACCCATTTCCATTGCGTCATCGACAACATCTACACCATCAGTCGAATCATCCAGATTTTCCCCTAGATCAAGATCTGCATCCAGGTCTATCTCTTCAACATCATCTTCATCTGACTCTTCAAAGCCCAGATCAGCTGCATCAAAATCAAGAGAGAAATCATCGTCAATATCCATTTCCGCAGATTCTACAGACTCTTCTTCTGTATCAACTGGGGTGTCATCCAGACCACCATCCATCTCACCTAAATCAAACTCCAGGTCTGAACTGGTATCATCAGATAAAGCATCATCGCCTAAATCACTGGTAATATCATCAAGTTCACCTGCCAGATCCAGACTATCATCCAGACCGTCATCCAGGGACACATCTGCTGGTTCTGCTTCATCAAGATCTAATGGCGCAGAAAGAACCTGGGTTTTTTCAGCATCATCCAGATCATCATCCAGACCTAAATCAAAATCAGTTGTCGAATCATCATCTCCCGCATCCAGCTCAAGATCTGTTGTCTGGGGCTTATCAGGTAATAATGCTTCTGCATCAAAATCAGCCATGGCCATATTAACACCAGAGAATAACTGGCTCTCAGGGCAAAGCTCCATACCCATGGCAATAACACGATCCCAATAAGATTTATCTTCACCTTTACGCGTTTTCACATCTTCTGCAAGTTGCTCAAATGCAACTGCATTTTTAGCCGCGTAATGGGTTTCCAGTAACTTCATGCGATAATCATCACGCTGAGGGTCCTGATCAATCGCAGTATTTAATAACTCTTCCGCCTGCTGATAAATGCCATAAGCAAGATAAACATCTGCCTCAGCAATTACATCATCACGTTCATCTTCTTCCGTTTCTGCTTCGGCTCCCGGTAAATCAAATACCGTATCTTCAAGACTATCGCCCGTATCCAGTGTATCAACCTGAGTATCATCCATACTCTGATCATTACCTGGAGATTCAGCAAGCATTTCAGCGGTTGACCCCATATCCACATCAACTGCTTCAGCTTTAATGGTTGCTTCATATTCCGGCGGCGTATCTAAACCGGTATCCCCAGCCATAAAGCCAGGGGAGGTATCATCCATTGCTGCCGTCCATTGCTCTTCTTCTTCCGCCTTATTGTTACGCATACGCCTCAACAATAAGGTGATCAATAACAAAACGAAAGTCAGGCCACCACTGATCATGCCTAATAATTTTGGATCATCCATCAGGCCATCAAGAAACCCCTTAGGCTTTTGCTGTGCAAAATCGGGTGTTTCTATTGCCTTCACAGGTTCAGGCATCTGAGTCGATATTTCAGTCTGAGAATCAACCGCTTCATCAGCAACCGTTTCATCAACAAAAATAGCATCTTCAGTATTTTCTTCTACAGACTCATCAATAACTTCGTCAGCCACATCCTCTTCAGGTAGCTCAGCAGCCATCATTTCATCTGCAGTCTGTTCATCCATTACGCCGTCATCAACGGGTAAATTTTCGGAAGGCAGTTCAGCAGCAGGCGCTACTTCCTGGCTTGACTGTAAATCCTGCTGTAATTTAGCTAGCTCATCATCATCCATCTCGACGATAACACGCTGCACACGGTCTTCCAGCTCCGCCAGACGCATGCGCAAATCTTCTTTTTCAAGCCGTTCAGATTCAAGCTGCTCCTGAGCCATGGCAAGCTCTTGCTTCAAATCACCTAACTGAGCATTCGGATCCTGGTTTGAACCGGCGTATTCACTGCCCGTTTCACTGGCACCCACAATCGATAAATGCCCATCGGCATCACGGGGCTGATCTGCCGCCGTCTCACCTGTTTCCTGCGCCTCCAGAGAGGATGCAGGAGAGGCACTTGCCGCGCCCTGGCTATACTCACGCCATAGCGCAGCATGTTCACGGGCTTGCGCAACAGCCTGCTGACGATCTAACTGAGTTGCTTCATCACGATCTGGAATACGTAGAATATAACCGCGCTTAACGCCATTAATATTTTCCTGAATAAAAGCTTCTGGATTTTTTTTCACCAGCGCCAACATCATTTGCTCTACACTGACAGAGCTATCCGGGCGCATACGATTCGCCATACTCCATAGAGTATCGTTCTGTTGAACTCGGTATTGACCAGAAGAAGCAGAAGCAACTGGTAATGCCTGATATTCATAATTAACACTTCGCCCTGTATCATCAGATGAAATAGCACCTGCTTGAACAGATTGCGCATTTTGCTGCTCGGAGAATACCGGCTGAGTTTGCGCCTGGGCGTCAGCCGGTTGATTAAAAGGGCTATTAGCACCCATTGATGCGGTTGTCGCACTGGCATTATAAACAGGGGGGTCCAGTAAGAGCGTATATTCACGCAATAAATGCCCCTGAGGCCAGTCAATTTCCACTAAAAAACTTAAAAAGGGTTCGCGGACGGGCACCTTGGTATAAACCTTCACATAAGGTTTACCGTTTTTATCAATCATTTTAAATTTAAGTTGCTGCAACAGATGCGGCCGATCGAGACCAGCACGACTAAAGGCATCTCGATCAGCCAACTTTATAATAATCTGCTCTGCATCTTCAGATGCGGCTGACAATACTTCTATTTCTGCATTAAGCTCTTGATTCAAAGCAGAATTCAACTCTAAATCACCCAATCCTAATGGATATCCGCGTACTGGCAACAATGCAGCCATCACGGCAAGGCTCAGCGTTAATTTGCGCACAGGTAGTCCCCTCATGAATATTTTCCTGTAATCGTTTCGTTTACCTTTGTAAAACTCCGTTAACCCTGTTAAAAAATGAACACTTAAACTAATGTAAGCTTACATTTTTCGTCCTGATCTGGAACTTATACGCAGACAACCCGAACAACTACATCTATTTCTTTAACCATATTTATTCTGAATTTAGGACAAAGATACACCTATTTCCAGTTAAAAGCTAAGAATAAACTTTAGCATGTAGCCGTAACTATAGATTATAAATAGTCTTTTATCAAAATTTCTGCAATTTGTACGCTATTTAATGCTGCACCTTTTCTCACATTATCCGAGACTACCCACATATTCAGGCCCATTTCATGGGAAATATCCTCACGAATTCGACCAACATACGTCGCATTATTCGTTGCACCCTCTGTCACTGCCGTTGGGTAACCACCATCGACCTGCTCATCCATAACCTCAATACCGGGTGCTTTTTCAAGTAATTCCCGGCAAGCCTTCGCACTGAGCTTCTTACGTGTTTCAATATGTATAGCTTCTGAATGGCCATAAAACACCGGTACACGAACCGCTGTCGGATTCACCTGAATAGTGTCATCTTCCATAATTTTATTCGTTTCCCATACCATTTTCATTTCTTCTTTGGTATAGCCGTTTTCCATAAACACATCAATTTGAGGCAAAACATTAAATGCAATTTGCTTAGGGTAAACATCACATTCAACCGGTTTTCCATTTAATAAGCGTGCTGTTTGTCCCGCCAGCTCTTTAATTGCATTTTTACCTGTACCAGACACGGCCTGATAAGTGCAAACATTAATACGCGCAATACCAACCGCATCCTGAACCGGTTTTAAAGCAACTAACATTTGAATAGTCGAGCAATTGGGGTTTGCAATAATGCCTTTTGTTTTATAATTAGCAATTGCATGGGGGTTTACTTCAGGCACAACCAGGGGAATATCATCTACATAACGAAACTCAGATGTATTATCTATAACCACACACCCTGCAGCAGCCGCTTTTGGTGCAAACTCAGCAGAAATAGAACCACCTGCTGAAAACAAACCAATCTGTACTTTTGAAAAATCGAAATCAGCCAGGTTTTCTACCGTTAACAAAGTATCCCCGAACTCAACTTTTTTACCTACTGAACGCTCAGACGCCAGGGCATAAACCTTACCAACAGGGAAACTTCTTTCTGACAGAATTGACAGCATGGTTTCACCCACTGCACCAGTGGCCCCAACTACTGCTACATCGTATGTTTTACTCATAACATTTTCCTAAATAATATATATTTACTGCGAATACACAGAAAAAAATAATTACGTTACACCTGCACAAACAGAAATAACTAAATTAAAAATCACCATACACTCGCGGCTTCACTGCTAATTTTTTAAAATATCGGCTTATACTTTCAATGCATCAACAACAGCATCACCCATAATCGCCGTACTCACCTGCGTACAACCCTCAGACATAATATCCGCTGTACGTAACCCCTTATCCAGCACTTTACCTACCGCATCATCAATACGCTGCGCAACTGCTTCGTTATTTAAGCTATAGCGCAACATCATGGATATGGATAAAATAGTCGCTAATGGATTGGCAATACCTTTACCCGCTATATCAGGTGCTGAACCATGAATCGGTTCATACATACCACGACCATTTGCATCTAAAGATGCTGAAGGCAGCATACCAATTGATCCGGTTAACATGGCTGCACAATCAGATAGCACATCACCAAATAGATTACTGGTTACCATGACATCAAACTGCTTTGGCCATTTAACTAACTGCATGGCTGCGTTATCCACATACATATGAGATAACGCTACCTGCGGGTAATCTCTGGCAACATTTTCCATTACTTCACGCCATAATTCGGACACTTCTAAAACGTTTGCCTTATCAACAGAACACACTCGCTTATCACGTTTCATAGCAATTTCAAATGCCGAATGGCCAATACGCTCTATTTCACTTTCTTTATAACCCGCCGTGTTATACGCATAACGCTCACCCTCTTTTACCGTTATTTCACGTGGCTGACCAAAATAAATACCACCGGTTAATTCACGCACAATCATAATATCCAGCCCCGATACAATCTCCGGTTTAAGAGACGACGCATCTGCTAACTGCGGATATAAAATAGCTGGACGTAAATTAGAAAACAATTGCAGCTCAGAACGCAAGCCAAGCAACCCTTTTTCAGGTCGTTTTTCACGCGGTAAAGATTCATATTGAGGCCCACCTACCGCACCTAAAAGAATAGCATCAGACGCTTTACATAAAGCCAGTGTTTCAGCCGGCAATGGTTCACCATGGGCATCGTAACCCGCACCGCCAACAGGTGCTTCATTTAACTCTACATCCAGCACACCTTCCGCTTTTAAGCACTCAATTACTTTAACTGCTTCAGCTACTATTTCTTTACCAATACCATCACCAGGTAAAATTGCAATTTTTTGTGTCATGTTTAAACCTTTTTATTTCATCATTCCGCTATGCCGTAAAAAATAAAACAACATAACTTATCATTTTATCCTGAACGTAAACGAAAAATCTGCTGTTACCCGCCAGGCATTTCCATCACACCAGCCAATTTTTCACATTGTTCAGAACGACCTGTTTTATTTATTTTTGAAACAACCAGGGCGCTGACTGTTTTGTTTTTTCTTCATACGCTTTAATCTCATTTGCATGCTGCAACGTTAAACTAATATCATCCAGCCCATTCAATAAACAGTGTTTTCTAAAAGCATCCACTTCAAATGGATATTCCTCCGCATCCTGCGTAATCACTTTCTGTTTTTGCAAATCAACGGTTATCTCATAACCTGACTCAGATGCCACTTTATTAAACAGGTCTTCAATAATTTCGCCATCCAGCACAATAGGTAACATACCATTTTTAAAACTGTTATTAAAAAAGATATCCGCAAAACTCGGTGCAATGACTGCACGAAAACCAAAATCTTCCAATGCCCATACTGCATGTTCACGTGAAGAGCCACAACCAAAGTTTTCTCTGGCAATTAATATACTCGCTTTATCATAAGGCGACTGGTTCAACACAAAATCAGGATTTAAACGTCGAGTTGTATTATCAATATCTGGTGCACCTGGGTCAAGATAACGCCAGTCATCAAACGCATTGGGACCGAAACCTGAACGTTTTATAGATTTTAAATACTGTTTTGGAATAATTGCATCTGTATCAACATTAGGTCGATCCATAGGTGCAACGATACCTGTAACTTTTATAAATTTATCCATTCTTTTTACCTGCTTTAAATCTGATAATTAATCTTTAATTTCTACACCTGAACTTCTACACCTGGCTCATCAACACTTTCGCCAGTGTGCTGTTCACACCATTAACATTTTCATAACATCATCTTTAAAAATTTCTTACATCAACAAAATGCCCAGCTATTGCAGCCCCTGCCGCCATCGCCGGGCTAACTAAATGGGTTCGCCCACCCTGCCCCTGACGACCTTCAAAATTTCGATTTGAAGTAGACGCACAACGCTCCCCGGGCTCCAGCTTATCCGCATTCATCGCCAGACACATGGAACAGCCCGGCTCACGCCATTCAAAGCCTGCCTCAAGAAATATTTTATCCAGGCCTAACTTCTCTGCCTGCTGCTTAATTAAACCCGACCCCGGAACAATCATAGCCAGTTTTACATTATCAGCTACTTTTCGACCTTTAATGATATCTGCGGCCTGCTGTAAATCTTCCAGACGTGAATTTGTGCAGGAACCAATAAACACCTTATCTATATTTATTTCACTAACCGCCACACCCGCATTCAGCCCCATATAACTCAGCGCTTTTTGCATCCCGTCCGATTTAACCGTATCTAACTCATTCACTGGATCAGGTACATCTGAATCAACCGCCACTACCATTTCCGGTGACGTTCCCCAGGTAACCTGTGGTTTTATTAATGCCGCATCCAGCGTAATTTCATGCTCAAAAATTGCATCATCATCACTGTGCAGATCAAACCAGGCGGCAACAGCCAGATCCCAGTTTTCACCTTTAGGTGCATAGGGACGACCGTCAACATAATCAATCGTCGTTTGATCAACCGCCACAAGGCCAACTCGAGCACCCGCTTCAATCGCCATATTACAAATAGTCATACGACCTTCCATAGACAGTTCCCGAATAGCGGAGCCTGCAAATTCCATAGCATAGCCGGTACCACCTGCGGTACCTATTTCACCAATAACGGCCAACACAATATCTTTGGCTGTTACACCCGCACCCAATGTACCTTCCACATTAATACGCATATTCTGCATCTTTTTCTGCAACAGACACTGAGTCGCCAGAACATGCTCAACTTCTGACGTACCAATACCAAATGCCATAGAACCAAAAGCACCATGGGTTGCCGTATGGGAATCACCACAGACTAATGTCATACCCGGTAGAGTTGCTCCCTGCTCCGGGCCAATCACATGCACTATTCCCTGGCGGATGTCATTCATATCAAACTGGGTAACACCAAATTCTCTGGTATTTTTACCCAGTGTATCCACCTGTGTACGGGCAACCCTGTCGGCAATTCCTTTAGCTCGTTCAGCCGCAACGGTTGGTACATTATGATCAGGTACAGCTAAAGCAGCATCTGCCCGCCATAGCTTACGCCCAGCCATCCTTAAGCCTTCAAAAGCCTGGGGTGAAGTCACCTCATGCACCAGGTGCCGGTCAATATAAAGTAGCGCGGTACCATCGTCTTCTTTACGTACCACATGGGAATCAAATAATTTTTCGTATAATGTTTTACCAGGCATTCTCTTTATCTCCGGCTACAGCGCCTTTTGGCCATGATTCAGACTGAGATTTTCAGTTACTGAATTTTAACTTCAACTTAAATATAAAACAAATTCATCTTTTTCATATAAACTATTCCTATTGGGAATAGTTTATATGAAAAACAACACAACACCTGCCATAGCCTTGTAGCAAGCCTTTTAAATAGTTATACAGTTAAAAATTATGGATATTCAAAACCTGTCAGCATTTATTTCAGTCAGTGAAAAGCACTCATTCTCAAAAGCCGCTGAGCAATTATTTATTACACAGCCCGCTGTCAGCAAACGCATTGCAGCATTAGAGACAGAACTCAATACACGCCTGTTCGACCGTATTGGCAAACAGGTACAGCTCACTGAAGCAGGACGCACACTACTACCAGGTGCACAACGTATTTTAGCTGAACTAAAAGAAAGCAAGCGCGCTATTGATAACCTGGATGAAAAAGTCAGCGGCAAACTAAGCATCGCCACCAGCCATCATATCGGACTGCACAGATTACCCCCCGTATTAAGGGCATTTACCAGAAGGTTTTCAGATGTTGACCTTGATATTCGCTTTATGGATTCTGAAGAGGCCTGTAACTGCGTAATCAAAGGTGAAGTAGAGCTTGCAATTGCCACTCTGCCTGAACAGAAATGGCCCCAACTACAAAGCCAGGTTATCTGGCGTGACCCACTGGATATTGTATTAAGCGCCCAGCACCCACAGGCTCAGGCACGCCAGATGAATATTTCCCAGTTAAGCAAAATACCCGCTATTTTACCCTCTCAAAATACCTTTACACGGGAGTTACTGGAAAACGCACTGGGGCTTAATCAACAAAACTTCCATATCGCCATGGAAACCAATTATTTAGAAACCATTAAAATGATGGTATCAATTGGTCTTGGCTGGAGCGTACTGCCTGTATCAATGATCACCCCTGATATCACAATTAAGCATATCAGGGGGGTCGAGTTTGAAAGATTACTGGGTGTAGTAAGACACCAGCATCGAACATTATCCAATGCGGCAAAAATGCTGGTATCAGAACTTAAGCAACATCAATCCTGATACATTCTATACTTGCGTGATACTAACGACGCACCTACTAGCAACAATACACCCAGCCCGAGAGTACCATCGCCCTCTTCCTGCTTAACCAGCTCACCATCAACAAGCTTATATATATCGCCATTTTCGGCTACACACTCATCACCGGAAACAGTACACAAGGTGCCATCCTGTGCTGTCATCTCAAGCCCTTCCAGTATAGATAAATCATCTAAAGGTTCCAAAGTGCCGTCCCCCAGATCTACCGTCTCACTCTGATTTAAATCATTTATCGATAAAGTAATACTTGTATTAGGAATAACGGAACCATCAATAATTATAGAACCTGCTGATCCAGTAGAACCCGTTGAACCCGCTGACCCAACAGTAATATTACCCGTTCCACTAATTATCACACCACCTGAAATACCTGGACTGGATGCAGACAAATCATTATCTACGACCACATCACCGGTAATGATTATCATCTGTGTTTCAATACTAAAATTACCGTCAATAATAATATTACCCGTCAACACAACAGATGAAGCACTACTGATTGATAAATCCCCCCCGGTCACACTAAAACTAATCGCATCAAGATTACTTCCCTGGGCCATAGACAAAAAACCATTAGCATCAAATGTAATGCTCTCACCCGCCGCTAAATTCAGAACACCACCTGCACTAAAATCCAGACTCTCAGGTTGAACCCCTGTATTCACCGTACCTGTAGCACCCAGATTCAGTTCACTAGCCGTAGCAAAAGTAAATGTCATTGCGTCAATCGCTACAATCGTGCCGCCTGAATCAAAAACAAAATCCACTGTACAGTCCGGATCACATATATTCTGCGCCCAGGCTACATTAATAGAAAATAGAACCATCAGTGATATTATTAATTTTTTCATATTTTTAAACTCCCTAATACATTGATAATTTTGGTGGTAGCAAAACAGGTGGAATTAATTCACCGTTTTTCACCCTCTGCTTGCCCACGCTTTCACGAACATGGATTAATTTTGTGTGGGTAGACATTCTGTCAGCCTTCACTTCCTGATAAATAAAATAACTTTTATTTATCAATGTGGCAATAGTTAAACGATCCTGATTATCCGCTCAGGAAACAATGACGTGCCTGTAACTCAACAACTAACTTTATATAATCTGCCCCATGCTCATCACCACATGTTGGCCATCAACATCGAATTCCATTTCAATAGGCATATTTTTTATATGGCTTCTATAAATATATAAATTAGATTTTTCAGGGTAAGTGCTAAAAAACTTTGCCTGATTAGCATCAGTAAAACTTGCTACAGGAACCGAAGAACAACCGGAAACAAACAAAGCGAAGAGTACGCCAATAAAACCTTTTTTATACTGCATTAAAATTTCCCTATACAACCACTTCCAAAATAACCACTTTAAGAACACCTGTATAAAATCAGGTTTCCTGTTTCACAGACAATTAATAATCGCCTTTTTTTATTATGCTAACAAGCATGTCATTAATATGAAATAGGAAAAAAACTAAATCATCCATCAACTGGAAAATTTAATATACTTATAACTTCTGGCATTAATGCCGGATTCCCCAGCGCAATAACATGATCTGGGGAATTAAGTGTCAGTTTATTTCCATACCAGTCTGTTATTAACCCCCCCGCATTATTAATAATGGGACCCAGTGCAGCAAAGTCATGTACCAGTGGACCTGCTGTAATAACCATATCCAGATGCCCTGCGGCAAGTAAACCATAATCATAGGGCGCCACCCCCCATTGTGCCCAGTGTGTTGCTTTCCAGACCTTGTCTACAAAATGATCACGACCTTCTGTATGCCATTCAAAACCCACACGAGCAATAATAGCCTGATCAACCTTTGCACATTTTCGAGTGGTAATTTTTTTCCCATTTAAAAATGCCCCTTCACCATCGGCACCTGTCCAGCGCTCACAGGAAATAGCCTGATCAATAACCCCTAATATGAACTCACCCTGATAGGCCAGACCTAACAGTAATGCAAAGGTAGGGTGCCCGGTCATAAAATACTTAGTCCCGTCAACCGGGTCAATCACCCAGACAAATTCTGCATCTGCCTGATATGCCGGATACTCCTCTCCCAGAATGCCATGTGCGGGAAACTGCTCCATCACCATTTCACGCATCACCGCTTCAGACTCTTTATCAACTTGAGTTACCGGACTGGAATCGCCTTTATACTCTGTTAAAACCGGCTTACGATAGTATTTACGGTGTATTTCACCTACGGCATCAGCCACCTTATTGGCAAAAGAAATAAGTTCTTTTGTCTGTTTATGAGACAACATTTATTAACCACTTTTCAACTGAAATAATATACTGTTTATCACTCTTACCCCGACAGGTAAACCCCATTCTTTAAACGCATTATTAATACAATGGCATCAGAGCCATTAAACAGGCTATAATTCCCATACTTTTCAAATAAGCAGAGCAAATATGAACATATCCACCGACAAAGCCATTACCATCAATTACACCCTGAAAGACGATGAAGGTAATACAATTGATGAATCCAAAGACTCAAGCTTTATCTATTTACATGGTCACAACAATATAATCCCCGGCCTTGAAAATGCATTAAACGATAAATGCAAAGGCGATACTTTTGAGCTGGTACTAAAACCTGAAGATGCATATGGTGAATACAACCCTGCTATTACACAAGTCATTAAGCGCGACGCCTTTGGCGATGAGAAAATTGAAGTCGGCATGCAATTTCATGCACAAGGCGATGATGACCAGCCTGTAATGATTACTATCAGTGAAATTAATGGCGATGATATTACTATTGACGGCAACCCACCTTTAGCAGGTGTTACCTTAAATTATGCTGTAGAAGTAATGGATGTACGTGAAGCAACTGAAGAAGAACTAAGTCACGGACATATACATGCCCACGGTGAAAGCTGCGGAGACAGCCATTAAAACAAAATTCAGAGCAGGTATGGTATTACCTGCTCTGACTTATTCAATAAAATGCTTAACGCTTTTATCCAGATAGACACATACGCCTCACCATTCACCTGAAACGGATCTGGAGTAAAAACCAGAATATTCAAATGCATCACTCCACTAAACTACTTTTTTTCTCTTTTCTTCTTTTTTCTATGCAACTCAATGCAGGCAAACTTTCTGATTTTGAAAAAGACATAAAAAACAGCAAGAACACACCTCATACAAAAAGGTATCAATCCTGTAAACAATGCGCGCAAGAAGACGATTCATTTTTTGATATTATTTTTGAAGGGATTTTAGATAATATCGTTGATATTACCGCTGTAATAATAGAAGACGGCAGCACAACAAGTAGCGAACGGATAAAAAAGCATCCTCTTAAATCAGGTATATCACCGAGAAAAACAGGGGAAATACTCATCCCTTTTTATCGCTTTAATATAAATTATCAACATGTAAACGATAAAATTAATGCATTTGACCTTAAAATGGAATTTGGTAAAGGCGTTAATGGCGTTGAATTACGTACAACTCAATACGATGACAGCCTGGCCAATGAAGAACTTAAATACCATCAATTGCAATATTTTCACAGAATGTCATTCGGGAATCAGGTGGCTGTAAACCTGGGACTGGGTTATGCCCGCATCGATATAACAGACTCTTTCGATGGCCTGATCCTGTCACTACCCATGCTATACCAAAACAACAACCACCTGGGCATTGAAGTCAGACCTTCATATTTTAATGCTGATGGAGTCGACATCTCCGAACTGGATTTTTCTGTTATGTACACCTACAGAAAAACAGCATTTAGGCTAGGCCATAGAAGCATTCAAAGCACTAACATAGATATTAAAGGCGTTTATTTAGGCCTGGATTTTATTTTTTAGAACAAAATAATAAAAGCAGGCTTGATATTACATAATCAGCACAATTATAATTTACATTCCATACATCATTAATCCTGAATTTAATGGCACTTACTTAAGGAGATAAGCTCCCCTTATTTAAATGCACTGATAGTGTGGATTCACTGCTCTTAATACTGCCATGCAAGACATCTAACCTAACATTCAAGATCCTTCGCATTCGCTCAGGATGACAATTAACTGTATGCTGAGGTTTAACTAAATACTATTAGACCCTTAACTATTTATTCTGGACTACTTATTCTGGACTACTTACCTGAGGTGATAACTTCAGTTTCCAGTGATGTCATTTTAAAAGCAATTAATAAGGCTAAAAAGGATGTCATTGCCGCTGCTGTAAAAATAACCTGTGGAGAATATACATCCCAATAAGCACCACTTAACAATGTTCCCACCGCACCTCCTGCACCAAAACTAATAGCTGAATACAGTGCCTGCCCTCGCCCCTGCAATTTGCCCTTAAAATTTCGGTGAAATAACTCTATTGTCACCGCATGATACAAACCAAAACTGGCTGCATGTAAACATTGTGCAAAAATAACGGTGAATATATTTTCCACATATGCTCCAGTCAACAGCCAACGTAAGGTGGTTAATGCCAATGCAACGATCAATAGTACTCGCGGCCCATATTTAGGCATTATTTTATGCATAAACATAAATAAAACAATTTCTGCTATTACACCCAACGCCCATAGCCAACCCAGGGCCGCACCACTATAATTATTTTGCTTTAAATATATTGAATAAAAAGTATAGTAAGGCCCATGACTCATTTGCATTAAAAAACAAATCAATAATAATGCAACTACATGAGGCTGCTTTAATATTTTTAAAATTGAGCCCTGCCCAATATGAGATGGTTTACAGGGCGCATCATTTACCAGAAAACTAAAAAAAATGATTAGGATATATAAAATAAAAACAGATACAGGTACTAACTGATAGCCAAAATCATCCAACAACGAACCAATAATAATAACCGCAACAACAAAACCTAATGACCCCCATAAGCGCACAACACTATACTTGTGTGTGTGCTCACCCAGGTGATTCATTGTATTAGCTTCAAACTGTGGTAATGTTGCATTCCAGAAAAAACTGAATAACAACATCACAACAACCAGCCACCAGAAACTAGAGTCTAAAAACACACCTAAAAAAGCAATGGCTGAGCAGATGCTGGCTATACGAATAATCTTCATACAATGCCCCGTATGATCCGCTATCCAGCTCCATAAATAAGGTGCAACTATTTTTGTAGCCATGAGTATGGCCATTAAACTACCAATAGACTTTGCATCAAACCCAAGTGAGTTCAGGTATAAACTCCAATAGGGAACAACAACGCCCAGAGATGCGAAATAAACCCAGTAAAAGCCAGAGAGTCGCCAGTAAGGCATTGACGTAGATGTCATTAGTTTTTGATAACAGAAAAAGAGAACATAAATAAAGTCAAAAGACAATAATGATAATTAAATATCCTGTAATGCACCAAAGGCACATAAAATAAACAGTTACGCATATTTGCGTTATTCACATTTTCTTTTTTTTTGTACTTTTTAATTACTGCTACTCATCACCCGCAGGAATAACCGGCGTAGAACACGTTACATCACCACACTGAGCTTTAAAACGCATCATGTGATCAGCTAATGTTAATGCCAGCATGGCTTCACAAATAGGTGTTGCCCGAATACCCACACAGGGATCATGCCGCCCATGGGTTACCACTTCCATTGCATCACCTTTTATATCCACACTTTTCCCTGATAAACGCATACTTGAAGTCGGTTTAAATGCCGTATGAACAATAATATTCTGCCCTGAACTAATACCTCCCAGAATTCCACCAGCATGATTACTTAAAAAACCTTCTGGTGTTATCTCATCACGAAACTCAGTTCCCTTCGCTTCTACACAAGCAAAACCACCTCCAATTTCTACACCTTTCGCTGCATTGATTGTCATCATTGCATAAGAGATATCCGCATCTAATCGATCAAAAACAGGTTCACCCAAACCAGGTGGCACACCTTCGGCTATTACTGAAATTCTGGCACCTACGGAATTACCTTCTTTACGTAAAGCATCCATATAATCTTCCATCTCTTTAACCTTATTTTTATCCGGGCTAAAAAATGGATTCTGACTCACCTGATCCCAGTCATGCTCTTCAATTTCTACTGGCCCCAGCTTTGACAGATAGCCACGAATCAAAATATTATATCTGTCTTTAAGAAACTTTTTAGCAATAGCTCCCGCTGCAACACGCATTGCTGTTTCTCGGGCGGATGAGCGACCACCACCTCGGTAATCACGAAAGCCATATTTTTGTGTATAGGTATAATCCGCATGTCCAGGTCGAAAAGTATCCGCTATATTGCCGTAATCTTTTGAACGCTGATCAATATTTTCTATTAACAAACCAATAGGTGTGCCAGTTGTTTTACCTTCAAAAACACCTGAAAGAATTTTTACCTGATCAGGTTCACGTCGCTGTGTTGTATGACGTGAAGTACCAGGACGGCGACGATCAAGATCTGCCTGCAAATCCTCTTCAGTTAACGCTATTCCAGGTGGACAGCCATCAACAATAGCCATTAATGCTGGACCATGAGATTCACCACTTGTGGTTACAGTGAACAATTTACCAAATGTATTACCCGACACTTTGCTTCCTCAATAAACTATTACCTGAATATTAACATATCAGCTTGCCAGCGGGTGGCAAAAACCTATATAGTGGAACCAGACTAATAAAAATAAATGTAAAATATGTACTTTTCAATACCTGACATACTGATCGTTGAAGACGAAGAATTCAACAGAGAGATCATGGCATTACGCTTACAGTCATGTAATTATAATTTAAGATTCGCCGTTGATGGCCAACAAGCTCTTGACATGGTAGAAGAAAAAAAACCCGATGTCATTTTACTCGACATAATGCTACCCGAAATAATGGGTTTACAGGTATTACACACACTTCGCCAACAACACTCCATGGTTGAACTTCCCATTATTATGGTTACCGCCATTGATGAAGATCAACGCATAGTACGTGCACTTGAACTGGGTGCAAATGACTATATATCCAAACCCATTAACTTCCCAATTTTAATTGCCCGTTTACAGACACAACTAAGCCTGAAACAGTTATCAGCCTTAAATAACGAGTTTCTCACTACCGCCAGCCATGATTTACGCAAACCTATTGCCGTGATTCAGAATGCTGCGGCCACATCGCGCTTAAAAGTAGCAACAGACCAACCCTTTGATAGCGAAGAAATAATACATAATTTCAACACTATCGCACAATCAGCTAACTTTATGAACTCAATTGTGGAATGTATTTTAAATACACAGGCCGGTGGGTTTGGTCAAATACGCTTAACAAAAATCCCACTACAGGTAGAGCCACTTATTACCGAAACAATTAACCGGCACCTTGCCTATGCCAGCGAAAAACGCATTAACCTTATAAGTAGAATAGAAGAGCATACACCTGTCATTGAAGTGGATCGCTCACGCATCGCTCAGGTACTGGATAATCTGGTTGATAATGCAATTAAATTCTGCTCACCCAATGACACCGTTTCCATTAACACCAAAATTGATGGCGACAGTATATCTGTTATCGTTTCAGATACCGGCCCTGGTTTAAAAGACAGTGATTTTGATAAATTATTTATTAAAAATGCAGAGCTGAGTAACAAACCAACCAATAATGAACCTCATACAGGCTTAGGTCTGGCAATCTGTAAACAGCTTATCGATTTACATGGCGGTGAAATTGACGCTATGAATAATAATGAAAAGGGCGTTAGCTTCTGGTTTAAATTACCAATCTTTAAGCTTAAACCGGTTTAAAATCTAAAGGCTTACCACACAGAAAAAATGCTTTGCTAAGAGTGTACCAGGTAAAACAGGCCACTATTAAACTCGCCAATATCGCTCTGTACTCTCTGCATCTTTATAATGTAGCACCTTAAAAGCATCAGAAATCAAACTCATCCATCTGCTGCGCTGTTAATAAAAAAACGCCCGAACCACCCCGTTCAAAATCCAGCCAGCAAAATGGCACATGAGGATACGCTTCCTGTAAGGCATGCTGAGAATTCCCTACTTCTACAACCAATATGCCCTGATCAGTTAAATACTCTCTAGCCTGTTGCAACATGGGTATCACCAGATCCAGCCCATCATCCCCCGCAGCAAGCCCCAATTCCGGTTCATGTAAATACTCATCGGGCAAAGAAGCCATATCTTCAGCGTCCACATAAGGAGGATTGCTAATAATAATATCGTAATGACGCTGGGGTACATTCTCAAACAGATCAGATTCAATCACACTGACTCGTTCATCTAGTTCATGGCGCTGTATATTTTCAGCCGCAACCTCAATCGCTTCAGGTGAAATATCCACCATATCCACATATGCCCAGTCAAAAGCATAAGCTGAAGCAATGCCTATACACCCACTACCACAACACAGATCAAGAATATTTTCGACTGCTTCAGCCTCAACCCAGGGCGCAAACTGTTTTACAATTAACTCCGCTACAGGGGAACGTGGTACCAGCACGCTTTCATTCACAATAAAGGGTAAACCTGCAAACCAGGCTTCGCCAGTCAGATAAGATGCGGGTGTTTTTTCTTCAATACGACGGCTTAACAACTTATAAATCGCTTTTTTTTCATCTGAGGTTAATGCTGCATCAAAATAACTCTCAGAAAAATTATGCGGCAGGTTCAGAGCAAATAAACAAAGATAAACCACTTCATCCAGTGCACTGCTCATTCCGTGGCCATAATACAACTCCGCCTCATTAAACCGACTGACACCCCAGCGGATATAATCCCTTATGGTTTTTAATTCTTCAGGAGTGGTGTGCTGAGGCATAATTTAAACCTGTTAGAGTAAGGGCTTTAAATATTAACCCGTGACGAATATAATCACGAGTTCTTATTATACAAATACAGTGCATCTATGAGACAAATATTAATTTCATTAACACTTGGCCTGTTTTTTAGCTTCAATGTAATTGCCGCTGACAGCCTGAGATTCACCAATACCCGAATACCTGAAGCACCACCTGGGGCCAGCGTTATGGCTGGATATATGGAAATAGACAACCCCACAAATAAAGAAATCGCCATTATTGCTGTTAATAGCACATCATTTAAAACAATAGAAATGCACCAGTCCAAAGAAATTGATGGTTTTGCTAAAATGTTGCCCCAGAAAAAACTCAGCATACCCGCCAATGGAAAACTGGTTTTAAAACCGGGCAGCTATCATTTAATGCTAATCAAACCTATAAAATGGTTTAAACACAATGACAAGGTTACACTGGATTTCTCACTTTCTAATAATACAGATATATCACTTGATATAAATATCAAAAAAACCAGATCACCTGCTATGAAATGTGCCGCTGGAAAATGCGGCGGAATGTAAACAACAAACGAATCAAATTTATGAAAGCATCACTGACTGATTATTTAAAATCCACCCCGTTTTATTTTTTACCGCATCACCTGATCTCTGCTATCGTGTACAAAATTGCCCGTATTAAATGGGCTCCGGTAAAAAACTTTAGTTTAAAAGTATATTTATCACTGCATGAAGTCAATATGTCTGAAGCGGTTGAAGAAAACCCCTATGCCTATGAAACCCTGAATGCTTTTTTTACCCGCATTTTAAAACCAGGTGCCCGACTTATTGATAACACAGAAAAGGCAATGGTTTGCCCTGTTGATGGAACCGTTAGCCAGGCACAGGCCATTGAAAACGGCCGTGTGTTTCAGGCCAAAGGCCAGGACTATAGTTTACTGGAGCTGGTAGGCGGAATAGACGAACTGGCAAAGCCCTTTGCCAATGCAAGCTTTGCAACTATCTATTTATCACCCCGTGACTATCACCGCATACATATGCCGATAGATGGCAAATTAACTGATATGGTTTACGTACCGGGACGATTATTTAGCGTTGCCCCTCATACGGTAAACACCGTACCCAGATTATTTGCCCGCAATGAACGACTGGTCTGTAAATTTGATACAGACCATGGCCCGATGATTATGATTCTTGTTGGTGCCGTAAATGTTTCTGCTATTGATACGGTATGGGCGGGCTCTGTTACACCACCCAGTAAAAACAAAGTCATTCATACCACTTATGAAAATGTCGATATAAACCTGAAGAAAGGTTTCGAGATGGGACGCTTTAATCTGGGATCTACTGTCGTTCTGTTAATGAATGATAAGGTTACACTTGATGATGCCATAAAACATGGTGAAGTTGTGAAACTTGGACAGAAGCTGGCTTCATATAATATTTAATAGTTTTCAGCTGCTCGAGAATAGATAAGCTCCTGTCATTAAAATAGAATGATATTACTTTGAAATATCATTACTTATCGATTTTGACTTTAAGTTCCTCTGGAGCTTGCCGAAAATTGTATACAGACAGGGGCAAAATCACAGGGATGTGATTTTGAGTTCTGTTAAACCTGGATGGCGCATCAGAACGACCCGGCAACAGAGTAATAAACCAACAGATTAATAAGCGACTAGAAGCCCTCATTACAATTTTCGGGAATTCTCATTCGCTTTTTAATGAGAACAAGCGAGTAAAGGACGGCGTTTCTTTGCCTACTTTCTTTTCGCTGTTGAAAAGAAAGTAGGTCGCCAGCACGGCGACACCACAGAACGCCAGTTCCCATAAAGAAAAGAGCGAGCGATACCCCCACACTCCGAAATTCATAACCCAAGAACTATACATTAACAGAGCACTCATATAATAAGGTGCAGACAACTACACAATAGCCTCCTGGACTTCCCGATGGGAAAAACAACGGAGATTGGCGATGCATGTCGAGAATATTGATACTCTAATTCCATCTTTTAAATTTTATAAGCGAATAAGATTACAAACATGATCTAATAAACGAACAAGGTTTACGAGTAATGTGATTGGTATATCGCCCATGAATTCCCCTTTAACTGATTTTATGCACAAATATTTATCATTAAAACATCCAGTTCAATGAGTTAATTCAGTATATTTCTGAGCATTTTTTAATTAGTTGTTAATATTCAATAACTTGAAAGAATATAAAAATAAAATATAAGACTTAATGGTGGTATATATTAACGGTGATGAGATAACCAAATGGTTAAATAATTATATGATTTAATTTTTAAGCAGTTGATTTTTTGAGTAATATTATTAATACTAGTGGTTAATAAAGATATAAGCTAAATAAAAGATAGTCTATTTTATTCAATAGAATAAGCTGTGATGCAAAAACAAAAAGGGAAATAGATGAAAATAAACCGACCAAAATTGTCGTTAGCTAAAAAATCATTTAGAGAAGTATACGATGACATCGGAAAAAGTGTTTCTGCTGTAG
The DNA here is from genome assembly GCA_016744065.1 of Gammaproteobacteria bacterium. Lineage (GTDB taxonomy): Bacteria > Pseudomonadota > Gammaproteobacteria > SZUA-229 > SZUA-229 > SZUA-229. Next base: position 34,868 of record JADGFA010000028.1, read on the forward strand.
GCACCAAAATTGGCGGAAAAGTAAACTTTAACATCAACACAGTGCCTTTAGGGAAAGGCCGATTTGAAAACGCGTGTGCCATCCGTCTTAGTTATGTATTAAATAAAAACGGCATTAAAATTCCTTATATAAACGGTCAAACAGTTTCCGGTAAAGACGGGGGTTGGTATATATATAAAGTAACAACCTTGATAAAATATCTAAAGAAAAAGCTAGGTGAACCAGATATTACATTCAAGAATCCAAATGAAATATTATTTTCTAAACATAAGGGCATCCTAGTTTTTGAAGTCGACCAATGGAGAGATGCAACCGGGCATGCAACCATATGGGATGGAGCTCATTGTTCTGATAAATGTTATTTCCCCATATCACAGAAGGCTTACTTATGGAAATTAAAAAATTAAGTTTAATTTTTAGTGCACTCTTATTGTCAGCTTGTTCTATTAAATCAACTAAAACATCTAATCTGGAAAGTATAAACTTTCATAAATACGCATATGCTATTTGCATTGGTAGCGCATTTAAAAACAATGAAATAAAAGAAGATGCCAACAGATCTGCTAATGGACACATGGAACACAGCAATATATCACTTGAAGCATATCAAGAACTAAGAAATCACATAGATATCTGGCTAGCTAAAAAATATCATAGCAAAAGCGAAAAGTCATTGCAGATTATGAAGTGCAATGATTATTTTTACTCAGGTGAAATACAAAATATTTATAATAAATATGATCCATGCAAATCAAAAGAAGGCTGGCTGGATATAACTGACTACAACAAACAATGCAAATAAAATCTCATAACAATAAAATTAAGCCAGACAATTATAAGTATTGCCTGAAAACCAGAACTTATAACTACTGATTATTAAGGCCCAATAAAAACAACAATTCAAGAAAAATCTAATTTTTGTTATTATAGATATCCAGATATACATTGTCAGACTGCTACAAAACTCACAAACCAAAAAACAATTTTAATTTTAAACTCCTCTAGAGCTTGCCGAAAATTGTATACAAACAGGGGCAAAATCACAGGGATGTTATTTTGAGTTCTGTTAAGCCCGGATGGCGCATCAGAACGACCCGGCAACAGAGTAAAAAATTAACAGGTTAATAAGCAACTAGAAGCCCTCATTACAATTTTCGGGAATTCTCATTCGTTTTTTAATGAGAACAAGCGAGAAAAGGACGGCGTTTCTTTGCCTACTTTCTTTTCGCTGTTGAAAAGAAAGTAGGTCGCCAGCACGGCGACACCACAGAATACCCGTTCCCATAAAGAAAAGAATCAGAAAAAACAACCGTCCCCATACTAAGGCTCAACAAAAACAACAACTTATAACTCGTCTAATTTTTTGTTACTATGGATACCTGAACATATACTGTTCGTGCATAATATCAACAAAAAGGAACAACATGAATTTTTTTAGAATCTTCTATATTTTGTTAGCAATCTCATTATTTACTGGTTGTGTAGCACATCAACCTTATAATACATCTCAATTTAGAAATAGAAATTTAAATATAGATAAAATAACACTAAACAAGGACGGGCTATCATCTGAACAAATAAAACTGATTTCAGCTACTAAACCACCAAAAAAATTCCCTGTTGATATCGCAGTTATACTAATAACAGATGGTTATATAGAATCAGAAACAAAAAACACAATCACATACGAAATAGTTAATGAGTTAAAAAAGTATAACAAAATAAAAAGAATAACAATAATTCCTGATTTTTTACTACCTAACAAATTAGGTTTTAATACTATACAAGAACTTGGTGTACGCTCCCTTTCAGAATACACTTTGATACTACATATAAATAGCTCTGATGCGTTTAACTGGACAAAATTAATTAATTCCCAATACGAAGCGCATAGTGACATAGACTACATCCTGGTAGACAGTTACACATCAGCTATGCTCACATCTGACAAGCTGTTTAGTAAACAAATTTATGAGACGAGCCTTTTTGAGATCAATGAGAGAAGAAATGCACAAAAAAAATTATTCATTGAGCAGGGTAAGTTACTTGCTAACAAAATTAAGGCATTATTTTCTAGCGCCATCAACTAATGGCTAACAAGAACATCAACGCGACAAGTAATTCCAGGTTTAATACTTCATTCAGATCGATCTGGTGAATATCAATACTAGTTGATTAATGAAGATATTAAACCGAGTATGAGCCGTAAGGGTAATTATTGGGACAATGGAGTCGTTCTTTGGGAGAATGAAAATTGAGTCTATTTATACTGAACGCTTCAAGAGAAAAGAGGATGCATATTCTTGTGTATTTGAATACATTGAACCGTTCTACAACACAATTAGGCGACATTCTGCTAATGACTATAAAAGCCCAAACAATTATGAAAATGAATATTACGATAAGTGCACTTAAAACAGTGCCTACTTTTCATGGGTAACATCAAAATAAACACAAGGAAGTCTTTATTTATTGCCTCTTTAATATATGTGGCTTTCCTAATAATTTTAGTAACAATAGACATTACAGTAGTTCCTAGTTTTCGTAATGCAGGTAATATAAGTCAAGGCTGTCACATTGGTAATGCAATGATTGTAGGCATTGAATGCAAGGGTTTTATAGGTCATAGCATTGTAAGCTTTATCTTAAACATCCCATACTTATTGATTTATTTATATATATTTGGTGTAAGTAAACTGTCATATTCTCCGATGCTTATTTTATTAGCTATATTTATTTCACCTATGGGTTACATTTTATTTTATTTATTAAAACCAAAATCTAACAAGCAGGACATGAATATCCCCCATTAAAATAAACACTAAAACCTAACTAATGGATAAGGTGTCATATGCCAAAATACAACAAAAAAAAACTGGCACTACACAAGGAACAACCAGGACACCCACACTAAAGCCCAATAAAAGCAATAGCTTAGGACAAATCAAAAAGCAGTTCTGATTTTAAATTCCTCTAGAGCTTGCCGAAAATTGTATACAAACAGGGGCAAAATCACAGGGATGTGATTTTGAGTTCTGTTAAGCCCGGATGGCGCATCAGAACGACCCGGCAACAGAGTAAAAAATTAACAGGTTAATAAGCGACTAGAAGTCCTCATTACAATTTTCAGGAATTCTCATTCGTTTTTTAATGAGAGCAAGCGAGAAAAGGACGGCGTTTCTTTGCCTACTTTCTTTTCGCTGTTGAAAAGAAAACAGGTCGCCAGCACGGCGACACCACAGAACTCAAACACTCATGAAGCAAGAAGCTTGCAGACACACGAACAAAACAAAATAAAAAATTTTAAAACACTATAAAAACTAAAAATTACCCCGAAAATTCATCTCCAAAACTAATAACCTCATTGATATGCTCAGCACCCATAATCAACATCATAAGCCGATCAACTCCAATTGCTACTCCCGAACACTCCGGCAAACCAGACCTCAAAGCATCCAGCAAACACCCATCAACCGGCATTAATTTTTGCCCCCTTTGTTGACGCACAATATTATCATTTTCAAAACGCCGAGCCTGCTCATCCGCATCGGTCAATTCATAAAAACCATTGGCCAGTTCCAGCTCACCATAAAATAATTCAAAACGATTAGCCTTACGTTCACCCTCTTTATCTAGTCGAGCCAATGACGCCTGCGATGCAGGATAATCATATAAAAAAGTAAAACTGTTTTTAGAAAAACCAGGCGCAACTCTTTCTACCATTAACCAGTCCAGCCACATATCCCTGTCATCATCCATGCCCTGTGGAGTCTCAATATTAAATTTTTCTGCACATTGCTTTAGCCCAATAACATCTGCCTCAAAAGGATCTATTTCCAGTTGATTAATAAAAGCCTGCTGGTAACTTGTTTTTTGAAAAACGACTGGCTTATTGGCCATCAGATCAGTTAACAACGCTTCCATTTCATCCATTAACTGATGATGATTAAAACCCAGGCGATACCATTCCAGCATGGTAAATTCTGGATTATGATTTCGCCCTTTTTCATCGTCCCTGAATACTTTTGCTAATTGAAATATATCGCCGCTTCCCGCAGCCAACAAACGCTTCATATAAAATTCAGGTGAGGTATGTAAATAAAATTCTTTCTGATTATATTGAGTAGAAAAACTTTCCAGCTGCGGATCAGTCATGGCGGCAACTGAAATAATCGGCGTATCCACTTCCAGTACCTTTCTCTGTACAAAAAAGGCCCGAATACGTTGCAGTATTCGGGCCTTTTCTTTTAGTACCAGTATCGAAGCCGTTGGACGCCAGTTCTGAGACATAATTGACTTGTCAGGTTAAGCTCTTTCGAGTTAACTCGTTTTTACCCGGGAAACATACTCACCACTACGGGTATCAATTTTAAGCATTTCACCTTCTTCAATAAATAACGGCACCTTAACCGTCGCACCTGATTCAAGTGTTGCAGGCTTAGTTCCACCCTGCGCTGTATCGCCTTTTAAACCGGGATCTGTTTGAGTTACCATTAAGTCTACAAAATTGGGCACTGTTACCACTAATGGCGCGCCATTCCATAAAGTCACCGTACACAGCTCCTGAGCTTTTATCCATTTACCCGATTCAACCATTGCTGAATCTGGAGCCGCAATCTGCTCAAAGGTGCTAGGGTCCATAAAATACCAAAACTCCCCGTCGTTATAAGAGAATTCCATATCCACATCAACCACATCTGCTGCTTCAACAGATTCACCTGATTTAAAAGTACGCTCAAGCACTCGCCCTGTTTTCAAATTGCGTAATTTAACTCGATTAAACGCCTGACCTTTACCGGGTTTTACCAGCTCATTCTCAATGATTGAGCATGGATCATTATCCAATATTAGTTTAAGACCGCCGCGAAATTCATTAGTACTGTATGATGCCATCTGCAAATAACCTTTATTCTATACACTAAAGCAGCGCATATAATACTCGGAACAGCCCATAATGCCAAAAACTATCATAATTGAACCGGCTAACTCCGTATTAAATTTATCACCTGGCTGGCAGCAGCAACTATCACAGACGATTACTGAAACCAGTCAGTTGCTTCAGGCACTAAACCTAAAACCTGAAAATTTTGCTCATCACTCAGAAGCAAACAGGCAATTCAAGCTTAAAGTTCCCCATGCCTATATAAATAAGATAGAAAAAGGTAATGCCCACGACCCTCTATTACTACAGGTCATGGCACAGTCACAGGAAATGCAATTAACCGAAGGTTACAATACGGACCCTGTAGGGGATCTCAGTGCTAATAAAACACCTGGCCTGTTACATAAGTATCATGGTCGCGTATTACTCATCACAACCGGTTCCTGCGCTATACATTGTCGTTACTGCTTTCGTCGTCACTTTCCTTACCAGCAACAACAGGCAGGGCGTAAGCAGTGGGCCCAGGCAATCGCCTATATACAACAGGACAACAGTATTAAGGAAGTCATTTTAAGCGGTGGCGACCCACTGGTATTATCAGATAACAAACTGGACGAACTGATCACACAACTGGAAAGCATCCCTCATGTTACTCGTTTACGACTACACAGTCGGCTGCCTGTCGTTTTACCTGACCGTATTACCAATACGTTAGTTAATCGACTGGCAATAAGTCGACTTAATGTTTGCCTGGTTATTCATGCCAACCATGCTAATGAAATTACCTCCCCTGAAATAAAAGCACTTGGTAAATTAAAACAGGCTGGAATCCATCTTCTCAATCAGGCCGTATTACTAAACGGCATTAACCAGCATATAGACGATCAGCTTAATCTGTCTGAAGCTCTGTATAGCGCAGGCGTACTCCCTTACTACCTTCATCTGCTTGACCCAGTTCAGGGGGCCGCTCATTTTAATGTAAAACTCGATGACGCTTTAAAACTGATAAAGCAAATGCAAAACAAACTACCCGGCTTTCTGGTACCCAGATTAGTCCGTGAAATAGCAGGTGAAACAGGCAAAACACCCGCTAATGAGCTATAAATCTACAATAAGTCACGAAATCAGCTTAAAAAGTAACACTATCTAACTGTTTTTATTAAATAATATATGTAAATAGGATAGACTTAATAGCGCAAAGGCTCGTTAGAAATGCATTTAGAGTATAACTTATTGATGTACATAGTAAATTCAGAAAATACACGGCTAACCCGTCGGTAACAGGTATTTTTGGAATTAACAGATACATCAGAAATTGTGCTGTAAGTACACGAATAACTGGCTTTTCAGGTTAAACCAGGTGAAGGGCACTCAAGCAATAAAATGGATATAAAGCAAGCCGACTAATGATATGAAATTAAATGTTCCAGAACAAACTACCCCCGATAAGGATGACTTTCCAAATCATCCACGCAAAGTAAAAAAATGGCTGTCCAGCCTGAAACGTGCCAATATGGGCGATTTTACCCGTGAAATTTATAATGGTCTGCTTTCACTCAACCGCCAGGCAACCACACCTAAACACCGCCTGGAAAACATGGAAACATTACGTGAACCCACACGGTATATTTTCAATCAATTAAACAAGCACTTCATTAATCGCACATTACCCCTGCCTGAAAAAAGCCATAAGATAACGCACCTTAATCAGGCGCTATTAAATGAGATGGCTATTGGCTATAAAATTCTCATATTCGAAGCATCTAATAACCTTGCCAAAGTCGATACTAAAACCACTCTGATTGCCTGCGAACGATCACTACACTATTACTCTGAGCTATTACTTCGTTCCAGCCAGATTTATTCAGAGTTACCTAAAGGTGTATGGTGGGATATCCACCGTATCTACGGTTACTCAGAGCTAAAAAACATCTCTAAAAAGAGCGTAAAAGATACTGAGTTATCGATTAAAGACATTACAACAGAAGATTATTATAAACAGATTCTACTTTTCTCTTTAGCCCGGCCTAATGCATTACGCCAGAGCGATGCGGAACGATTATATAAATCAATCAATTCATGGGCTAAATTAACTACAATTAATACCAGCCCTTCAAAAAATAAATTAAATCGCTACTTCGTCAGTAAGCTTGATGGTGACCTTCCACCTAATTGCGTATCTGAAAATGACCTTAAAAACCTGGAACATATTCGCTCAATAGAAACCTATAATCTGGTTGAACATTTGCAGAAAATAGACAATGAATCTGATGATTTACATTCGGCTGCTTCAATTGGTGATAAGGTCTCACAGGAAACGATTAGAACATTAGTCTCTTCATGGAGCCTTTGCGCCAAACGGCGTTTTTCACGCGCAGAGCGTAAAGATGATATTCGGGTTTCAATTGGCTTAAACCCAATACACAAAGCTCTGAATACAGAAATTACACCTCCCAGACCTAAGTCTAAAAAGCCCAATAAAATGTTTTCACTGGAATCAATTCCAGAACACGAAAAAGCCAGCAAGGATGTATTTGCTCAACAGGACCCTACTTTTTTCATCACTCACCCGGAAATGAAAGATGAAGCCAATCGTTCTGCCGGTGCATGGGATATGGTTGCAAAGGGCCGCACTTTAACCGCCAGTTATGCTAGTGAGCTTAAAGAGCAAGATCAAAGCATAGGTGAATTATTTAAGGAAGACCCGGATATACACTGGAAAATAACCAATGTAAGTGCTGGCGGTTATTGCCTTTTCTGGGATTCAGATTTACCTTCACGTGCACTTGTTGGTGAGTTAATCAGTATTCGTGAAAAAGAACCCGACCACACCTACCAGTGGCGCATCGGGGTTATTCGCTGGATGCAATATAGCTATGAATCCGGGCTGGAAATTGGTGTTCAGGTTTTATCACCTAAAGTTATATCCTGCCAGGTACAGAGATCTGAACGAGAGGATGAAGAGCCTTTTAACTGCCTCATGCTTCCAGGTATAAAACCGATACAACAACCATCCACATTACTTTTACCCGCCCACGCATTTCGTCGTAGCAATACATTAAATTTACACGTTTATGAACGTGACATGGAAATTAAACTGGGAACAGTACGTGAACATACAGGATCATTTACCCAGTTCCAGTTTTCACAAATGAATGGAGATAGTACACCTGATGATGAAGATAGCGGCAGCAACAGACAGCCTGGAAAGAAAAACCCTGATAATTTTGATTCAATCTGGTCATCTCTATAACTAATAAAATTACCTGGAAGCTTATTCTGTGAAAGAAAAGAAAAAAATAAATATCTTCATTATAGATGACTCATTCAACAATGAAGAAAACATAGTTAAACTCATGCGTAGCTCCGGATATGCCGCACATACTTCACGCATGGAAGATGACGAAGACCTGATTGAAGCATTAAAGAAAAAAAAGCCAGATATTTTACTCTACTCAAATGGCATGGAATTAATTTCATTACAGGACACCGTTAAGTGCCTTGAAAAAAATGCCAGTGAACCTGTACCCGTTTTAGCCGTAAATCGCCCAGGACATGAAATAGACGTCGTAGAAGCCATGCGGTCAGGTGCCAAAGACCTGACTTCATATGACAACCCTTCACACCTTGAAATGGTCATGCACCGCGAGATACATGCACACTCAAGTATTGCTAAATTATTTAAACTTGAAACATCCATTAAAGAAACCGAAAAACGTTGTGAAGCTTTACTTGACTCTTCACGTGATGCTATTGCCTACATTCATGAAGGCATGCACGTATATTCCAATCAATCCTATCTGAAACTATTCGGTTTTGGTGAATCAGAAGATCTGGAAGGCATGCCCATTTTAGATATGGTTGGCATTGACGACAGAGATGATTTCAAATCGTTCTTACGTGATAACAGTAAAATAGGTAGTAGCGAGTCTGAGAAATTAAAACTAAATCTAAGTAATTCAGATGGAACGGAGTTCAAAGGTGAAATGGAGTTTTCTCCTGCTAGCATCGATGGCGAACCCTGCATACAGCTTATTATTAGAACAAAAACAGATAATAAAGAACTGGAACAACAACTGGCTATGATGAGCCAGACCGACTCTATTACCGGGCTATTTAATCGCCAGTTCTTTCTCGATACACTTGAAGACTCCGCAGCACAGGCAAAGAAAGGAAAGGTTACAGCCGCTGCCTTACTTATACACCTTGATAGTTTCAACGACATAAAACAAAGTGTTGGTGTTGTTGCTGCTGACCAGTTTCTAAATGAAATTTCAAGAGAGTTTGAAAACTCAGTTGGCAGTGACGATGTACTTGCTCATTTTGAAGGCAACACATTTTCAATTATCGCATATGATCAAAGCCAGAAAACAATTAACACATACGCAAAAAATATCAGTAAAGCCTCTCATGACTTTATCGCCAATATAAAAAATCAGTCACTTAATACTACATGCACCATTGGCGTTAGCCTGTTAGACAAAAATATACCTGACACAGGAGAAATCCTACTGCGTGCAGAACGAGCTGTAGGTGAAGCAACCAAAAAAGGACCTAATAACATTGTTGTTTACCAGCCTAAAGAAGGCGAGTTAACACAAAAAGAGATTGATGCAAAAGTAGTTGCTGACCTTAAGCTGGCACTTAAAGATAATCGCTTTACCCTCAACTTTCAGCCAGTTATTAGTTTGCATGGTGATACCGATGAACGATACGAAGTCTTTGTTCGTATGCTGGATAAAAATGGCAAAACAATAATGCCTAATGACTTTCTACCGGCGGCAGATCGAACAGGCATGTCTATTGCTATTGATCGCTGGGTATTACTCACCACCATTACCACACTAACCAAATGCTGGAAAGAAGGTAAGCGTACCTTGTTTTTTGTCAAGCTTGCTGCTAACTCATTAAAAGATACCAGCCTGATGTCGTGGCTAAAAGAACAGCTGAGAAAATATAATGTTCCTAAAAACAGCCTTATTTTTGAAGTAAAAGAAAGTGTTGCTGTAACCAGCCTGAAATACACTTCTGAACTGGCAAAATCGCTACAGGAGCTTAACTGTGGTTTTGCACTTGATGACTTTGGTACGGGCAGTAATCCATTTGAACTTTTAAAACATATTCCTGCGGATTACCTGAAGCTGGAACGTTCATTTATGGATGACCTGTCTACCAGCACAGAAAACCAGGAAGCCGTCAAAGCAATTACAGAAAAAGCAATGGAATTAAACAAGTTAACAATTGCTCAATGCGTACAGGATGCAACCAGCCTTTCAGTACTATGGGGAATGGGCATTAACTTTATTCAGGGGAACTTCCTGCAGGAACCTTCAGCCGATCTGGATTATGATTTCAGTTCAATGGCAGGATAACTGGAAAACCAGAAACAGGTTTTTCCCTGAAAAAATTAACATATAGTTATTTTACTCAGGGATGAGCCTCACTTTTCAAGTTCCATCTCGATAATACTCTACTGGAAAACACCTAACCCAGAAAAGCCGCTTTTGAATTAAGATAATCTAGTTCCAGTTGTGTAGATACACGACCCAGAATTTTATTTCGATGGGGAAATCGGCCAAACTGCTCAACAATCCTGAGATGATGCATAGCAAACCTTATGTTTTCTTTTAATCCTGCCTGTTCAAATTTTTCTACTGACAACTTCTGATGTGCTATCGATTCACTGTGCATTAAAGGTATATAAAAGAAACTAAGCTGCGATTTAGATAACTGTTTATCATACCCCTGCTCTATACCATATAGAACCAGCTCAATTGCTTTAGCTTCAGTAGCAAAGCTTTCTGCTTTTCCTCGAAACATATTTAATGGAAATTGATCTAGCAATATAATTAATGCCAGACATTTCTCAGGATTTTTTTCCCATGAGTCCAGTTCACCCTCTAACGCCTGATACCAGAGTGATTTATATTTTTTACTAATTAACACATCAATTTCAGGCGCTGAATTAAACCAGTGTTTATTCACAGGTTCCGAATACCAGAACTGTATTATTTCTTCGGGTTTAATCATTCATCAATCCTTTTCGCCTTTTAGAATACAAATAAAAACTATAAGCAGGTATTCCATATAACTCTTTATATTCTATATCATTTTGAAACAGGAATTTTTCGGGTAAACACCCAGTTATTTCCTTTTGAAACTTTTTTATTAAATTTATAACCATCGACATCAAATGATTTTATATCTTCAATATCAGATAACTGATTTTGAATAATATACCGGCTTAACAAACCCCTCGCTTTTTTGGCATAGACACCAATCATTTTATAATCGCCATTTTTTAGTTCTTTAAATGCCGGTGTAATTATTTCACCCTGAAGCACTTCAGGTTTTACCACTTTAAAATATTCATTAGATGCCAGATTAATTAAATACTTTGATTTAATTTTTTTAAGCTGAGCATTCAGACCCTCAGTCACCTCATCACCCCAAAACTCATATAGGTTTTTACCCCGCTCTGTACTGAGCCGCGTTCCCATTTCAAGTCGATATGCCTGCATTAAATCCAGTGGTCGTAACAAACCATATAAGCCGGATAACATACGAAAGTGTTTCTGCGCAAAGTTAAAATCCTGAGTACTAAAACTTTCAGCATCTAAACCGGTATAAACATCACCCTTAAAGGCTAACACAGCCTGTTTAGCATTTTTCTCTGTAAATTTTTTATTCCAGCTCTCAAAACGCTCAAAATTTAAATCGGCAATTTTTGTACTGACTTTCATTAACTCTGAAATATCAAGCGAAGAAAACTCACGCATACGATGTATCAACTCGGCTGAATCATCAAGATAATCCGGTAAAGTAAATTTTTTAATTTTAGGTGGTGTCGTGTAATCAAGGGTTTTAGCAGGAGAAACAACAATAAGCATATTAATTCACATGTTTTTTAGTAATGCCTTATTATACCCAATAAAAATGAACTAACTCCAGTATAGCCAACCTAATTACCAATAAGTTCATCGTCGCTTTGTTAGAGGTTCCTTTATTATGTCTTTACGCTCACTCTCCCTTATTGCCTTACCTATAATAGCACTGACTCTTATATATAACGCAAGCCAGGCAAATGAACCCGCTACAACTAGCTCACAGGCAGGCACGACAAAAACAATCGTATTAGCCGGAGGTTGCTTCTGGTGCATTGAATCAGACTATGAAAAGCTCAATGGTATTATCCGTGCGGTATCCGGCTATTCAGGGGGACACATTAAAAACCCGACTTATAAACAGGTTTCTGCCGGTAATAGCGGCCATATCGAGGTTGTGGAAATTACATATAACCCACAAATCATAGACTACACCAGGATACTGGATTATTTTTGGCACCATATAGATCCCACCCGAGACGACGGGCAGTTCTGCGATAAAGGCCCACAATATCGTCCGGCCATTTTCTATAAAAATGAAACTGAAAAACAGGCTATTTTAAAATCGGCTGCTGCTATCGAAAAGAACAAACCCTTTAAAGAGCCATTAAAAGTAGAATTTATTCAGGCTAGCACTTTTTATCCTGCTGAAGATTACCATCAGGATTATTACAAAAAGAGCCCTTTGCGTTATAAATATTATCGATATGCCTGTGGACGTGATGCGAGAGTTGAAGCGCTTTGGGGAGCAAAATAAAATCGAGTGATTGCAATTCTATTATTCTGTTGCAAAACTTTCACAGCTTCATTGTCTCAATACCTGTGCCCTGTTCGAAACATTTCTATCAGGGGCAGTCCGCTGCTTTTTAACCGCCCTGTCTTGCGTGGTAATTTCATCTGACTGGCAAAGTGATGAACGACTCTGTAACAACTCCTGATGGTATTACAACAGGGGACAGAGTTCAAAAAACGAGCTCTATCCCCGATGCTAATGGGGCCTGACAGTACAATGACCTACAGGTTTAAATAATAACTTAACTGATAAATTCACAAGCTACGCTTTAATTTCAACCTCTATTTTATCCACCTTCTGGTAGCCTCGCGGTAGCTTAGAACCACGCTTACCACGCTCAGCATAATGCTCATCTACTTCACCTGGCCTCATCACTTTATGTTTTTTACCTGCAAAAATAGCCAGCTTTTCACCATCCTGAATCAGCTCAATTGCACAAATCCACTCTTCAGCACTTTTCAATTTTGCTGAAGGAATATTAATAATTTTATTACCCTTACCTTTGGCCATTTGTGGCAATTCAGCAAGCTCAGTTACCAGCATATGCCCCTCCGAACTAACCGCAACAATAAAATCATCTTTCAAATCACGGACCTTGACCGGTGGCAACACTTTTGCTCCCGGTGGCACTTTCAAGAAAGCTTTACCTGCTTTATTTCTTGACTGTAGTTCACCTAACTCACAGACAAAACCGTAACCAAAACTGGTGGCAAATAAATACAGATCTTTCGGATCACCCATAAGTGCAGATACAAAAACAGCACCTGGCGGCGGATTAAACCTGCCCGTTAACGGTTCACCCTGCCCTCTTGCGGAAGGTAAAGTATGGGAACCCAATGTATAAGCCCTGCCCGTGCTATCGAGGAACACCGCAGGCTGATTAGATTTACCCTGAGCTGATGAGCGATGCGCATCACCCGCTTTGTAATTAAGTTTATGCGCATCCAGCTCATGGCCTTTAGCCGCGCGCACCCAGCCTTTATCCGACAGTACAACAGTGATTGGGTCACTGGATAATAAATCTGACTCATTCATTGCCTGTGCTGCATCACGTGCCACAATAGGCGAACGACGTTTATCACCATAAGTTTCTGCATCATCCAGAATTTCTTTTTTAATTAACGTTTTTAATCGACGATCTGAACTCAGCAATTTTTCCAGTTTAGCTTTTTCTTCTGCTAGCTCTGCCTGCTCTGCACGTATTTTAACTTCTTCTAAACGTGCTAACTGGCGTAATTTTGTATCCAGCACATATTCAGCCTGAACTTCACTCAGACCAAACCGTTCCATTAATGCAGGTTTAGGCTTCTCACTATCACGAATAAGCTGAATCACTTCATCAATATTCAAAAAGGCAATTAACAAACCTTCTAATAAATGCAAACGCTTATTAACTTTCTCTAAGCGCCAGTTAAGACGATTACGCACCGTGGTTGTGCGATAAGTAATCCACTCTCTTAAAATAACCCGCAGATTTTTAACCGCAGGGCGACCATCAATACCAATCATGTTCATATTGACACGATAGGTGCGCTCTAAATCTGTTGTTGCAAATAAATGCGTCATTAACTGTTCAGTATCGACACGATTTGAGCGTGGCACCAGAACAAGACGCGTTGGATTTTCATGATCAGACTCATCACGAATATCTTCTAGCATAGGCAGCTTCTTAGCCGTCATCTGCTGGGCAATCTGCTCAAGAATTTTATTACCAGATACCTGATGCGGTAACGCGGTAAGAATAATATCCCCATCTTCTATTTCATAAATAGCCCGGGCACGGATACTGCCTTTGCCCTTGTTATACATTTCCAGTAATTCTTCACGGGGCGTGATTATTTCTGCATCTGTTGGGTAGTCTGGTCCCTGGATATGAGCACACAACTCTTCAACTGTTGCTTTGGGTTCATCCAGCAATCGAATACAGGCTGTAGCCACTTCACGTAGATTATGTGGTGGCACATCTGTTGCCATGCCCACAGCTATACCCGTAGTACCATTTAATAATAAATTCGGTAACCGGGCTGGTAATGATTTTGGTTCTTCAAGGGTGCCATCAAAGTTAGGCTGCCACTCAACCGTGCCCTGACCCAGTTCGTTTAACAGAACTTCCGCATATTTGGATAATTTAGATTCGGTGTAACGCATTGCGGCAAAAGACTTGGGATCATCAGGTGAGCCCCAGTTGCCCTGCCCATCAACTAATGGGTACCGGTAGGAGAAGTCCTGCGCCATTAACACCATAGCTTCGTAACAGGCACTATCACCATGCGGATGAAACTTACCTAATACATCACCCACGGTACGGGCTGATTTTTTATGTTTGGCGGTTGACACCAGCCCCAGCTCGGACATGGCATAAACGATACGCCGCTGTACTGGTTTCAAACCGTCACCAATAAACGGCAGGGCCCGGTCAAGAATAACGTACATGGAATAGTCCAGATACGCCTTTTCAGTGAATTCTGCGAGAGGCTGTTTCTCAACACCTTCGAAATTTAAATCTTCCTGGTCAGACATACAGTCAATTTTTCTCTATGTGTAATTACGTTTGCTGAATTATGCTCAAATAAACACATAAACACAACGAATCAAACAGGAAGATTTTATAAGCTGCCTACACCTCTAATTCTGGCAGCATTTCATGCAATATATGCTGCACCGCTTTTTCATGCATATCATGACTGTACAATACAATTAACGTCAGATTATCCCTCACCTTAAGCAGCTTCCAGTTTACATTGTCCACTGTGCCAGCTCCCTTTAACCAATGTAAAGGAGACCAGTGCAAGGGCCGATCACCGTGATGAAAAAAAACATTCATCTCACCCTGTTTTTTCCCTGCAATGCGTATATGTGTGGTTAATATTTGATCAAGCCGACAGAACTTACTCATTTCAACCGGATACGGACTCGGCACACTGGCTATATCATTTTCATCCAGCCACTGCTGCATCGATAACTGCATGCCATTATTCAAGTTGGCATCTTTTTGAATATCCGCATAAGCAGAGGTAATTAATGACGGAGTCTGTAAATACCCCATCACCAGCATAAACAACAATAAAGATGCGGCCACTGAACCCAGCCACTTATAAATACCCGGCTGACCAGCACGGCTGCCAGATTTCAGCTTTGTAAGCCCATCAACAGCCCCATGTTCTGTCAGTTTTTTTTGCAGGGCAGCCACCTGTACATCAGATAATGACTTATCTGCATAAAAGGCTTTAACGGCTTGCCTGACTGTTTGCTTCTCATCACTCATTACAACTTACCCTTATTAACCGCACTAACCCCAGCGCCATCACCCTGTAACTGACCTCTAATTCGTTTCTTTAACCGGTGCAACTTTGATAACATGGTTCCCCTGGGCTTTTCATAAATACGCGCAATTTCATCTACCGTATGCTCTTCCACTGCCCACAGATATAACAGTTCATTTTCTTCCGAACTTAAATCGCTTAATAAAACCTGCACTTCCTGCTGATTAATTAACAGGTCTTCCATAGAGTCATTATCAATCGGCTCAATATGTGCACACTCATCACTCTCTATAGAAATCATCGGCACCACTTTCTTATGTCGTTCCTGATCAAAATAAAGATTTCGTATTATCGTTTTTAAATAAGCCAGTGGTTTATCTATAGCTTCGGGCATTTTTTTCAAATACCGCTCCACAGCACTTTGCACCAGATCATAAGCCGATTCTTCATGGGCCGATAATGACAGTGCATAACGATATAACTGATTCAATTCATCTTTATTCAACATATTACCTGGGTACTTAATATTGCCTGGGCCTTAATCAATACACTTAATCAATAAGTTGCATCATTATCACCCTTCACTTCGTTCAAGATGACACACCGATTAAGTCGATTATTTAACTGTGACTCAATAATATTTGTCGTACTCCATTATTTGACGTATCTGTCGCCAATTTGATTGCAAATAAATGCAATCAAATTGTTAACTTACACGTTATAGCTATGAACAGCATATTTTAAATTATATCAAAAGGGTATATTAATGAAATTAAAAACAGGCATACTATCTTTAACACTCGCCATTATGAGCCAGTCACTCTTCGCAGGTGAAACAATCAAACCCGCACCCAATGGTATTACACTACCAGAAGCTTATAAAGACTGGAGGGTTATATCCATCTCCCACCGCACAGATAATAATACCATGCGCACCATTCTGGGAAATGATATTGCAATCAAAGCCGCACGATCAGGAAAAACCAACCCTTGGCCCAAAGGTACAATATTAGGAAAACTGGTCTGGAAACAGAAAGCTGAAGAAAGCTGGCCAACAGCCATTGCCCCAGACAAATTTGTACACGCTGAATTCATGTTTAAAGACAGTAAAAAATACAAAGCAACCGGTGGCTGGGGTTATGCTCGCTGGTTAGGCCTAGACCAAAAACCTTACGGCAGCGACAAAAACTTTACCGCAGAGTGCGTGGCCTGCCATACACCGGTTAAAGATAATGACTGGGTATTTACAACACCCGCGAAAATACCATAAAAACAAACAGCTAAATTCCAACAAAACCTGGGCAGAAAAAGCACAACTGACAGTTAAACACGCTTACTCTCTGCCCCTGGTTTTTCCATTTTTCAGACTCAATTCACTTTGCTACTAACTAAACTATATTTTTATATAATAGTTACTCACCGGATCTTTAGACAAATGCGAGGCAAGCATATCCCAGGTCCCATCATCTGAAAGCCTGTTTAAATGTGCCTGATGAAACACCTTACTCTGCCATGTTTCAACTAACGTAAACTTATTATCTACCAATGCACTCTTAAAAACATCAACACCAGTACACCCTTCCACCTTGGGCAACCCTGTTTTAATATTCATTAAAATATTAATAAAATCAATAACTTTTTGCTTTTTCACTTCAAAATCGACTATAACATTAATAACCATTTTTTCCTTCTCCTGCTTTCTACTTTCGTAAGTTAATGCTGGGGCACTGTGAGTAAACATAACAGTAAAACTGGAAAACATGACTTTTAAGGCTAACCTTCTCGCTAAAAAACATTGACTACCGTCAGTCATTTATGCATCTCCATTACTGTACAGAGATAAAGATATTAAAGTTATTTAAATATTTAACTACTCAAAAAACGTCAAAAGTATAAAATAATCATCATTATTTTTTACTTGATGTAGACTTGGGAGTAACACCATATAATTTTTTATATGCATCAATAAAATGAGATTGTAGTGGTCAAGTAAAACTGTACACATCAATAGGTTAATATTAGTTTTTCTGCTGCATTCGGC
>JADGFA010000076.1 GCA_016744065.1 Gammaproteobacteria bacterium
GCCTTACGCAGCGAGAAAATATCAGGCAGAAAAAATAATTGATATAAATAATAAAAAAAATGAATTAAAAGCTTTTAATGCAGTAAGAGACTCAATATCATTACAGATAAAATACAGTGCCAGTGATGAGCAATCACAGATTGATTATGCCAGCCCTTATTTAATAGAAAAAAAAGAAATAAAAAATATTAATAGCTTAACCACTGAATTAACAAAAACGGTTATGCAGCGCCATCAATATTGGAAGCAACAAACAGCCAGAGATGGAATAGCTGTTCTTGATTCCTCCCCCTATAACCAATGGATATACTGGGATAGTCTGGGCTATGGTAATTTACCCTATGATTTAGTAATAACCAATCAACTTGTTGCCAGCATAGAAAAAGAGGGTATGCCCGTGCATACCTGTTTACGGGGTGGTATAAATGGAGGGAATACAACATACAGTAAACAGGGACGCTTAGGTGGCTTTATATTTGTAAGTGCCTTTCAAATAATAAACAATAATTCGCTGTTAGCAATGCTGCGTGAAGATGAATCATATACAGAACAGCAGATTATAGATTATACCGCAGCAACCTTAACCCATGAGCTGGGCCATTTGTTATTCCACTACGCACATCCCTTTAATGCAAAAAGCTGCATAATGAACCCAACCCCATTACTGCATTACCGACAGTGGTATGAGCAGTTAGATGAAAAATCCTGCCAGTCACTTAACTCCCCCATGCAGCAACCGGGTGCCGCTAAAATTATGTATAACACAGAATGGTAAAATAGAAAAAATAAAATATTTATCGTTTATATCTAGAGTAATAGATATTGTACGCCATACAATAATCTCGATCGTATTCAAAATATTATTTCTTTTAAAAAAACGGATTAAGAGCGCCTAAAAAAACAACGAATTTCAGTTGTAAATTTAAATCATTTTATCTTTTCTATTTTTTGTTGTGCATCATTTTATAAAGTAAAATCAGAAAGCTTGCGATCTTAATTAAGAAGAATTAATATACCGAATCGGTCAATATGGAAATGGTATATACATTGATTGTGGTCAAAAAAATTACTTATAAGTAGTGATGGATGAGTAAATTTATTTAAATTTTAAAAATGGAAAAGGAAAATATAATGTTAAAAAATAAAAAACTGACATTAATAATATCAGTTGCTGCTACAGTCTTCTCTGGGCAATCACTTGCAATTGTAGATGGATGGGACTTCTCAGGTAGTAGCGCAAGAAACGAAGCAATGAATGCCGATTACTGGAATAGTCGAGATAACTATAATGTATGGGTTAATCCGGCATACGTTAATAAGTATAAAAATTATGCAGATCTAAATATCACCGATGGCGTTCAGGATGATGAAATGGCGGGTGTTTTTAAAGAATTAGGTAACACGGGAACGTGGGGCTTTTATATAGGTCGGCCTTCAGAGCCATCTAATTTTGATATTATTCCAACAACATTTGGTTTTAATCAATTAAGCGATTTTGGTGCGACCAGTCCAAGCGCAACAGGGGAAACACCTACACAAACACCTACAATAGAAGAGCCTCGTAGTCAATTTGATCTTTTCTGGGCGAAGAGTTTTGGTGTGGCAGGTGAGTTTGGCGTTCGTTTAAATATGCAGCTACTTGATGGAGATGCTTCTGCATCACCATCAACTGTTAGAACCCCAAATACATTCCAGGTAGCAGATGCATTACAACAGTTTGATACGGTCAGTGTGGATGAAAATGGTTTTTCATCAAGTGACCTTAACCTTTCATTTGGCTGGGTTTCAGACGATGGTAAGTACGATGCTGCAATTTTAGTTGGTATGCCCTCTCGTAGTGGTGATTCACACCTTGTTGATCAAAGTTTATTAGAGGGGCTTAATGGTGTTGATGGTACAGTTATTTCTCGTCAAATATCAGACTTTGATGGCACAGAAAGCGTTGATGATGATGGCATGCAAAATCTGGGTTTTGTAGTGCGTGGAGATTTCGCTGGTATTCTAACAACATTTAGCTATTCAACACGTGACAGAGGCTTATCAAGCGTTGTGAATGGTGTGCGTCGTTTTCAGAATGATACCAATGCAGATGGAGTTAATGAGACCGATGAAACAACTAACTTTACACAAAATGGTGTGGGTGAGTCTGAGACCACTGAATTAAGGTTAAGTGGTAGCAAAATTTTTCCAGTGTCCAGCAATAGCAATATCTTTGGTTCAATTGGTCTTGTTTCTACTGAAGGGGAAGGTAAGTTTGTAAATACACAGATGACGAATAGTGTGACTGATAATTTAACAGGGAATACCGTATTTCCTGTGACCGGTTGTGGACCAATCTCTAGTAGTAATAATCCGTGCTTAGGAACCCAGTCGTATGCAGAAAGTAAAGGAACATCATTAACAATTCCATTAGTCGTTGCAGCAGAAGGAAAAGTAAGTGAAAGCTTTACGGTCAGAGGGTCTATTTCAAAAAACTTGTATGAGTCATTAGATAATGAGTCTACTTCCAGAATTTTTGCATTACCAACAAATGCAGATGCGGCTGATAATACAACGCCTACACAACAAATAAGTGTTGAATCAACTAAAACAGATACATCACGTACCTGGGATACAGATACTACGTTCTCGTTGGGAATGGGGTATAAAAAAGATGATTTCGTACTTGATCTGACGTTATTAAAAGAGTTTGTGACCGAAGGTGTAAATACGCCATTAACCTCAAGGGTTAATGCTACCTGGGTTTTTTAAAAAATATTTAATTAGTGTTTGCCCTGAAAAAGCCAGTAACTTTTAGTTGCTGGCTTTTTGTATTAGTGAATCTCAATATTTTCTATAGATATAAAAACTGTCACCAGATCTAAGCTGAAGGATTATCATCGAACCCAAAGGGTTATCTCCATGCCGTCCTGGGTGAATCCAAAGGGTTACCCCCCCTCATGTCATCCTGAGCGAAGCCGAAGGATCTTACTCATTATCTAGTTCTTTAAACGTATTTTCCTTATTCACAACAGGCCATTTTAAAGGCGGAAAATCACTTATTAAAGAAGCATCATCAAGCTCGGCAAGGGCTGCTTTCTGCTGGGTCTGAGCCTCAGGTGAAAGTGTCAGCTCTATACTGTCAATAATATTGTTCATTAATTGAAGCATACTTGAGCGATTTATACGCTTATCTAATTCTTCTTGAGATAATGAAAGAAGTTGGCTAGGAACAAATTGAATACAGAGCATAACTTTATCTGTAATAGGGAGGAAAACAAAATATCGGATAGTACCTCGGCCCACCTTAATATCAGGTTCAACTTGCAACCTGGCAGCAACCATTGGAAATCTAGTTAAGGGTTTCCAGTTAATCGGGGCAATATATTCATGTTTGTTTTCCATGAACTCATTTGTGTAGGTTGAAAAGCTATTGGTTAAGTAATCTCCAATAATTTTTTCAAATGCTCGGGGGTGGAATAATGAAAAGTCATTGTTGTCAGAGTTAATCGGCCTTATTAAAGTTGCATACATGGCTAGTTCAGCAACTGAGCCAGTAAACCAGGGGCCATAAAAAGCCCAGGCATTTTCGAGTAACCTGAAAGTCTCCCAGTTATCACTGATATTGAAGCCCTCTTGATAACTGGAGCGAAAAAACATGTCGTTTAAATGGTATGAATGAGCAGGGAAAGTGGGTTCCTCACCTGAGATGAGTGGTCTGTGCTTAGGCGCTTTGAATTTAATCACGGTCCCATCAATATCGCATTGTATAGTTTTAGCGCTAGAAAAGTTGGGGCCTTTAGGCGTAATTAAGCTTTTGGCCTTACGTAATTTATAACGAACGTACATAATTAAAGTGTTCCGATTTATTTGTATTGCTTGCCTTTAATCGCACCACCCATGAAAAATAAAATACAGTGTTGCTCTTCATTGCATTATTGAAACAGGTTCTTTACTTAGATTCAGAATGACAATAAAGATATGACTAAAGAGCAAGCTATCCAGTATAGAGAATACTCTACAGAGTAAAATGCCTTGAACAAAGCTGAAGGATTGTGCTTATATTACCCTGCTCAAAACCGAAGGGGTCCCCCCTCATGTCATCCTGAGCGAAGCCGAAGGATCTTACTCATTATCCAGTTCTTTAAACGTATTTTCCTTATTCACAACAGGCCATTTTAAAGGCGGAAAATCACTTATTAAAGAAGCATCATCAAGCCCGGTAAGGGCTGCTTTCTGTTGAGCTTGGGCTTCAGGTGAAAGCGTTAACTCTATACTGTCAATAATATTATTCATTAATTCGAGCATGCTTGAGCGATTTACGCGTTTATCTAATTCTTCCTGTGTCATAGCGAGAAATTGACTGGGTACAAATTGAATACAGATCATGACTTTATCTGTAATAGGGAGGAAAACAAAGTATCGGATAGTGCCCCGGGCAACCTTAATATCAGGCTCAACTTGTAACCTGACAGCAACCATTGGGAATTTAGTTAAGGGTTTCCAGTTAAGCGGGGCAATATATTCATGTTTGTTTTCCATAAATTCATTTGTGTGGGTTGAAAAGCTATTGGTTAAATAATCCCCAATAATTTTTTCAAATGCCCGGGGGTGGAATAATGAAAAATCGTTATTTTCATAGTTAACGGGTTTTATTAGAGTTGCATACATGATTAACTCAGAGAGTGAGCCAGTAAACCAGGGACCATAAAAAGCCCAGGCATTTTCGATTAATCTGAAGGTTTCCCAGTTGTTGCTAACTTTAAGTTCTCTTTGATGGCTGGAGTGAAATATTATTTCATTTAAACTGTATGAGTGTGCTGGTAAAACGGGTTTATTATTAGTGAGCCGAGGGCGATGCTTTGGTAGTTTGAATTGAATTACAGTCCCGTCGATATTACAGTGTATAGTTTTAGCATTAGAGAATCTGGGACCTTTAGGCGTAATTAAACCTTTGGGCTTACGTAATTTATAACGAACATGCATAATTTAAGTGTTCCGGTTTATTTGTATTGCTTGCCCTTAAGGCTGCTTGTGCCAGATTTAACCGCGCTGCCCACAAAGAACAGAGCACCTGCAACACCAAGCATGCCTGAGACAGTGGCGGAGGCGCCGGCAAGGGCAAGGCTGGCCCCCGCGGCTGATACCCCAAAAGCCGTGGTACTAAGTGCACCGCTTAAGGTTTTTTTTGTCACCCCTATATCGGACACAAGAATATGACCAATCAGTTCCTTAGGGTGTAAACCGGTTTTTATTCCGCTTGCATCAGGTGTTAATCCCAGTTTTTCACCTAACTCCAGGGCGTACTTTGTTTTAGAGGTGGGTCGGTGCATAAAAATAGCATGGTTATTCAGGCTGAAATTTTTTTCATGATGTAAAATTTCCATCGCCCGGGTCAATACGGCGGAGCCACCCCAGTCTGAATATCACAGCACATTATTTATTTTATGGGCCTGAAACAGGGTACTGCTAAGTAATTTCTGTCACTCTGAGCAAAGTCTAAAAACAGGACGTCGTATTATGTTCTGTCGCTTCATTACAAAATATTCATCACTTACGTTCAGAATGACAATGAAAGTATCTAGATATAAAAAAATTCTACGAAGTAAAAGTATTCAGATGTAAAAAACACTCTGTCATCCTGAGCGAAGCCGAAGGATCTTGTGCCATATAGCTATGGCTTAATAACAAAAACAACTCACTCATTATCAAGTTCTTTAAATGTATTTTCCTTATCTACAACGGGCCATTTTAAAGGTGGAAAATCACTTATTAAAGAAGCATCATCAAGCCCGGCAAGGGCTGCTTTTTGTTGAGCCTGAACCTCAGGTGAAAGTGTCAGCTCTATACTGTCAATAATATTGTTCATTAATTCAAGCATACTTGATTCGTTTACGCGTTTATCAAGTTCTTCCTGTGATAGAGCTAAAAGCCGGCTTGGGTCAAAATGCATACAGGCCATGACTTTATCTGTAACGGGAAAAAATAAAAAATACTGTTTGTTGTCATGAGTGACTTTTGCGTCAGCTTCAACCTGTAATCTGACGGCGACTACAGGTAAATTTGTTAAAGGCTGCCAGTTAAGTGGAGCGATATAATGATGTTTTCCTCCCCTTGATTCACTGGTATAAGTTGAAAAGCTATTGGTTAAGTAATCCCCAATAATTTTTTCAAATGCCCGGGGGTGGAATAATGAAAAATCATCGTTTTCATAGTTAATCGGCTTTATTAAAGTTGCATACATAACCAGTTCAGCAACTGCTCCGGTAAACCAGGGGCCATAAAAAGCCCAGGCATTTTCAAGTAGCCTGAAAGTCTCCCAGTTGTCGCTAACTTTAAAACCTTCTTGATAGCTGGAGCGAAAAAACATATCGTTTAAATGGTATGAATGAGCAGGGAAAATGGGTTCCTCACCAGAGATGAGAGGTCTGTGCTTAGGGGTTTTGAATTTAACCACACTCCCATCAATATCGCATTGTATGGTTTTAGCACTAGAAAAGTTGGGGCCTTTAGGCGTAATTAAGCCTTTGGCCTTACGTAATTTATAACGAACATACATATTAATGTGTTCCGATTTATTTGTATTGCTTGCCCTTAAGGCTGCTTGTGCCGGATTTAACCGCGCTGCTCACAAAGAACAGGGCACCCGCAACACCAAGCACACCGGAGACAGTGGCGGAGGCGCCGGCAAGGGCAAGGCTGGCTCCCGCGGCTGATACCCCAAATGCCGTGGTATTAAGTGCGCCGCTTAAGGTCTTTTTTGTTGCCCCTATATCCGATACAAGAATATTACCAGCCAGCTCCTTAGGGTGTAAGCCGGTTTTCATGCCATCTGCATTGGGTCTCAGGCCCAGTTTCTTACCCAGTTCAAGGGCATATTTTGTTTTAGATGTTGGTCGGTGCATAAAAATAGCATGGTTATTCAGGCTGATATTTTTCTCATGGTGCAAAATTTCCATTGCCCGGGTTAAGACGGCGGAACCACCCCAGTCTGAATACCACAGCACACCATTTATTTTACGTGCCTGAAACATGGTATTGGCAAGCAGTGTGGCTGATTGTGTAATATCCGAGTCTTTTGCAGTGGCCAATGCATTTTTCGCGTTTTTAAGTCCAATAATACCGCTATCGCCTGGTGTGTGATGCATGTCAAAACCATAGTCTCTTACCATGTTTTTAATAGTACCATCTGTTTTTATTAGGTCTTTACGTGAGATTCTAGCTATTTTATCAGCGTTATTTTCCGCCATATCAGTTATAACGACAGGTCTATATTCTTTACTTAAAATAGTACCATCTTGTTGTAGGCTTGGGCGGGCATCTATATTTTTATCAATTCTCCATAACCCGGGTTTATCGCCTTCCTTTTGAAGCTGCTGATAATTATGATCTGTTTTGATCGTCTGTAATATATAACTACCATCAGGGTGTTCTTCAAGACTGGCGGTGACACCCGGTAATACAATATGAAATGCACCTTTGCCATAAGCCAGGCTTTTGCGTTTTTCTATATAAATATTATCCAGATGTAATCTGCCAGAGCTTAGGCCGGTTATCCCCTGTACCACCAGGCTCGCCCAGTGGTTTCCGCTTTTAGCCAGTTTGATCAGGTTATTAAACACGGGCAGGGCGCCTGGGGAGCAAAGCAATCTTCTACCTGATGTGTTTCCAATGGCGGAGGGTTTGTTAATGGCATTTTTAAACATTCTAAGTTTGTTGTGGCTTAATGAATCTGTACACCTAAATGGGATAAACTAACCCTGAAATAAAAGGTGAACCGATGAGTAAAAGAAGAAAGAATTTTTCCAGTGA